>CAZJWJ010000105.1:0-16965 GCA_964549495.1 uncultured Anaerolineales bacterium | reverse complement strand
CTCCTCTCAGCGAACCAACACGGCGGCGCAGCACCGCCCTCGGTTGGGCATCTTACTGATTGACGAGCCCTTAGCGAGGCGCATCGAGCGTGTCGATGAAGGCTCGCACCGTGAGGATCCGGATCCCCTCGTAGGTCTGAAGCGTCAGCAAGTGCTGGTCGCCGCTGACGATGATGTCCGCTTCGCCATCCACGGCACAGGCGAGCACGGATTCGTCGTCGGGATCATCGGGAATCGCGCCCGATGCATCGGCGATTCCCGGAACGACCAAGGCTTCGTGCTCGAGCAAGTCGAGCAGGTCCCTCACATCCCTATCGGTGATACCGTACTTCCGCCGGTTCCTCGGGTAGCTCAGGGTGTTTGCGATCTCGGCCATGATCGGCGGTGAGACCAGTAGCAGGTACTGCCTCTCACGCCAGGCATCGATGACCTGTGCCAGCTGGCCTGTTTTGACGAGCAAGCTGCTGACGAATACGTTGGTGTCGAGGACGACGCGCAACATCAAGCGTCAGCCGATGTCCGCACCGCCTCGACCGCCGCTCGGACATCTTGCTCCACTTCGTCTGGAGACAGGTCGGGCAAGCGATCCCGCAATCGATCCACGACCGCAAAGCGCGCTTCCCGCTCTTCGACCATGCGCTCGTAGAGATCGAGCGGAATCATCGCGACCATGGGCTTGCCAAAACGCTCGATGATCACGGTCTCGTCGGAGTAGTGGACCCGCCCGATGAGGTCGGATAGGTTGCGACGCAGTTCGCGAACAGCGGTACGAATCGCCATGCCATCCTCCAGCGAACGCAATTGGTCGAATTTGTGTACACATTGTACGCAGCCGTGGCGGCGCAGCCAAGCTGCGCCCCGTACCTATCGAGGCTCTGGTCCGAGTCTTCACGCTGTAGGGACATCGAGATCGATCGAACCAACCTCAGCCGCGAGTCCGCGCAACTCCGCCATCAGCCTCTGGTCCTCGGCAAACTGCCGTTTGGCGCGCTCGTAGGAGTTGCGATTCTTGGTGCAGACCAAGGTGTAGGGACTGCCCTTGCGTTCGGTGACGTGGTCGCTGTCGAAGCCGTAGTGCTCGATCGTCCGATGGAGGTGCGCCCGACGATCCTTGTTGACACGGAAGCGACCCACTTTGGCATCGGGATCGCGCAAGAAGGCCTCCAGCGCCTCGCAGTCCTGGCAATCGCAGCCGATGGCGGCCGGCCGGGCCCAGTCGGTCGGTTCCGGGATGGGTTCGGCCGTACGCGCCTCCAGCTCGCGCAAGCAATGTCCGAGCAGCATCCGACCGGGCCCGGTCGCCGGACCTGTAGCGAAGATCTCTCGCGCGGCCGGGATCAGCACGGAGTGGAGATCGTAGCGCGCCGGCTGCCCGCGGATGCGCTCGAAGATCGTCTCGAGCCGTTCTTCCTCCCCGATCGCCATCAGCGCGCGGTGCAGGGGCGTCAAGACTCCCTCGCGGCGTAGATTGCGTTCGCGCCCCCAATGGTCCGGCGGGTCGGTCTCGTCCCAGTGCTGGATCACCGTCTCCAGCTTGGCCGCCATCGCGCTGCATGTCGACACGCGCGCGACATTCGTGCTCTCCGCCGGCGCACAGAGCGCGTCTAGGATGCTGGCCAAGGCCGACAGGTCGCCCGGCTTCTCGATCTCCGTCTGGACATCGACGAAGGTCACCAACGGGTCCTCGAGCTCCGCCCAGCCCAACCCATCGCAGAGCGCGCGCAGCGCGGGACCGACGTCGGCCTCGTAGTCCCGGGCCATCACCCGATCGATGAAGGCACGCGCCAGATCCAGGTTCCGGATCTCGGCCAGGCAGTCGAGCATCTCGGCCGTGACCGAGTCCCAGCGCTCGGCGAATCGAACTGCCGAGAACCGCCAGGACTCGATGATGGACTGCGCGAAGTGCCGGCAATCGGCATCGGCCGCGGGATGTTCGCTGGCCTCCAGCATCTCGGCCAACAAGGGCACGCCGACCGACTGACCCTGGTGGGTGAGGATCCGGAAACGGGCCCAGCGCGGCCACAGAACCAGGACGGCCGTCCGATACCAACGTTCGATCGTGACGCCATCGTTGCCCGTGGGCCCAAAGGACTCTTGCCGGTCCGGCAACTCGAAGCCGGGGGCGCTGAGGATGTCCTCGGGTTCCAGGTCCATCTCGCCGAAGTCCCTGACCCTTCCCTCGAGATCGACCCAGTGGACCAGCGCCCAACGCTCCTCGAACAGTTCCTCGATATCGGCCGTGCTGTAGTCCGGTTCGTCGTATTCGTAGCCGTATCGACCGCGGCGACGACCCTCGAACCAGCCATCATACTCCGGCGCCCCGGATTGGTAGAACTCCAAGAGCGCAAGATGGAGCTGGCAATCCGCGCTCCTCGCAGCGCGAGCCATGACCTCGAAAGCGCTTCGATCGACGCCTTTCAGCAGTTCCGGACGCAGCGACTCCTGGCTGTACTCGTGGGCCAGCGGGACGACGATCTGCTCGAAGGCCTCTTCCTCGTCCTCGAAGAGGGCGGTCAGCAAGCCAGCCGCTCGATCGACCTCATCCCTGTGCCGTGGCGCTTCGAGTGCCCGCCGGCTCGCCTTCATCGACAAATTGTAGACCAGGCAGATCCGATGGCCGCTGGTCACCGGCTCGACCTCGTGCTCGCAGTCCGCGTAGAAGGCCGCGTACTGGATCTGGTAGCCACCGGCAGCTTCGTCGAACTCGATCCGCTCTTCCATGCCATCGTGCCGAACCACCAGCGCCCCGCCCGAATGTTGCGATGGCAAGCAGATCACCAGCGTGGCGAACATGCCGGCTTCCTTCTCGCTATCCTTGTGGGGCGCGAAGAAGCTGCCCTCCTCGTAGCAGAGAAGCTTGTACAGCCGCGGCGACACCGCTCGAGCGATACCGAATCGCTGCTTGATCGACTCGACGATGTCGGCGAGCAGGGACTCCCAGGTCGGGTTGGCGATGCGAAGACGCTCCGGCCCGATCTGCCAGACCCGTCGCACGTCGGTATCGACGATCGTCTCCTCGCCACGACCGTAGGGGGCTTGCTCGGCCTGCTCGATCAGCAGCCTCGCCTGCTGCGCGGCGACCGGCAGGCCGATCTCCCCGACACCCTCGACCGAGAGGCCAGGCAGTACGGGCGACAGCGCGCCCGAGGCACAGAATCGCGACGCGGCACCCAATCCGCCCAGCAGGTCGATCAGCGCTTGCTTCGTCTCCTCCATCGCATCCACTCCTGGATCCCCCTGTGACCCACATGTCGGCCAAGCTTCTCGCCGGCTCTCCCGAACGAGCTCGAGGACCTCCTAGCTCAGAGGCGATCCGACAGACATCGTGGGGGTATCATCAGCACCTGACCATCGTAGGCAACCAGCGCGCAGCATGATGATCAATCACCCCAGGAGCGGTCAAGATGGGACAGTCGATGCGGGACAGGACCAAGGGCGGCAAGGTCGTCGTGAATCGGTCGATGTCGCTGGACGGCTTCATCGCCGCTCCCGGCGACGCGATGGATTGGATCTTCGACTTCGGGGCGCCGGAGGTCTCGGCGGAGTTCGCGGCGGCCACCGGCGCCATGCTGGTCGGCCGGCGGACCTACGAGGTCGGCAAGCGGATGCAGGCCGAGGATCCGAGCACGGTGGACTATCCCTTCTCCGGCCCCACCTTCCTCCTCACCCACAGACCGCCCGACCCACCGGATCCGGGCGTGACGGTGCTCACCGGAGACATCGGCGACGCGGTAGAGACGGCGCTGGCGGCCGCGGGCGGGAAGAACCTGGAGATCCTCGGCGCCGACGTGGCCGGCCAATGCCTGCAGCGAGGCCTCGTCGACGAGATCCTGATCTACCTCGTTCCGGTCCTGCTCGGCGACGGCACCCGCTTCGCCGCGCCGGACCTGCCCAAAATCGACCTGGAGCCGATCGGAAGCCGTCGTGCCGGTGCCGTCACCATCCTCCGGTATCGGGTCCGAACGTAGATGCTCATCCAATTGCACCACGTCTGGCAGGGGATCGAAGTCGGTGTCGACAGGCCTAGCGGACCCGCCTCTCGGCTCGAGCCTCGCGAGCCTCTCGAGAGACGGCATCGAGATCATCCTCGCGACCGATGGGCTCGACGGCACCGTAGGCCGAAGCCACGGTATAGCGCATCGGGACCAATCGAACGGTACCCGACTCTTCGATCTCGAAAACGATCTTGTCCTTCGGCCCCACCCCGAGCAGCCGCCGGACAGCGGCGGGAATGGTGACCTGTCCTCGCTCGGTGATCGTTGCTTGCAGTGCATGCATGTCTGCGTCTCCATTGTGTATCCCACCTGCGATTGGGATTTTAACAGACGCTGCAACCCCTCGCTCTGCAAGCGACTCGAACCGTCGGAAATGGCCAACCTGGCGCCGCGTGGCCGTGTTGACCACAACACCTAGTGGAGCTTCATCGTCCTTTACCCTAGAGTTTTCGGGCAGGGCCGACGAGCAGCCCTCGAGCTGTCCTTCCAGCCCTGCAGGACATCAACACGGCACCATCAGGATTACGTCATGGATTGGCCTCTTCTCGCAAGCTCCGCAGCTTCCGACGGACGTCGCTCAATCGGTTTTTCACGAGGTCTGTCTCGAGCTGTCGGTCTCTCGTTGGCGACCGTGGTTCTGTCGCTCGCTTTGCTACACCTTCCGACTACGCGCTCGACCAACGCCGCGGCCATCCCCGTGGGCCCCACCTGTTCGCTGGTGGACGCGATTCACGCCGCCAACACGGACCGCCCGATGGGTGGCTGCCCAGCGGGAAACGGGGCGGATACGATCCTGCTCGAAGCCCGTCGATACGCCTTGCGGTCCGAGTTTGGCGTGCCGCTCCCCGAGGTGACTTTCACGGCACTCCTGCCATTTCTGTGGGACCGGTCTCACGGAAATGGCAGGAGACCCCATTATCCGAGGAGACATCGAAACCTGAATGCAACGACCTCCATCGCGATCTCCGGGTCGGACGACATCGGAGACCGCTTCGCGCGGCACCTGCGCACCATCGTCCGCTTCGACGCGGTCGTGACCACCATCGCCGGCCTGGAGATGGTCGCCATGCCGGCCTTGATCGTCGACTTCCTGGGCCTGGACTCGACGCCCGTCTGGGCACGGTCGTCTTCATGGACCTGGTCTGCTTGGCCTGGTGGCAGGTGATCGCGCGACGCGCCGGGGACGCAGGATGATGGCGCGATTCTCCAGCCATCCGCCCGTTGGGCTATCCTTACAGGGTTGACCGACGAGCCTTCCGCCGGCCGGAAGGCAGCGCACCGAGGCCCGCCCGCCATGCGACGCACCGACATCCGCAACATCGCCATCATCGCCCACGTCGACCACGGCAAGACCAGCCTGGTCGATGCCATGCTGCACCAGGCGGAGGTCTTCCACGCCAACCAGAGCGTGCGCGAGCGCGTGATGGACTCCAACGACCTGGAGCGCGAGCGCGGCATCACCATCCTGGCCAAGAACACCGCGATCCGGGTCGGGGAGGTGAAGGTCAACATCCTCGACACGCCCGGCCACGCCGACTTCGGCGGCGAGGTCGAGCGGGTGCTCAACATGGCCGACGGCGTGCTGCTCCTGGTCGATGCCGTCGAGGGCCCCATGCCGCAGACGCGATTCGTTTTGCGAAAGGCCCTCGAGTTGGGCCTGCAGGCGGTGGTGGTGGTCAACAAGATGGACCGCGACGCGGCCCGGCCGGATTGGGTGGTCGACCAGACCTTCGACCTGTTCATCGACCTGGGCGCCGACGACGAGCAGGCCCACTTCCCGGTGGTCTACACCCGGGCGCTGGCCGGCACGGCCAGCCTGGAAGCCGACAAGGTCGGCGAGAGCCTGGACCCGCTCTTCGAGACCATCCTGGGCTTGCCGGCTCCCGTGGCCGATCTCGACGGTCCCTTGCAGATCCTGGTAACCACGCTGGACTACGATGACTACAAGGGCCGGATCGCCATCGGGCGCATCCGCCGCGGCCGCATCGCCAAGGGCCAGGAGATTGCGATCCTGATGCCGGACGCGGCGCCGCGCAAGGCCAAGGTGGCCGAGCTCTTCGTCTTCGAGAATCTGGGCCGGCACGCGGTGGACGCTGCCGAGGCCGGCGAGATCGTGGCCCTCAGCGGTCTACCCGACGTGGCCATCGGCGAGACCCTGGCCGACGTCGAGGCGCCCGATGCGCTGCCGCCCATCCTGGTCGAGGAGCCGACGCTGCGGATGACCATCCAGGTCAACACCAGCCCGATGGCCGGCCGCGAGGGCGATCACATCACCAGCCGCGTCCTGGCCGAGCGCCTGGAGCGCGAGCTCGAGCGCAACGTGGCCCTGCGCGTCGAGCCGGGCGAGACCGGCGACAGCTTCTTGGTCAGTGGCCGCGGCGAATTGCACCTTGCCATCCTGGTCGAGACCATGCGCCGCGAGGGCTACGAGCTGGCCGTCGGCGCGCCGGAGGTCATCACGCGCCAGGGCGAGGGCGGCCTCGAGGAGCCCTACGAAGAGGTGTTCATCGAGGTCGACGAGGCCTACATGGGACCGGTGGTCGAGATGCTTGGGCGGCGCAAGAGCGAGATGCTGGCCATGGAGCCCTCCGGCGACGGCGCGATGAGCCTGCGCTACCGCATGCCCATGCGCGGCCTCTTGGGCTTTCGCAGCCGCTTCCTCACCCTCACCCGCGGCACGGGCGTGATGCACTCGCTCTTCGACGGCTACGGGCCCTGGGCCGGCGAGTTGGAGACCCGCGACCGCGGCTCCTTGGTGGCCCACGAGAGCGGCACGACCACCAGCTACGCCCTGAACATGGTCCAGGAGCGCGGCGCGCTCTTCATCGGCCCGGGCACCGAGGTCTATGCCGGCCAGATCGTCGGCCGGCGCGCCCGCGAGGGCGATTTGGTGGTCAACGTCTGCAAGCGCAAGCACGTCACCAACCACCGCAAGTCCTTCGCCGAGGAGGGCATCACCCTCACCCCGCCCGAGCAGCTCAGCCTGGACGATGCCATCGAGTACATCGGGCCCGAGGACCTGGTCGAGGTGACGCCCAAGGCCATCCGCCTGCGCAAGCGCGAGCTGGACGCCGACAAGCGCCAGAAGATGGAGAAGAAGAAGCGCCTGGAGGCCGAGCCGGCCTAGCCGCTAGGAACCGGCCTCGGCCACGAAGTCCAAGGCCAGGATCAGATCGTCCTCGACCGCGTCGACCGACTGCGAGGCCGGGATGGTCAGGCCATAGTCGGCGTAGAGGATGGTCAGCGAGGCGCTGCCTTCCAGGCGATTCGGCGCGGTCAAGACCACCTGGCCCTCGAAGGTGGCCGGCAGCACCGCGCCGACGATCTCCAAGTCCCCGCTGATCTGGAATGGGACCGCCTGTCCTTCGGCCAGGCTGGCCGGTAGACCGGTCACCTGCGTGGGCCTGAAGCGCACGAACTCGTACTGGTCGGTCAGCAGGATCTTGTTCTTGATGGCCCGGTTGCGGAACTCGCTGTCGGTGGCCAGCGTGCGCATGTTGACCAGGATCTCGCCCACCTGGGCGCTGCTGGTATCCGCCGGGTCCAAGGCGATCTGGCCGGCCACCTGGTCGGTCGTGCCCACCACGTGGGTCGGCGTGCCGCGAAGGACCTCGTCGATCTCGAAGCGGGCCACCGAGGCGCCGGGCAGGATCTCGAAGACGGTCGGGCCGGCAGAGGGCGCGATCGCGTCGTCCGAGGCACCGGCGGCATCCGATTCGCCGCCCACGACGCCGCTCTCGTCCGAGGCCGGATCCTGGTCCTGGACGAGGTCCGCGGCCTCACCCTCGGCCGGCGCCGGATAGCCGGTGCTGGCATCTTCGGCGCTCGCGTCGTCGTCGGTCATCGCGTCCATCGCGCCCTCGTCTCCGGCCACGATCTCCATCGGCTGGCCCAGGCTGACCGGCTGGGACTCGATGGGCCCGCTGGCTTCCTCGGGCGGCTTGAAGAAGGACCAGCCGACGATGGCGATGGCCAACGCGGCGACGGCGGCGATGATTCCCAGAGTCTTGCGGCTGTTCATGATCGATGCTCCTCGAGTACGGGTGTTCAGATTCGGGGTTCAATACGGGATGTTGGTAGGTGGCCACGATGGCGATGGCGGCCACCAGGATCATCGCGCCGGGGGCCAAGAGCGGGCTGGCGCCCATCAGCGCATCGACGATGACGTCGGACAAGCCCTCGGTCGGTCGGATCTCCAGCTCGAGCTCGATGTTGCCCTGCAGGTGGGCCCAGCTGCCCCAGGCACCGCCCAGGGCCAGGAGGACCATGCTGGCGCGGAGGCCGAGCAGGGCGGACCTGCTCGGCCTCCACAGGACCCAGGCGGCCGCGAGAAGGCCCAGCGCGCAGAGCGCGAAGGGCAGGATCTGCAGCGGCTCCTCGAAGTGCTCGCTGAGCAGCAGCTCGGCCGGGATGGCCAGGCAGGAGCCGGCCGTCAGCCAGAGCAGGAAGCGCCGCAGCCGGCCCGCCGCCTGGGCTTGGTTCACGGTGCGGCCAGGTATGCGGCCGCGGCGGCGGCATCCTCGTCACCGACCAGCTCGGCCAGCGCGGCCAGGAAGGCCTCGTCGGAGCCGTAGGGCCGGCCGGCGGCCAATTCGGCGGCGATGTCGGCATCCACGCCGGGCAGCTGCATCAGCGTCGCCTCGTCCGACTCGTCGGGGCTGACCGGCACGAAGAGGTGCTCCTCGTAGGCCGCGATCTGCGCGTCGTCGATGTACTTGCTCATCTCCTGGCGGAACTGGGTGATACTGACGTAGGGCCGGTACTCGAGGAACTCGCGCACCATGCGCTCGCCGGCATCCGGCACCGTCGCCAGCTCGTCCTCGGTAGCGGTGTTGAGGTTCAGCTTGGCCATGGCGCCCATGGCATCGGACAGGTCATCGTCCATGGCCTCGTCGTCGGTGTCTTCCTCGTCCGACATGTCGTCTTCCATGTCGGTCTCGTCTTCACCGTCCTCGTCCATATCCTCTTCGCCCGTCATGCCATCCTCGTCGGACATGTCGTCGTCGGAGATCTCGTCGGACTCGGCATCCTCCATATCGGAGTCCTCCTCGTCCGCCATGTCGCCGGCATCCTCGGCCTGCTCGGCCTCGGGTGCGGCCGCGTCCTCGGCGGCCTCGTCCCCTCCGCAGCCGGCCATGCCGACCACGGCCAGGGCGACGAGCATGCTCAGCAAGGTCTCGCGCAAGCGCTTCATTTCTGTCTCTCTCTCCTTCTGCGATCGACGCGGTGTGGGGCGCCCGCGACAGGACGACCATCGCGGGCGGCAAAGCGTATCCCTTGCGGCCTCGTTTCAAATGAGTCGAAGGCAAGGGATCTGTAATCGAGGTGTTAGCCGGATGTTATCGCGCACGACCGTGCTGCATCCGGATGGCCCGCGGCGCCGCTTCCTTACGCTCGCTCAGCGCCGTTCCCGCCAGCCGTGCTGGCCGATCAGGGGCACGAAGGCGCAGGGCTCGTGGCGCTCGCGGCGGTAGCCATCCGCTTCGCGGACGATGACGGTCAGGACCTGGTGATCCCCTTCGGCCAGCGGGATAACCAGCCGGCCACCCTCGGCCAGCTGTTCGAGCAAGGGCGCCGGCGGATCGGCCGGGCTGCCGGCGCCGACCACGATGGCCTCGAAGGGCGCGGCTTCGGGCCAGCCCAGCGTCCCATCGCCCACCCGCAGCTGCACCGAGCCATAGCCCAGCTCGGCCAGACGTGCCTCGGCACGGCGCGACAGGGCCGGCAGGCGCTCGATGCCGAAGACCTCGGCGCCCATCGCCACCAGCAAGGCCGCCTGGTAGCCGCTGCCGGTCCCCACCTCCAGCACCCGTGCGCCTGGCCGGATGCGCGCCAGCTGCAGCATCTCGGCCACCACAAAGGGCTGGCTGATCGTCTGCCCGCCGCCGATGGCCAGCGGCCGATCGGCATAGGCGCTGGCCTGCCACGCTTCGGGCACGAAGCGATGCCGCGGCACCTCGGCGAAGGCGGCCAGCACGGCCTGGTCACGGATCCCGCGTCGCTGCAACTGCTCGCGCACCATGGCGCGGCGCTCGCGGCCGCGGGCATCGGATCGGGGATCGGAGGCGTCGGTCATCGTGAAGGACTCGAATCTGGTAGCGGCATCCATCGTGCCGGTCGAGGTATGTGGCGATGCCCGATCATAGCAGGGGCGATCACCAGTGCAGTGGAGGCTCGACCGAGGGCGCTGGTGTGCGTCGCAGCCTCCATCGCGCGGCCAAGCCACCTGGCTCGCGTCCGACGATCCTGCTACCAATGTTCCCGAGCGGACGATGCAGTGAGCCAGTAGGAGCCACCACGATGCAACTTCGACCGGCCGCCGAGCCTCGCCTCTCCTACCTCTTCATCGAGGTCTTCGACCTGGCGGTCATGCGCCGCTTCTACGGCGGGACGCGAGGATACCGGCCCGCCAGCCTCGCACGTGCTGGTGGCCTTCGATGTCGACGACCTGGAAGGCTGGGTCCAGCGCTTGCGCGAGGCAGGCATCTCGGTGGGTGAGGTCCAGGACGTGCCGGCCGGCCGTGCGATCTTCTTCGAGGATCCGGAGGGCAATCGGCTAGAGCGTCACGAGCCCAGTGGATGATCGAGTTCCCATAGACCGCCGCTGTATAGCGGTTTCAGTGGTTCAGCTCCGACTCGGTAGAGACCCGTTGTCTGAACCATCTGGATGCAGAATCACTCGATCAACGGACTTGAAGTCCCGATCGATAGCTAGAATGCCGCAATCTTCGGCGACGGCCAGCGCATAGGCAAAGCAATCGCCGAGGTTTAGCGGATAGCGCAGTCGCGCATGCGCCGCGAGACGGGATTGCTCGACATCAGGCGCCATAAAGCGTATTCCGCTATCCAGTAGGCGCCGCTCCAAGGCGTCAGCGAGCTGCGGCTGGCGGCTGCGGAAAATGATCAAGCACTCGGCCAGGTTCACGGTGCTCATCCGCAAGTCTCTCCGATGCGCCTGGAGCTGGGCCGCAGCCCACACCGAATGGGCTTCGTCGAAGAAGACCGCCAAGATGACCGAACTGTCAACGATCATCAGGCTCGTCCCAGAGATCGTCGTCGGACTTGAAGCGAGCATCGGGATCGAGTGGGGCCTCGAGCGCGGCTCCGATCCAACTGGAGAAGTCGGTGTCGGCGCCCTGCGACCGCAGTCGCTCCAGGGCCTCCGCGACAGCCCTCCGTATGGCCTCAGCTTTGGTTCGAATCCGTGCACGACGCATGTACTCGCTGAGTGCCTCATCGAACTCCGGCGTGACATGCATGTTGAGCTGGCTCACCGTAGTCTCCTGTATCGATATATGTACATACTGCGGTGTTCACAATCATAGCACGGATTGGTGCCAGCTCACGTTACTCCCGCTCCAAGCCCTCGAACTGCAGCGACCACAGTCGGGCGTAGACGCCGCCGGCTGCCAGCAGCTCGGCGTGCCGGCCCTGCTCGACGATGCGGCCGTGGTCCATCACGTAGATGCGGTCGGCGTCCTTGATGGTGGCCAGGCGGTGGGCGACGATCAGGGTGGTGCGGCCGCGGGCGACGCTGCGGATGGCCTGCTGCAAGGCCTCCTCGGTCTCGGTGTCGACGCTGGCGGTGGCCTCGTCGAGGATGAGCACCGGCGGGTCGTGGGCCATGGCGCGGGCGAAGGCTACAAGCTGACGCTGGCCGGCACTCAGGCTCTGGCCGCGCTCGACCACCGGCTCGTCGAAGCCGGCCGGCAGGCGCTCGACGAAGCGGTCGGCCCCCACCAAGCCGGCCGCGCGCTCGGCATCGGCCCGGCTCAGCCGCGGATCGCCCAGGCCGATGTTGCCCGCAATGTCACCGGCGAAGAGGAAGACGTCCTGCATCACGCTGCCCACCTGCCGGCGCAGCGATCGCTGCGGCCAGTCTGCCAGGTCGCGCCCGAAGACCCGGATGCGCCCGCGCTGGGCCTCGTAGAAGCGCGGAAGGAGGCTCATGATGGTCGTCTTGCCGGCGCCGGTATGCCCCACGAAGCCCACCGTCTCGCCGGGCATCACCCGGAAGGAGAGGCCGCGCAGCACCCAGTCCTCGGCGTCGTAGGCGAACCAGACGTCCTCGAACTCGACGGCCGGCGTCTCTGCCGGGAGCGCGTCCAGGTCGATCTCTTCGCGACCGTCGGCCGGATCGACAATGGCCGGCTCGGTCGCCAGCAAGCCCGTGATCCGTTCGGCCGAGGCCAGGGCCGACTGGAGGATATTGTACTTCTCGGCCAGACCGTTGAGCGGATCGAAGAGCCGGCGCAGGTAGGCGGTGAAGGCGTAGAGCGTGCCCAGGCTCATCGCCTGATCCAGGACGCGCAGGCCGCCGTACCAGATGACGCCGGCCAGGGCCAGGTTGGTCAAGAGGTTGAGGACCGGCCCGAAGATGGCGAAGACCCGGATCACGTCCAGGGTCGCGCCGAAGTAGGCCCGATTGATGGCCTCGAACTCGCGACTGCTCTTGGATTGGCGGTCGAAGAGCTGGATGATGCGCACCCCCGAGAAGCTCTCGGCCAGGCGGGCGTTGATGCGCGCCAATTCGCGCCGGGTGGCCCGCCAGGCGCGGCGCGAGAAGCGCTGGAAGATCAGGGCCGTGACCAGCACCAGGGGCATGACCGAGAAGGCGACCAGGGCCAATCGGGCGTCCAAGCTGAGCAGCACCAGGACGGCGCCGGCGATGACGAAGAGGTCGCGGAAGAGGGTCACCAGCACGCTGGTGTACATCTCGCTGAGCGACTCGACGTCGTTGGTCACCCGCGTCACCAGCCGGCCGCTGGGCTGGCGGTCGTAGAAGCCCAGGTGCAGCTGCTGCAGGTGGGCGAAGAGGTCGCGCCGCAGGGCGCGGATGATGTCCTGGCCGGTCAGGCCCAGCCACAGGCCCTGGGCGTACTGCAGGATCGAGGTCCCGACGACCGCGAGGAGGTAGGCGACCACCAGCCAGCGCAGATCGCCAGCCAGCGTCGGCAGGCCGGGTAGCTCGGGCATGGCCCCGACCGATTCCGCCGCCTCCGGCGCCATCACGTGGTCGATGGCCAGCTTGATCAGATAGGGCTGGACCAGGTCCAGGGCCGCCGCGCCCAGCAGCAGGACCAAGCAGGCGGTCAGGGCGCGGGCGTGGGGCCGGGCGTAGCGTAGGACCCAGGCCAGGAGCTGGCGATCGGCGCCCGATGGGCGATCGCTCTCCTCGTGGGGATCGAAGCCGCTCATCGCGCCCGCTCGCTGGGATCGAGGGCCTCGCCGCCGGCGGCGATCATCGCCAGGTCCAGCTGTTGGCGGCGATGCAGGCCGGCATAGAATCCGTCCCGCGCCACCAGCTCCGCGTGCCGGCCGCGCTCGACCACCCGGCCCTCCTCCAGCACCAGGATCTGGTCGGCGTGCTGCACCGCCGAGACGCGGTGCGAGACGATGACGGTGGTCCGGGCTCGCGTGTGCTCGCGCAGGGCGGAGAGGATGCGCGCCTCGGTCTCGGTGTCCACCGCCGAGAGGGCATCGTCCAGGACCAGCACCGGCGCGTCGCGCAGGAGCGCCCGCGCCAGGCTGACCCGCTGGCGCTGGCCGCCGGAAAGGGTGACGCCGCGCTCGCCCAGCAGGGTCTCGTAGCCGGCCGGGAAGTCCCGGATGTCGCCGTCCACCCCGGCCAGGCGCGCCGCGGCCTCGATGGCGTCGCGGTCCTCGCCATCCACCTCGGGGGCGAAGGCGATGTTCTGGGCGATGGTGGTCGAGAAGAGGAAGGCTTCCTGGGGCACCATGGCGATGGCCCGTCGCAGGTCGGCCAGGCGCAGCCGACGGATGTCGATGCCATCGAGCAGGATCTGCCCCTCCGGCGGCTCGAACTGGCGCAGGAGCAGGCCGGCCAGGGTCGACTTGCCGCTGCCGGTGCGCCCGACGATGCCGACCGTTCCGCCGGCCGGCAGGTCCAGGTCGACCCCGTCGAGCGCCAGCGGCAGATGGGGCGCGTAGCGAAAGCTCAGACCGCGGAGCTCGAGCTGACCGCGAGGCTCGGGCAGGGCTCGCGCTCCCGGCGCGTCGGCGATTTCCGGCTCGATGTCGAAGAGCGCCTGCAATCGGCCCAGCGAGGCCATGGCCCGCTGGAAGTGGTTGGTCATGAAGCCCAGCGCCATCATCGGCCAGGCCAGCATGTTCAAGAAGGTGTTGAAGGCCACGTAGCTGCCCAGCGAGATCTGGCCTTCGACCACCAGCAGGCCGCCGTAGCCCAGGCCGATGGCGAAGCTGGCGCCGATCAAGAGGCCAATCAAGGGCTCGAAGGCCCGATCGTAGCGCAACATGCGGCCGTAGCGGTCGCGATAGTCGGTATTGGCCGCCTCGAAGCGCGCGGCCTGCACCGGCTCCTGGGCAAAGCCCTTGACCACGCGCACCCCGGCCACGTTCTCCTGCACCTGGTCGGAGAGCACCGCGAAGCCGGCCTGCACCGAGCCGAAGCTGGCGTGAAGGCGCCGGCCCAGGACCAAGGTCATCGGCGTGAGCAAGAGCAGGGGCGCCATGGCCACCAAAGTCAGGCCCCAGTCGACCGTCAGGCCCATCATGGCCAGCGCGCCGACTATCACCAGGCCGGCATCCAGGGCCGACATCATGCCGTTGGCCGCCGCCAGCTGCACCGCTTGCACGTCATTGGTGGCGTGGGCCATCAGCTCGCCCACCTTGCGCTCCAGATAGAAGCGCGGCGAGAGCGAGAGCAGGTGGTCGTGCAGCCGCTGCCGCAGCCGCCGCTCGATGATCCGCGAGCTGCCGAAGATCATGTGCCGCCACCCGAAGCGCGCCAGCGCCACCGCCCCGCCGGCGGCCAGGATGCCGGCCGCGTAGCGCGCCACCAGCCCCGGATCGGCCAGCCCATCGCGCAAGGCATCGATGACCCGGCCCACCAGGTAGGCGCTGGCCAGCTGACCGGAGTCGGCCACCGCCAGCGCCACCATGCCCAGCGCGTAACGGCGCTTGCAGGTGGCCAGCTGGTCGATCAGGAGCTGGAAGTTGCGGGGCATCAACCGAATCCAGGGCGCACAACCCGCAAGCTACCGAGCGCGTGACGGGCGACGAGGATGAGATGCGAGCCCGGCTCGTGAGAGAGTCCGGGCTCGCGTTTGTGCTTCCTGAAGGGCCGAATCGACCCTTCTGCTTCAGCCAGTACGGTGTAGCGACCGATGGAGCTTGTCTCTAGCTCATCCGCTGTCGAGCTAGTTTCCCTCCCCACCACCGGGCAACACGGCATTGAGACCGATTTCCGTATCGTAGGTTCCACTCTGCGCCAGGTTCTCGACCTTGATGTACCAAGTCTCATTGCCGTTGGACGTCCAGCGCAGGGTCTCTTGGCCCACACCGGAAGGCATGCTGTTGGCCAAGAACTGGACGGCGAGGCCATTGTCCCGATAGAGCTGGAGTCCGACGTAGTTCGAGATGTCGTAGGGTGTGGCGGCACCGGTCGTGTAGTTCAAGACCAGGTCATAGGTCTTGCCGGCCTCGGTGCTGCAGCGCAATTCGCGCTGGGTGCCGTGGGTCAGCGTCGTGCCCGCGGTATAGAGCACGTTCGGCGTGCCGATGATGGTCGGACCGCAGGCGGGGATCACGGCAGCGCTACCCCGACCGGGCAGCAGCATCGCAAAGCCCGCGGCGAGCAAGGCAGCGGAGAAGGCTAGGACTGCAAGACGAGGACGACTGATCATCAGGGCGCTCCCTTGGGTCTCGATGGCCGGAGCACGCTGGCTTCGGCAAGCACTGTGTTGGGCCTCGATCCGGAACCCGAACGCTCGGCATTGTAGACGATGTGCCAGGATGGGGCCATAGGCGTGATACCATTGGCCCGACCCAAGCACCAGCACCGGGGACAGCCGAGCCGCGCATGACGACCAGCACACCACCGCCCAGCGGGACGGTCACCTTCCTCTTTACCGACATCGAGGGCTCCACGCGCCTCTGGGACGAGCACCCCGGCGCGATGGAGCAGGCCTTGCTGCGACACGATGGAATTCTGCGAGCGGCCATCGAATCTGAAGGTGGCTTCGTCTTCAAGACCATCGGTGACGCCTTCTGTGCCGCCTTCGCACGCGCGGATGCGGCCCTCCGCGCCGCGGCCCGCGCGCAGGCGGCGCTTCAGGCCGAGGACTGGTCCGCCTTCGACTCCAGCTTCCCGGAGCTTTGGGCGAGGATGGGAATCCACACCGGAGAGGCCAGCGAACGCGAGGGCGACTACTTCGGCCCGCCGGTCAACCGCGTCGCACGAATCGAGGCAGCCGGGAATGGCGGTCAGGTCCTGATCTCGCTAGCCACCCAGCAGTTGGTGCGCGAGCGCCTCCCCGAGGGTCATCGGCTGCGAGAACTCGGCACGCATCGGCTCAAGGACTTGAGCCAACCGGAGACGCTGTTCCAGTTGGTCGTGTCCGATGTTGCCGATCGTCAGACGCCCTTACGCACCGCCGGAACGCTGCATCCCCGCGATCGCATCATCGTCGATGAGTCCCAACACGAAGAGGCGGCAAGGCCGATTCCTTTAGACCGCGCCTTGCAGGAGACGCTCGAGGTCCTACGCGACGAGGAGTCCTCGCGAACGGTCACCCTCACACGGGATCAGCTGACCGCCCTGGTGAAGCACCGGTCCGCGAACCTAACGGAGTATCGTCTGGGCCGGGTGGCGGAGTGGTCACAGTCGCAGTATCGGCTCGATGGCCGCTTCGTAGGGCTGACCATGCTCCTGGACCGTGGTGAAGAGGTCACCGGCGGCCGCTGGCAAGCCCAAGAGGAGCGATTCGAAGACTTGCGCGCCATACTGGGCTCCGTAGACGAGTCGGCGATGGTGCTGCTCGGTCCGCCGGGCGCCGGCAAGAGCACACTGCTCCGGCGCTTCGAGCTGGACACGGCAATCGACATGCTGCGTGATGAGACGGAGTCTTCGGACAAAGGGCTCGTCACCCTGTTCCTCAGTGCGTGACAGAACATAAGTGCTAGGCTGGCGGACTGGCCTACAACTCCG
>CAZJWJ010000104.1:0-17044 GCA_964549495.1 uncultured Anaerolineales bacterium | reverse complement strand
TCAGCGAACCAACACGGCGGCGCAGCACCGCCCTCGGTTAGGCATCTTGGTCCTGGCCGAGCCCTAAGGACTCGAGCATGAGCGAAACCCTGATCCACCTGGACCATGTGTCCAAGACCTATCCCGGCAGCGACGTGCCGGCGGTCGAGGATTTGAACCTGGACATCCTGCGCGGCGAGATCCTGGTGCTCGTCGGGCCCTCGGGCTGCGGCAAGTCGACCACGCTGCGCCTGATCAACCGCATGATCGAGCCCACGTCGGGCCGCATCATCTTCGATGGCGAGGACGTCACCGACGTCAATGCCGACAAGCTGCGGCGGCGGATAGGCTACGTCATCCAGCAGATCGGCCTCTTCCCGCACCGCACCATCGCCGAGAACATCGCCACCGTGCCGCGCCTACTGGGTTGGGACGAGGCCCGCATCACCGCGCGGGTCGACGAGCTGCTCGATACGGTGGGCATGGATCCGGCCATCTTCCGAAACCGCTATCCCAAGGAGCTCTCCGGCGGCCAGGCGCAGCGCGTCGGCGTGGCCCGCGCGCTGGGCGCCGACCCGGAGGTGCTCTTGATGGACGAGCCCTTCGGCGCCATCGACCCCATCACCCGCGAGCGCCTGCAGAACGAGTTCCTGCGCCTGCAGGCCGAGCTGAAGAAGACCATCGTCTTCGTGACCCACGACATCGACGAGGCCATCAAGATGGGCGACCGCATCGCCATCCTGGGCGAGCGCTCGGTGGTGATGCAACACGATACGCCGGCGGCCATCCTGGCCCACCCGGCCTACGACTTCGTGGACGAGTTCCTCGGCTCGGGCGCCACGCTCAAGGGCCTGACGCTGCGCCGCGTGCGCGACGTCGCGGTGCCGGACGCGGTGACGATCCGCGACGGCATCGGGCGCGAGGAGGCCCTGGCCAAGCTCCAGGAATCCAATCGCCGCTGGGCCCTGCTATTGGACGAGGCCGACCGGCCACTGCGCTGGATCGACCGAAGGACTCTCGAAAGCGGCGAGGAGCCGTTGCGCGAATCCGGCAAACAGGTGCGGGTCCGGGTCGAGCCCGAGGATACCCTGCAGGACGCTCTCGAGAACATGCTTCGTTCCTCGGTCGGGGTGGCCGTGGTCGTCGACGGCAACGGTTGCTGCGCGGGTGTCATTCGCATGGAGACCCTGGTCGACGAAATCCGCGAGGTCCAGCGGGCCGAGATCGCGCGGCGGGAGGCCTTGGCATGACGGTTCACGTCGCCTCGGCGGGCGCCTCGTCCGATCTGGGTCGCCGCCTGCGAGGCAAGGTCGATCGCTACATCACGCCGGTCGTCCTCCTGATCCTGGCTGCCTCGGCCCTGGCGGTCTGGGTGCTGGCCGACTTCGATGCCACGACGGCCGACATCCTGCAGCCGGACAAGCTGCTTCGGCAGGCCCGCCAGCAAGTGGTGCTTACCTTCTGGTCGACCCTGCTGGTGGTGTCCATCGCCATCCCCATCGGCATCCTGGTCACCCGGCCACGCTACAAGCGCCTGGCGCCGCCGATTCTGGCGGTGGCCAACGCCGGCCAAGCCGTGCCCGCCTACGGCCTCCTCGTCCTGCTCTTCGCCTTCATGGGGCAAGGGGCGCGCACGGCGATCGTGGCCCTGGTGCTCTACGGCATCCTGCCGGTCCTGCGCAACACCATGGTCGGCCTGGAACAGGTCGACCGCTCGGTGATCGAGGCCGGCCGCGGCATGGGCATGTCCAAGCGCCAGGCCTTGACGCGGATCGAACTGCCGCTGGCGGTGCCGGTGATCCTGGCCGGTGTACGCACCGCGCTGGTGATCAACGTCGGCACGGCCGCGCTGGCCTTCCTGATCGGGGCCGGCGGCCTGGGCGAGACCATCAACTCGGGGCTGAAGCTGCAGCGCAACATCGCCATCTTCGAGGGCGCGGCCCTGGTGGCCATGCTGGCCCTGGTCATCGACTGGGTGGCGGCGCTGGCCGAGCGAACGCTGAGACCCAAGGGCCTGTAGGGCACGGTCGAGACCAAGGAGAGCGGCCGAGAGCGCGATAGCTCTCGGCCGCTCGTTCGATCTGGATTGCGCGGGTATCGCGTCGAGTGCCGCCGCGACTGGGCTCAGCCCTTCAGCGTCGCCTCGTCGATCGACGCCTGCTTGGTGGCCACCACGCCGATGTAGTAGAGCGGGTCGCCGTGGATGCTCAAGCGGTGGCAGTAGCGCTGGTACATCTCCATCTGGATGTAGCCGCGGTTGGTCAGGCGGTGCATCAATCCGGAGAAGCCCGAGCTGTCGCTGTCGCGCAGGAAGTCCTCCTTGATGTTGAAGACCAGCCAACCGCCGTCGGCCACCAGGTTGAAGGCCGCGGCGAAGGCGCGGGTCGGGATGTCGCCGTAGCCCAGGGAGGCCACGCAGGCCAGCGCGTCGCGCTCGGACTGCTCGAGGGTCTGCCGCTCGGACTGGGGCAGATCGGCGATGTCGCCGACGATGTAGTCGTTGTAGACCCAAGGGCGGTCCCGCTCGGCGGCTTCGGCGGCCTCGGGGATGATGTCGACCCCGATGATGTCGCGGATGCCCAGGTTCTGCAGCGCCTCGCCGACCATGCCGTTGCCGGCGCCCAGATCCAGGAAGGACAGATCCGCGGGCCGCACGTCGTGCTCGCTCAGCGAGGTCTGCAGCAGGCCAGCCATTTGATTGGGTGAGTTGCAGCGCAAGGTGCGGTAGAAGATGGTCTCGTAGAGCCCCGGGATCCGGTAGACTTCGTCGTAGTCGTGGAAGCGCACCCGGTGCCAGTCGCCGTCGATCTCGACCTCACAGTACTCTTCGTCCTGATCGAGGCTGGACTTGGCGGGAAATCGAATGGGGAAGGGGCCGGTCTCGATGACGTCCTCGAAGACGGCTGTCGCGTCTGGGGCGATCATGACACTCCTTTGTGAGAGGGTTCCGATGCCCGCTCGAAGCGCAGGCCGGACCTTCAACCATAGGGAAGGCGTCATCGGCCGGTCAAATGTTGGGTTGGGTGTTGGCCCGAAGATTCGACCGGCCCGGCTGCGAAACTCGAGGCTGGTATCGACGGGAGGAGTTGCGGGATGCTGGTGCGGAGTCGCGGGTCGGGAACCAATCCGGCCGGCGCGCCGTTAAGTGATGTCGAGGAGAAGCGCGCACCCGCGCGCCCGCCCAGACGGGCGGAACGCCAGCGGTCCAGATCGAGCCCGTCCCAGGTAAGATCACGACCGCATTGCGAGGGGAGGACCCCATGTCAGCTGCTCGACTCCGTCGGAAGGCCACGATGCGCTCGTGGATAACGAGGAATCTCGCATTCGCCTTCGTTCTCTCGGGAATCCTCGTCGCCTGCGGCGCGGACATGGCCTATGACAGCGCGCCGGCCGGCCAGTCCGTCGTCGAGGAGGCGATCGAAGCGGACGATGAGAGCGTGGACTACGAGGACTCGGAGGTCGCACCGGCTGTCCCGATCGCCGATGAGGATGCACCGGCCGACGACTCGGGCGATCCGCTGGCACCCGTCGGTGCGGAGCGTCGCATCATCAAGGACGGCACGATGTCGATCCTGGTGGAGAATGTCGAGTTGGGTGTCAGCCGCATCGAGACCATCGCCGTCGGCGCCGGCGGATATGTGCTCGAGACCAGCACCGACTACGGGCGATACGACGGCCGGCGGGCGACGGTTCGCTTGGCGGTGCCGGTGGATCGATTCGAGGAAACCTTGCAGCGCATCCGCGAGGTGGCCGAGACGGTCGAGCAAGAATCGGCCACCGGCACGGACGTGACGCAGGAGTACATCGACCTGGAAGCCCAGATCGCCAACCTGGAGGCCACCCGGGCTCGGGTGCGCGAGTTCCTGGACCAGGCCCAGTCGGTGGAGGAGGCGCTGAACGTCAACGCGCGTCTGACCGAGATCGAGGGGCAGATCGCCGAGCGGCGGGGTCGCTTGCGCTACCTGGCCCAGCGCTCGGCGCGCTCGACCATCGCCGTCGCGCTGCGCGAACCGGCACCCGAGATCCCTCCGAACCCCACCGCAACACCCGCCCCCTTGCCCGAGTGGAGCGCTCGGCACACGGCCACCGAGGCCTTCACCACGCTGCGGGTGCTCTCGCGTGGCCTGGCCAGCATCGTCATCTGGTTGGGCATCGTGGGCCTGCCCTTGCTCTTGCCCCTGCTCGTGCTGCTCTGGCTCCTCGGCCGGCTCTGGCGCGGCTGGCGCAGTCGACGAATCCAGAGCTGAATCGCTCGAGCCGCGAAGGCTTGGCACAAGCCCATTGCAGGCCGGTCTCGATTCGCTGGAACACAGAGGCGCGAGCGGGGCACCCGATGTCGGATGCCCCGCTCGCACGTTCCGGGGGGAGAGTCGATGTCGATTCCGGCGCAGGGCCACGGCGGAAGGTCGATCGTGCCGCCGCCTCGGCTCAGCGGGTCTCGATGCGCAGGTCCATGCGGTCGAAGCGGGTCATGGCGGCCACGTCGAGCTCCAGGCTTCGCGGCGCCGGCAGGGCCAAGGGCTGGGTGACCACCGGCGTGAGCTTGGACTTGTCGTGGCGGTAGATGTGCCAGCGGCCGTCGTAGTACTCCAAAGAGGTCAGGCTCTCGACCCAGTCGCCCGAGTTGAGGTAGATGACCTGCCGGCCGCGCTCGTCGCGGATCACGCGCCGCTGGGGCACGTGGATGTGCCCGCAGATCACGTAATGGTAGCCGCCCTCGATGGCCAGCTGGGCAGCCGTGCTCTCGAAGTCGCTGACCACCTTGACCGCCTTCTTGACGCCCTGCTTGATGCGCTTGGAGAAGGAGCGACGGGGCCGGCCGAAGGTCGTCAGCAGGTGGTTGACGCCGCGGTTGATGCGGATGAGCAGGTCGTAGCCCAGACCGCCCAGGCGGGCCAGCCATCGGGCGTGGTGGATCGAGCCGTCGAAGACATCGCCGTGGAAGATCCAATGCCTTTTGCCGTCGAGCTCGAGCAGCAGCTTGTCGCGCAGGTGGAACTGTCCCAGGCTGAAACCCGAGAAGCGGCGCAGGGCGTCGTCGTGATTGCCGGTGAGGTAGTAGACCGGCACGCCGTCGCCCATCAAGGAAACGATCTCCTCGACCACCTGGGTGTGGCTGTGGGGCCAATAGCGCTTGTTGAACTGCCAGATGTCGATGACGTCGCCGTTGAGGATCAGTCGCCCCGGCCGGATCGAGCGCAGATAGGCCAAGAGGTCGTCGGCGTGGCAGCCGTAGGTGCCCAGGTGCAGATCGGATAGGATGGCGATGTCGACGTCACGACGATCCATGCACGTCTCCCGATGGACTCGATGGAAGAATCAGATGCCAGCGCGTGTCGCTCGCTTGCGCCTCGATCTTCCACGACGAGATATAGTGTACCCACACAACAGGGCAGGCAAGGCAAACCGCGTTTAGCCATACACGAAGGCTCGATCAACCTCTGTTAACGCGGACTGCGCAAGCTCCTTAACGCCCGCCTGGCAACATGCCGACATGTCCCAACCACATCGACCGAGCCCAACGCTGCGGATTGCGCTCTTCGCCGAGACCTTCTTGCCCAAGGTCGACGGAATCGTCAATACGCTCTGCCGCCTGCTCGAGTTTCTCCAGCGCGAGGGCATCGAGGCGCTGGTCTTCGCCCCCAATGGCGCGCCGGAACACTACGCCGGCCACAGGGTGATCGGCCTGCCGGCCCTGCCCATGCCCTTCTACCCCGAATTGCGCACGGCCCTCCTCACGTCGGCCGGCCGGCGCGAGCTGGCCGCCTTCGACCCCAACCTGGTACTCGTGGCCAATCCCCTCTTGATGGGCGTTGCCGCCAAGCACTGGGCCCGGGCGCGCGGCATCCCGGTGGCCGCCTCCTACCACACCGACGTGCCCGGCTTCGTGGCCCGTTGGGGCCTGCGGCCTTTGGTGCCCTTGGCCTGGGCCGGCATGCGCATGGCCCATCGCGGCGCCGCGCTCAACCTCTGTCCCTCGCGTGCCACGGCCGATGAGCTGGCCGAGCACGGCTTCGATCACCTGGCCATCTGGGGTCGAGGGGTGGACAGCCGCCGGTTCTCGCCCGCCAAGCGCAGCAATGTGTGGCGCACGAAGCTCTCGGGCGGCGAGCCCGATCGGCCGCTGCTGCTCTACGTCGGCCGGCTCTCGCCCGAGAAGCGCGTCGACTGGCTGATCGATCTGCTCGATCGGCTGCCCGAAGCGCGGCTGGCCATCGTCGGCGACGGGCCGGAGTGGGAGCGTCTGGAGGTAGGCTTCGCCGGCCGGCCGGCCGTCTTCACCGGCTACCTGCGCGGCGATGCCTTGGCCGGGGCCTTCGCCTCGGCCGACCACTTCGTCTTCACCGGCGCCAACGAGACCCTCGGCAACGTCGTCCTGGAGGCCATGGCCTCGGGGCTGCCCGTGGTCGCGCCGGCTTCGGGCGGCGTGCTGGAGCACGTCCGACACGAGGAGACCGGCCTGCTCTTCGCGCCGGAGAGCCCGGACGACCTGGCGGTCCAGACGCGGCGACTGCTGCGCGAGCCGGACTTGGCTGCAGGCCTGGCCGTTCGCGCGCGGGCCCACGCCGAGGCCAACACCTGGGAAGCCGAGCTCGACCGCCTGGTCGCGCGCTTCCGGGCGCTGGTCGATGGCCGGTCGGGCGCCGCACTCGCAGGTCTTCCCTCGAGGGCTTGAATCCGGCGTCCACGAAACCCGCCCGCGCCACGAACCGGTTTCGATCCGTAGCGCTGCGCCGAGTTCCGGCTCTTGGCGAAGCCTATCGCGCTTCGAGCGCCAGCGAGATCGCGCGCGCCACCTGACGGCTGCCTTCACGCGCGAACCGCTCGGCGCGGCGAGGCGGACGGGGAGGCTGGCGCAGGAAGGACCAGTCGCCGGCCAGGAGCGAATCGCGATCGACCAGCTGGTGCCGGCCGTGGTCGCGCAAGCCCTCCACCAGGATCTCGGCCTCGGCAAAGCCGGGCCGGGGCAGGGTGACGATGGGCAGATCCTGGCGCAGGGCCTCGGCGAAGGTGCTGTAGCCCGGCTTGCCGAGCAGCCGGCCGGCGGCCGGCATCAGGTCCACCGGCCGCCAACGGCTGTCGTCGATGCGCACGAGGTTGGGCAGCGCCGGCGCCTGGTGATCCCAGGTGACCAGCTGCCAGTCGGAGAGCGAGGCCGCCGCGCGAGCGTAAGGCAGGCAGGCCGCGCCCAGGCCGCCGAAGGTGATCAGCAGAACGCGCTCGCGCGGTGCCACCAGACCCCAGCGCTGGCGGATCTCGCGGGCGCTCCAGCGCGGATCCCCTCCGGTCAGGCCGATCTCTTCGATGCGCTCGAGGGAGGGCATGGGCGTGTGGAGGGGCGGGCGGAACAGCCGCTCCGCGCCGGACTGCAGCTCCGCCACCCGGTCGGCGAAAGCGGTGAAGGGCCCGCCCCAGGCGCGGTAGATGAAGTCCCAGTCGAAGTTGCCCAGCATCCAGCAGGGCAGGCCGGCCCGGCGCGCGATCTCCGGTGCGCTGGGCGGGATGTCGCCCAGGACCAGGCGCGCGCCCGCCTCGCGCGCTGCCCGTGCCTCCTGCTCGGCCAGACCCGGTAACGCTGCCCACCAGTCTTCCAGCGCCCGCAATGTCGCCCGGCGATCGATTCGCAGGCTGTCCGGCTGCACCACGCCCGGGTCGAGCGCCACCGGTCGAATCTCCAGCGGGCCCGGCAGGTAGCTCTCCCAGAGCCAGCGGGGCGCGACCGAGCTCACGATCAAGCGCAGATCCGGGCGCGCCGCGCGCAGATGGGCCAGCACGGAGGCCAGGCGCGTGGCATGGCCGAAGCCGTGGCTGGAGGCGGCGACGTAGATGGCAGGCTGGGTCATGGACGATGCTCGGTCCGATCGAGGTCATGAGCGAAGTTCGGCGAGAGCCCGGCGAGAGTCCGGCGAAACGCGGCCATGCACCGGTCCTGGCTCGTCGGCCATGGGGCAGCGGCCGGGCAGGCTGGTATGATAGAGGCCCATCGGCCCTCGACCACCCCGAGGCAGGAAGCGAGCAGCGTGAACCGCATTCCCCCCTGGCTGAGCTGGGCGCGCAGCATCCAGGCCATCGCCCAGAGCGGCCTCTTCTATGCCGAGAACCCCTTCGAGCTCGAGCGCTACGGTAAGCTCGAGCAACTGGCCGTCGAGATCTTCGAGGCCTACAGCGATGCCGAGCCCGAGGCCATCGCGGAGTGGTTCCAGGTGCAGCCGGGCTACGCCACGCCCAAGTCGGACGTCCGCGCGGCCTGCTTCGACGAGCGGGGCCGCATCCTCCTCGTGCGCGAGCGCCGCGATGGCAACTGGTGCCTGCCCGGCGGCTGGGCCGACGTGGGCGACGAGCCCTCGGCCGCGGCCGAGCGCGAGGTGCGCGAGGAAGCCGGTTTCACCTGCCGCGCCACCAAGCTCATCGGCCTCTTCGACTCCAACCGCTCGCCGGGCAGGGCCCATCCGGCCTTTCATGCCTACAAGATGATCTTCCTGTGCCGGATCACCGGCGGCGAGGCCCTGCCGGATCACGTGCACGAGATCGACGCGGTCGACTTCTTCGAGCGCGACGACATCCCCCAGCTCTCCTCGCCCCGCAGCACGCCGGAGCAGTTGGTTGAGTGCTTTGCCCACCTCGACGATCCCAAGCGCCCGAGCTACTTCGACTGATGCGGGACGAGCGCGGGGATCTCCTGGGCTGTGCCGGCGGCATCATCGGCTCCCTGGCCGGCGCCGTCGGAGGCCTGATCGGCGGCGCGCTCTATGGGCCGGTGGTCGGGCTGCTGCGATTCTGGGATTCCGGCCAGCCAGGCGATCTGCCGCTCGGCGATCTGCTCGTCAGCGGCCTGGGATTCGTGCTGGCCGCCAGCTTCGTCGGCGCCTTCGCCGGCCTCTTCGTCGGGACCTTCACCGGCCTGCCGGCCGGCCTGGCCTTGGGCGCGCGCCTGCGACTCGACGACGACGGTGTCCCCGACCTTGGCCGCGCGGGAAGCAGCCTGGGCCAGGGCGCGGGCTTATTGGCCGCCATGCTCTACTGGTGGTGGCGCGAGGCGCCCGAGCTGATGCTGGCCCTGGAGGCCCGCGAGCGCCTTCCGGCGCTGCTGCTCTCCTTCGCGCTGCACCTGGGCGCCGCCGCCGTGGCCGGATCCATCGGTGGCCGCCGCGCCGGGAAGGTCTTCACCAGCGAGCTCGAAGCTCGATTGGAGCGCGAGCAGCCATGAACCGGACCGACGAATTGGCGGTCGCCCTGGCGGCCGTCCGCGAGGCCAGTGCCCTGTGTCGCGCCGTCCAGGCCGAACTGAAACCGGAGGCCATGACCAAGGGCGACCGCAGCCCGGTGACGGTGGCCGACTTCGGCAGCCAGGCCCTGGTCTGCCGCGCCCTGACCGAAGCCTTTCCCGAGGATCCGATCATCGCCGAGGAAGATGCCGCCGCGCTGCGCCAGCCGGGCGCCGAATCAGCGTGCTCCGAGGTGGTCGCCCGGGTGCAGGCCCTTCGCCCCGATGCCACGGCGGACGAGCTGCTCGACTGGATCGACGAAGGCGATGCGGATTCCTACAGCCCGCGCTTCTGGGCCCTGGACCCCATCGACGGCACCAAGGGCTTCCTGCGCGGCGACCAGTACGCCGTCGCGCTGGCGCTGGTCCTCGAGGGGCGGCCAGCCTTGGGTGTGCTGGGCTGTCCCAACCTGGATCCGGAAGACTTGGTGGCCGGCCGGCTGCCCGAGCCCGGGGCCGGCCGACCCAAATCCGGTGGCAGCCTCCTCTATGGCTTGCCGGGCGAGGGCGCCTTCCTGCTGCCCATGGACGACCTCGATGCCGAGCCCCGGCCGATCCGGGTCAGCCCGGAAGCCGACCCTCGCCGCACCCGCCTCTGCGAGTCGGTCGAGTCGGCCCATACCGCCCACGACGCCTCGGCCCGCGTGGCCGCCGCGCTGGGCATCGCGGTGCCGCCGGCCCGCATCGATAGCCAGGCCAAGTACGCCGCCGTCGCTGCCGGCGCGGCCGAGGCCTACCTGCGCCTGCCGACCCAGCCGGGCTACGTCGAGAAGATCTGGGATCATGCCGCCGGCGCGGCCCTGGTCGAGGCCGCGGGCGGGCGGGTGTGCGATGTGGCGGGCCGGCCCTTGGACTTCAGCCAAGGTGCCTTGTTGCGCCGCAATCGGGGCGTGATCGCCACCAACGCCGCCCTCCACGAGCGCCTGCTGGCCGCGGTCGACGCCGCATGGCGGACCTGAGCCGGCCCCGGTGAGCTCCGCCGGAGCCTCGAGCATGGCCGAGCTTCCCGCCCGAGCCGAGATCGTCATCGTCGGCGGCGGGGTGATGGGGGCCAGCACGGCCTACCATCTGGCCTTGCGCGGCTGCCGGGACGTGCTCCTGCTCGAGCGCCAGGACCACTGGGGCGCCGGGGCCACGGGCAAATGCGCCGGCGGCATCCGCTACCAGTTCGGCAGCGAGATCAACATCCGGCTCTCGCAGCTCGCCCTGCCCATGCTCGAGCGCTTCGAGGAGGAGCTCGGGCAGGCCATCGACCTGCGCTGGCCGGGCTACCTCTTCCTCTTGACGCGCGAGGACGAGCTGGCGGTCTTTCGCCGCAACCTCGCCCTCCAGAACCGTCTCGGCGTGCCCACCGAGTGGCTGGAGCCCGAGACCGTCCGGCGCTGGCTGCCCGAGCTGCAGGCGCCCGACCTGCTGGCGGCCACCTACCATGCCGGCGACGGCCTGGCCGATCCCCACGGTGTGGTGATGGGCTACGTTGCCGCCGCGCGCCGGATGGGTGTCACCGCCCTGACGGGCGTCGAGGTGCTCGGGATCGAGCGGGACGAGGCCGGCCGGCGCATCGCGGGCATCCGCAGCGATCGCGGCCGGGTGGCCTGCCGCCAGGTGGTCAACGCCGCCGGCCCCTGGTCGGCGCCGCTGAGCGCAATGGCCGGCGTGCCGCTGCCGGTCGAGCCCATCCGGCGCCAGATGCTGGTCACCACCGCCCTGCCGGATCTGCGGCCCGACTTCCCCTTCCTCGTCGATTTCGCGCGCGGCCTCTACTTTCACCGCGAAGGCGAGGGCCTGCTGACCGGCCGGTCCAATCCGGACCAGGCGCCGGGCTTCGACGAGCGCGTCGACCGCGACTGGGAGCTGGTCCACCTGGAAAGCGCCATGCAGCGCCTGCCTTTGCTGGCCGAGGCCGGCGTGGCCGCCCGGTGGGCCGGCCTCTACGAGATGACGCCCGATGCGCACCCCATCATCGGGCCGGTGCCCGACCTGGCTGGCTACCATCTGCTGACCGGCTTCTCGGGGCATGGCTTCATGCACGGGCCGGCCGCGGGCCTGCTGATGGCCGAGTCGCTCGTGGATGGCAAGACCAGCAGCCTCGACATCTCCGAGCTGGACTACGCGCGTTTCACCGAGGATCGCTCGATCCGGGAACACCATGTGATCTGAGCGACTCGAGCCCAGGTTCCTCGTGCTCGCTCCTGTCCCAAACGATCTCCGGGGTCCAGAAGGGTCTCGTGGCCGCCCGATGGACGAGGGGAATCCCTCAGGTAGATCGAGGATCTGCCGGATGTTCGGTGTGGACGCGAGTGGCTATGGTGAGGGGACCGGAATCCAAATCCAAGTCGGCGTCAGGATCCTGGAGGCGTGGAAGCACGCGCCTCGGTTTCCGCGCCTCATGATCTATTGGAGAGCAAATATGGTCGAGCAACGAGAGAAGTCCCGCGATTTGGACCAGCGACTCCGCGCGCTGGAGCGGAGCGCGCTCGACCCGGTCATCCCGGGGCAAGTGCGTGGCTGGTGCCAACAGGTGGCGCCGTCTGCTGAGGAGGCCAGCCCGCTGGTCGAGGCCCGCTGCGAGGAGCTCGATGCGGCCATCGACAACATCGAGGAATCTGACCTGGCTTTGATTCCCCGGGCCGAGGGCATGGAGGAGACCATGACCTTGCTATGCCACGACTGGGACGATCTCCGCGAGCGCTTGGACGATCAGGTCGAGCGCGAGGTCGACCTGGGCGACAGCGACGAGCCGCTGGACGAGGTCAAGGAATTGCAGGACGACATCCTCCACTGGATCCTCCGCTGGCGCAAGCTCGATGCGGCCGTCACCGGCTGGCGCATGGAGTCCGAGACCCGCGAGCGCGGCGTGGTGGACTGAGGTCGCCATGCGGTGGTGAACGACTCGCATGGCGCCGGTCCGGCTCGTCCCATCCGAAGGTAGCCCCTACCAGCCCTTGCCACCCCCGCGCCGACCGCTGGAGCTCCGGCCGCCACCGGAGCTTCGGATGCTGCGGCGGGCGACCGGGCGCGAGCTCGATCGGGGCCGCGAGCCCCAGCTGCTCTTGTTCGAATGGCGCACGGTCGGGCCGGTGCTACTGCTGAAGGGGCCGGGGATGAAGATGCTTCGGCGGCGCGGAACGGGTATCGGAACGGTCGGCCCCAACCAGTCCGGGCGCGGCTGGTAGGATCGCTCGCGATCGGCCTTGGCCGCCGCCGCCGCTAGCTGCTCGTAGGCCCGGTCGGCCTCCGCGTCGGCGGATTCGGCCTGCTCGACCGCCTGCTGCAGACGCTCGACCCGCACCGCATCGCCCAAGCCTTCGGCGCCCTGGGCCGTCTGCTCGGCGAGTCGGAGCTGCTCTCGCGCCGCGGCCAGGTCGCCCGTCACCGAGTCCGGCGCATCGGCGCGGTGGCGCGCCAGGTACCGATCCAGCCGCTCGATGGCCGACTCGGCGGCCTGCCGGGCCGAGGTCCAATGTTCGCGCAGGGCGTCCAATCGATCGTTCTGGCGGCGTCCCTCGGCCAGCGCGGACTCGACCCGGCTGGAGACCGCGTGCAGATGCCGTGTGATCGACAGCCAGTCGGGCTTGGCCTCGGCCATGGCGACGGCTTGGGCGTCCAGCAGCTGCTCGGCCTCCGTCAGGGCGACCTCCGGCGAGGCGTCGACATCGCCGGCCACGCCCGGCGAGGCCAACCACTGCCGCGCCTTCTCGATCTCGCCCCTCAGGCCCTCGATGCGGTCGACCGCCGTGCTCCGTGCCTGCTCCAAGCGCTCGAGCCGCTGTTCGATGGCGTCGATCAGGCCGCGGGCGCGTTGGAGCTCGGCGGCCGCTCGCTCGAGGCTGGCCATGTAGCCGGCCGCCAGGTCGGCGCCGAAGTCCCCGGGACCGGCCTCCAGCGTCCGGCGCAGCATGTCCAGCGCCGTCTCCAGGCTCTCCTCGGCCTCCGATCCGTTGCCGCGGACGTCGGCCCAGCTGGTCTCGGCGTAGGCATCCAAGCGTTCGAAGAGGGTCACGCCCTCCTCGATCCGATCGTCCACCTCGAGCGCCTCCTCCAGCAGACCCGGCGTCTCCTCGGCCAGGGTGGCGGCGTCCTCCGCCAACCGGCCGGCCGTGATCCGATCGCCGGTACCCAGCACCGTTTCGGCTTCCTCGGCCAGCCGTACCGGCACATCCATCGCGGCCTCGGCCTCCGGCAGCGGCGCGAACTCGGTATCCATGCGCCCGACCAGGTCGCGGTAGCGATCCAAGCCGGCCTCGATGGCCTTGCGCGCCTCGACCGTCAGCACCGCCGCCCGCTCCTCGAGCATCTCGACGTGATCCGCCTCGGCATCGATCTCGTCGACGTAGGCTTCCAAGGACGCGAGCTGCCCGTCGGCTTCGGCATAGCGGGCCCGCAGTCGCTCGTCCGGCGATGAGACCGCGTCCGGCCCGGTCTCGGAGCCGGCCAGGGAGCCGCTGGCGGGCGCCCCCTCGGCCGACAGTTCGGGCAGCACTTCGATGCCCGAGCGCAAGGCCCGCAGCCGCTCGATCATGCCCTCGTGCCGCCGGCTCACCTCGAGCATGGCCTCCTCGCCGATGCTCTGATAGGCCAGCACCAACCGCGCGACGGCCGGATGCTCCTCGGTCAGTCGGCCGTCGAGCCGTTCCAGTCGCGCCAGCAGCGCCGCCCGCGGGGAGGCCTCGGTCGCGGCGGTCTCGTCTTCCTTCGAGACGATCCGCTCCGCCTGTCGCTTGCGCCGTCGCCACAGCCACAGGCCACCCAAGCCCAGCGCGCCGGCCGCCGCCAGCTGGGAGGCCAAGCTTCCGTCGCCTTCCGCGTCGTCGGACGACCCGCGATCGGGCTCCGCCGCGTCGCCGCGGGCCGCGGGTGCCGGAAGGTCGTCGACGGGCGCCGCCGGCTCCTCGACCGCCCCGACCGGCGCGTTGCCCTCCAGGACATCGGCCACGGCGTCGATGCCGGCGGTGATGCCGCCGGTGAAGTTGCCGGCCGAGAGCCGCTCGGCCATGGCGCCGGAGGCCCGGTCGGCCACGCCAGCCGCGTCCCACTCGGGCGCGTAGGGGTTCTCGGCGGTGTAGAAGAAGCCCACGAAGCGGGGCTCGAAGCAGATCAGCCAGACCACCGCGTCGTCGTACATCGCCCCGCCGTCCGGCGCCAGATCGTAGTGCACCAGGGCCTCGTCGAGGTAGACCTCGGGGTCGGGCAGGCACTGGTCGACCATCAAGACCAGGCCGTCCAGACCGTAGGCCTCGCCCAGCCGGCTGGCGATCTCCTCCTGGATCCGCGCCTCGCTCAGCTCGGTGTCGGTGCCGTTGGCCAGGTAGCCGTTGCGCTCGGGGAAGGGAGATTGGGCGCCGGCCGGTATCCCGGCGATCGCCAGGAGCGCGAGCGCGAGCAACAAGGGTGTCAACCGGCGGCGAGGAGTCGGGGAGCAGGCCGCCTTTCGGTCGGTCGTGCCGGCCGGCTCCGGGTCGAGGATCGAGGGCAGGTCCATGGATCGAGCGCTCCAGGCTGGGGACGGTTCGAAGCCAGAGGTTTCGAGGGAAGATCGGTCGAACCCTGGCCCGATGATCATATCGCCTGCCCTCGGCTCGGCCCAATCATCGCTCGGTCTCGGCGGTCTCCTGTGCTACGTCCTCTCCATCCGCCGCATCGAGCTCGGCCAGATCGATGTAGAGCCGAGCGACCCCCTCCGAAGCGATGCGCAGCGGCCGGCCCGCCGGTCCGTTCTCGGCCAGGACCTCGCCGTCCGGCCCGACGGCCACCAGCGAAAGGCGCTGCATGTCCGCTCGCGTTGGACCGCGTTCGTAGCTGCCGTCCAGGCGATGGATCTGGCCGTGGCAGGGGTCGACGAAGCGGCGGGAGGCGCGATTCCAGCGCATCTTGCAGCCCAGATGCGGGCTGCGATCGCGCAGTGCGAGCCAGCCGGCATCGGTCTCGACCAGCCACAAGCGGCCCGAGGCGACATGCTGCGGTGAATTCGGCGCGGAGGGCCCGGGCTCGACGCGACCTACCGCTAGCGGCTCGACAAGGCCGAAGCGTTCGGGCGACTCGGGTATGGCCAGCCAGAGGAGCAGGGCGGCCAGACCGATCGTCGCGGCCCCGGCGGAGATCAGCCAGGCCAAGAGGAGCCTGCTGCGGGCCCTTGCGGCTTCGTCATCGGCGGGGCCGATGCCGGCCGGCTGGACGCCGTCTGCTCGAGCTCGTCGATTGACTTCGACCATAGCGCAGTCTCCGGAATCACCGGTGCCAGCGATGGGTATGGCTAGACGCGGCCTAGGACCATCATGGGACTCCGGCAGAGCCTCGTCAAGCCATCTCCGGTCGGAGTTTGGTGAATTCGCTGGTTGTGACTAGAGTAGTCATGCTTTGGTGGCGCTGTCTCGAATCCCGGAACGGAGGAATGAAATGGTGGCGGTCGGTATCGCGAAGCTCAAGGCCTCACTGAGTGCCTATCTGGCGCAGGTCAAGGCCGGGCATGAGTTGATCGTGACAGAACATGGACGCCCGATCGCGCGCCTGATCCCCATCGATGCCGCCCATGACGATGCGCAGGCTCATCTGGCCGAGTTGGAGCGAGCTGGCCTCCTGCGTCGTGGACGAGGGGGAATCCGAGAGGCGCTAGCAGACCTACAACCTCCAGCCGATCCGAAGGGACTCGTGCTCGAGGCCCTGCTCGCAGAGCGTGAGGAAGGCCATTGAGGTTCTGGGATGCTTCGGCTTTGATCCCCTTGTGCTGCCGGCAACCGGCATCGGATGAAGTGCAGGGGCTGCTCGGTCGAGATGACGATATCGTCGTCTGGTGGGGCAGTCGGGTGGAATGCGCTTCGGCCCTCGCGCGACTCGAGCGCGAATCCGCTTTCGACGCGGTGGAGTTCGGCCGAATGCGCGACTGCCTAACCCGGTTGTCCGAGGGATGGTCGGAAGTGCTGGCCGGTGAATCCCTCCGCGAGGAAGCCCTTCGGATCCTGAGGAGACATCCCTTGAGAGCCGCGGATGCCCTTCAACTGGCCGCAGCACTGACCTGGGTTGCCGGCTGGCGAGGATCGCAGCAGTTCGTGTGCCTGGATGCCCGACTTCGTCAGGCTGCCCTTCGAGAAGGTTTCGAGCTGCTGCCCGGGTAGCCCGTCGTCTCGTCACGGTTCACCGCCACACCACCGGCAACCAAACCCGCCTCGCAATCTCCTGTGTCGGCCCCCGCGTCGGCTCGCGCGTCGGCGTCGGCGTGGGTGCCAACACTTCCTCACCCAACCGGAGTTGTGCAAAGCCCGCGCTCCCCGAAACCCCAGGCGCTCACCGCTGTCATCCACGGCCAGGAAACCCTGGCTCGGCGCCGGCGAGCTGCGATGGACGGGACGTTCCGGCACCTGCAGATCCACCGACCACAGGCGCGCTTCGCTACGATAGAACGAGTCCTGCAGGACAGGCTGGTTGTGGGCGCCTGAGAGGTAGGCGCGGCTGCCGTCCAGCACCACCGACAGTAGGTTGACGTAGCCATCGCCGGCCTCCTCGATGGCATGCACCCCGAGGATCTGTTGGCCCGGCACATCGACGACGACATAGCTGGCGTTGGCATCGACGGCCACCGCCAGGTTGCCCACGATATCGATGTCGAACATGTAGTGCTCGTGCGGCAAGTTGGCGAGCATCCGCGGCTGATCCGGATCGGAGACGTCGATGAGATGGATCACGCGGTCGAGGACGAGGGCGATGGCCGAGCCGTCGGCCGCGACCGAGAAGAAGGCTGGAAACTCCTCGGTCACCGGGATCTCGAGCCGGCCGCGCTCCGCGAAGGCCTCGGGGCTGCTGCTG
>CAZJWJ010000103.1:0-17231 GCA_964549495.1 uncultured Anaerolineales bacterium | reverse complement strand
GCTTATCCTTGGAGGCCGACATGCGACATTCACCCCAGGAGCCATTCTTCAATGCAAAGGGAGCTTGGCACTTGGAAGTGATCTAGCAAGGCCCTATTCTCGTTTTTCGGAATCGCCTCACTTGCGTTAGGAGATAGCCTTGAACCCCCCTCAGTTCCCTGTCGATGGCACTCCATTCATTCAATCATTTCACCCATTCTATAGTGCTGTGTACGTAGTCCTTCCCCCGTTTATTCGCATGCCGATGCAGGTTGAAGATGAGGACTACTACCCGTCATTCTTGGAGCAGACAACGGTAGGCAATCGAATGTCCTGGCGATCGGTTCAGGAGGGCTCTGGGTTAGACTCATTTGCAGAAGTGCTTCAGGCTCTGAACCATCATGAGTTTGGGGGCTACGCGGCCACTGCCAAAGCGCAACTCCGGACTAAAGCACTCTACAAGAAGATCTGTGCGTACTGCGATGCCCACAACATCTATTGGCCGGATGAAGATTCCCTATCGGACCTCGAACTCTCCACGTTCGCGCAACTCGCAGCGATCCAGGAGTATCGAGAAGTACTTCTCTTCGGAGAGTTTGGTTGGTTCCACCGAATGAGTACGGCTCAACTCTCGACAACGGAACGACCGGAGTTGAAACAAGCAGAAAACATCCACTGCATCGCCACCCCGGACTTGAGCATTGCAATGGTTACCGAATATGAGACATGGTATCGTCTCCTCCTTGTGCGTGATGAGGGGCAGCTCGAGCACGCTGTAGAAGTGATGGGGCCAGAAGGCTTCCGAGCCGATGAGAATCACAACGCCTACTGGTGGAGCACGTAGAGAAACGCCAAGTCCGCGCACCCAGGCGGGAGGACAAGAGCATGCGCTGGACATTGATCAGACAGATTGGAGTTGACCCGCCTTCGCGGACCCGAGTACTGATCCGGTGCATTCCGCGCTACCATGGCGAAAGGACGGAGGTATGTCGAGCGCTGAGGTCAGCCATCGCTTGGAGTTCACGCTGACGGATCGGGCTTTGAAGCGGTGCTGGTGGGCAGGACATCTCCCCCCGTCGGTGTGACAACGGTCTTGGTCGGAGCAGGAGTGCGGAGAGCGAGTGGTCGTGGTCGATCGAGCGGAAGAAGAGCCGGTTCGGCCCGAGAGTGCTCGCTCTGGCCTACTCGGAGGCTGATTGCAGCTGAGCTTGGTCGTTAGGAGGCAAGCATGTCCAAGCCCGTGGACTATCTGAAGCTGTTTCCTACAGGAGGTGACCTGGCACGCGAGCAGGTGTGCCGGCGAGGACTTCCCTACTTCGCGGATGTTGAGGCAGACATCCAGTCGCGGCTGGAGCGGTTGCCGGTCAGGGCGAGAATAGCGTTCGCGCTCGCTTGTGCCGAGCGATTGATGCGGCAGCATCAGGAACTACCCGAGCCGAGGCCGTTCACGCTGGGCTGGCGACCTCTGCTCGACACGATGTGGCTAGGGCTGGAGGGCATTGCCGGTGATGCGGGCGACCGCGTGAAAGAGGCGCTCCGTGCGTTTTATGCCAGTCCCTTCGACCACGACCTCGGGCAGGACGGTCCCGACGACGCGGACGATGACGCTGCGGCGGCGAGCATCTTCGCTGCCGAGTGCTTCGCAAGCGGTGACGCTCGGCTCGCCAGCGCCGCTGCAGCCCGCGCAGTCGAATCAGCTTTCCTCGTGGCGGGCGACGACTTGGCGCTCGATTCAAATGAGTTCGAATGGGACCCCGCCGCGGAGCCAATGCTGTTAGCCCAAGAAGCGATGCACCCTGCGGTTCAAGTTGAACTGAAGAGGCAGCTCTCGGACCTGGAATTGCTGGAGCATGAGGGGGTAACGGTCAGCGCTCTTCGATCGCTCAAGCAGCGGCACACGTAGCAAGGTAGTCACCTAGCAAGACACTGCCGCCGAGGATCGGTTGAGTTGCCCCGGCTTCGCGGACCCAGAGGACTGATCTGGTGCATTCCGCGCTACTATGGCAAGAGAATGGAGGCATGTCGAGCGATTCATACGAGAACGCGCCACCGATGCAGGTCGTGCGGTCCGGTGGATCACCAATGTTGAGATCCCAACCAACGCTGAGTATGACGGCAACGAGGTCGACGAAGACGAGATCGTTCCAGGACCGGTGATGGGCATGCAGCTTCTCATGGACATCGCCCTCGGGGACGAGGAGCGAAGCAGGTTCTGCTGTGATGGGTCGTGCAATGGCATTCAGGATGGCTAACAAGCCTCTACAGCAAGCGACTACCGACCGGCACTCCATCGGCAAGGTGCCTGTCCTAAAGGACTCCGCCCCGTGAGTTTCGACGTTTTCCTGCAACGGTTTGTCGACGGTGAGCCAGCCGACGTGGACCGTCGGCGTGTCCGCGATGTGCTCAACGGGGTGACGTATCGCGGACCTAGTGAGTTCGGCTTCTACGTCGTTACCTTTCCCGATGGCGTTGACGTCGAGTTTTCTGCGAGCGGGCTCGAGTCCGAGGAGGCCTTTACTGGGTGCGCGTTCCACATTCGCGGCATCGGCGATTGTCTGATCAAGTTCATGTTCGATGTCGCACGTGCTGGCGACATGGTCATCATCCCGGCCATGGCGGATACCCCGCTCGTTCTTATCTCGCACGCGCAAGAACCGAGTGTCCCCGCCGGCGTTCGCGAGAGCTTAGGGTTGATCTTGGTTCAGTCACCCAGCGAGCTTGGTGCCGTACTCACCGGCGGATTCGAAGGTTGGTCCGCCTATCGGGACAAGGTTCTCGGACAGTCTCGACCGGATGCTGATGCCTGACAAGCCGTTGCCGCCGACGAGCGACGTGGTTCGGGCGCGTTAGCATGGGACCCGCCGCTCGCGGCTGAGCGGCAAGCTATTAAACATACAGAAGAGGCCTCCCGATGTCCGTTGATCTGCACGTCTTCCTCGAACAATCCAAGTTTCCCGATCGGGCGTCCTGGCAGGCCGAGATCGAGGCGCTTTCGTTCCCCGTTGTTCTAGATCCTGATCTAAGGGTCGCGACCAGCAGCGGGTTCGTATCGTGCCGAGTGCGAGACACACCATCGGGATTCGAGCTGTTCGTCGAGGATGTTGGTCCTCTGCTAGACATGTACCCGAGCGCTGCTATCAGCGTGGCTTCGAGAAGCGCCGCGCTGTCCTTTCGATGGGGAGGCGACCTAGCCGAATGTGCCTGCGCCATGGTTGCGGCGACGGCCTTGGTTTCCAAGTTCGGCGGCGTCGCCTTCTACCCGGATGACGACCTGATTTACACTCTGGAAGCCTTGGTCGAAGAGAGCCGCGAGTGTATTGGGTCGTTCTAGCCGGTCGGCCCAATTCAAGGCTAGGCGGAGCGATGGAACATCCCCCTAAGATGGCAGAATTCGATGAGAACCGAGTCACGGCCGAGTCACGGGTCTTCGCGTCGGAGCTCTTCGCTCGATTCCCGGAGTTCCGTCAGCACGCAGCGATGGAGCGGCTTCACAACGAAGATCGCTGGACGCTGGTGATGCACGTGCGCGCACCAAGCGGCGATCCGAGGTGCGAGTTGGTCGTGTGGGTAGACGGTGGCTACGAACCCAGCGTGCAGTATGGTGGTTGGCACACGCACCAGACGGTATGGGGTGCCTGCTTAGCGAAACAAGCACAGCGCGAGGCGCTCCTCGACCTGATCGACGAAATCCTTGCGGACCGGATCGTGATCTGCGCCGATGTTGACAAGGTCGGTGGTGTCGACTACGGAAGGGCTACGATTCTGGACCTATCAGATCCGGATGCCCTGATGGCGGAGCTCACCCGCCCGTATTCTTCTGGACGTGCACGGTTGTGGTCATGGAGTGGAGGTCTCGATCGGGTGGCAAGCCTCGAGGATCTGGAACGCAACGAGCCTGCCGAATAACAGTACGCAGCGGCCGGCGCTGCGTGCCGCCCTAGAAGAGTATCCAGTGGAGTTGGAGGTAGTCGAATGAGCTACGACTTGATGGTATTCGAAGCCGAAGGTGCGCCGAGGGATCGGCCTTCGTTCATGACCTGGTACTGGCAGCAAACCGAGTGGTCGGAGCCACATAGCTACGACAACCCAGAGATGTCAGCGCCGTCCCTTCAAACTTGGTTTCGGGAAATGATCGAATCATTTCCCCCCATGAACGGGCCGCTCGCAACCGATGATGTAGACAATCCGAAGGTCACGGATTATTCGGTGGGCCGGCAGGTGATCTACGCTGCTTTCGCTTGGTCCATGGCAGAGGAGGCGCAGGGTGTGGCCAAAAACCGTCCGAGCCATCTGGCGAGGTTGTACGGGAGCGCCGACAATGCAGCTGTGACGCGGGTCTTACGCCCGTGGCTCGGCGATCCTGACCGCTTCGGACGCTTTTTGGCCACACCCGGAGGCGCATGGTCTCATGCGTCAACTTGCTATCAAGCACGGCGTCGGCTTCTTCGATGTCAGCGCCGACGAAGGCGAGATCTTGTTCCCTGGCGATGCCGGAGAATCCGCACGAGCGAAGCCGTGGTGGAAGTTCTGGTAGCCGTGCCCAAATCGATCGCGAAGTTGAGCTGGCTCTCTCCGTTCAAGGCAGGATCTTCGCCTGGGAGCAGCGCCATCGCAGGTGTTGGGCGGACAGCGGACAGTGTCGCGCCATGAGCTATGTACTGCAAGCCATCGTGGGAGCCGAGAGCGTGCTCACCTCGAGCATCGGCGCGAACGTGCGGCTGGTTCGACTGCCGCTCGGCTTGGCCTTGGTGCCCTTGGTAGAGACCCTGCGTGCTGAGCTGTCGCTGCCCCACCTCCCACTCACAGACGACGGTGTCTCGGAGGAAGTCCCTGAGCCCCTCGCCAAGCTGTGCCGTAGCCTATCGCGGTGGGGGCGCATTGCCTACGTCGAAGCAGATCTCTGGGCGGGAGACGGGCTTCAGGCCGCGGTCCTCGCGGAAATGGGTCACATCGTTCGTGGGCCCGATACCAGTGAAGATGCGATCAACGCAGCGCTGCGGTTCCTCGGCGCAGACCGGGGGACGCACCGTGATGAGTTCGAGGCCGCAGACCTTGGACGGTTTCGGCACACCGAGGAATGGATCGGGTCGACAGACTGAGAGCCCGTGCGTGGATCCGCCGAACAAGATGCTGAAGCAGTGGGGTTGACCCGACTGTGCGGACTCCAAGGGCTGATCAGCGCGGTTCATGGACCCTCGGGTAGGCTCTATCTGCCAATCGACGTCACCGGCACCTTGCTCGAGGTCGAGCGCTTCATCCGAGATCGCGTGACCGATGTGGGTGGTACGGTCAACTGACGGCACCTCACGGACAACCGGCCTTCCAGGCTAGCGGGTTGAAGAGCGGGTGGTAGGCCGTGCCCGCGTTGTGGATACCCAGGCAGACACGCGGCGGATTGAAGGGCCCAGGCGGCTTGTTCGGGTCGCGCGGCTGGCCATGCCCGCCCAGCTGGTCGGGATCGGCCAGGATGGCCGAGATCAGCGCGGCCGGCGCGCGCTCGCGGGCCGCGCGACAGACGCAGCCGGCCTCGGGAGTTGGGCTGGGGGGCGGTGTGGTGGCGGTCGGGTCGGGGTTGGGAGACGGACTGGGTGTCGTCGGTGCGACCTCGGCCGGCCGCAGCTCGCTGAGACCGGAGATCGATCCCACCCATACCGTTCCCTGGGCGTCGACCGCCACGTCGAATGCGCTGTTGGACAGCAATCCGTCCTTTTCCTGAAGGATCGTCCAGCCAGCGCCATCGAAGCGCGCCAATCCGGAATGCTCGTCGGAGGGATCCGAGATCGCGCCCCAAGGCCTGCCATCCGGGCCCAGCTCGAGGCTCCAGAAGCCGTCGCCGGCCAGCCCGTGATCTTGATCGTAGACTGTCCACCCATCGGCATCGAGCCGCGAGACCACGCTGGGTCTCCCTACCGAGGATGCAAGCCAGAGGGCGTCTCTTGTTTCGTCGACGACGATGGCGCCGACGGAATCCATCCCCAATCCGTCGACGCCCGTGAAGCGGGTCACACGTCCTCCCTCGAATCGGGCCAGACCGCCTTCCGTGCCGATCCATACACGTTCTTCGGCCTGTCGATGGTCGACCGCAATGGCCCACACCGCGTCACTGGGTAGCCCTTCTTCGGTCGTGAGCCGAAGGACGTCACCGCTGGACGGGTCGAAGTAGGCGACACCGTGGTTGCTTCCAAGCCAGACGCCGCCGCGATCGTCGGCCGTGACGACTCGGGCAATTCCGATCCCGAGCTCTACCAGGTTGGCGTGAGCCCAGCTCGTGTCCGACTTCCACGCGAGCCAGGAATCGAACTCCTCGCCGCCGTCGGATGCCAGCCATACCCGTCCCTCGCGATCAATATCCAGGTTGCTCTGCATTACGCCCAGAGTGCCCCCGATGGGCAGTCCTTCGGCCTGGCCAACATGCGTCCAGGCTTGGCCGTCGTATCGATCGAGCAGCCGATCCGGGTGCAGTAGGGGCATGTGGCCCAGCCATACCTGATCGTCCGGGGCGACCTTGACGCTGAAGCCGATGAGATTGCTGGGCCCGATCCGACTCGGATGGTGTGACCACGATCCGCCATCGAAACTCCAGAGCCCGGTCGGGATCTGACCGGCCCAGATCCCATCGTGCTGCTCGAAGGCAATCGCCGGCGTCGAACCCAAGGGACCGCCGATGCGGACCACACCCGCCGGAAGCCCCAGCTCGGCGACGAGGTCTCGCTGAACCCAGGTCCCACCCTCGAGGATGTAGGCGACGTCATGGATGGCCCACGGCCGGTCGGAGGGATCGACACCCGCCAGGAGCGTTGGATTCGCCGAGGGATCGCGCGACAGATTCGGGGGTAGTGGGTACAAGCTCCAGCTTCGACCGGCAGCCGGCGACGCCGGAGCGGCGCTCCGGGCCAGAAAATCGGGGCCCTCCACCCACAGGCTGTCGTCTGGGCCGAATGCGAGCCAGCGGAGGTCGGGGGAGGGCAGTGAATCGGTGTCCTCGGTGTGCCAGGACTGGCCATCGTGTCTGGCCACGCCGGCCGAGGTCGTGACGTAGGCCGAACCGTTGCTGTCGCGAGCGATGCGCCGGACCTCTGCTGGGATCAAACCATGTTGGCCGTCCTGTCGAATCCAGGCTTGTCCGTCGTAGTAGGCGACTCCGTCCTCGACTCGCGCCATAGCGCGACCGCCGTCCAGTGCGACGACCTGCGTGCCGAGGATGTGGCTCACCGCCTCGACCAGTCCCCGATGATGCCAGTCGTTTCCATCCCAGTAGGCCAAGCCCGAGGAATTGCCGGTCCAACCGCTGTCGAAGGTCGCGACCCACAGCCCACCGTCCGGCGCGATGTCTACATCGGCGATGGCCCTGCCCGGCAGACCGTCTTCGACCGTGTACTGCCGAACCGTGCCGGCTGCCCGATCGTGGCGGATCAGCCCCGCGCTCATCGTGCCGGCCCAGACCGCGTCGTCACCGAGCGCGAGGCTTACGACGCAATCACCGCAGGTGTGATGTCGCCAGGTGCCAACGGCCGGCTGCGCCTGAGCCTGAAGGAGTGGTAGGCGCGCCGCGACACAGGTCACGAGGGCTCCGGCCAGTAGGCACAAAGCTAGCGGCCGGCCGAAGGGGGCTCTCCGTGCGCCCTCACGCACTCGCGCTGCAAGGGCGCGGGTTCGGCCGATGGATGGTTCGAGCGCGGAGCGGCGACGGCTGGGGACGGATGGATCGAACATCGACGCACTCCTTGATCCTCGGGAAGAGCCATTGCAATCCCAGAACTCCTGGCACGTCCTACGCAACCTGGGGCTCGCGGTCGCGGCCCAGTTGTGATCCGAGCCGCTATCCTGCCCTTCGCACTACCTCTGGCGCATCCGCATAGCGGTCGAACTTGCCCAGCAACCGGCCGAGGCCGACCAGGATCGGGAAGACGAAGCGCTGGACCGGCGCCGGCACCTCCAGCATGCCGAACTCGTTGGCATAGCGGCGGGTCAGGTAGGCCGACTCGAAGGGGTCGGGCCGCAAGCCGCCGGCGCGCCGCTGCGAATCGTAGATCTGGGTCAGGAAGTACTCGACGTTGTCGGCCGGCTCGATGTACCCGCTGCAGACTAGGTCCTCGTCACCGGCGTTCCAGAAGCGGTGCGGAACGCCGGCCTCGAAGCCGACCTGCTGGCCGGCCTCCGCGAAGGCCGGTACCTCACCCGGTTGCTCGTAGCCCATGCGTCCCTGGTGCACGGTCAGAACCTCGCGCTGCAGATGATGCACGTGCATCGGCGGACCGCTACCCGGAGACACCCGGTTCTCGAGCTCCAGCCGCAGGCCCGATTCGCCTTGGACCAAGCCGAGGAAGGTGATCTGCTCGCCGGCTCCGTTCTCGATGCGCTTTGGATAATCAGGCATCGACGCAGGCTCCTCAGGTTCTCGCTTCGACGTAGAGTCATTCCCGTCATTCCAGGCGATGGACAGCAGCAGTCTGCGGGCGGCTTCGTGCCCGAACGCGTCCAGTCTGTGGTCTTCGAACAAATCGTCGACGACCCGATTCATCGCCTTGGTCACGCGATCCATATCGGGCGCATCCTACCACAAAGCGAATGCGATGGGTCGACTCCAATGGACAAGAAGCGCAGCGGGATTATCGATCTAGATCGAACTCGATCCCTTCGAGGCGCGCGCGCCAATAGGGATGAGGCCCCTCCGGCAAGATCCATTCGACCTCGGCCTCGAAAGGCACCCAGATCCCGTCTACCCGCCGATAGTCCGAGAAGCGACCTTGCCAGGGCGTGGCCTCGAAGCGTCCGTCGACCTCTCGATGTCGGCGCTCGGAGTATACCGACGCGATGCGGTCCTGGGCGTCGAAGCGAACCTCCAGGCTGGCTTCGACATCACCGTCGACCAGGGTCACGCGGGCGCGATCCTCGTCGATGGCCTCCCACCAGAGGTCCCGGCTGGGCAGGAGGGCCGTCGGAACCCAAGCGGCCTCGGCCAGATAGCGCATGAGCTCGCCCTGCGCCATCTCGGGGCCGCCGGCCTGATCGGCCACGGTCCACAAGCCGAGCAAGCTGGCCGTCAAGAGCCCCTCGCCATCTACATAGGCATCGCGCACGAAGATGCTCATGCCCGGCGCCATGCGCATCCGTGCGTCCCAGACGAAGCCCGGCTGCCCGGCGCCCACCAGCTGATCTGCTCGACGGTAGCCGGGATGACCCGTGACGACCCACTGATCCGCCCGAAAGTCCACCCAGCGCGATCCCTCCGGTCCACCGAGGTCGAAGCGTCCGACCTGCTCGATATGGGCTCCCCGGATCAGCGCTTGCCCGGCCGGGAGCACCGAGCGGAAGTATCGCTGCACCGGCGCCGGCTGGGTGATGAGCTTCCGATCCGAGTAGCTCGCCGTGGGATCGGTCGCGCGGCCCGACTGCAGGGTTTCGAGGAGTTCCTCGGTCTGAGCGGCCCACCTCGTGCCGCCCAGACCGATCAGGCCCAGGATCGCGGCGATCAGGAGGAGGACAGCGATCGAGATCGACTTGCCGGTGATGCCCTTCACGCGCTTCCTCCTGCCCTTCACGCGTCCGTCACATCGCGCGATCAGTCCCGCGATGTCGGCACGATGCTCAGCTCGAGCCGCTCGCCGTCGCGCATCACGACCACCGAGGCCTCCTCGCCGATCTTCAGGCTGTCCAGCACGCGGGTGTAGTCGTAGATGTTGGCGATGCTCTCGCCGGCCATCTCGACGATGATGTCACCGCCCTGGATGCCGGCCTCCTCGGCCGGCCCCTCGGCCGAGACGCCCGAGAGCAGCATGCCCTCGACCTCGCTGCCGGCGTAGTCGGGGATGGTGCCCAGGAAGACGCGGCCCACGCGGCGGTTCTCGCTGTCGGAGGAAGGCGCGATGGCCACGTAGTCCGGCGCCGCCTCGGCCGTCGACAGGCCCTGGGCGATCAGGCCCATCAGGCGGGCCGTCTTGGCCAGATCGACGTAGTCCAGCTTGTCGGCCGTGTCGCGAGGGCTGTGGTAGTCCTCGTGGGCGCCGGTGAAGGCCGAGAGGATGGGCACGCCGGCCAGGTAGAAGCTGGTGGCGTCGGTGGGCAGGTAGCTGTCGTCCGAGAGCGAGAGGGGCAGGCCGATGGGCACGTTGCGGCGCTCGATCTCGCCGCGCCAGTAGCTGCTGGAGCCCACGCCCTGCAGCACCAGCTGCTCCTCGAGCCGGCCGATCATGTCCATGTTCAGGTAGGCCGCCACCGCCGGGTAGAGCGTCTCGGCGTCGCCCATCTCCTGCTTCATCGTCTTGACGTAATGATTGGATCCCAAGAGGCCCAGCTCCTCGCCCGACCAGGCCGCGAAGACCAGGTCGCGGGCCTCCTCGGGCAGCTCGCCGGCCGTCTCGCGAGCGGCCATCTGCTGGGCGATCTCGATCAGGCCGGCCACGCCCGAGGCATTGTCGTCGGCGCCGAAGTGGATCTGGTCCTCCTCGCCGGCCCGGGCCAAGGAATCCCCGCCCTGGCCGCGGCCAAGGTGGTCCACGTGGGCGCCGAGGACGACCACCTCCTCGCTGGGTGCGTCACCGATTTGCAGGCGGCCGATGGCGTTGCGGCCGGTCGAGGTCTCGAAGGCCAGCGTGAAGTGCGCGCCGGCCTGGGCGCCGCCCAGCTCGAACTGACCCTCGCCCTCCTCGATCTCGCCATCGTCCAGCGCGCTTTGGGCCGAGGCCAGGTCTTGGCCGGCTGCTTCGAAGATCTGCCCGGCCAAGTCGTCCGAGATGCTGGCGGCGTGGATGGCCGTGCCGGAGACCGAGGCATCGAAGGCCAGCGGCACCAGCTGCTCCTGGACCTGGCTGTTGGGGCCGCTGACCACCAGGATGCCGGCCGCGCCGCGATCGCGGGCCTCCATGGCCTTGAAGCGCAAGGAGGCGTAGCGGCTCAGGTGCTGCCGGCGCTCGGGTGTGACGTTCTCGGGCAGGTAGCGCAGCACGACCACCCACTTGCCCTCCACGTCCAGGTCGCCGTAGCTGTCGTAGGCCGCCTGCTCGCCCTCCTCGGGCGCGTTGATGCCGTAGCCGGCAAAGACCAGGTCGGCAAAGCCGGCCGAGGCCGGTTTGCTGAAGGCCAAGGGCCGCCAGTCGACGTCCACCTCGGGCTCCAGCTCGGTGCCGTCGCCCAGGGTGATCGAGAGCACGTTGGGGCCCTGCATCGAGACGCCGCTGGTGAACTCGAAGGGCTGGTAGTAGCCTTCGCTGCCGGCCGGCTGCAGGCCCAGGGCTTCGAAGGCCTCGGCCACGTACTCGGTGGCCGCCGCCTCGCCGGGTGTGCCGGTCAGCCGGCCGTCCATCGCCTCGCCGGCCAGCACCTCGACGTGCAGCCGCGCGTCCTCGGCCGTGATCTCGTCCTCGGTGGCGGCCATGTCGGCCGTCGCCAAGTCTCCCTCGCCGCCCTGGTAGCTCACGCTGCCTTGGGCCGGCGCCAACTCGAGCAGCTCGAGCGCCTTGTCGTGATCCCAGCCGGCGATCCATTGCTGCGAGCCCGAGCCCTCGCCGCGGGTGCTCGACCAGGTCAGCTGCTGGCCATCGGGCGAGAAGACCGGCAGCACGTCGGCGCCCTCGGTGAAGGTCACCCGGATGGGCTCCTTCTGGCCCTCCACGTCGACCATGTAGAACTCGAAGTTCTGGAAACCGTGCAGGTTGGTGGTGAAGATGATGTAGTCGCCCGAGGGGTGGTAGAAGGGCGCCCAGCTCATGGCGTCCAGGCGCGTGATCTGCCGCTTGTCGGTGCCGTCGATGGCCATGGTCCAGATCTCGGCCAATTCGCCCGTCTCGTTGAAGTGGCGGTAGACGATGCGGCTGCCGTCGGGACTGAAGAAGGGCCCGCCGTCGTAGCCCGGCTCCTCGGTCAGCCGCTCCACGTTCGAGCCGTCGGCGTCCATGATGTAGATGTCGGCCATGTAGCCGTTGTCGAAGTCGAAGCGCTCCTGGTCCTCCGCGCTCATCGGCTCGGAGTAGGCCAGGCGGTTGGAGGCGAAGGCGATCTTGCTGCCGTCCGGCGACCAGGAGCCCTCGGCATCGTAACCGACCGCGTTGGTCAAGTTGGTGAGCTCGCCCGTCTCCAGGTCCTTCTCGTAGATCTCGTAGGTATCGTCGTAGTTCCACTCGTAGCGCCGGCCGGTGGCCTCCTCGCGCAGCCGGAACTCCTCGGCCATTTTGGCCTCGGCCTCCGGATCCTCGTGGGTCGCGGCGAAGAGCACCTTGTCGCCTTCCGGGTGCACCCAGGCGCAGGTGGTCTTACCGACTCCGGTGGACACCAGCTCGTTGTCACCCGTCTCCAAGTCCAGCAGGTAGATCTGGTAGAAGGGATTGTCCGCCTCGCGCTCGGCCTGATAGATCAGCTTGCGGCCGTCGGCGCTGAAGTAGCCCTCGCCGGATCGCTTGCCCTCGAAGATCAGCTGCCGCGCATCGAGGATCAGGTCGGTCTCGACATGCTCGGCCGCCTCAGCATCCTCGGCATCGACCGCGGCGTCGTCTGGCTCGCCCTCGCCCTCGTCCGGTGCCTGGTCCTCCACCGCGCCTTCCATGGCGGCGGGCGACGCGATGGCCTCCGGCTCCTCGGCCGGCTTGCCCAGGCATCCGGCCAAGGGCAGGCCGAGCAGTAGGACGATCGTCCAGAGCAGCAAGCCGCGAAGGGGCCTACCGCCGGCGGGTTGGCGCGTCATGTCATCGGGAAGGCGGGAAGGCTTGGCGGTCACGATCATCTCTCCTCGCTAGGTCTCGGCGACAGCCGGCAGGGCGGCCAAGACCGGATCCGAATGCAAGTCTGCGCAGGTTTGCGCAGATTTTGTGGTGATTTCTGATCGAATTGCGTCGATCTGCGAGGATTCTAGGCTCAAGCCGGCCCTCGCGCCAGCCTCCGAGGTCCGAAGCGCGTCCGGATTGTCGATTCAGCGCCGGCAATCGCTGCCTGCACCATGGTCGAAGGTTCATGGGGACGGTGATGCAACGGCGGAGGTCTACGGTATCCAGAACGAATCGCAGCGACCGGAGCGCAGGAGGGGATGGACCCTTGCCGAATACTGACTATAGTTATATGACTATGGATACATCTATGGAATCGGGACGACGAAGCATGCCCGCCGGCCGCTTCAAGGCTCGCTGCCTGGCCTTGCTCGACGAGGTGGCCGAGACCGGACTGCCCCTGATCATCACCAAGCACGGCAAGCCCGTGGCTCGCCTGATGCCGCTGGAGGATGCCCAGCTGCCAAGCCTGATCGGAAGCATCCGCATTGTCGGAGACGTCGTCGAGCCCATCGACGAGGACTGGGACGCCGAGGCGTGACCGTCATCGACACGCATATCTGGCTCTGGTGGGCCAGCCAGCCCGATCGGCTGTCCGAGGCGGCGACCGAGTCGATTCGGAGCGCAGCGGAGATCGGTGTGTGCGCCATCAGCTGTTGGGAGCTGGCGATGCTGGTCGAAAAAGGCCGGATCGAGATGGATCGAGCGCCGCTGATCTGGATCAAGCAGGCCTTGGCCTTGCCGCGGGTGGTTCTGCTGCCCTTGACGCCCAGCGTCGCGGTGCGATCCGCATCGCTTGGCGCGGACTTCCCGGGCGATCCAGCCGATCGGATGATCGCGGCCAGCGCCTTGGAGCATGGCGCGGTCTTGGTCACGCGTGACCGTCGACTCACCGCGCTATCTTCGCTGCGAACCGTCTGGTGAGGAACAACCGGTCTCGAGGTCCTCGATCGAGGGCATCACTCACCGCTACAGGCGGCTGCGGAGTCCCTCGCAAGGCAGCTGGCGGGCGATCTGCTCGTAGACCTCGGTCAGCTCATCGGTGCCGGGCGCGAAGTAGTAGAAGCTGGGCCGGCTGGCCAGGAGCATCAAGAGGTCCGGGTCGACGTCCGGGCCCAGGCCGATGGTGAAGAGGGTGGCGCCGGTGGTCTTGAGGCGCTCGGCGGCGATGATCACCTGGCCGGCGCTGGAGAAGGTCGGCCGGCCGTCGGTCAGGAGCACCACCACCGGCGTCGCGTCGGGCCGGCGCTTGGGGCCGGTCAGGATCTGGCGCGCCGCCTCCAGCCCGGTGTCGATGGCCGTGCCCGGCGTCATCGACACGCGGTTCAGAGCCGACCAGGCGCGCGTGACGTCGCCGGTCAGGTCGGTGAGGATGGCGGCATCGGCGTTGAATTGCACCACCGCCACGTGCTCGTTGGGGAAGTTCAGCCGCGTGACGAAGGCGCTGGCCGCCGCCACCGCCGCGTCGCGCTTGCTCGGCCCGCCGGGATGGCTGGACACCTCCATGCTGCTCGAGCTGTCGATGATCAAGACGATGTCGTTCTTGCGCCATTGGGGCACGCAGCGGTCGACGGTGACGAAGGGCAGGTAGATCGGGCCCTGGGTCGGTGTTGGCGTGGGCGTGTCGGTGGGCGTCGGCGTTGGCGTCGGCGTGTCCGTCGGCGTCGGCGTTGGCGTATAGGTCGGCGTCGGGCTGGGCGTGTCCTGCGGGGTCGGTGTCAGTGTCGGCGTGTCGGTCGGCGTGGGTGTCGGACTGGGCGTCGGTGCGCCGATCACCCGCACGTAAGGCACCGGGAAGACCAGCCGGCCCGGCTCGCCGCGGCCGTCGACATGATCCGTGTAGGCCTCGACATTGGTCGGCCAGAGCCCGTCCTCGGTCGGCGCCAGCTGGTAGGTCAGGCGGAAGCCCGGCTCGAGCACCTCGCCCAGCGCCCAGGTCAGGGTCCGCTCGACCGGGTCCCAGGCCGGTTCGATGGGCCGACCGGTGCCTTGCAGGTAGTCCATGTTCTCGGGCACCACGTCGATCAGGGTCAGGTCGGTGAAGAGCGGCGAGGCCGTGATGCGCCCGGCGATCTGGGCGTAGATGGTCTCCAGCTCGTCCTCGGTCGGGCTGTAGTAGAAGTGGGAGTCGTCGGTGGCGATGCGCTCGAGCGTATCGCGGTCGGCATCGGCGCCCAGGCCGATGGTGAAGACGCGGATGCCGTCGCGGCGCACGCTGGCGATGACGTCGTCCAGGTAGCGCAGGGGCACGGCGCCGATGGAATGCCGGCCGTCGGAGAGGAAGACGATGACCTTGGCGTTGCCGGCCCGCTCGATGGCGGCCATCATCGTCTGCCGCGCCTGCGACAGGCCCTCGACCACGTTGGTGCTGCCGCCGGCCTGCAGGCTGGCGATGGAGCGGATCACCTGGGCACGGTCCTCGCTGAGCGGCTGCTGCTCCTCGGCGCCGTTGGAGAAGGTGGTCACGCCCACCCGCGAGCGGGGGCCATCCACCTCGAGCACGAAATCGATGGCCGCCTGGCGTGCGACCTGCAGCTTGCGTCCGTACATCGAGCCCGAGCGGTCGATGGTCAAGACCACGTCGACGCTCTCGTCCTCGTCGGGGCAGACCCCGTCGACCACCAGCTGCACCTCGACCGGCTCGCCGTACTGCACCAGGGTCGGCTGGGCCGACTTGAAGGCGATGGCGCCGCAGCGCGAGGCATCGCCCAGCTGGGGCAGGCCGGAGGGGGCATCGGGATCGCGGTCGTAGACCCGGATCTCCCCGGCCAGGTCGCTGACGTAGAGCCGGCCGGCATCGTCCACCGCCAGGTCGCTGGGCAGTCCCGCCGAGTCCGCCACCGACCAGGCGCCCTCCGGCTCGCCCTCGCCGCTGAAGGCCAGGACCCAGCCAGCCCGCGTCAGGACGAAGGCCCGACCTTCCGGACCGGCGGCCACGCGCTCGGGCCGGCCGGCCATCTCGCGCGTGGCCAGGAGCTCGCCCTCCAGCGACCAGATCGTCAGGCGGTAGGTATGGCGGTCGACCAGGAAGACGCGGTCCTCGGCCAGGGCCAGGTCCATCGAGCCGGAGAAGCCCAGGCCCGCCAGCGAGAAGTTGCCGGTCTGGTTCAGGTCCGCGTCGAAGAGCAGCACTTCCTGGTTGCCCAAGTCGAAGCTGGCCAGGCGATCGCTGCGGGCCGAGAGTCCGGTCAGCCAGCGCTTGGAGTCGTAGGCCGGCTCCCAGGCCGGCGCGAAGCGCTCCGGGTCGAGCGCCCGGATGGCATTGCTGCGCCAGAGGGCGTAGCGGCGGGCACCGGCGATGGCCAGGTCGGCCGGTGGCGAGACATCTTCCTCGGGCAACAGCGGCGGCTGCCCGACGTCGAAGCGGATGTCGAGCTGCGGGCTGCCGTCACGGCCCCAGACCTGGGCCCTGGGCGCACCGTCTCCGATCAGGATGTCCCGATCGGCGGCGATGGCGCGGGGCTGCAGCAGGCGACCGAAGGTATCGGTCTCGCGCGCCAGGAGGTACTGCAGGTCGGGGATGCGGATCAGCCCGTCGGGCAGGACCGAGGCGTAGACCTCGCCCAGTCCGGCCGATTCGACGTCGAAGGCGTCCTCGAAGGGCAGCTCGGTGGCGATGTCGCCGCTGGGGAAGGTCAAGGCGATGCCGCGCCCGCCCAGGGCCGAGACCCAGTAGAGGCTCTGGCCGTCGATCCATTGGATGGCGGCACGGACCTGGCTCAGCGTGGTTTGCAGCAGGGCGATGCTGGTCGAGCCGTCGCGGACGCCGAAGACCTGGCCCGCCGCCGGATCGGCTACGGCGAAGGTGGCCGCCGGCCGGATGGACGGGTCACCCGAGGGCAGGTCGCCCCGGTAGCTCAGTCCTTCGGGCCGCGTGCTGCGCTCGGCCAGGTCGATGGTCCGCTGCAGGCTGCCGTCGGCGCTGAAGCCGTAGACCTTGCGGTCGGCCCGCGAGAGCACGTAGACCCAGTCGCGCACCACCTCGAGGCCCCAGGGCGCGTTGACCGGCCAGCTGGCCACCGGCGTGCCGTCGGCCGCCAGGATCTGAACCCGGTCGTTGCCGGTGTCGCTGATGGCGATCTGCCCGCCCGGCAGCCCGTCCACGTCGCGGGGACCCGACAGCTGGCCCGGGCCGAAGCCGCGCCGGCCGATCTGGCGCACCTGGCGCCCGTCGGCCATGAAGACGCGGATGCTGTGGTCCTCGAGATCGGTGGCCAACAGGTAGCCGCTCTCCGGATCGCGTCCGATGCCGCCAACCTCGTGGCCCTCGGGCCAGTCCAGCGCGATGTAGGGCGGCGGGGGCTGGCTGACCCAGGTCTCGCTCAGGCGATAGGTGAGCGAGGCCTCGGGAAGCTGCGATTGGGCGCCGGCGGGACCGCCGCTCGATAGCGCGAAGGCGCAGAGGAGCACACGGCCAAGCCAGACGATGCCGCGGGCAGGTCTTGCCGAGCCCATGCGCTGGATGACTGGTCGCCGTCGAGGCCGCATCAGCGCGAC
>CAZJWJ010000102.1:0-17434 GCA_964549495.1 uncultured Anaerolineales bacterium | reverse complement strand
CGAGCCGCCGACTCCGACCAACACCCCGCGTCCATCCCCCACGGAGCCCAAGATCCCCGACGTGGTGGTCTCCTTCATCCGCTTCATCTCGCCCGGCGGGGTGAACCTGGAGGTGGCCGAGGTCTTCAACCGCGGCACTGGCCCGCAGCCCATGGACGGCTGGCGCCTCTTCGCCGACGAGAAGAACGGCACCTGCTACTTCCCGGCCGACCTGGTCCTCCAACCCGAAGAGGCCTACGAGATCCGCACCGGCCGCGACGCGATGGAAGGCGTTCGCGAGAACGAGCGCGGCGAGATGATCGACGGCTCGATCTGCCGCCCGCTCCGTGGCGGCCGCGGCGACCCGGTCACCAGCTACATCTGGGACGACAACATCGACCGCGCCATCCTCTTTGACGACTTCGGCAGTATCGTCCACAAGTACTGCTACGACCTCGAGGGCGTCTACCCCTGCTTCCGCTAGGGACTTAAACCCCAACCCCCCGAACCAAACCGGGGCCGCGCCCGAAAGGCGCGGCCCCGGCTTCTTTTCCCATCCTCTCCATCTGCCCACATGTGGGGCGGGAGGGTCTTGGGGCGCTGCGCCGGCCGTTCGCGACGGCGGCATCAGCGAGCAACGCCCCCTCGACTCACATGTACACGGTCCCACGTCACAGGGTCCGGGCATCACATCGGCGCAGCGCCCCAAGACCCTCCCGCCCTACAACCCAGCCCCGCCTCTACAATCCGCCGTGCCGTTTCGTGCGCCGTCTGCCGTATGCCGTATGCCGTATCGTGCCGTCCCACCGTGCAATCCGGGTTCTCATTCCCCAAAGTCCGGCGCCGCACTCCGCAAGATCACCCGATTGTTCCCATTGTGCTGCTGCAACTCCGAGACCAAGCCATGCGAGTTGACCCCCTTCTTGAGCCGCACCGCATAACGCAACTCCGTCATCAAGCCCGCCTGCACCGACTCCACCGCCAACAAGCTCACCCGATCACAATACTCCCCAAAGATCCGCTCGAAAGCCGCCTCGTAATCGATATCCGGCGTCACCCGCACCCACAGCACATGGCTGGGCTGCACCGGCGCGAACAGATCGAAATACGAGACCAGCGCGATGGCCAAACAAATCAGCACCGCCGTCACCACCGCGAGCTCGTACTGCCGCGCCCCCACCGCCAAGCCGACCCCCATCGCAAAGAAGATGAAGCCGACGTCGATGGCCTGCGGCACCGCCCGCCGGAAGCGGATGATCGAGAAGGCCGCGAAGACCGCGAAAGCCGTCGTGGCATTCGTGGCCACCACCAACATGACCACCGTCACCACCATGCCCAGCAGCATCAGGTTCTGCACGTAATCCTGGCTGTAGCCGGGCCCGGCATGCAGGCGCTGGTAGACCGTGCCGATCAGGGCGGTGAGCAAGAAGGTGAGCGTGATCGCGCCGGCCACCTCCAAGGGTGAAGCCGTCGGCTGGGCGCCGGCCTGGCTCACGCCTTCGAGCATCTGCGTCAAGGGGTCCATGAAGATTCCACCGCATCCAATCTGGGGAGCGCCGTCGCCCGGGCCGCGGCGCTCAGGGGCTCGGGGTCCGCGGCCGCCGGCTGGAGGCCCAGGTCCATCACCGCGCTCTGGTACTTGCTGAAGGAACGTCGCACGCAACCCGTTCGACCCACCAAATGAGCCAGCCAGTACGGTACGCGCTCGGCGACCTTGATCTCGAGCACGCTCTGTCCCGGCTCCAGGATGTCCAGGTCGAAGTCCCGGTCGCCGGCGCTGGGGACCAGATCGCGCCCCCGCACGCGGATCTGTTCGTCGAAAGTGATCCGCAGATCCGCCTCGCCGCCCAGGCCCCGGAAGGCCTGACGATCGTAACGCATCACGCAGACCGGGCGCAGTTGCAGCTGCCGCACCATCCCGCGAACCTCCTCGGCCACCAGCCGGTCGCTCTCGGTCTGCAGTTGGGCCGGCAGCCGGCCCCGGCCCAATGCCAGGCCCTCGTCGATGGACAGGGCGATGCGCCGCTTGGCCACCCGCACGCGGTAGCGATGCTTGACCTCGACGAAGCTGGCCGTGCTGGCCCGGGTATGCTCGTCGCCGTAGACGCGCAGGCGCAGTTTGCGCCGCGAGCGGCGCCGGTTGGCCGCCGCCAGGTAGAGGTCGAGGCCCGCGCTATCGTAGTAGACGCTGACGATCGGATAGCGGCCTTCGGCGTCTCCGTGGGGATCGACCTGCATCTGCTCGTGCAGCACCGTCGAGATCTCGCGCCGCTGCTCGGCGTCGATGGTGAACTTGAACTCTCGGCGGTCGAAGCGGATGTCGTTCATGGCTCGTTTCGGTGGTCTGGTGTGTAAAGCATCGTTAACGATGCCGCGCCCCGAAGGATAGCGTCCGAGCCAGACGGATGCGACCCCTCGAGGCTTGAAAGCGCCGGCCTCCTACCCGCATCTCACTGGCTGTAGAATGTCGACCGGCAGCCGCCGGCCGTGATCCTAGGGATGCCAAGAGTGCCACCCGTCTTTCAACCGAACCATCCGAAGCCTTGCCGGGCCGGTGTGCCCTTCCCCGAGAAGAACCCCGCGCGGGACCTGGCGTCCCTCCTGACCGTGCTCGCCTTGTTGCCGATCCTCGTCGGAACGGGGTGGCCAGTCGGTCCTCGTGATGTCGCTGCCGAGGTTACGAACCCACCCGTGCAGCGAGAGCGCGGCGGTCGCGATCTGGCCGCCACCGAAGCGATGCCGCTGCACACCGAAGGCGGCCCCGGCGCCGGCCGGGTCATCTACCTGCCCATCCTCTCGCCCCAGCAGGCCCGGGTCACCCGGCCGCGCTTCGACGAGCCGGCCGGCCTGCGCGACGCCCCCTTCGGCCTGCGCATCGCCAGCGACACGCCCGGCGCCATCATCCGCTACACCACCGACGGCAGCGCGCCGCGCTCCGATCACGGCATCGTCTACCGGGGCCCCCTGCCCATCGAGCGGACCACCACCCTGCGCGCGGCCGCCTTCCGGGCCGACATGCGGCCCTCGCCGGTGGCCAGCGCCAGCTACCTCTTCCCGGCCGACATCCTGGCCCAGCCCGACGGGGCCGAGCCGGGCCGCTGGCCGGCCTTCTGGGGCATCTACGAGGAGATCTTCCTGACCGGCCAGCCGGTGCCGGCCGACTACGGCATGGACCCGGAGGTGACCGGCGACCCGCGCAGCGCCGGCCGCCTGCCGGCCGATCTGCGGGCCCTGCCCAGCGTCTCGCTCCTCATGGACCCGAGCGACCTCTTCGGCCAGCCGCCGGACTTCGGCAGCGCGCCCGGCATCTATGCTCGACCCCTCGAGCAGGGCGATGCCTGGGAGCGTCCGGTATCGGTCGAGCTGCTCGAGGACGATGGCGGGCCGGGCTTCCAGGTGGATGCCGGCATCCGCATCGCCGGCGATTGGAGCCGCCGGCCGGACGTGACGCCCAAGCATTCCTTCAGCCTGCGCTTTCGCAGCGACTACGGGCCGGGGCGCCTGGAGTACCCGCTCTTCGCCGGCAGCTCGGTGGCCAGCTTCGACACGCTGCGGCTGCGGGCCGGCCAGGCCGACAGCTTTCCCTTCCTGCCGCGCAGCCTCTACGTGCACGACGAATGGGGCCGGCGCAGCCAGCTGGCCATGGGCGGTCCGTCCGCCCGCGGGCGATACGTCCACGTCTATCTCAACGGCCGGTATTGGGGGCTCTACAACCTGACCGAAGAGCCCACCGCCGCCTTTGCCGAGGAGCACCAGGGTGGTGGCGAAGAGGAATGGGACGTGGTCAAGGGCCGCGAGATCATCGAAGTGCGACACGGCAAACCGGTGGCCATCCCCAGCTGGGAGATGGAAGACGGTGAACCGGCGGCCTGGGAGGCGCTCTTGGCCATCCCCGCGGAGGGGCCGGCCAGCGACCCGCAGCAGATGGCGCGCATGGAGGCCCTGCTCGACATCGACCAGCACATCGACTACACGCTGCTGCAGATCTACGCCGCCAACGACGACTGGCTGGGCAAGAACTGGCGCGCCATGCGCCGCCGCCTGCCCGGCGAGCGCTGGCAGATCCTGGTCTGGGACATCGAGCGCTCGGTCTTCCTGCGCGCCATCGACCCCCGCTGCGGCGACGGCCGCGACGACGGCAAGGACTGCGACGTCTGGCAGGTGGCCGGCGGCCCCCAGAAGCTGGTCGGCGACATCGCCAACACCCGCGGCGTGATGGGCCTGCACGGCTGGCTCTCCGGCAGCCCCGATTACCGCCTGCGCCTGGCCGACCGCGCCCGCCGCCTGTTCTACGAGGACGGCCTCTTGACGCCGCATGCGGTCCGCGACCGCTTCGCCAGCCTCTTGGCCGAGGTCGAGCCGGGCATCGCGCCCGAATCGGCCCGCTGGGGCGATGCCGGCCCGCAGCCGCGCACCCGCAACGCCACCATCTCCGCTTGGTCCCTCTTCTGGAACGAGACCGAGGACCGGATCATCCGCCACGATCCGCATTGGCTGTCCGAGCGCGATCGCCTGCTGGATCAGGCCGTCCCCCTGCGCACCGACATCGTCATCCAGCAGCTCTGCCGGGCCGGCATGCTGCCGCCGGTGGCGCCCTTGCGCGCCGACCTAGACGGTGACGTCGACGCCGAATCCGGTGCGCGCTTGACCATCTCGCATCTGCCCGGCGGCTGCCCCGGCGCCCGGCAGGATGGCGAGATCTACTACACCCTGGACGGCAGCGATCCACGCCAGCCCGGCTCGAGCCCACCGGGTACCTGGTGGAGCGGCCAGCGCTCGAGCGCGGCCCGGCCCTACCGCGGGCCGGTCGACCTGCGGGGCTACCTGCACCTGCGGGCGCGCCGGGCGGTGCCTTCTGGCGACGGGCTGCTCTGGGGGCCGGAGGTGAGCATCCAGGCCGGCCGGCCCGACCTGCGCTTCAGCGAGATCCACTACCATCCGCGGCTGGGCGATTCGGAGTTCCTGGAGATCGAGAACCGCTCGCGCGCGCCGGCCGATCTGAGCGGCGCCCGCTTCGAGGGCATCACGATGACCCTGCCGGCCGGCAGCCGCATCCCGCCCGGCGGCTTCCTGGTGGTGGCCGACGACAGCGCCGACTTCCGGGCCCACCACCCCGAGGTGCCCCTGGCCGGTCAGTTCCAGGGCGGTTTGTCCAACGGCGGCGAGCGCATCCGCCTGCTCGACGCCGGCGGCGCGGTCCTGATCGACCAGACCTACCGCGACGACGGTTTCTGGCCGCGCGGCGCCGACCGGCTCGGCCACTCGCTGGTGCCGCGCGAGGGCGCCGGCCCGGACCTGGCCCGGCCCGATGCCTGGCGCGAGAGCGCCGAGGCCGGCGGCTCGCCGGGTCGGATCGATCCCGCACCCCCCTGGGCGCCGGTGATCCTCAGCGAGATCCTGGCCAACTCCGACCCGCCCTACGAGGACGCCGTCGAGCTCTACAACCCCGGCCCGGCGCCGGCCGACATCTCCGGCTGGTGGCTCTCGGACGACGAGGATGCCTTGGGCCGGGTCCGCATCCCCGAGGGCACCGTCCTGGCGCCCGGCGGCTACGCGGTGATCTACGAGCAGGCGCTGCGCGCCGGGGGTGAGGGCGGCGAGGACGGCTTCGGCCTGAGCTCGGAGGGCGAGTCCATCTTCCTGGTCGCAGCCAGTCGCGAGGGGCGTCCCTTGGGCTACCTCCACGGCTGGGACTTCGGTCCCTCGGCTCCCAACATGTCCATCGGCCGGCACGCGAATCGCGAGGGACTGCTCGAGCTGGTGCCGCAGACCCGCCCGAGCTTCGGCGTCGAGGATCCCGCCTCCGTATCCGACTTCCGCCGTGGCAGCGGCTCGCCCAACATTCCGCGCATCGGCCCGCCCCTGATCGCCGAGCTGATGATCGAGCCGGCGCCGGGCGAGATGGAATGGATCGAACTCTACAATGCCGCGGGCCACACGGTCCACCTCTTCGATCCCGACGATCGCACGCGCACTTGGGGCTTCAGCGATGGCGTCGACTTCACCTTCCCGCCCGGCGCCTTCCTGCTGGCCGGCGGCCGCGCGCTGGTGGTCGGCGGCGACCCGTCCGCCTTCCGCCGCGCGCACGAGCTGCCGGCGGATGTGCCCGTCTTCGGCCCCTTCGAGGGCCGCCTGGACGATGCGGGCGAGCGCCTGGCCTTGGCCATGCCCTTCGAGGAGCCGGATGAGGACGGCTCGCCGATCTGGATCGACTTGGAATGGCTCGACTGGGCGCCCGACTCGGCCTGGCCGGTGGGCCGGCCGGGGATCTCGGTGGAGCGCCGCGAGCCAGCCACCTACGCCAACCAGCCCCAGAGTTGGATCGGCTTGCGTACCGGCGGCACGCCCGGGCGATCCGGTGCGATGCCGCAGCAAGTCTTGCTGCCGATGCTTGGGCGCTAGCCAAGCTCCGGTACAATGGCGGCACGGGACCTCGCAGGACGAGCATCCCGCCCAAGGCCAGGAGGCCGGAACTGGATCTGCAGTCGTTGCCAATAGGCTCCGAGGCCGCGCGGAGAGGGATCCGGATCGCGGTGTCGATGCTGGGACTGCTCTTCCTTGTGGCCGGACTGCCTAGCGCGGCCAGCGCCGGTCCGACGCGGATCTTCCTGCCCATCCTGGCGCCCGAGGCACGCAGCATCGACCCGCCGGCCTTCGACCCGCCGCGCGGCTACGTCGAGGCGCCCTTCGTCCTGCGGCTCTCGGTGCCGGCCGGTACGGCCATCCGCTACACGATCGACGGCAGCGCGCCGACGCCCGAGCAGGGCCGGCCCTACACCGGACCCATTCCGATCGCCGGCACGACGATCCTGCGGGCCATCGCCTACCGGCCGGGAAGCCGGCTGCCGCCCTCGCCGGTGGCCACGCATAGCTACCTCTTCGGCGAGCAGGTGCTGCGCCAGCCGGAGGACCCGCCGGGCTTCCCCGCGCAGTGGGGCGTGCCGCCGCTCCTGGGTGAGCTGGGACCCATCCGCGCCGATTATGGCATGGACCCGGAGGTGACCGGGGATCCGCGCTACGCGGCCGGTCTGCGGTCCGATCTGGCCAGCCTGCCCAGCCTGTCCCTGGCCATGGATCGCGAGGACCTCTTCGGCGCCGAGCGCGGCATCTACGTGCACGCCACCGAGGAGGGCCATGCCTGGGAACGGCCGGTCTCGGTGGAGTGGATCGATCCGGAGGGACGGCCGGGCTTCCAGGTGGATGCCGGCATCCGCATCGCCGGCGTGGCCAGCCGGCATCACCAGTACACGCTCAAGCATTCCTTCAGCTTGCGCTTCAGGGGCCGCTACGGAGCCAAGCGCCTGGAGGCGCCGATCTTCCCGGGCTCCTCGGTCGAGCGCTTCGACAGCCTGCGGCTGCGGGCCGGCTTCAACGACAGCTTCGCCTACGTGCCCGACCGGGCCCAGTACCTGCGCGATGCCTGGGGCCGGGCCAGCCAGCGCGCCATGGGCTGGACCGCGCCGCGCGGGCGCTTCGTGCAGCTCTACCTCGACGGCCTGTACTGGGGCCTCTACGAATTGACCGAGGAGCCGACCGCCGCCTGGGCGGCCGACTACGAGGGCGGTCGCGAGGCCGACTACGACGTGGTCAAGGCCAATGCCCGCGGCGAGGAGGGGGTGGAGGACGGCAGCCGGGCGGCTTACGAGCGCCTGATCGGCATCGGCGGGCTGGAGGATCCGGCGCGCTACGACCAGGTGGCCGGCCTGCTCGATTTGCCGCAGCATGCCGACTACATGCTGCTCAACCTCTACGGCGTCAACCTGGACTGGCCGCTGACCAACTGGCGCGCCTTCCGCAACCGGGTGACCGGAGGGGGCTTCCGCTTCGTGATCTGGGATTACGAGACCAGCCTGGACCTGCTGGCGCCGGCCCACGACCGCTTCGATGCCGAGCGGGCGCGCGACATCTCGCGCAGCGCCGGCGTGGACGGCCTGCAGGACCGGTTGATGAAGAGCGCCGAGTACCGCATGCTCTTCGCCGACCGCGCGCGCCGGCAGCTGCTGGACGATGGCGCCCTGAGCGCCCGGGCGGCCTCCGATCGCTACCGTGGGCTGGTGGCCCAAATCGAGCGCGCCATGGTCCTCGAATCGGCCCGCTGGGGAGACATGCCGCCGGGCGCGCTGGCCCGCCGCGATGCCGGGCGGCTCTGGGCCGACTACGAGGCCCGCAACGGGCCGGGCCACCCTCAGACCCGCGACGAGGAATGGCGCGCCGAGCAGCGACGCCTGATGACCGAGGTCTTCCCGCGCCGCGACCTGGAGCTGCTCTGGCAGCTCTGCGACCGGGTGCTCTACCCGCCCCTGGCCGCGCCGGAGCTGGACCCGCCGGCCGGCGCGGTCGGCCCGGCCCTGCGCCTGCTGCTGCGCCCGGGCGCCGGCGGCTGCCCCGGCGCCCGGCGCGACGGGACGATCTACTTCACCACCGACGGCAGCGACCCGCGCCTGCCGGGCAGCGGCGATCCGAACGAGCCCTGGACCGGGCAGGTCTCGCACAAGGCCCAGCGCTATGCGGGGCCGGTGCGCCTGGAAGGCTACGCCCGGGTCAAGGCGCGCATGGCCCTGCCATCGGGTGGTCGCCTGATCTGGAGCGCGCTCACCGAGGCGCATTACGGCCAGCCCCGCCTGACCATCGGCGAGATCCTCTACCACCCCGCGCCGGGCGGCGCCGAGTTCTTGGAGATCGTCAACCAGGAGCGCATCCCGGTCGACCTCTCGAGCTTTCGCACCGAGGGCGTGACGCATACCTTTCCGGCCGGCAGCATCCTGCCGCCCGGCGGCCGTCTGGTCCTTTCAGGCGATCCGGAGGACTTCGCCCTGCGCTACCCCGACGTGGCCCTGGCCGGGGTCTACGCCGGCAAGCTCGCCAACGGCGGCGAGCGCCTCCGCCTGCTCGACGCCGGGGGCCAGCCCCTGATCGACCTGCGCTACGACGACGAAGGTTTCTGGCCCCTGTCGCCGGACGGCCGCGGCCACTCGCTGGTGCCGGCCGAGCCGGCCGGCGAGGCCTTCGGCCCCTCCGATCCCCGGGCCTGGCGCGCCAGCAGCCAGACGGGCGGATCGCCGGGCCGGCCCGACCCGCCGCCGCCCTGGCCGCCGGTCCGCATCCACGAGGTCCTGGCCCACGCCCCACCGCCCCTGGAGGACGCGGTCGAGCTCTACAACCCCGGCCCGGACATCGCCGACCTCTCGGGTTGGTTCCTGGGCGACGAACCCAACGACCCGCGCGCCTTTCGCATCCCCGATGGCACGCTGCTGCTGCCGGGCCGCTACCTGGTGCTCTACGGTCGCGACCTGCGGGTGGGCCTGCCCGGATCGAGCGAGGGCGAGCGGGGCGAGGAATCGGGCCCGCGATCGAGCTCGGTGGCGCTGGGCAGCGGCCTCTCCCTGCCGGCCACCGGCGGCCGGCTCTATCTGGTCTCGGCCGATCGCGCCGGCCGGAGGACGGGCTTCATGCAGGGCTTCGAGTATCCGCCCACCGAACCGGGCCTGTCGGTGGGCCGGCTGGAGCTGACTCGTGGGCCGGTGGTCAGTGTCCTCGAGCGGCCGACCTTCGGCGTCGATGCGCCCGAGAGCGTCGAGGCCTTCCGCGGGGGCAGCGGGGCGCCCAACGCGCCGCCGCTGCTGGGGCCGGTGGTCATCAACGAGATCATGTACCACCCGGCCGGTCGGAGCGAGGAGTTCGTAGAGCTGATGAGCCTGGCCGACGAGCCGGTTTCGCTCCATGAGTCGGGAGCTCCGGAGACCGCCTGGCGCTTCTCAGACGGCATCGATTTCGAATTCCCACCTGGCGCCGAGATCCCCCCCGGGGGCCTGGCCCTGGTGGTGCCCATCGAGCCGGAGCTCTACCGCGCGCTGCGCGCCCTGCCGGCCGGTCTGCCCATCTTCGGCCCCTACGATGGCAAGCTGGACAATGCCGGCGAGATCCTGGAGCTGGCCCGGCCCTTTTGGCGCGGCGAGGAGGAAGGCGTCGACCCGGCATCGGACGCCGAAGTCTACGTCAGCGTCGATCGCATCGATTACGGCGACGACGCGCCCTGGCCCGAGCCGGCCGACGGGGACGGACCATCGCTCGAGCGGCGCGACCCACTGCGCTTCGGCGACGATCCCGAGGCCTGGCAAGCCATTTCGGCCGGCGGCAGCCCGGGCCGCGCCAACACGCTGCCGCGCTATCTCTGGCTTCCGCTGCTATCCAATCGTAGGTAGGGGCTCGGCCAAGGGCTTGCCCCTCAGGGCTCGCAATCGGCCCGGGCAGGATCGTGGAACAAGGACAGCTCACGACCGGCGAGCTCGCGGGCGCCAGCGCGCACCGTTTCCGGTTTCGGGTGCAGGATCTCGAGCAATTCGTCCGAAGCCTGTCCGTCCAACAGGGCTTGCTGGGCCTGGCAGACCGGAACGTAGTGCCATTGGATGCTCCTCGACCACCAGCGGCTGGAGCCGTGGAGGTTGGCGATGGACACGAAGAGCATGAGTCCGAGCAATGCGCGATGCGGCCATGCGGTCGTCGCGCGATCCAGCTCGTCATGCGCTCCCTGCCGCGCTCGGAACCAGGATCCGGCCAGCAGGATCGTGCTGATCCACAGCAGGCTGGAGATCGTGGCGTAGCGCGGGCTCGAGGCTTGCTGCCAGCCGAAGCCGGTGCGCCCCACCGCGATCGCGAGCATGGAGAGCAGGGCGAAGAGCCCCGCGCCAAGGAAGAACTGCCGGTCTGGATCCAGGGCGAAGCGCTTCCAGGAATCGATGGGTAGGGTCCTGGCCAGGAGGACCCAGGTCGACAAGAGGACGGTGGCGGAGAGTGTGGCTCGAAGCGGATCGGCGCCGACTCCCCGACCGAGGATCACGAGCAGGTAGCGCACGAAGTCCGAGGGTTGCTCCAGGAAGGCCAGCATGGAGGGATGTGTCGGCGGGCGCACGTAGTCATGGAAGTAGCTGCCCACCAGCGTGGCGAAGGAAGCGAGCCAGATCAACAGGTGGACAGGGCGATAGCCCGAGCGCGTCGCGATGCGCAGGACCAGCAGCAGCGCGCCGACCGGCCAGTACAGGAGCCCGTTGGTCGTGGAGAAAGCGGTGACCCCGCCGAGCAGCAGGGCCGCGATGAAGGCTAGCGGGCTGGCCGTGCGCACCAGCATGGATAGCCCGAGTAGGGCAGCGAAGACGTTGAGGAAGACCACCAGCTGGAAGCCGTTGATCCAGTTCTCCCACTGCAGGATGGAGAAGTGCAGGATCGAGACCGTGAGAAGGACGGCGGCGTCGCTCGGGGATCGCCGGTCTCGCGTGCCCCGCCCGTGCCACATGAGCAGCGCGAAGGAGCCCAGCGCGACGATGTAGTTCAGGATCAGCTCGGCGGGGATGCTCCAGTGGGTGATGGCCGCCAGCGGCAACCACAGGAGGCGGGGCGCCAAGGGGCGGAACTCGTTGTGCTGCCTGAAGAGCAGGTCCCAGGTCAGCTTCCCGTCGAAGGTGTGGAGCACCTGCGGGAGCACGCTGTTCCACTGATCCATGTAGGGCACGTCGATGCCGTAGCGCAGGATATAGGCCAAGGTGACCAAAGGAGGGACGAGGGCGAGCAGTAGCAATCCGCGGCGGATCGTGGTCTCGGAGCGGGTGAACCGCTGGATCATGTGCTTGCCTTTCGTGACTCGAGGGGCGGGCACTCGGCTCCTCGGCATGCCCGGCCTCGACCGATGCGGTGTGGAGAACCATCGTCTCGAGGCTTCGACGAAAGCGTCCGCAAATCGGTTTCGTGCACGCATCGAGACGGGCTCGAATGTTGCCGCCGGCGCGCGCCAAGAACAGACCAGCGATGCGCCGAGAGACCGCAGGACGACCCGAGGCGTAGCGGCCTCAGTCCCCGAAGATCTCTTCGAGCGAGAGCCCTAGGTCGGCGACCACCGCGGAGCGGACGGTCTCGCCGCGTGTGAAACGCTGACCCTCGTCATAGCGACCGTCCACCAAGCGGTGCAGCGTCAGGGACTCGTCCACTGGATCGACGATCCAGTACTCCTCGATGCCCGATCGGGCGTACTCGGCGCGCTTGTCCTGCAGGTCGGTCGTGCGCGTGGAGGGCGAGAGGATCTCGATCGCCAGATCCGGCGGCTGACCGACTTGCTGGCCGGCGCGCGCTGCGTGCGGCGAGCGGTAGAAGGGCAGGCCCGGCTCGCGGATGCGGCCCGACCAGAGCCGAATGGGGTAGGGGCCGAAGAGCGCCTTGCCGCGCTCGGATCGTCTCAGGGCCGCGTAGAGGTTGCCGGCCAGCTCCTGATGGCTGCGCGAAGCCAGCTCGTGGAGCACCACCCTTTCGTCAACCAGCTCCACGAACCAGTTGTTGGAATGGGCCAACTCCAGGTACTCGGCCTCGCTCCAGCGGCGCTGGACGATCCAGTCCACCGCCAAGGAGGCCAGCTGATCCTGCGAGCGACTGTCCAATCCGCACTCCCGATTGCCAGAGCGTCCGTGACGTGGCCCTGTCGGTACAGGTGGTTGGGTGGATGATGGCTGCGACGAAGGAGCTATTGAAAGAGCGCCGGCAAGTACAGCCGCGACGCAACAGGTGTGAGAAAGGAGGACTCAGGAGGATCGATTCGACCGAGCGCATCCTCTCCCCAGCAGATGACCGTTCCGTCGGAACGGAGGCCACAGCTGTGGTCTCCACCCGCGCTGACCTGAACGAAGTCGTCGGTCGGAGGACTTGCCTGGCCGTCCTTGTTGACTCCCCAGCACTCGACTCTGGCATCCACGCGGACGCCGCAGCTGTGGCTTCCCCCAGCGCTGACTTGCACGAAGCGACCCTGGGGCGCGTCGGTCTCACCGTCGAAGTTGATGCCCCAACAACTGATCGTGCCATCTGAACGCAGCGCGCAAGTATGGAAGAACCCTGCGCTGACCTGAACGAATGTGCCCTCGGGTGGCGTGGATTGACCCAAGGCACGGGCGCCCCAACAGTCGATCCCGCCGTCAGCTCGGAGACCACAGGTGTGTCCATAGCCCGCGCTGACCTGTACGAAATCCCCTGGCTTGGGCGTGGACTGCCCGTTCTCATCGTCGCCCCAACAGGTCGCGGTGCCATCGTCACGAATGGCACATGAGTGGTAGACACCCGCCGACAACGCAATGAATGCTCCGCTGGGGAAATCCGACTGTCCGTCGCGGTCGAGGCCCCAACAAACCATTGTGGAGTCGACTCGAATGCCACAGACGTGATATCCGCCTGCGCTGATCCGCGCAAACCTACCGCTCGGCGCATGCGTCTCACCATGAATATTGGCTCCCCAGCATTCGACTTCACCATCGGGGCGCAGACCACAGCTATGTCCCCAACCCGTGCTGATCGGATGATCGTCTTCGATCATCCGGGGCAGATCGGCCGAATCTCCAGCCGCATGGAACAAGGATATCGCCACGACGATTCCGAAATGCATCCAGCGATTGATGTGGTCCATCTGGATTCCGCAGACTCCTGGCTTCCCGAGCGGCAGATCGCAATCGAGACCAGTGTATACCGATCGTTGATCCAAATCGACTTGGATCCGGGTCGTGCCCCTAGATTGACAGCGTCAGTGCACGAGCTTGCGAATACCCGGTGCCCTGGACATGATTGCCGCTCGCATCCCCGTTTCGATCACAGCCCTGTCAGGAATCGAGTTGCAGGAACCGATCTCACTCTCTCGCAGCGCAACGTGCGCGCGAATCTGCCGGCCGGGGCCGATGATGAACGATCGTCAAACCAAGCTCGAGTCGCTGCGCGCGACGCCGGACCTCCCGGTCCTGATCGTCGGTGCTGGCGTCAACGGCATCGGCACCTTCCGGGACTTGGCGCTGCAGGGCGTCGACGTGCTGCTGGTCGATCGGGCGGACTACTGCAGCGGCGCCAGCTCGGCCAGCTCGCATATGCTGCACGGCGGCCTGCGCTACCTGGAGAACGGTGAGCTGCGCCTGGTGCGTGAAGCCCTGCTCGAGCGCAACCGCCTCTTGCGCAATGCGCCCCACCTGACGCAGCCCTTGCCCACCGCCATCCCCATCGCCAAGCCCCTCTCGGGCCTGCTCAACGCGCCGCTCAAGCTCTTGGGCTGGCGCAGCCGGCCGGCCGAGCGGGGTGCGCTGGTCGTCAAGCTGGGCCTGATGCTCTACGACGCCTACGTGCGCGGCCAGAGCCCAATGCCGTCGCACCGCTTCTTCGGCCGGCAGGCCCTGCGCCAGCGCTGGCCGCGCCTGGCCCCTTCCGTGCGCTGGGTGGCCCGCTACCACGACGCGATGATGCCGTCTCCAGAGCGCATCTGCATCGAGATGATCGAGGATGCCGAGCGGGCGCATGATGGGGCGATGGCGCTGAGCTACATGTCCGTCGAGCCGGCTGCGGAACCGGAGCCGGGGTCGGAGCCGTCGGAGTCGAAGTCGCCGGAGTCGGAGTCGGAAGCGGGAACGGGTGCGGGTGCGGGGACGGGGACGTCGCAGGTCTCCGATGGGGTCGGCTCGTCAGAGAACGTCACCCTCCGCGACCAGATCACCGGGGAGCGCTTTCGCGTCCGCCCCCGGGTCGTGGTCAACGCCGCCGGCCCTTGGATCGACCGGGCGAATCGAGCGATGGGCACGGAGACGAAGCTCATCGGCGGCACCAAGGGCTCGCACTTGGTCCTGGACCATCCCGAGTTGCGCGAGGCCATCGCCGGGCACGAGATCTTCTTCGAGCATCGCGATGGCCGCATCGTCCTGATCTGCCCTTTCCAAGGGCGGGTGCTGATCGGCACCACAGACCTGCGCATCGAGGACGCGGACGCGGCGCGCTGCAGCCAGGAGGAGGTGGACTACCTGCTGGACATGGTCGCCCAGGTCTTCCCGGACATCCCGGTGGGCCGCGAGCAGATCGTCTTCCGCTTTGCCGGCGTGCGACCGCTGCCGGCCAGCCCCGACGGGTACACGGGCAACATCAGCCGCGACCACAGCATCGAGGTCCTCGAGGCCGGCCAGGTCGCCGCCTTCCCGGTGCTGAGCCTGGTCGGCGGCAAGTGGACCACCTTCCGCGCATTCGCCGAGCAGACCGCTGACGCGGTGTTGGAGCGCCTGGGCCGGCCGCGACGCGTCGGAACCGCCGACCTGCCTATCGGGGGCGGACGCGACTACCCGGAGAGTGCAGAGGCCAGCGATGTCTGGATTGCCGGCCTGGCCGGCCGCCACGGCTTGCCACTCCCCCGTGCCCGCGCGCTCTTCGACCGCTACGGCAGTCGCGCCGAAGCCGTCGCGGCCTACCTGGCGGAGGGTGAGGGAGAAGACGAGCCCTTGGAGCGACTCCCGGACTACAGCCGGCGCGAGATCGCCTTCCTGGCCACCCGCGAGCAGGTGCAGCACCTGGACGACCTGCTGCTGCGCCGCACGAGCATCGCCTGGACGGGCGACGCGAGGGCCGAGGTCATCGCGGAGCTGGCCGAGGTGGTGGGGGAGGTGCAGGGCTGGGAGGCCGGCCGGCGGGCGAGCGAAGTCGAAGGCTGTCGCGAGATCCTGGCCGACCGGCATGGGATGGTCTTCGACTGAGAATGGCGCTCGGGTTTGATGAAAGGTGCTGGTCGTTGGCTCGGTCTCGGTCCACCGTCAGGGTGTCGGGACGCTCGGCGCGAAGACCTGCGTCCAGCTGGGCCCAGTCTGCAGCGAGTCGCCGCGAAGCCGCTTATCGAGCCAGCTTACCTCGGCGCCCTCGCTGACCTTCTGGAATCCAGGGGAGCGAGGTCGCAGCCGATAGGTCATCGTCACGCCATCCTTCGGAATGAAGTTCTGCTCCCAGGTTAGGGCTCGTCAAGCAATAAGAGGCGCAACCGAGGGCGGTGCTGCGCCGCCGTGTTGGTTCGCTGGGAGGAGGCAATAGCAGAGCTATTGCCGACGAGCAGCGGGCCGACACGGTGGATGCAGCGGCGTCCGAATTGTACCTCTTATTGCTTGACGAGCCCTTAGCGTACGAGCGACCGGGTCGAAGATGGCCGGCGGCTCGGCGCTGTTGGGGACGACCTCGCTGCCTTCGGCGACCGTCTCGACGACCTGTAGGTAACGCAGCCTGACGTTGATGATCTCCTGGCGAATGCGGACGAAGGCCTGGATCAGTCCTCCTGCGTTGGCGATCTCGTAGAAGTATCGAGGCGACGAGGCGACCGGGCGCAGGCACTCCGAATTGCGGCCTTGCGGGTCGGCCTGAACGGTGATTGTCAGGATGCCGTTGCCCTTGAGTGCGCGGGCTGCCCGAACCGCCTCGATGCATTCTCGCGCGTCCACCGCCGCGACGAGCACGACGATCTCGTTGAACACCTCGTTCGTGCAGTCGGGCTGATTGATGCGGCGGAGGGTCAGATGCGCCTGCTGGAGCAGGCCGGAGAGGTCGGACTCACCCTCCATGTCCAGCCTGGCGATGCCTTGCTTTATTCGATCGGCATCGTTGACCGGCGGCACCAGCGTGACCGCGCTTTGGCGAAGTCCGACCAAGGATAGGCGGTCGGACGGATTGCGAGGCAGATCGAGGCGATCCACGAGTCGTGTGAGCATCTCCCGAGTTGCCTCGAGCTCGTCGCGATCCATCAGCGTGGAGTTGTCCACCGCCAAGACGATGTGCAGGGGTTCCGGAGGGTAGCCGGCGCAGACGGCCTTGATCCGGATGCTCACCTGACTGTCCTCGCCCTGGAGCAGGATGTACGGATGCACCGCGGGCTGCGCGTCGACCACGCAACTGCTCGGGCAAGGGGTGGGGAGGATGGAGGGCTGGCCGGCCGGCATCGCACCGACCGGTGCCGTCTCGGTGATCGGCAGCGTCAACCCCGCGATGAATGCCAAGAAGGTGACCGTGGCAAGGATCCTGAAGGTTCGTGGATTCATGCGCTTTCCTCTCCGATCATCATGGAATGCGCCGGACGGGCGCGAAGACCTGCACCCAGCTGGGGTCCGTCCAGAGTTCGCCGAAGCGATTCTGGTTGTCGCGCCAGGCAAAGTGCGTCGGCTCGGTGACTTGGTGGAAGCCCGGAGACTCCGGCCGGACCTGGTAGGTGAAGGTCACGCCATCCTTGGGCACGTAGTTCATCGTCCAACGCAGCCTGCGGCCATCGAGCTCGAAGATGGGGTTCTTCTCGTCGTCCGTTGCGCTGCCCGGAACGAAGTCCACGCCTTCGCGCAGGGTCTCGGTCACGATCAGCTGGCGGATGGTGATGTTGATCAGCTCGTCGCGGATGCGCCCAAAGGTCGCGATGAGCCCGCGGAGGTTCGAGAGATCGAAGTAGTACCTGGAGGAGGAAGCCAAGTCCCTCAGACAGACGTCGTCTCGGCAATGCGAGCGAGGGCAGAGGACGGTCGTGAGCATACCGCGCTGCTTGAGATCCCGGGCTGCCCGCTTGGCAGCCGTGCACTCGCTTCGCTGGATATCGGCCGATGCGAGGACCACGTGTCAAGCGTCAGTTAGAAACGGACATCGGCGACAGTTAGAAGCCCCCATG
>CAZJWJ010000101.1:14013-17904 GCA_964549495.1 uncultured Anaerolineales bacterium | reverse complement strand
CTGCGAACTCGATCCCTCGGGCTCGCTCGGCGTCGGTATTGTTAGACGCTCTTAGCACTGCCGACGGGTCCCAGGAAGGTTCCAACCAAGCTCTTGACGGCTATCTTGCGTCACCATATAGTAGATTGCACAGATGACCGACGCTCGCCGCGAGCGACTGTCGAATCCGATGACTGGAGTCCCAGCCGTGAACGATCACCGATCTCCCAGCCAGCCCACCTCGCCCTTCGCCATCCCCTTGCGCGAAGGACCGCGTCGGGATCCCGCCGAGCTCTTGGCCCTCCCCGAGGAGGACGAGCCGGGAACGCTGCTGGCCCTGCTCGGTCCGGACACCTCCACGCGAGCCTTGCGCGCCCTGGTCGATCGCCTGCGCCTACAGGGCCTGGAGGTCTTCGTCTACGAACTGGGCGACGGCCTGTTGGTGCTGCCCGAGGCGCGCATGAGCGACCTGGCGGCGGCCGAGCCGGGCGACCTGTTCGAGCGGGTGATCCCCTGCGATACGGCCTGGCGATTGGCGCGGCGTGACCTGCTGCCGGCCGGCAGCCAGGTCGAGATCGGTCCGGTGACCTTCGGCGGACCGCGCTTCGGCATCATCGCCGGCTCCTGTGCCGTCGAGAGTCGCTCGCAGATCCTGGAGACGGCCCGCCTGGCGGCAGCGGCCGGCGCCGACGTGCTGCGGGCCGGCGCCTTCAAGCCCCGCACCAGCCCCTACAGCTTCCAGGGCCTGGGCATGCGCGGCGTCGAGCTGCTCTGCGAGGCGCGGCGCGCCACCGGCTTGCCCTTCGTCACCGAGGTGATGGACCCGGCCGACGTCGAGCCCATGTACCCCATGGTCGACGCCTTCCAGGTCGGCGCCCGCAACATGCAGAACTACGCCCTGCTCGCGGCCCTGGCCGACATCGACAAGCCGGTCCTGCTCAAGCGCGGCCTCAGCGCGACCCTGGAGGAGTGGCTGCTGGCGGCCGAGTACCTCCTGGCCGGCGGCAACCCGCGCGTCATCCTCTGCGAGCGCGGCGTGCGCAGCTTCGTGCCCGACACCCGCTTCACCCTCGACTTGGCTACCATGGCCCTGGCCAAGCGCGCCACCCACCTGCCGGTGATCGTCGACCCCTCCCACGCCACCGGCGACCCCAACCTGATCCTCCCGATGTCCCTGGCCGCCCTGGCCGCCGGCGCCGACGGCCTCATCGTCGAGTTCCATCCCCGCCCCTCCGAAGCCCTCTCCGACGGCGCCCAGGCCCTCCTGCCCGAAGCTCTCGAGCGCCTCGTCGAGCAGGTTTCCGCGCTGGCGCCTGCGCTGGGCCGCGAGGCCGGCGTCCGAATGTAGCCGCAAACTCGCAGGAAGTAGAGGCACAATGACCGCATCCGACGAGACGGAGCAGCCTGGACCCGGTCGCCGATCCCTCCTCTTGATCTACGACGGACAGTGAGGCTTCTGCTCCGAGCTGGCGGCCTGGATGGCTCGCCTGGATTGGAGACGGCGCCTCTGCCTCCTGCCCTCGCAGACGCTCGGGCTGCTGGAGGCCAGCGGACTGCGGCAGCGCGAGGTGGACGTGGCCGCCTGGGCCATCGAGCCCTGCGGCCGGCGCCACCGCGGCGCGGCGGCGGTCCTGGCCGGCCTGGACCAGCTCCTGCCGGGCGGACCGCCCCTGCTGCGCGGAACCTTCGGCCTTCCCGGCCTGCGCCACCTCGCGGACCGAGCCTATCGCTGGGTGGCCCGGAATCGCCACGGCCTGCCGGGAACCGCCATCTGCTCCCTCCGCCCGCCGACCCCGCTGTCGGAAGCGGCGCGCGCCGAGATCGAGCGCCGACGCGATCTGGGACGTCAAGTCGCCGGCGAGGCCGAGGTACTTGACGACCCCTAACCGCATCCGCACTCGCTGGCGCGAGATCTTGACGCTCGTCGCCGCCATCCCGGTGCTGCTGAACGCGTTCTACTTCCTGGCCATGGTGGTGACCGGAGCTTGGGCACACATGCCCGCTGGAGACCACGCGCCCGGCTACCCGATGCCGGTGGGGATCGAGCTTCGACCATGAGCCCACAGGCCGCGTCCGAGACCTACCTGCCCTTCCCCCTGAGCCGACAGGCGGCAGAGCGACCCGAGGGCATCGCGGTCGAGGTCTCGGGGACCGCCTGCACCTACGCCGAGCTGCATGCAGTCGTGGCGAGCCTGGCCTCCAGCTTGCGTGCACTCGGCGTCAGCAGCGGCGATCGCGTCGCCGTCCTCCTCCCCGATGACCTGCGGATGGTGATGGCCCTCCACGCGGTGGCCGGGCTGGGTGCGGTGCTGGTCCCACTGAATCGTCGCTTGACGGCGGACGAGCTGACCTGGCAACTCGAATGGATCCAGCCCAAGCTGCTGATCACCCATGCCGGCAGCCCCCTCTCTCTGCACGCCTCCACGTCCACACCGATCCCCCATAGCCTTCGAAGGGTGGTCCTGCAGGCCGAAGGCGATCGCGCTTCTTACCTTGTCCGCAATGACGGGACGTCCACCCGAGTCTCCATCGCCGATGGTCTATCGCTCCTTGGCGAAGGGGCCGACCCCTTGCTCCCGCGACTCGACCTGGCCTCTCCCCAATGCATCCTCTTCACCTCGGGGACCAGCGGCCGGCCCAAGGGCGCGGTGCTGACCGTCGGCAACCTCCTGTGGAGCGCTTTGGGCTCGGCGCTACGCCTGGGCATCGCGCCCGGGGATCGATGGCTGGCGCCCATGCCGCTCTTCCACGTCGGCGGTCTGTCCGTCCTCTGGCGCAGCGCGCTGGCCGGCGGCACCGCCCTGCTCCCCAACGCTCCCTTCGACGCCCGCGCCATCGCCCAGTCCCTATCCCAAGACCAGGTCCACCGCATCTCCCTGGTCCCGACGATGCTCCAGCGTCTCCTCGAAGCCTGGGGCGACCATCCCGCCCCACCCCACCTACGCACCGTCCTGCTCGGCGGTGGCCCCATCCCCCCCGACCTGCTGGCCCGCGCCCGCTCGCTGGGCTTTCCCATCGCCCCCACCTACGGCCTGACCGAAGCCGCCAGCCAAGTCGCCACCGCCGCACCCGCCACCGGGGATCACGCCACCACGGACCGCGCTCCATCGGGGGCTCCCCCCCTCCCCTTCACCGAGCTGCGCATCATCGACGATGAGGGCAGGGTCCTTCCCCCTTCCGTGACCGGTCAGATCATCCTGCGCGGGCCGACCGTCATGGCCGGCTACTGGCGCGACGAAGAATCCACCCGCAGCACCCTCTCCGATGGCTGGCTCCACACCGGCGACCTGGGCTGGCTGGACGATCTGGGCCACCTCCACGTCGGCGGCCGGCGCGAGGACCTGATCGTCAGCGGCGGCGAGAACATCTACCCCGCCGAGATCGAGGCCGTCCTCCTGCGCCATCCCGCCATCGCCGACTGCTGCGTCCTGCCCGATCCCGACCCCCATTGGGGCCAGCGCCCCCTGGCCGTCCTCGTCCCGACCGCCTCCCCCCCACCCCAAATCCAAGCTCCCACCGCCACCCACCCCCTCCCCCCCGACCTCGACGCCTTCCTCCGCCACCACCTCGCCAGCTACAAACTCCCGCACCGATACCTCCTCTCTCCCCCCCTCCCCCGCACCCCTTCCGGCAAGCTCCAACGCGCCGCCCTCCGCCACTCCCTCCCCACCCCGCCAGATCAGCCCCCCGCCTGAGGGCTTCCTTGAAGGGGCAACAGTCCTGAGTCTTGCCGAGACACCCTCGGCACAGCAGGACCAAGCGACCCAAGCCGACTGGCCCTGGCTCCGAAGACCTCTCCCTTCCCTCCCCCCCCCCCCCCCCCCCCCCCCCCCCCCCCAAGCCCCCCCCCCCCCCCAAAACCCAGCATACCCCACCCCCCCCCCCCCCCCCCCCCCCCTCCCCCCAATAAAC
>CAZJWJ010000101.1:0-14003 GCA_964549495.1 uncultured Anaerolineales bacterium | reverse complement strand
GCCGACTGGCCCTGGCTCCGAAGACCTCTCCCTTCCCTCCCGACCCGCCCACCCCACTCGATTCCACAAGAGACGTTTTCCGTCACAGAACGATGTTAACCACAACCCCCACCCCACCCGAACCGTCCTGTCCCTATAATCAACCCTATCTCCCACAGATCCGGTCTCATCACCAACCATTCGATGCGCCGCCCCAAGCGATCCAAGCCCGATCGGCCGCTCCATCCGACGTGCGAGATCCCAGCCGCGTCCCAATCCCACGGAGTCCCGAGATGCCGCCACTCCCCCGCTCGCGCCACCTGCCCCTCCCAGACCTATTCCTCGCCCTGCTCGCCGCCACCCTCCTCCTGCCGGCCGGCTTCCACCTCGCCGCCACGCCCGACCGCGCCAGAGCCCAGTCCGAACCACCGGTCTGCAGCGTCGACCGCGACAAGACCGCCAGCCCCAGCCAGATCCGCCTGGGCGAAGAGGTCACCGTCACGCTCAAGATCGACGGCAACTGCCCGCCGCGCGAGCAAGAGGTCGATGCCGTTCTGGTCATCGATCGCTCCAGCTCCATGGGCCGCGGCCCCGGCAGCGCCCTGGAAGCCGCCAAGACGGCCGCCACGCACTTCGTCCAGACCATCGACCCGACCTTGGTGCACGTGGGCGTCATCGCCTTCGACGACGTCATCGAGGAGATGCAGTACCTGACCGACGACGTGACCCTGCTCGAGCAGGCCATCGCCGACATCCAGGGCGACATGGGCACCAACCTGGTCGACTCGCTGGAAGCCGGCCGGCGCATGGTCACCAGCGCCGGCGCGCGGGCCGACGCCACGCCGGTCATCGTCTTCCTGACCGACGGCGAGCACAGCGTCAACAACCCGGACATCTCCGAGATCGACCGCATCATCGCCCAGGTGCGGGCCGACGGCATCGTCACCTACGCCATCGGCCTGGGCTCCGGGGCCGACGCGGCCACCCTCTTGCGCATCGCCGGCGATCCCGACCGCTACTACGACAGCCCGACACCCAGCGAGCTGGACGACATCTTCCAGCAGATCGCCGGCCGCATCGAGGCCGCGGTGCTCTTCGCGGAGCTGGAGGTGGTCGACATCCTGCCGGCCAACATGCGCTACGTGACCGGCTCGGCCCAGCCGGCCGCCGTCTGGGACCCGGCCGCGCGCAGCCTGACCTGGACCCTGACCCAGGTGCCGGATACCGGCGCCCGGCTGCAATTCCGGGTCGAGCCCACCGAGGCCGGCACGCATCCGACCAACGTGGCCGCCACCGCCCGCTACCGCGACGGCTTCGACAACCCGGGCGAGACGACCTTCCCCATCCCCATCGTCGACGTCATCCCCGGCGAGGTGGGCGGCTGCGTCTGCCGCATCACCATCCTCAAGGCGCCGCAGGCGGCCATCAACCACGCCCTGGCCAACCCGGCACAGGTGATGGGCTGGAACCAGCTGCTCGACCCCAACAAGCCCGGCTCGCCGCCCTGGCCGCAGCCCGGCTACGACCGGCCGCCCAACCCGCGCCGCACCTGCCTGGACATCAGCAACCGCGCAATCCACTACCATCCGCTCTTCAACAGCGTCATCTGGCGCGCCGGCTGCCTGGAAGGTCCCAGCGGGCCCTGATCTCCGGGAGATCGACGGGGCGCAATCCATCGAAGGGCCTCCGTTCGAGGGCCGCGCATGAGCAAGGGAGCTGCCGCATGATCCGCCCGCCCGCCCGACTCGCGACCGTCCTGGGGATGCTCGCGCTCTTGGCGCTGCTGCCGGCCGGCGAGCTGCGCGCCCAGGGCGACCCCCTGGTCTGCAGCCCGACCCGCGACAAGACCGCCGCGCCGACCCGGATCCGCCTCGGCGAGACGGTCGAGGTGACCCTCGAGGTGGCCGGCAGCTGTCCCCGCCGCGAGGAGAAGGCCGACGTCGCCCTGGTCATCGACCGCTCGCTGTCGATGGTCGACGACGGCAAGCTGGACGCGGCCAAGCTTGCCGCCACCCGCTTCATCGACGCCGTCGATCCGCAGCTGGTGCACATCGGGCTGATCGCCTTCGACGCGGTGGTCGAGGAGATGGAGTACCTGACCGACGACAAGGACCGGCTGCGCCAGAGCGTGGCCGACATCACCTGGGGACGCGGCACCAACCTGGTCGACTCGCTGGAGGCCGGCCGGCGCATGGTCACAAGCGCCGGCGCGCGCTCCGACGCCAAGCCGGTGGTGGTCTTCCTGACCGACGGCCGGCATCGCATCCAGCAGCCGCCGCTTGCCGACATCTACCGCGTCATCGCCCAGATGAAGGCCGACGGCGTGACCGCCTACGCCATCGGCCTGGGCAACGACGTCGAGGAGGCCCTGCTGCGCCAGATCGCCGACGACCCGGATCGCTACCACTTCAGCCCGGGCCCCGACGAGCTGGAGCAGATCTTCCTCGGCATCGCCGGCCGGATCGAGGCCAGCGTGCTCTTCCGGAGCATCACCATCGACGACATCGTGCCGGGCAGCATGCAGTACGTCGTGGGCTCGTCGCGCCCGGCCGCGGCATGGGATCCTGGCGCGCGGCGCCTGACCTGGACCCTGACCGACCTGCCCGAGGCCGGCACGCGGCTGCGCTACGAGCTGATCCCTCGAGAGGTCGGAACGCATCCGACCAATGTCGAGGCCACCGCCAGCTACCGGGACGGCTTCGACAACCCGGGCCGGATCGTCTTCCCGATCCCGGTCGTCGAGATCCTGCCCGGCGAGCCGGGCGAAGGCTGCGTCTGCCGAATCACGCGCCTCAAGGCGCCCGGATCGGCCATCGATCGGGCCCTGGCCGATCCCGACCGGGTCATGGGCTGGAACCAGCTGCTCGATCCCAACAAACCCGGCGCCCCGCCCTGGCCCGAGTCCGGCTACGACGCGCCGCCCAATCCGCGCCGCACCTGCCTGGACATCCGCAACCGGGCCATCCACTACCATCCGCTCTTCAACGGCGTCATCTGGCGCGCCGGCTGCCTGGAAGGTCCCAGCGGGCCCTGATCTCCGGGAGATCGACCGGGCCCTGAGCGCCTGGCCGCCGGATGCCTCCAGACTGGCGCCATTGCGGCGAAGTCGATATGATGGCCGGGGGCTTGGGGGGCCCCTGCCATGATTCCTGGCCTGGGGAGACTGGAGACGATCTACGAGGGGAGCGTGACGCGCGTCCATCGCGCGCGCCGCGATGCCGACGAGCGCCCGGTGATCGTCAAGACCCTGGCCGGCGAATACCCCTCGCCCGAGGAGCGGGCGCGGCTGCGCCTGGAGTACGATCTGCTCCGGAGCTTCGACGATCCGGGGATCGTGCGGCCGCTGGAGCTCCTGGCCTATGGCAAGAACCTGGCCCTGCTGCTCGAGGACATCGGCGCCGGCCCGCTCTACGCGCGCATCGAGCCCGGTGGGATGGCGGTCGAGGACTTCTTGGACCTGGCCATCCGGATGGCCACCTTGTTGGGTCGGATCCACCGGCTGGGCTTGATCCACAAGGACGTCAACCCGGCCAACTTCGTCTACAACCCGGAGACGGGCCGGCTTCAGATCATCGACTTCGACATCGCCTCCCGCCTGGAGGAAGAGCGGGTCGAGTCCGGTTCGATCCGGTCGCTCGAGGGGACCCTGCCCTACATCGCCCCCGAGCAGACCGGTCGCATGAACCGCGCGCTCGACTGGCGGGCCGATTTCTACGGCCTCGGCGCCACCTACTTCGAGATGCTCACCGGCCGGACGCCATTCGAGTCCGGCGACGCGCTGGAGCTGGTCCACCAGCACTTGGCGGTGCCACCGCCCTCCGCGCGGGACTTCGGTGCCGAGGTTCCCGAGGCCGTCGCGGCCATCGTCGACAAGCTGCTGGCCAAGTCGGCCGAGGATCGCTATCAGGGTGCCTTCGGGCTGGTCCAGGACCTCGAACGATGCCAGCGCGAATGGCGGGCCGCGGGGCGCATCCAGCCCTTCGAGCCCGGACTCCGGGATGTCTCGGACCGCTTCCACATCCCACAGCGGCTCTACGGCCGCGATCGCGAGGTCGACCGCCTGCTGGAGAGCTTCAGTCGCGCCAGCCGGGGGCGAGCGGAGCTGATGTTGGTGGCCGGCGCACCCGGCATCGGCAAGAGCATGTTGGTCAACGAGGTGCAGGTGCCGATGGTCGAGCGCCGCGGTCACGTGATCGGCGGCAAGTTCGACCAGCTGCAGCGCAGCCAGCCCTATTCGGCCATCGCGGCGGCCTTCGGCGAGCTGCTGCGCCAGGTCCTCAGCGAGCCCGAGTCGAGGGTCGAGTCCTGGCGCGAGCGCATCCAAGCGGCCTTGGACAAGAGCGGGCGCGTGCTGGTCGAGATCCTGCCGGATCTCGAGCGCTTGGTCGGGCCACAGCCCGATCTGCCGGTGGTCGGCGGTCGCGAGGCGCGCAACCGCCTCGGTCTGGTCTTCCGACGCTTCGCCGCGACCCTGGCTTCGCCCGAGCATCCCATGGTGCTCTTCCTGGACGACCTGCAATGGGCCGACATGGGCTCCCTGGACCTCATGCAGCAGCTGTTGGCCGACCCCGATCTCGAGGGCCTCCTGGTCATCGGCGCCTACCGCGACACCGAAGTCCACGGCGGCCACCCCTTGGTGCGGATGCTCGAGACGATGCGCGAGGCGGGCGTGCGCATCGAGGAGATCGCCCTGTCGCCGATGGACGAGCGCAGCGTGACCGAGCTCGTGTCCGATGCCACCGGCTCGCCGGCCATCATCGCCCGCGAGCTGGCGCGCCTGATCGTCGACAAGACGGCCGGCAACCCCTTCTTCCTGCGTCAGTTCTTGCGCCAGCTGGTCGACGACGGCCATCTGGCCTTCGTCGAGGACATGGGGGGCTGGCAGTGGGACCTGGAGGCGATCGCCCGGCTCGAGATCACCGACAACGTGGTCGAGCTGGTGATGCGGCGCATGCTCGAGCTGGACGAAGACAGCCGCGAGTTGCTCCAGCTGGCCGCCTGCGTCGGCAATCGCTTCGATTTGGCTTCCCTGGCGCTGGTGGCCGAGACCAGCCCCGCGGCGACGGCGCGCGCCCTGCTGCCGGCGCTGGAGATCGGTCAGGTCCTGCCCCTCGGCTCGGGCTGGCGGCGCTTCTTGGCCGAGGGTGCGGAGATGGAGGATCTCGGCGCCTCCGACATCGAGTTCCGCTTCGCCCACGATCGCGTGCACCAGGCGGCCTACGCGCTGATCCCGGCCGAGCGCAAGGCTCGCACCCACCTGGGCATCGGCCGCGCCCTCGAGCAGCGGATGCTCGAGGCCCCGGCCGTCGAGCCCGAGCGATGCTTCGAGGTCGTCTCCCACCTCAACCGGGCCTCGGACTTGCTGGAAACCGACGCGGAGCGTCAGGGATTGGCCGAGCACAACCTGCGCGCCGGCCGCTTGGCCAAGGAGTCGGCGGCCTACGACAGCGCCTTTCGGCTCCTCCGCTCCGGGATCGAGCTGCTCGGACCCGATCCCTGGTCGACCCGGCCCGAACTCTGCCTGGATTTGCACCGCGAGGCCGCCGATGCGGCCATCGGCGACCAGGCCTTGGATGCGGCGCATCGCCTGGCGGCGCTCGTCATCGAGCGCGCCCCGGATCCGGTGGCGGCGGTGCCGGCCTACTGTACGCGCATCGAGGCCTATAGCGCGGGGCATCAGCTGGCCGATGCGGTGAGGATCGGCGCCCAAGGCCTCGAAGGACTCGGCCTCACGCTCGACCTGGATGCGGACGAGGCCTCGGTCGCCCGCTCGATCGCGGAGGTCTCCGCCCTGATCGAGCCCTTGGGCCGTGAGGGCTTGCTGGCGCTCCCGCCTTGCGAGGATCCGCAGGCGCTGGCCGTGATGCGGCTCCTGGGCTTGGTGGTGGTCCCGATCACTTTCGTCAACGGCAACGCCTTCGTCGACGTGGTGGCCCATATGCTGCGGCGGACGATCCAGGACGGCATCGCGCCCGCCTCGCCCTTTGCCTTGGCGCTCTATGCCAACTTGCTCTGCGGCCCGCTGCAGCAGTACGCGGCCGGCTACGAGATGGGCCGGACCGGCGTCGAGATGATGGATCGGCTGGACTCCCGCACCATCCTGCCCACCGTCACGGTGACCTTCGAGACCTCGGTGCGGCATTGGCGTGATCATCAGGCCCATTCGCTGGAAGGGCTACAGCGCGCTTGCCAGGCCGGCATCGAGGTCGGTGACTTCGAATTCGCGATGCTCAACGGCGTCAATCACGGCACGCAGCTCTTGCTCATCGGCCGGCCGCTGGACCAGGTCGAGGAGGAGCTGGGCCGCATGCAGGACATGCTCGAGCGCATCCTCCCGCACGGGCACCTTCACTCCCTGAGGATCAACCGCCAGGCCGTGGCCAACCTGCTCGGGCAGAGCGGCCAGCGCATCGAGCTCTCCGGCGCGCATTTCGATGCGCGCAGCGAGCTGCCGGCGCTCCGATCGAGCGGCGACACGACGCATCTCTTGCAGGTGGCCATGTTCGAGGCCACCGAGCACCTGATCTACGGCGAGTTCGACGCCGCGCGAGACAAGTTCATCCCGGCCATCGAGGAGATCTTCCGCACCGGCTGGCGCGGCACCATGTGGGTGCCGCTGCTCCACTTCTATGGCGCGCTGGCCATCCTGCATGCCGAGCCCGAGGCGGACCGGCGCCTCGAGGAGTCCTCCGAGGCCCTGGCCGCTTGCCTCGCGGGCCTGCGCGGTGCGGCCGAGAGCGCGCCGATGAACTACGGGCACAAGCTCGACTTGGTCGAGGCCGAGCTGGCGCGCATCGACGGCCAGGTCGAGGAGGCCTTACGGCGCTACGAATCGGCCATCGGGCGGGCCGCCGAGCAGGGTTATCTCCAAGACGAGGCGCTGGCGGCGGAGCTGGCGGGCCATGGCATGCTCGAAATGGGCTTCGATCGTCTGGCCGAAGTCTATCTGGGCGCGGCGGTGGATGCCTGGCAGGCTTGGGGCGCGGCGACCAAGGTCGACGAGATGCGCGAGCGCTTCAACTTTCTGCGCGAGCGCCGTCGTTCGAGCCGCAGCGGCACGACCGGTCGGGGCGAGACGACCCGGACGAACCGGACCCGAACCCTGCGCAGTCTGACCCAGCACGGTGGCCTGGACATCGATCTGACGACCGTGCTCAAGGCCAGCCAGGCAATCTCCGGTCAGATCGAGCTGAGGCGGCTGCAGAACACCTTGCTGCAGGTGACGATGGAGAATGCCGGCGCGGACGCGGGGGCATTGATCGACCTGCGCGAGGGGCGCGCCCAGGTGGTGGCCGCGTATCGCCTCGACCAGGAACCCCAGCCCATCGAGCCGCAGCCGATCGAGGACAGTCGGGAGGTATCGGCGGCGGTCTTGCGCTATGCCATGCGCGTGGGCGAGAGCGTGGTGCTGTCCGACGCCTCGAAGGTCGGTCGCTTCACCACCGACCCGCACCTGCGACGGGTCGGCGCGCGGTCGGTGCTCTGCCTGCCCATCCGGCACCAGGGAGAGATCCAGGCCCTGCTGTATCTGGAGAACAGCGAGGCCTCCGATGTCTTCACCCCCGACCGCCTGGAGCTCCTGAGCATGCTCAGCGGCCAGATCGCGATCTCGCTCGAGAACGCGCGGCTCTATCAACGGCTCCGCCGCCTCAACGAGAGCTTCGCCCGTTTCGTGCCCGAGGGCTTCCTGGCCTTCCTGCAGAAGGGCAGCGTCACCGACGTGGCGCTCGGGGACCAGGTGGAGCGTCGGATGAGCCTGCTCTTCTCCGACGTGCGGGGCTTCACCGCCCGGGCCGAGCGGGTGCCGGCCGCCCGCACCTTCGCGCTGCTCAACGACTACCTGGGCCGCATGGTGCCGGTGATCGAGGCGCGCGGCGGCGTGATCGACAAGTACGTGGGCGATGCCATCATGGCCCTCTTCCCCGAGCCCGGTGGCGCCGATGCCGCCCTGCAGGCCGCGCTGGACATGCTCCGCCAGCGCGACCAGTTCAACCAGGAGCTGGTCCAACGCGGCGAGTCGCCCCTGGCCATGGGCATCGGTCTGCATACCGGCACGGTGATGCTGGGCACCATCGGCTCGGAGGCCCGCATGGACGGGACGGTCATCGGCGACACGGTCAACCTGGCCTCGCGCATGGAAGGGGTCACGCGCCAGTACGGTCTCGACCTGGTGCTCTCCGGGGATACCCACCGCGCGCTCGACTTCCCGAGCAACTACTTGTTGCGCGAGATCGACCGGGTTCAGGTGGTCGGGCGCGACCAGCCGGTGGACGTCTACGAAGTCTTCGAGGCCGATCCGCCGGCGCGCGCCGGTCGCAAGCGCGAGAGCCTGCCGCGTCTGGCCGCGGTCGTGGCCGCTTACCGGGCGCGCGACTTCGAGACCTGCGAGTCGGAATGCCGTCTGCTGCAGCTGCTCGATCCCGAGGACGAGGTGGCGGCCATGTACCTGCGTCGCTGCGAGGTGATCCGCGAGCACGGGCTGCCACCCGACGACGAGCTGGTGGCCGTGCTCACCGAGAAATAGAGGGGGGCCGTTCCATGGATGCTTGGTTCACCCTGGAGATCTACACCGTGCCGCAGCTGGTGGTCTTCATCACCGGCTGCGGCTTGTGGGCGGTGGTCTACCTGCTGCTGATCCGCAACTTCTTGCGCGACCAGTTCATCGAGATGCCCATCGTGGCGGCGGCCAGCAACTTCGCCTGGGAGTTCCTCTGGGCCTTCGTCTTCGTCACCGACATGGGTAGGCTGATGAACTGGGGCTACAAGCTCTGGTTCTTCCTGGACGTCTTCATCTTCGCCGCGGTGCTGCGCTACGGCATGGACCAGGTGCACATCCCACGCTTCAAGAAGGCCTACCTTCCGCTGATGATCGCGATCCTCCTGGCCTTCGGCGCCGGATACTACTTCTTCACCGCCGAGGGCTACGACACGCCCACCGGTCTGACCTCGGGCATGCTGGCCAACGTGGTCATCTCCGGGCTCTACCCCTTCATGATGCTGCGCCGGCCCAGCCTGAAGGGCATCTCGACCTCCATCGCCTGGCTGAAGATGATCGGCACCGGTCTGATCACCGTCTTCACCTTCATGTTCTTCCCGGCCGGCGAGGCCTGGTTCATCAAGACCATGGGCCTGACCGTGCTGGTGCTCGACCTCTACTACATCTACTTGCTGCAGGATCGGCGCAAGCAGAAGGCCGCTCGCGGCTGATGGTCGGACCCCGTTCTCCCTGACAGAGGACGTGCCCGAGGATCAGCGCTCCAGACATGGGCGCGAGTGGTTGTCCGCCAGCGCCTCCAGTTCCGGCATGGACATCGGCACGCCGAAGGTGATCTCGCCGCCCGCGCCGTGATCGACCATGTCGCCCAGGATGAGCTCGGCGAACTGGCCGTGCATGTGCTGGCTCTCCCGGCGGCGGACGATGCGGTCGATGGCGAAGGGGATTTCCAGGAAGACGAGCTCGAGCAGCGGATAGAGGGGCACCGGCTTCAGATCGACCCGATGCATGCCGGGGCGTCCCAGCATGTCCTCGATGAGCAGGCGCGGGATGATGTTCCATCCCAACCACCGCAAGGGAACGGGCAGCAGGGTCTGCATCATCCGCAGATCGGCCTCGGCCAGGTAGACGCCCTCCGGATTCTGGTCGGCGGCCACGTAATGACGCCGCGCATAGGATTCATAGAACTCGCCAGCCTCGTCCAGATTCGAAGGGATGTACTCGAAGCTGCCCGCTTCGCCCGGCGGGTGGATGCCCATCATCACGCCGTAGACCTGCCACATGTAGTAGAAGTCCTCGGCCTCGCGGTCGTCGATGATGCCGATGATCCGACGGAGCCCGTCGATGACCAGGTAGCTGAAGCCCATCAGCGTGCCGAGCATGTCCTCTTGGCTGGCCGGCACGCCGCCCATCTCCTCGGTAAAATCGGGGATCCAGGCCGGCTTCAGGGTCACGTGGCGGACGCCGGCGTGCAGGAGCCGCATCTTCTGCGCCGCCATGACGGCCTTGCCGCCGGGCTCGAAGCCCCGACCGCCCGCCACATCGAGCAGGAGCTGGATGACGGCCAGCACGCGCCGGTAAGGGGCGTTGCCCAGGTCGTTGGAGATGCAGAGCGTCTTGGACAGCCGCGGCGATGCATAGCCGGCCGGCAAGGAGCGCGTGAGCATGATGCTGCCCGACTCGAAGACGACGCTCATGAAGGCCTGCGTGCCCCGATCGAGCCGCTCCATGTCCGTATCGGGAGGTAGCTTGTCCGTTTGCTCGAAGAAGGTGCGGATCTCCGGCGGCGTGCCGGGGGGCAGCGGCTGATGGTTGTAGCGCATCAGGCGAAAGACGTGGTTCACGACCGCGTCATCGCCCTTGCGTGCGATCTCGGCCACGGTGGCATCCGCCAGCTCGTCGCCTTGCAGCTGAAGCCGGTCCAAGAAGGCATCGTCCGACCACTTGCTCGTCGTCATGCGTCTCCCCCTTGCGCATTGCGCGACTCGATCTCGAATCGTCCCCCCAAGGCCATTTCGAGGTGGCTCGATGTGGCCGCGCAGCAAGGTATCACGGGTTGACGGCATGTGCCAGGGCAGTCATCAGGGCAATCGCTTCATGATGATACGTTGCCACGAAAGGTCGGATCGGAGCAGATCTGCGGACGGACAAGACGCGACCTTAACGGTTGTGGGGCGGGCGCCTGTGGCCTTGGGGCACGAAGCCGAAGTGATGACGGGACCTCGTGACGCGGGTTCCGGGTACCAGAAGGCGGGAGTCCGGTCCCGCTGAGATCCGCCGTCGCACACGGCCTGCGGCTTCGCGCCCCAAGGCCACAGGCGCCCTCTTGGACCTGGGTTGGGTCAGGCGTGAAAGGCGGATCGACCGCGGTGGGTGGGGGCTGCCTTCACGGTGCCTGGACCTGCACTCCGAGGCCGGGCCCGGTCGGAACGCGCAGGCGGCCGGCCTGAACATCGGGAAACTGGGCAAGATCGCGCGCCAGGAGCGCGCCCGTCGCCAGGCCGCAGGGGCGGCGGGCGCGCAGCGCGGCGGCCAGGTGGAGCGCGCCGAGCCGGCCGATGGCAGCGTCGAGGGCGCTGGTGATCACGATGTCCAGGCCGGCCAACCGGGCCCGGGATGCCAAGGCCAGCGTGGTCGTCGGTCCGCCCAGGAGGCTGGGCTTGAGGATCAGGAGGTCGGCCGCTCGGGTGTCGACCACACGCTGGGCTTGATCTGGATCGAGCAGGATCTCGTCGGCGGCGATGGGGAGAGGGCTCGCGTCATGGATGCGGTGCAAGGTGTTCAGATCGCGCGCCGCGTCGCCGTGGACCGGGCTCGGCTGCTCGACATAATCAATTGCTAGCGGGGCCAAGCGCTGCAGCATGCGCAGGGCGCGTTCTTCGCTCCAGCTGCCGTTGGCGTCGAGCCGGATCGTGGCCGGCGGGTGGGTCGCCCCCCCGAGCTCTTCGCGATTCGGATCGAGGCTGGATCCGGACGCGAAGGACGTCGACGTGACGATCTGATCGTGGACGGCACGAGCACGCTCGAGATCGAGCGCGTCGTCGCCGGTCAGCTTCAGCTTGAGCGACCGGTAGCCCTCATCGAGGGCTCGTCGTGCGGCCGCGGCACAGTCGGCCGGCGCATCGCCGCCGATGGTCGCATTGACCGGGATGGAGGCGGGGATGGGCTCGGCCTCGGTCGAGTCCGCCGACGCCGGGTCTCGCGGTGCAGGGTGCGCAATCGACGTGAATGGGTCGGCCCCCGCGATCAGCCAGCGTGCCAGGGGAAGGTCGGCCCGTCGGGCCGCCAGATCGGCCAGGGCGAGCTCGATGCCGGCCAGGGCGGCCGGCGCCTCGCGCAGGAGCCCGGGATGCTCGGCGATCCGTTTCCGGGTCCAGCCGGCCAGGTCCGCGACACTGGTCGGCGCATCCGCGAGATCCTCGACCGCGGTGCCGAGCGTGTTCAGCGCGCTTTCGACCGCCGCAGACTCTCCACCGCCGAATCCGGGCAGGGGCGCGGCCTCGCCGAAGCCGCTGAGGCCTTTGGCATCGACGATACGGACCAGCCAGCCCCGCCGCTGCTCGAAGCGACCGAAGGCGGTGACGAAGGGTCGGCGGAAGGGGAGGCGATAAGCCTGGATGTCGAGCTGGAGCATGCTGGGGATGCCCTCCTCGCCGCGGGGTTCAGAGCAGCCAGTAGGCCAGGAAGGCGTCCAGCAGGAGGCCCAGGCTCAGGAAGAGGGCGTGGGCCATCTGGGCCCGCGCGGTCAGGCCGAGGACCGGGTTGAGCGCCGCGCCCTTGGCGCCGGTGCGGATGGCCAGGAGCGGCTTGGTGGTAAAGGTCAGGGCCAGGACTACCAGGATGGCGCCGGGACCGAGGCCCCAGTCCTCGCGCGAGCCGCTGCCGCGCAGGATGCTCATCGCCACCGGCAGGGCGAAGGCCAGGATGACGAGGAGCGCGTAGTAGCGCCGCGTCATCGCATCGCCCATGCGCACCGGCAGGGTGTGCTTGCCAGCCCGCCGGTCGGTCTCGATGTCGCGCAGGTTGTTGACCACCAGGATGGCCACCGACATGGCGCCGACGGCGACGCCCAGCAGGACGGACTGGGGGCTGAAGCTGCCGGCCTGTACGTAGTAGGTGCCGCTGGTGGCGACGATGCCGAAGAAGAGCATCACGAAGAGGTCGCCCAGACCCACGTAGGCCAGCGGGAAGGGGCCGGCGGTGTAGAGGATGCCCGAGAGGATGGAGGCCAGGCCGATGTAGAGGATGGGCCGGCCGCCGACGCCGATCAGGTAGAGGCCGACCAGCGCCGCCAGGCCGAAGGCCACCGCCGTGCCCCAGGCGACGGCGCCGGGGCGCAAGAGGCCGGCCTGGACCACGCGGGTGGGGCCCAAGCGATGCTCGTCGTCGGCGCCGCGGCGGAAGTCGAGCAGGTCGTTGGCGAAGTTGGTGCCGATCTGGATCAAGAGCGCCCCGAGCAATGCGGCCAGGGCCGGCAGGGGGCGGAAGGCGCCGTGGTAGACGGCCAGGGCCGAGCCGACGGCCACCGGGGCGACGGCGGCCGAGAGGGTCTTGGGCCGGCTGGCCAGGATCCAGGCCTGGAGGCGGGAGATGCTGGCGGCTGGGTCGCGCATGGGGTCTCTCGTAGGGATCGCGAGCCCTTAGGGGAAGCGCTTGAACTTGCTGAAGTCGGGCTGGCGCTTCTCGAGGAAGGCCTCCTTGCCCTCGCTGCCCTCCTCGCTCATGTAGTAGAGCAGGGTGGCATCGCCGGCCATCTGCTGCAGGCCGGCCTGGCCGTCGAGGGCCGCGTTGAAGCCGCGCTTGAGCAGGCGCAGGGCCATCGGGCTGAGGGCCAGCATCTCGCGGCACCACTGGACGGTGGTGGCCTCCAGCTCCTCGTAGGGCACGACGGTGTTGACCAGGCCCATGTCCAGGGCCTCTCGGGCGTCGTACTGTCGGCAGAGGTACCAGATCTCGCGGGCCTTCTTCTGGCCGACGATGCTGGCCAGGTAGCTCGAGCCGAAGCCGCCGTCGAAGCTGCCGACCCGCGGGCCGGTCTGGCCGAAGATGGCGTTGTCGGCGGCGATGGTCAGGTCGCAGACCACGTGCAGCACGTGGCCGCCGCCGATGGCGTAGCCGGCCACCATGGCCACGACGGGCTTGGGCAGGTTGCGGATCTGCAGTTGGAGGTCGAGCACGTTGAGGCGGGGCACGCCGTCGTCGCCGACGTAGCCGCCCTTGCCGCGGACGCGTTGGTCGCCGCCGGCGCAGAAGGCCTGCTCGCCCTGGCCGGTCAGGATGACGACGCCGACCTCGGGGTCGTCGCGGGCCAGCTCGAAGGCTTGGCATAGCTCTTGGACGGTCAGGGGGCGGAAGGCGTTGCGGACCTCGGGGCGGTCGATGGTGACCTTGGCGATGCCTTCGTGAACTTCGTAGCGGATGTCTTCGAAGCTGTGACTGGATTGCCAGGGGATGGGCACTTGGGTCTCCTTTGGTGGTGGGCTGCGACGGAAGCGATTCTACATCGGGGTGGGGGTGAGCCCAATGGGGG
>CAZJWJ010000100.1:0-18230 GCA_964549495.1 uncultured Anaerolineales bacterium | reverse complement strand
CCGACTTTCAGTCGGCGACCAAGCTACCGGCTTTCAGCCGGTAGTAGTTGACTGTTTGACGAGCCCTAAGCACATCGACGGATCGGGAGATCGAAACCAGGAGCGCCGCCATGAAGAGATCAACGCAGTTCCGTCCGGTCATCGTGATCGGAGCCATCTTCGGCCTGCTTGCCGGCTTGCTCGCCGCGACCGTGCGACCGCCGGCGTCCGCGCAGGCGGATGCCGAGCCGCGCCTGCCGATCGATCTCTACCTGCTGATCGACGACAGCAGCTGCATGGCCGGCGCGACCTTCAACAACATGTCGGTCGACGCGACTATCGCCGCGGGGGTCGACCGGGTTCTCGATCAGCTGGATCCAGAACGCGACCGGGTCGCGCTGATCGGTTTCGGAGACACGGCGGAGCTGTTCGTCCCGCTGACATCGGACTGGAGCCGCTTGCGCGCCGGTCTCGAGGAGCTCACGCATCGGGATGGGTCTGCGCGCCTCGATTTGGGATACCACAAGATCGCGGCCGAACTGCGTGATGGCGACCTGCGCAACGGCGCGCTCCTCACCACGCTCGTGCTGACCGATGGGCCGATGATGCAGGCACCGGACTTGGCCCGGGCGCGCGCCCAGGCCCTGCGGACCGAGTTCGGCGCGAGGCATTTCGCCATCGCCGTCGGCACCATCGCGCAGTACGCGCTGCTGCGGCAGATCTCCGAGCCGGGCGGCTTCTGGGTCCTGGAATTCGGTGGCGACTTGATCTCGGCCTTCGAGGAGGCGGGCGCCGCCATCGTCGCGCTGGCCGAGGAGATGGCGATCGCGACGCCGACCCCGGCCGTTCCTCCGACCGCCACGCCCCTGCCGGTGACGCCGCGGGGTTATCTGCCCGTGCTGCGAAGGGAGTAAAGACCAGCACGCGCTTGGCCTCGTCACTCCATCGCCAGGACTGGGCGGCTTCATCGCGTGGTGCGCAAAACGCAATGGTCAATGGTCAATGCGCATTCTGACCATTGCGTATTGCGCAGGACCAGCAGGTTGAGGTCGAGCTAGTCGTCTCAGGCCCGAAGCGCCGGGACCCGGCCGGGATCTGGCCCGGGGGGACCCGCCAGCTGGCGCCGGGGCGGATCAGGCCCGTGCATTCGACGTCGATGGGGCCGGCGGCTGGCGAGGTGCAGCTGCCCGAGTCGCCCCAGACCAGCAGCAGTGCCTTGGCCGCGTCGTCGCCCGCGTTCTGGATGTCGATCCAGGTCTGGCAATCGGTCCGGTCAACGGCCATGTCGAGCGCGGGGAGCTGGACGTCGATGCCCAGCCAGCGGTTGGGATCGACGGCGGCGGGGCCGGCCTGAGGGGCGGGCGAGCGCTCGGGAGAGGCGAGAGCGGGTACCTGCGCGAGTGCCAGCGCGGCCAGTGCGAGCGAGACGATGAGGGCTCGATTTCCGGGTCGTTGATCCTTCATGTACGCACCCCTTCCGATCATTCGAGACTCGAGGGTTCCGCCGGCGGTGTGGCCGTCAGCTGTTCCGATCCATGGTAATGTGAGGCCCCAGAGTACGTGTCGAAGAGCATAACGCAATCCGTGGCGAACCAGATCTCCCGCCAGGCTTCCCGCGTCGGGGAGCCCGGGGGGACGGGCTTCGCGGGTGGGTGAAACTCCCACAGGCCTCCGATGAGCCGGACCCGCCATACACCGTCGGTGAAGCTGATTTCCCGGCCGTGCGGTGCTTCGATCTCCGCTCCGATCCTCCAGCCCGAGCAGGAGCTCGTGGCCTGCATCGCGAAGGCCGACATCGTGGGCGTGGCATTCGCCTCGACCTCGGTCACCCTAATCGTGCTGGCCGCGCTCGAAGCCTCCGACGCGGTCGGCCGGTCGACGTCGCGATCCATCCCGGTGAGGCTCGAGTCCGCTTCGGTACATCCGATGGTGGCCAAGCACGAGAGGCAAGCAGCCGCGAGTGCTGCCTTGACTCGCAGGGCCGGCCGGCGCTTCCTCGAGTCCATCGATCCCTCAGGGCGTCCGCGGCGCACCGCGATAGCCGATGGTGCTGAAGATCGCGCCCAGGATCCAGAGGATGGGGCCGATGATGTCGCTGCTGTAGCGGGGAAGCAGCATGCCGCTGCTCGTGGTGATCGCATGTTCGAGGCCGTGGATCCAATGGACGTGGAACGTTGTTGCCCCGACCGCACGGCTCGTGTAGCCTGCCGCGAGGCTCGGTGACCGAAGTCGCACATCAAGATAGGAGATCCTACCATGAGTTTCGAGGGATTCGGCGACTTTCTGCTCTGGTGCTTCATCCTCAACTACATCGTGCTCTTGATCTGGTTCCTGTTCACGACCCTTGCGCCCGATCGATTCTACGCCCTGGCCGGCAAGCGCTTCGGACTGACGCGCGAGGACTTCGACCGCTCCAACTACCACCACCTGGTGCTGTTCAAGATCGGCATCCTGCTCCTCAACCTGGTTCCGTGGCTGGCCCTGCAGATTGTGGGATGACGGGATGAAAGAAGTGCGGCGGGCTGGAGGTCAGAGGCGATGACACGAGCCAAGAAGGCCGGCTTCGCCCGCGCCTGGTTCATGCGGGGCCTCCTGGCCGAGCTCGACGGTGCAGACCGGGTGATGCCCGAACGGATCGAGCAAGCCGATGGGGTGATCGATCTTTTGACGGAGCTGATCGACCTGCTATCACCCTGATCAGATGTTCTTGCCGCTTCGACGGAGTTCCTCTCGGTCCGATCTTCGCTGTCCTAGGGGCTGAACGAGCACTAAGAGCGTCTAACAATACCTCCCGCCGGCTGCGCCCGGGTCTCGCGCCCGCATGCTGCGCCGGAAGCGCCTGCCGGTGCTCAGCGTGGCGCTGCCACGCCTCCGCGCCGTCAGCCGCTCCCGACTTGCCTGCGAACTCGATCCCTCGGGCTCGCTCGGCGTCGGTATTGTTAGACGCTCTAAGGCAGGCTCTCGCAGACCACACCGTCATCATCGCGGTCCATGCTGCCTGGCCGGCCGCAGGCTTCCCAGTAGGCCTGGGCCTCACCTTGGGTCGAGAAGGTGCCGCAGGTCCGATGTCCGCTGCAAGCGATGGCCGGCGCCGCGGGTTCCGGTGGTGGGGGTGGCGCCGCATCGCTGCCGCCCGAGCTGCCTTGCTCGCAGACCTCGCCGTCGCCATCCCCATCCAGCCCGCCAGGATTCTCGTGGCCCTCGCCACGGTGCACGATCCACCAGGCGATGGCTTCCTCGCGCGTCGGGAAGTCGTCGCAGTTGGCGTCTACGTTGGGGTCGGGGTCGTAGGACAACAGGGCGGGGGCCGGTGCCTCGGTCGAGGCGGCCGCGGTCGGCGGAAGGGGCGTCGGGCTGGCCGGTAGCGCCGTCGGTTCGTCCGTGGCGGTTGCGGCTTCGGTGGCCGGCGGCTGGCTGGGTGTCGGCGGTGGATCGGTCGGCAGGTCTTCGGCCATAGGCAAGGTGCTTACCGGGACCGACTCCACCGTCGGCGACGTTTCGACGTCTGAGCCTTCTTCTTCCGACCCGCAGGCGCCGGCGAACAGCGCGATCGCGATCAGCAGGCCACGGCCGATGGAGTTGCGTTGCCGTCTTGTACCTTGTATAGACATGTCTTGCTCCTCTGTCTCGTCGAACGCCGGTCGTGGATTGGCTGCATGCTACTGCCTTGGAATCTTGCTGTGAAGTCGTTGCAGGAAGCGCAACAGAATGGGCTCGAGCATCCGTCGCCGCCGGCGAGTCGAGCCGCCCGCCGGCACGGGCCTGGTCAGCCGGCCAGGGTCGGCACTCGTCGCAGGGTGGTGGCGAGCGGCCGTCGTCCGCGATAGGCTTGCGGCCGGTGGGATCGAGATCGAGGCCGGGAGTGGGAATGCATGCCTAGGATCGAAAATAGCAGTACCCGTCGCTGGGCCGGCCTGGTGTCCGGCCCGGCCGCCGGTTTCCTGCTGTGGCTGGCGCTGGCGCCGCTACCGGAAGCGCAGCGTTCGGTGGGCGCGGTCTTCGCGCTGGCGGTGGTCTGGTGGATCACCGAGCCCATCCCCTTGCCGATGACCGCGCTGGCGGCCACCGCGCTCTTGGTGCTGGTGGCCGGTGTCGACGAGGACTTGGCCTTTGGTGCCTTCGGGGACCCGATCATCGCGCTCTTCATCGGCAGCTTCCTCTTGGCACGGGCCATGGAGGTCTCGCGTCTGGGCGAGCGCCTGGCTTGGCAGATGCTGGCCCGGCCTTGGGCCTGCGGCACGCCGGGCCGGCTGCTCTTCACGCTGGGCGCCATCGGCTGCGGGGTGTCGCTGATCCTGTCCAACACCGCCACCACCGCCATGCTCTTGCCCATCGGCCTGGGCCTACTGGGCGCCCTGGGCCAGAGCCAGCGCGGATCGCCGATGGCCCTGGCGGTGATGCTGTTGCTCACCTGGGGCTCGAGCGTGGCGGTGGGCGTGCCGGTGGGCACACCGCCCAACCTCATCGGCCTGAGCCTGCTGTCCAGCGCCGAAGGGATCCGCATCGGCTTTCTGCAGTGGGCCCTCTTCGCCATGCCGATCACGCTGATCATGCTCTGGGCCTGCTGGGTGGTGTTGATGCGCTTGTATCGCGTGGGCGATGCCGATCTACACATCGACCTGGACCTGGCTCATCGACGTCTGAGTGAGCTGGGCCCGGTCTCGGTCGCCGAACGCAACACGCTCATCGCCTTCAGCGTCGCCACCCTGCTCTGGATGGCGCCCGATCTGGGCAACCTGCTGTTTGGCGCCGATGCGCCGGCGGCGATTTGGATGACCGAGCGGCTGACCCTGGCGACCGGCGCCGTGGTCGGGGCCTTTCTGCTCTTCGTCTTGCCGGCCGGCGAGGGCCAGCGCCTGCGCTGGCGCGAGGCGGCGGCCATCGACTGGGGCACCATCGTGCTCTTCGGGGGTGGCATCGCGCTGGGGAGGGCCATGGCCGGCTCCGGCTTGCCCGAGACCGTAGGGCATGCGGTGACCGCACTGATCCGTCCCGGCGCGCTGTGGACCCTGACCGCCATCGCGGTGGCGGCGGCCATCCTGCTCAGCGAGATCGCCAGCAACACCGCCTCGGCCAGCATCCTGGTGCCGGTGGTGCTGGGGGTGGCCCAGGTGGCCGGCGTCAGCCCGGTGCCGCCGGTGCTGGGCGTGGCGCTGGGCGCCAGCCTGGGCTTCATGATGCCCATCAGCACCCCGCCCAACGCCATCGTCTACGGCTCGGGCTTGGTCCCACCGCGGGAGATGATGAAGGCCGGCCTGCTCATCGACCTGATCGGCTGGGCGGTCACCTTCCTGTGCTTGCGCTTGATCCTGCCGCTGATCGGCCTGGCTTGATCTCGAGCTGCCGGCCGCAGCGCGCTTGACCATCCATCGACCATGCGGATCGGATCGCGTCCAAGGTTCCCGAAGATGACTGGCTGGAGGCCCCGTCATGCACCGCAACGCGCTCCGCCCCGGCAGCCTCACGATCCCGCGTTCAGGGCTTGTCCTGGCCGCCCTGTGCACCGCGCTGCTGATCGCAATCCGCCCGGCCCGGCCATCGACCGCCGGGGACCCGGCGCCCATCGCGGCCTTCGAGGCGGCCTGCCAGACCGTCAACCCCTACCTGGTCACCAGCCAGTACGTGATGGGCCAGCAGCCCGACGAACGGGCCCTGGTGGCCTTTCGTGCACCGGGAGGCGAGCCGCCGGAGCGCGTCGATTTGGCCATGCACCGGGAGATGGGCTCGACCTGGGGACTGGCCTACCACGCAGCCGAGCGGGTCGTCTTCGCCGGCGCCTTCCACAAGCGCGCTTCCGGCTTCGGGCCGGGCGGGCCCGGGATGATCTACCGTTACGACCTGCAGAGCGGCGCCGTAGCGCCCTGGGCCGAGGTGCCGGATGCCGGCGTGGACATCCACGGCGGCTTCGACAATGCCGGCGGCTTCGATTTGGACGGCCAGGACGGGGCCGGCCGGCTTGGCCTGGGCGACGTCGATCTGAGCGAGGACGGCAGCCTGCTCTTCGCGATGAACCTGGCCGCGCGGCGCATCTACCGTTTCCGCGTCGCCGACGGCCGGTTGCTGGACAGCTTCGATCACGGGGCGGCCGGCGAAGGCTGGGCCGAGGACGAGGCGCGGCCCTTTGCGCTGAAGGCCTGGCGCGGCCGGCGCTACCACGGATTGGTGCGCGACGCCTCGGTCGACCGCGATCGCGGGGACTTGGATGCCTTCGTCTACAGCTCCGACCTGCAGGGCGGCGACATGCATCTGGAGCTGCACTTCGACCTGGACTACGAATGGCAGGGACCGCATTACCAGGTGGATGCGGGCTGGATGCCTTGGCATTCGGATCATCGCGAGACCCTAGACGGCCGGATGTTCATCTGGCCCCAGCCCTGGCTGACCGACATCCAGTTCACCTCGGCCGGCGACATGCTGCTGGGCCTGCGCGATCGGCATGGCGACACGGTGCTCTTCAACGTGGACGGCCAACTGCCACCGGATGAGAAGAACGGTTAGCAGGGCGGCGATGTCCTGATCGCCCGTCCCGGGGCCGAAGGCTGGTCCATCGATCCCGACTTCGAGCACTTCGGTCAGGATGCCAGCCGCGGCGTGGGTCAGACCTGGGACGGGCATCCGGAGACCGGCTTCGGCGGCCTGGCCTGGCTGGAGCGGCCGGGCGAGGTGGTCACCAGCATGCTCAGCCCCTTCCAGTACAGATCCGGCCGTGCCGGCTGGTTCGATGCGCTCTCGGGCGCCAACACGCGGCGGGTCGAGCTCTACGCCATGCGGCGCGGCATCAACTTCGGCAAGGCCAACGGGCTGGGCGACGTGGAAACGCTCTGTGGGCCGGCGGCCACCCCCGCGCTCAGCCCCACCCCGACGGCGACGGTCACGTCCACGCCGGAGCCGATCTACCTACCCTTCGTCCGCCGCGACAAGTACTGCCGGCCGGATGCCTACCACAGCGACGTGGTCTTGGTGCTCGACCGCTCGACCTCCATGCTGCGCCCGGTCGAGCCGGGCGGGCAGGCCAAGAACCGGGCCGCCATCGCCGCGGCGCGCGCCTACAGCCCAACGCGCCGGTGATGATCCTCTTGACCGACGGCCTGCCCAACCGGGTGCCCTTCGGGCCGGGCAGCGCGCATCCAGAATGCCCGCGCCAGGAATGCACGGTCCTGCAGCTGGCCGAGCGGGCCAAGAGCGCCGGCACGCGGGTCTTCACCATCGGCTTGGGACTGGGTGACGACGTGCTGCGCCCCCTCTTGGAGGGCGTGGCCAGTCAGCCGAGCATGTACTTTCACTCCCCGGATGGCGAGGACCTCGGCGCCATCTACCGCCAGATCGCCGGCCGGCTCTCGAGCTGCCCGTAGCGGCGAGTCCCGTCAATCAGGCCCGTCCGTCGCCTGCTCGAGGGAACTGGAGGTTGGGCTGCAGGCAGGCAGTGCCTGGTCGAAGCCTATTTCTCCCGATCGAGGGTGAAGGTCTTGCGCTCGACCTGCCCATCCGGCAGGCGGTACTCGAGCCAGAAGGTGGCGTCCCGTTCCGGGAAGCAGATGTCGCCCTTGCGGCCCTCGGCTTCGACCGGCTCGCTCGAGAAGCCCTCGCGGCCGAAGACCAGCTCGGTGACGCCGGCGCTGCGCCAGTTGACGCCGGCGCAGAGTTGGTCCTCGTCCAGCTGATAGTCCCAGTTGTCGGGGTAGAACTCGACGAACCAGTCGGGCTCGGGCGTGGCCGAGGGGGCGGGGCTGGCATCGGGCGTCAGACTGCCCGGCACGGCCGTGGGTGCGGGCGGCTCGGTCGGCAGCTCGGTCGGCGCCTCCGTCGGGACTTCGGTCGGGGCTTCGGTGACCGCCTCGGTGGGCAGGTCGGTCGGGGCGTCGGTCGCTGGCTGCTCGCTCGCCGGGTCGGACTCGGAGGTCGCCGCGGCATCCTCGGTGGGCGGTACCAGCGTGGGCTCGGCATCGGGTTCGGCGCCGCCGCAGGCGGTCAGGCAGAGCAGGACGAGCAGGCAGGTCAGCGATTTGGAGAGTTCGCGAAGGGCATGCGTCTGGGACATGGGGGGCTCCTTGACAGGATGACGGCTCGCCGGGGCGGGCGAGGCGCAGGTAGAACGGCAGGGTAGGCGCGAGCCGGCCCTCTGTCCAATTGGAGAGTGCGGAAAAGGCGCGCTTGGCTGTTGATCGCGATGCACCGGAAAGATGTCCGCTTCGTGACCGCCTATCAGTCGATCACTGCTGCGCATTGATGTTATTCTCTATTCCATTGCGGTTAGTCGGGATGCCACAACCGCATCGGGATGCGATGGTCCTTGCGCGGTCACCACGAGGACCAGAGCCAGCTAGAAGGGTGCGACACCGTAGATGCAAGGATCGCCGACGGGCTACTGGGCCAAGCTCGAGGGCAAACCGGGGGCGCTGCGTGCCTGGCATCCACTCGAACATCACAGCGCGGACGTCGCGGCCTGTTGCGAGGTCTTGTTGCAGACGAGCCTGCTGCGATCGCGCTTGGCCAGGCTTGGAAATCTCGAGGACCTGGACACGGTACAGGTCGCCCGCCTCTGCTTCTTGGCGGCCTTGCACGATGTGGGCAAGTTCAACGTAGGCTTTCAGAACAAGGCCCTGGTCCGCCCGCCCTTCACGCGTGGTCACGTGACCGAGGTGCTATCGCTGCTGGCCGGTGGCGGACGGGGCGTGAGCGGCCGACTCTACGAAGTGCTGCAGCCGGAGCGCTTCGCCGTCTGGGGGGAGACGGCGGAGGCCTGCGGGCGGCTCTTCGTCGCCGCGATCTGCCATCACGGCAAGCCCTATCGGCTGCATTTCGACCCGGACTCGACGCCTTGGAGGTCGTGGCGCGGCATGGATCCCTTCGACGGCATCCGCGACCTGGCAGGCAAGGCGATCGAGTGGTTTCCGGAGGCCGAAGGCCATGACGGACTCGCCCTGCCAGCCAACGCGGAGTTCCAGCATGGATTCGCCGGTCTGGTCCAGTTGGCTGACTGGATGGGATCGAACACCAAGTTCTTCCCTTTCGGTGAAACAGAGGATCCAGACCGAATGGACTTCGCCCGGATGCGCGCACGCGAGGTCGTCGCCGCCACGGGCTTGGACGCCGGCCCCGCCCGATCGACCCTTCCCTCCTTACCCAGCTTCCAGCTCATCTCCGATCACCGACCCTACGAGACCCAGTCCCAGCTCGTCGATGCTCCGGTCGGCGAGTTGGGAGGTATCGACATCCTGGAGGCCGAGACCGGCTCCGGGAAGACGGAGGCGGCGATCGGTCGGTTTCTGGAACTGTTTCGGCGCGGCAGGGTAGACGGCATGTACTTTGCCCTGCCCACGCGCACCGCGGCAACACAGATGCACCGCCGCGTGGTCGAGGCCGTGGCACGCGCCTTTCCCGATCCAGCGTGCCGGCCACCGGTCGTTCTCGCCGTACCCGACTACCTACAAGTCGACGACACCAGCGGGCAGCTGCTGGCCCCCTTCGAGGTGCTGTGGAGCGATGATTCCGCGGATCGATACCGCTATCGGGGCTGGGCAGCGGAGAACCCGAAGCGATTCCTGGCTGCCAGCATCGCGGTGGGCACGATCGATCAAGTGCTCCTTTCGACCCTCGTCGTGAGCCACGCGCATCTCCGCAGCAGCTCGCTCATGCGACAGCTGTTGGTGGTCGACGAAGTGCATGCTTCGGATATGTACATGGCGCGCCTGCTCGAGGCCGTGCTCGAGACCCACCTTCGCTCCGGCGGATACGCGCTGCTGATGTCGGCCACCCTCGGCGCGTCGGCCAGGAGCCGCCTGCTGAACGCGGCCGGTGTCGCCAGCAGGCTGCCCGAGTTGGAGCCGGCCAAGGCGCTCGGATACCCACTGATCACGAGTTGGCCAGCCCCGGCTCGAGAGCCGCAGGAGCTTGCAGTGCGCGCACCCGGCAATCCCAAGAGCATGGACCTATCGGTAGCGGGCATCGCCGATCGGCCCGAGGCGGTGGCCGAGGCCGCGCTCGACGCAGCGGCCGACGGAGCCCACGTGCTGGTGATCCGCAATCTCGTCGATGATTGTGTTCGGACCCAGGAGGCGATCGAAGCCTTGGCCGAGCAACGAGGGCTGCGCCACCTGCTCTGGACCTGTCAAGGACAAGCCTGTCCGCACCATTCTCGATTCGCTCGCGAGGATCGCCGCTTGTTGGACGCCGCGATCGAGACCGAATTCGGCAAGGGGCGCGGCAGCCATGGATGTGTGGCCGTGGCCACGCAGACGGTCCAGCAGAGCCTCGACCTCGACGCCGACTTCATGATCAGCGATCTCTGCCCGATCGATGTGCTTCTGCAACGCGCGGGCCGGCTCCATCGGCATCAGATCGCGGATAGACCGCGGGCCTACCGGCGCGCGCGACTGGTGGTCCTCACCCCGGAGGATCGAGACCTTGGCGTCTCGATCCGCCCGGACGATTCGGCGCGCGGGCACCACGGGATCGGAACCGTCTACGAGGACCTTCGAATTCTCGAGGCTTCACTTCGATGTATCGAGCGGCATCCGCAGTGGACCATTCCGGAGATGAGCCGAAGTCTGGTCGAGGATGCGACACACCCCGCGGCCTTGGCCGCCTTGGTGGCCGAGCTAGGCGGGCACTGGGAACGACACGGGCGTTGGGTCGAAGGCCAGCTGGCGGCTCAGGCGGTGGCCGGCGCGGGCAACTTGGTCGATCGGCAAGCGCAGTACGGCGAATTCGCGTTCCCCAGCGGCATGCTCGAGCGGCGTGTCGCCACGCGCTTGGGAGCTTCGGATCGCGCAGTGACCCTCCCGGAGATCGAGGGGCCTTTCGGGACTGCGGTTCAGCGGATCGCCATCGCGGCGCATTTGGCGCGTGATATTCCGGCCGACGCCGAGCCCGAGATCGGGCAGCGAGCGCCGGGCCGGTTCGACTTCAGAATGGGGCCGAGGCGTTATCGCTACGATCGCCTGGGACTCCACAAACTCGAGTAGAAGGGAGCCCGATCTCGTGACCGAACCGCGTTACAATCTGTTGACCGATGCCATGATCGTGGTGCGAGAAGGCGATGGCCCACGTCTATCCATGACCCTTCCGCAGGTGCTGGAAGCCCTGGGAAGCGGGCGGGACATCGAGTTCTGCCACCTCCAGCCCTTTCAGGAACATGCGTGGCATGCCTTCTTGGTGCAGCTCGCGGCCATCGCGCTGGAGCAATCCGCTACGACGACGGAGCTGAGCAGCGATGCCTGGACAGAGCGAATCCGCGCGCTGACCGAGGGCGTCGACGCCGCGTGGTGCCTGGTGGTGGATGATCTGAGCCAGCCGGCTTTCATGCAACCGCCTGTTCCCGAAGGGAAGCTTTCTGCCTTCAAGAAGGTCTACCACTGGCCTGACGAGATCGATGTGCTGATCACCTCGCGCAACCACGATGTCAAACAGGGGCGCATCGACCAGCCGGTCCCGGATCACTGGATCTATGCCCTGATTTCCTGCCAGACCATGTCCGGTTTCGCCGGCCGAGGGACCTACGGCATCGCGCGCATGAACAGTGGGTATGGCACGCGCGTTTGCGTCTCCGTGAGCGAGGGGCTGCGCTGGCACCAGCGATTCACCCACGACCTGCGCGTCTGGCTCGAAGCGCGGGATTCCATATTGCGAGAAGGCTTTGGATATGCCGCTCGATCTGGGATCAAGCTGCTGTGGACACATGCTTGGGATGGAGATGCCGCGCTCGCACTGAGCGACTGCGATCCGGTCGTCATCGAGATCTGCCGGCGGATTCGCCTGGCGGAAGAGGATGGATCTCTGTTGGCTCACTATGTTTCCACCAAATCTGCCCGGCTCGACGCCAAGGACTTCAAGGGTCACGTCGGCGACATTTGGATCCCCCTCAATCGCGATGCGGAGCCGAGCGCGTTGACGATATCCAGTAGCGGTTTCTCCTATCGATTGCTCCAGGATCTACTCACCGAGGACAACTACACCGCGTCGGCCGCCCAAAGGCTGGATCCATCCGCCGGTCGGCAGTTCCTGACCACGCAAGGGCTCGTCCGCGGCCAGGGCACGACCGATGGGTACCGGCAGCGCTGGCTCGAAGTGCCTGCGAAGGTCGTGCCCTTCCTCGCACAAAGCCAGGCGGACGTCGGTGAGTTGACGAAGCAGAGAGTGAACGTCGTCGACATGGTTACTGGCCGTGTGTTGAGGCCCGCTGTCTTGGCGTTGTTACAAGGTGGGCCCGACAAGCTCATGCTGCGCGATGATCGAGCCCGGCCATGGTTGGAACGAGTGGACGCAGAAGTCGATCGAATCTTCTTCGATCACTTGTGGGGCGACCTGGGGCGTGACGAGGAGAAGACGGATGGCGAGTGGAAGGAGAAGGTTCTGAAGATCGCGAAAGACGTACTCGAGGACGCCATCGACGAGATCGTGATGCCGGACGCGCGGCGATATCGCGCGATCGCGGCGGCGGAGCGCGTGTTCCACGGGGCGGCGCGCCGGCAGTTGCCGGCCCTGTATGAAGACGGCCACGAGGAGCAGGAACCAGGAGGTGAAACCGATGGTTGAGGTAGAGGAACGGGTCGAGGCAACGACCAGCGACCCCAAGTCCGGTCGAGTATCCAGGTCCTCACGGGTACGGCAGGTCGTCGCCGAACTCGCACGAGACATCGCCGTCGTGATGTCCGCGGGGGACGTCGCGGAGTTGCGGCGCATGCGCCCGGGCGATCCCGCGTGTCCCGCATTTTGGAAGCTCTTGACGGCCAGGATCGAGCCGGCGCTCGGGTTGCCCGCCGGTGGCCGGCGCAGGCTCGAGTTGGAACGCCGCTGGTCGGTGATCCTGGCGGCATTGGCCACGCTCGACGGACTGCATGCACCGGGCCGACCGCTTGGGCGCGCATTGGCCGAGGCCGGGCTGACAGAGTTGCGCCTGAACCGACTGCTCGTCGCACGGTCGGAGGGTCTCCATGACGCCCTGCGAACGGTCTGTCACCAATTGAGTTCGACCGCGCAGCCAGCGGACCTCGCCGAACTGGCGCTCTTGGTGCTGAGCGAAGGCGAGCGCGACGAAGAGCTGGTGCGGCGGGCTGTCGCGCGACATTACTTCCGGCAACGATAAGGAGGACATCACCCCGATGGACCACGGTCGCTTTCTACAAATCCACTCGCTCACGTCCTATCCACCCTCCCTGTTGAACCGAGATGACGTTGGATTCGCCAAGCGAATGCCCTTCGGCGGCGTGACCCGCACCCGCGTCTCATCTCAATGTCTCAAGCGGCACTGGCGGACCCACCGTGGACCGGATGCGCTCTCCTCGATCGAGCAGGGTTCCGAGGCCATTCCCATGGCGGTTCGCTCGCGTCGAACTTTCGAACAGCAAGTCTACGAGCCATTGATCGGAGACGGTGTTCCCGAGAACGTCGCACTGGAGGTGACGCAGGCCCTGATGGAGTTGGTCTTGGGCAAGAGCGCCAAAGCCAAGAAGGCATCCGATGACAACGGAGGTGGCCCGAGGACCGGCCAGGTGACCGTGCTCGGCCGGCCCGAGGTCGATTTCCTGCTCACCGAAGCGCGGGAGGTCTGCAAGCTGGTCGACGAGCCCAAGAACGTGTCGCAGGCGGTCAAGGATCGCTTCGGTCGCGAAGCCAAGCAGAATCTGCAGCAGTTGAAGCACGGAGCGGGGCTGGATGCCGCGCTCTTCGGCCGCATGATCACCAGCGACATCCTGGCAAGAACCGATGCAGCGGTTCACGTGGCACACGCGATCACGGTCCACGCCGAAGATGCAGAGACCGACTACTTCTCCGCGGTAGACGACCTGCTGGCCACATCCGACGGTGACGAGCAGTTGGGCAGCGGGCACATCGGCACCACCGAGCTGACCAGCGGTCTGTTCTACGGTTACGTCGCGGTGGACCTACCTCTCTTGGTGTCCAATCTCGAGGGTGTGGAGTCGCGAGCATGGGAGCAGGCGGACCGCGGCCTGGCGGCCGAGGTCGTCGGCCGTCTCATCAAGCTCATCGCGACGGTGTCGCCTGGCGCCAAGCTCGGCTCGACCGCACCCTATGCACGTGCGCACTTGATCCTCGCCGAATCGGGATCGGCGCAGCCACGGGCCTTGACCAACGCTTTCTTGAAACCGGTCGCGAAGCACCCAGACCTGGTGGACAACGCCTATTCGGCCATGTCCGAGCATCTGGCATCGCTGGACTCGATGTACGGTATCGACACGGATCGGGCCATGGCTGCCATCGGTCCAGCCGAGCGCTTCGATACGGTGGTCTCGGACGCTGCGCGAATGCCCTTGGCGGGAGTGCTCGATTGGGCGCGAAGGCAGGTCGGCGGCGGATGAAGATCTTGCTCCTACGACTCGATGCACCGCTGATGAGCTTCGGTGGAGTGTTGGTCGATCAACGTGGCAGCACTCGTGAATGCCCGTCCTCGTCGATGCTAACGGGCCTGATCGGCAACGCATTGGGGTATCGCCACGGAGATCATCCAAAGCTGAATGCGCTGCAGGATCGTCTTCGTTTCGCCGCGCGGCGGGATCGGAGCGGTCGGCGACTGACCGACTACCAGACTGTGGATCTGGGTCAGCAGTTCATGCACGGTGGCTGGACCACCCGCGGGGCGCCGGAAGGCCGCGAAGGTGGATCGGCGAAGCGTGGTACGCACATTCGCTACCGCGACTATCTGGTCGATGCCGTCTACACGGTAGCTCTGCGGCTGGATCCGGCCGATCTGGAGCCGACGCTGGAATCGGTCGGGCGCGCACTAGATCGGCCGGCACGCCCCCTATTCATCGGGCGCAAGACCTGCCTGCCCGCGACCAGATTGGTGCTGAACTTCGTGGAGGCCACCTCCCTGACGGAAGCTCTGGCAACGTGCCCGTCAATTGGGACTCGGTCGGACTCGGACGTCGAGTTCACAGCCTGGTGGCCGGCTGGCGAAGACGATGAGCCGGAGGGCATCGAGATGCCCGTGCACGATCAGCGCGACTGGGCCAATCAGATTCATGCTGGACGGCGCTTCATCCGGACAGGGCAGTTGGAGTACGCAGGAGGGTTGGAGTGAGCGGAGCGATCGCCGCGCTTCACATGGTCCAATTGGTGCTTGCGAGCCGGGATCTCTACGCACTTGGCAAGGCGCGTCGCCTTCCCATGCGTCAAGTCGATGTCGGATACCTCGTGCACTGCCATCTCTCGGAGCTATTCGGTCCCGATGCGATCAGCTGCTTCGCGGTGAAATCCGACGCCGGAACGAGCACGGAGATCTTGGCCTACTCATCGCGTTCGGCAGATGAGCTGCGGCAACACGCCCAGAGCTACGCCGAGCCGAACCTGTACGCGGCCTGCGATTGGGAACGATTCGCCAGCAAGATCATGCCCCACCGATGGACGGAAGGACAGCGCTTGGGCTTCGCTGCGCGAATCTGTCCCATCGTTCGGATGTCCCGTGACGGTCCGAAGCATCGCAAGGGCGCGGAGGTGGATGCCTTTCTACGACGGTGCTGGGCCGAGGGCGAGTCGATTCCGGTCGATCGCGCGGAGGTCTACGCCGAGTGGCTGCGTGAAGAGATGGGACGGCGCGGTGGCGCGGAATTGGAGGCGGCCAAGATGGTGCGCTTCAAGCGCAGTCGCTTGTTGCGCCGGACCCAGGGTGAAGGGCGTGTGGCTCGAAGCTGCGAGCGGCCAGATGTGCGAATGCGCGGTGTGCTACGCGTGACGCAGCCTGGTGAATTCGCCGCTCTGCTGCGCCGAGGACTCGGCCGGCATCGCAGTTTTGGTTTCGGCATGATGCTGCTTCGACCCGAGCGCTCCTGATGCTGCCGGGAAGGCTTGGGCTCGAGACGGCTGGAATTCCGCAGCGCAGTCGGCATGGCCTGCTTTGGCTGCGCCGTGGCAAGCTCTACGTCGAGGATGGTACGTTGCGTTTCGTGACGGCCGGCGACGCGCAGATGGAGAAGGGTGACTACGCGATCCCATTCCAGATGCTCAACGCGGTATTGCTGCAGCCGGGTGTGTCGGTGAGCCACGACGCTTTGCGGCTGCTCGCCCGGCACGGCACGGGTCTCGTAGCGGTGGGGCAGGATGGCGTGCGCTTCTATGCGAGCATGCCGACCGGGCCAGACACCTCGCGGCGTGCCCGTCGCCATGCGGAAGTCTGGGCAGAGCCCAACGCACGGGTCGCCGTCGTGCGGCGCATGTATGCATGGAGGATGGGCCGGATTCTGCCGGCCACGGACATCAACGCCTTGCGCGGCATCGAGGGCGCCCGGGTGAAAAAGGCCTACCAGCAAATGGCCCAGAGCTTTGGCCTACCGTGGCATGGCCGTCGTTACGATCGGAAGGCGCCAGAGAACACAGACTTGCCCAATCAAGCGATCAATCACGCGGCGAGCGCGGTGCAAGGCTTGGCGATGGTCGCCGTGGCCGTGACCGGCGCGATACCACAGCTTGGGTTCATCCACGAGGACTCGGGTCGCGCTTTCGCCCTCGACATCGCCGACCTATTCCGCGAAAGCGTGACGCTACCCATAGCCTTTGGAGGTGCACGGCAGGTCCTGCGGAGTGATGCCCTGCAAGTCGAGCCAGCGGTTCGGAAGCTCGCGGCCAAGACCTTTCGAGAGGAAGGTGTGATAGAGAAGATGATCGATCGCATCAAGGAGTTGTTCGACGAGTGATGACCGTGTTGGTAACCCGAAACGCGTCCGGCCGCGTGCGCGGCTACTTGGCATCGTGCATGTGCGAAATCGCACCCGGCATCTACACGGCACCCCGAATGAGCGCTGCGGTCCGCAGACGCATCTGGCGGGTAATGGAGGACTGGCATCGCCCCGGCCAAGAGGAATCCGTCGTCATGACCTGGCGGAGTCCAAGGGAACCTGGTGGGCAGTCCATTCTCACGCTCGGCGTTCCGCGAACCACCGTCCTTGAACGCGACGGGATGTTCCTCACTCGCCGCACGGTCACCGCAGACGACTCGTAGAAGTCCACGATGCACTTTAACAACAGATTGCGGCATCCGCATGGTACCCGAAGAGAAATCGGGTATTATTCCACAGAGGCTCCCCCGCGCTCGCGGGGATGGACCCCCTGGATGTGACCTCCAGACGCGCAACTCGATGGCTCCCCCGCGCTCGCGGGGATGGACCCCGTGAAAACATCGACGCTGGAGTGCTCCAGCTGGCTCCCCCGCGCTCGCGGGGATGGACCCCTGATATGACTGGCACGGCCGTCCTCGAAGCGGGCTCCCCCGCGCTCGCGGGGATGGACCCGCGGCGCGCTCTCCATGGGCGGCGTTGGCGATGGCTCCCCCGCGCTCGCGGGGATGGACCCGTGCTGACCCTGCTGACGCTCGGGTTGGCGATGGCTCCCCCGCGCTCGCGGGGATGGACCCCATCTCGGGCTCGGGCTCTGCATGACGGGGCGGGCTCCCCCGCGCTCGCGGGGATGGACCCACTACCGGATCCAGACGGTCCTGCCTCATGGCGGCTCCCCCGCGCTCGCGGGGATGGACCCCGATTTGACCGGGCTCCATGCTGCTCAGGTGGGGCTCCCCCGCGCTCGCGGGGATGGACCCACTCGGCAAGCGGTATCATGGTCCCGTAAGGTGGCTCCCCCGCGCTCGCGGGGATGGACCCTTCTTGCACGCGGTCTCGCTGGGCTGGGATGAGGCTCCCCCGCGCTCGCGGGGATGGACCCGTGGGGGCGATCGGGGCGCAGCTCGCGGCGGCGGCTCCCCCGCGCTCGCGGGGATGGACCCCCCCAAGTGCTCGAAGTCTTCTTCTCCGAGCCGGCTCCCCCGCGCTCGCGGGGATGGACCCAGTCCACGAGCCACTTGTAAGGCCTGCCGTTGGGCTCCCCCGCGCTCGCGGGGATGGACCCCTCTCGAATGCGTCCGCCCATGCCCTGCTCCTGGCTCCCCCGCGCTCGCGGGGATGGACCCAGCGTGGGCTTCTCGGTCTACACGCCGGCCGCGGCTCCCCCGCGCTCGCGGGGATGGACCCTCCAGCAAGTTCGGCATCGTCACCTTGCTCGCGGCTCCCCCGCGCTCGCGGGGATGGACCCTGGCTTGCGCCATGGTGGAAGACTACTTGTCAGGCTCCCCCGCGCTCGCGGGGATGGACCCTCCACACGGCCGGTGTATGGGTCCGGCTCGAAGGCTCCCCCGCGCTCGCGGGGATGGACCTCTGCCAGGTCGATCGTGACCCGGCGCCCGAGCGGCTCCCCCGCGCTCGCGGGGATGGACCTTGCTCGAGCGGCTGCTGTCGCAGTCCCAGAAC
>CAZJWJ010000099.1:0-19747 GCA_964549495.1 uncultured Anaerolineales bacterium | reverse complement strand
GGGACAGATCTCGAGCGAGCTGAACCTGATCCAAGGGCAGTACGACCGACACATCGATGTCGCGGAGCTGGCCGGCGAAGCCCACATGAGCCCCTCGACCTTCTACGACGCCTTCAAATCGGTGACCTCCTACTCCCCACTCCAGTACCTCAAGGAGATTCGGCTCACGCGCGCCCGCCAGCTCCTGGTCTGGGAAGGCAGCACGGCCAGTCGAGCGGCCCGGCAAGTGGGCTACAGCTCGGCCTCGCAGTTCAGTCGCGAGTTCAAGCGTCGTTTCGGCCGGCCACCCGGGGAGGAGCGGGCCTGGGCGGTGGCGGCCGGGGAGTTGCAGGGGGCGCGGCCGTACTGAGCAAGGATTGCGAGGACCGTGGCTTATCTGGGAGTCCCGTAGCAGACTCCGATGAACATGGGATCCCGCCACCCGCGATGGCCGACCGGCAGGGCCTAGGGCATCATGTTGCCATGCCGCAGATTCCATCTGGCACGGTCACCTTTCTCTTTACGGATATCGAGGGCTCGACCGAGCGTTGGGAAGCACAGCCCGACGCGATGGCCGGCGCTCTCGCGCGCCATGACGCGATCCTGCGCGCCGCGGTCGAGAGCCATGCCGGCCACGTGTTCAAGACCATAGGGGATGCCGTCTGCGCGTCCTTCCCCACGGCTCGAGGTGGCCTGGCAGCGGCGATCGACGCCCAGCGAGCCCTCGCTGCCGAGGATTGGACCGCCTTTGCCACGGACGCGGACGGCTTCGCGCCGCTCACGGTGCGCATGGGCCTGCATACGGGCGCGGCCGCGGAACGCGGAGGCGACTACTTCGGCCCGCCGCTCAACCGCTGCGCCCGGCTGCAGGCGGCCGGCAACGGTGGCCAGCTGCTCTTGTCGCGCGAGACCCGGCGCCACGTCGAGGACGCGGGCCTGCCCACAGGTTGCCGTCTCCGCGATCTCGGCGAGCACCGACTGAAGGATCTGCGGCACAGCGAGCGGAGCACCCAGGTCGTGGTCGATGGTCTACCCGACGATACGCGGCCGCTGCGCACCGCCGGCGAGCTCGACGCGCGAGACCGAGTTCGGGTCCTCGATGCCCATGCCCTGCCAGATGACGATGCCGGGCTGATCCTCGACCGGAGCGTCCCGGAGACGCTGTCGGCGATCGAAGCCGCGTTGCGTCGCGACAGCCAGGGAACGGTACTCACCCCCGACCAGGTCATCGCCGCCGCCCGGCACAAGCCGGCCGACTGGCGAGAGTGGCGGCTCGGTCGCATCGCCGAGTGGAGCCAGCCGCGCTACCGGGTGGACGGTCGTTTCGTGGCGCTGGAGCTGCTGGTCGACCAGGGTGAGCAATCCGAAGCGGGTCGATGGGCAGCTCAGGAAGAGCGCTACGACGACCTGGGCGCGCTGCTCGACGCGCTCGAGGATCCCGCGGTGGTCGTTCTCGGGCCGCCGGGGGCGGGCAAGTCGACGCTGCTGCGGCGCTTGGAGCTCGATACCGCGATCCGAGCGCTGGCGGACGGGGCGAGTGGGAAGGGCTGGGCTCCATCGAGCGAGACGCCGATCACCTTCTTCGTCCAGTTGAACCACTATCGGCCGGCGCGCACGGGTGAGCCCGCGCCAGCGCCGGACGAGTGGCTGGCCGAGCTCTGGTCGATGCGCTATCCGGGTCTGCCCGACCTCGACGAATTGCTCGCCGCGGGACGGATGGTGCTTCTGCTCGATGCGCTGAACGAGATGCCCTTGCCGAGCGAAGGGGCCCACCGCGAGGCGGTCGGAGCGTGGAAGGACTGGCTCCTGCGCCTGGGCACGACCATGCCTGGCAACCGGGTGGTCTTCAGTTGCCGCAGCCTGGACTACAGCCAGCCGCTTTCGACGCCATCCTTGCGCGTGCCGCAGGTCCGCATCGAGCCGATGTCCGATTCGCGGGTCAAGGAGTTCCTGCAGGTCTACAGCCCACTGCATCAACGCGATCTCTGGGCACGGCTCTCGGGCTCGCGGCAGCTGGAGGTGCTGCGCAGTCCCTACTTCCTGAAGCTCCTGACGGAACAGGTGGAAGCCACCGGTGAGATGCCGGAGGGCCGGGCCGGGCTCTTCACCGGTTTCGTGCGGCAGTGCTTCCGACGGGAAGTGGAGCAGGAGAACCCGCTCTTCGTGTCCGATGCGCTGGTGTCCAGGCGGGACGTCCGCCGCATCACCCACTGGCGGTGGAAGACGCCCTACGAGCTTCCGGAGCACGGCCCGCTGATCCGGAAGCTGGCGAGCCTGGCCTACGGGATGCAGGCCGGCCGGGTGGAGGGCGAGTCGTCGCGGGTCTGCATCGACTTCGACGAGGCGCTGGGGCTCTTGGATGACGAGGCCGGCGAGGCCATCGTCCGGGCCGGCGTGTCGCTGTCGGTGCTGGACGAGGACCCGGCGGCCGACGAAGTGATGTACATCCACCAACTGGTGCAGGAGTACTTCGCGGGCCGCGAGGTGGCGCGGGGTCTCGATCCGGAGCTCGTGCGCAGCGAGTGGCGCGCGGCCCGAATCGACCCAAGCGTGGACGAGGTGATCGATCGGCTCGATCCGGCCGATCCCCTTCCGGGCCCGCCGCAGAACGGCTGGGAGGAGACGGCCTTGCTCGCGACGGTGATGGCGGCGGAGCCAGCCGACTTCCTGCGGGCCGTGGCCGAGACGAACCTGGTCCTCGCGACCCGTTGCGCGGCGCAACCCGAGGTCATGACCGCGGTGCCCACAGCCGTACTCGACGATCTGCGCCAGCGCTTGGTCGACCGAATGGAATGTCCGGAGGCCGACCTGAGACACCGAATCGCCAGCGGCAACGCGCTCGGCAAGTTGGGCGATCCGCGTTTCGAGCGCCGCGAGGGGCCCTTTGGTGAGTACAAGATGCCACCCTTGGTCGAAATCCCGGAGGGGCGCTACCCGATCGGTGAAGACGAACCGATCGAATGGGCCTTTCTCGGCGCGAGCGGCCAGGCGACGGCCCACATGCCGCGTCACGAGATCCAGATCGCGGCCTTCCGCATCGGACGCTATCCGGTGACGAACGCCGAATGGGCCTGCTTCATGGCCGCCGGCGGATATGATGACGACCGATGGTGGGATACCGAGGCCGGTCGCGCGTGGCGCCGCGGTGAACTGCCCAACGAGGCCTCGAGGGCCAACAACCGGATGTGGCGAAGGCGCTTCCTGGCGGAGCCGGAGCTCTTCGAGCGGATGGTCGAGGAAGGACGCTTTCCGAGCGACGACGTGTTGGAGCGCTGGCGGGCGTGGATCGGGTTGGACGACAGCGATTTCGAAGCAGCCCTGGATATGCAGTGGCAAGCGCGCCGGGAGACCGAGCCCCTCTTCTGGCGCGATGCGCGACACAATCAGGCGACGCAGCCGGTGGTCGGCATCTGCTGGTACGAGGCGCGAGCCTACTGTGCGTGGCTCGGCGCGCAGACCGGCCTGCCGGTTCGCTTGCCGACGGAGGCGGAATGGGAGGCAGCGGCCCGTGGGATGGAGGCGCGATCCTATCCTTGTGGCGGGCACGGCGACCGGCTGACGGCGAACACGCTGGAGACACAGGTGAAGCGGGCGACGCCGGTGGGAGTATTTCCGAATGGACGGACGCCAGAAGGCGTGGCCGACATGGGCGGCAACGTCTACGAGTGGACGTCGAGCCTCTTCGGCGAGGGCGAGACCAGCGACAGCGAGACTGGAGTTCTCCCCTATCCATACGACCCGGCCGATGGGCGGGAGGATGCTGATGCGGCCCCAAGCGTGCGGCGCGTGGTGCGGGGTGGCGGATGGCTCGATCCTCGGTCGTCCGCGCGCACCGCGTTCCGCAACACCGTGCATCCGGACTACCGGAATCCCAGCTACGGATTGCGCGTGGCGGTCGCGGGCGAAGGCTCGAGGGACTGATCTCGATCAGGACGCGGCCAGGGCGACCACCTCCTGCGCGCAACCCCAGGCCAGCGTGAAGCCGCTTCCCCCGTGCCCGTAGTTGTGCACAACCAGGCCCCCGCCAGCTCGCACTTCCCGCTCCAGGCGCACCACGCTGCGGCCGGGCCGCAACCCGACGATGGTCCCCAGCCAATCGCAGGCTTCTAGCTCCGGTGCCACCTCCAGGCAGCGTCGGTGAATGGCGTCGCCGACGGCCGGGTCGGAAGTCAGGCTGTCCTGGAGCGGCTCGACAGTACCGCCCAGCACGCAGTCCTGCCCGCGGGGTAGGACCAGGGTGAGCGCACCGTCGGCTCGGACCACGCGGATGGAGCGGTCCAAGCCCGGTGGTCGGGTCAGGCGCAGCATCTGGCCGCGGATCGGGTGGAGGTCGCGGTCGCCCGTGAGCCCCGCTGCGCCGAGGCCGGCGCAGTTCACCACCAACTCGAAGTCGGCCAAGAGGTCGTCCAGGGATTCGACAGAGTGGGCGACGAAGCGGACGCCCGCCGCTCGGGCCCGCGCCTCGAGGAAGGGCATGAAGACCGGCACGTCCATGCGCGGCAATCGCACGCGGATGGCGTCGGCGTGGCCGGCGCGATTCTCGCGCTCCGGGATCGCCTCTACGCCCGCCAGGAAGTCCATCACGTAGGCGTGCTCGTCGGGTACTTGGCAGTAGCGCTCGTGCAGGTGCAGGTCCACGCCCGAGCCCTCGATACTCGCCAGCTGGCGGTAGATCTCGAAGCTGGTCCGCGCCCAGGCGGCCACCCGCGCGGGCGGATCGGCCTTGTGCGGCCACCAATAAGCGCCGGCCGCGTGCGAGGCCATCCGGTCGGCGTCCTCGCGGTGGAAGAGGGTGACCGCGTGGCCGGCCTCGGCCAGGCGCAGCGCACTGGTCAGCCCGATCACGCCGCGTCCGATGACGGCGACCGGCCCTCGATCGCGCCTCTCGGCGATCACGCCTCTCGCCGACCCTCATGAACGAAGTCGACGATCTCACCTGCCGTGACCTCTAGATCGACGGTCTCGACATCCAAGGGGGAGCCAGGTGCAGGGGCGGGGCGTAACTCGAACAGATGCCCGTCCTTGCGGCGGATGATCACCCTTCGCCCTCCCAAGGCCTCGTCCAGCAATGAAGCCAGCCGCCGGCGCGCTTCCGAGTAGGTATACATGCTCATGGAATGACCTCCAGCACCTCGATGCCCGATTCACGAGCTGCGGTCGCGGTGCCTTCTCGGCTACTGCCGTCGCAGAATCCGCACGATCCGCCCATACATCGCGGTCGAGATCCCGGTGGCCTTCCCGCCGGTCACCTTCGCCAGGCCCCAGGTCTCTCCGCCGGTGGTGCTCGCGAACAGGACGACGACGGCATCCATGTCCTCGTGATAGCGCGCGATGCTAAAGTAACCGGGCACCCAGCCCGTGTGCCCGTACTCGTAGATCGAGGAATAGACCGCCTGTTCTTCTTCGCTCAGCAACGAGCCGTCGTTCAGCGCCCGGAGGAAGACGGCGACATCGTGGGCCGTGGCGATCATCGAGCCGGCGGCGTTCCGCCCGCCACCGAGCGGCTCGAGATCGTCGTCGTGACCGTACCAGTAGCCGCTGGCCAACTCGTCGGGCGCCGCCTCTTCCAGCGCGAAATAGGTGTCCGTCAGGCCAAGCGGGTCCAGGATCTCACGACGGATGTAGCGGCTGTAGTCGTAGCCCAAGACCTGGTCGAGGATGCGCCCGAGCAGCAAGTAGTTGGTGTTGGAGTACCGGTAGCGTGCATCGGGCGGGAAGTCCGCGGGCTGGTCCAGGATCAGCGCCAGGCTCGCGTCTCCGTCTGTCAGCGGTGCGAGCCAGTCCCAGTCCTCGTCGTCGCTGTAGTTGGGAATGCCGCTGCGATGCCGAACCAGCATGCGCAGGGTGATCTGGTCGGCATGCTCGATCCGCCCGACGAGCTCTGGGAAGTAGTCCGCCAGCGTGTCGTCCAAGGACAGCGTCCCGTCATGGGCCAGCTTGGCGACGGCGGTGGCCACGTACAGCTTCGTGATGCTGCCGATCTTGAACAAGGCCTGTGGATCGGCCGGCGCCTCGGCCGCCTTGTCCTTCCAGCCGGCGGCGTAGAATGCGGGCTCCTCGCCCGCCCGATCCACGTGGACGATGATGCCGTCGAGGCCATGGTCGAGCGCATCTTCGACCTGCTCCTGCACCGTGTCGGGCAGTGGCGCCATCCACGGGATGAAGATGTCCCAGGGCGGGATGACCGTGGCACAGACCAAGCCCACGATGGGCATGATGACTCTGAGCGCGCGAACGATGCGCTGCCGCTTGTCCATCTAGAAATCCCTAGCTGAGATGCGTGGCGTCCGTCTCGGTGGCGAGCCGACTCGGAACGGACCCGCCCCCAGGGATGGTAGCATTCCCCGGTCGCCCCCGCCCTGATCCTCGCCGGCTGGACGAAGTGGAATCGCCGGCCTGGTGCGGACGCTGCTCGGATGAGCCTACTGCGGTGGTGCATTCCCCTCGTGGAAGACCCACGGTCTTGCCTGCTTGATGGCGAGCTCTCCTTCGCCCGTGATCTTGAACTCGACCTCCATCGCGAATCGTTCGCCTGCCGATGATTCGTGGAGCCGGGCGAAGGCGGAGTGGATCGTCGACAGGCTGGCGCGCAGTGTCGCCAACTGCTCGTCGGTCAGCAGCAACGCTCCGGGCTCGCCGAGGTTCGAGTAGCTGATCACCCCAGGCTCACCCTGCGGGTACAGCAGCAGCGCCTCGGGCACCGAGGCGGCCTCCGGGTTCGTGACGAGATCCTCCCCTACCTGGGCGTTCACGTAGTAGGCGTCGGCTGTTTCGTACACGGGATCGGCGCTGACGGCCACACCGTTCACTAACTCGTCCTCGAAGTTCGGGTGCAGCAGTACGCCCATGGCGGTGCCGAGGTGGTCGATCCGGTGGAACTCCCGCGCCAGGAACGCTCGGAAGTTCCAGGTGCTGGCGTAGACCTGCCGGATGCACTTCGCGAGGTGGCCCTCCTCGGGGTGCTGGGTGCGCGAGTCGTATAGGCCGGCGCCGCTGAAGCTCGCCAGGTCCTCGTTGTTGGTGCTCGACCGACAGCGGATCGGCGTCCCTTCGGGGAAGCGCGCCTGGACTTCGGCCAGCGCTTCCATCGCCTCGGCCGACATGGGCTCGTTCCGGATGGCTTCTCGGAGGGCTGCCAGACGCTCCTGCTGAAGGTCCTGGTCGGCGACGAAGGCCGGGTCGGCCAGCATGTGCTCGATCTCATCGTAGAAGCCTCTGGACCGCATGAAGTCGTCGTAGAACGCGAAGGGGACCCCGAAGCCATCCGGTACCTCGACCCCGGGCAGGTCGAGGCGGCCGAGGGTGGCCAGATTTGCGGTCTTCACGCCGAAGGCGGGCCAGTCCTCGAAGCCGATGTCGGTGAGCTCGGTGATGTCGGTGACGGTCAGATCCCGCTCGGGCATCTGTTCCGACGCCGGTCGAGATGCGGCGTGATGGGCCTCGACCTCGGCCTGCGTGGCGGGCTCGATGGTGAACCCGTCGGCGGTGACGTCGAATCGGACATAGCGGCCGAGGTGGGCGGCGATCGCGGGATGGTCAGGCGCGCCCGCGATGTAGGCGTTCGGCACTTCGTCCTGCAGGGCTCTCAGGTTCACGTGAGACAGCGGTGTCTGGGGGATCGCCGTGATGACCCCGGCCACGCGGGGGAGCTCGTTCGGGACGATCGCGTAGACCACGATGTCGAGGGGGTCGGGCCGTTCCTCGAGGCTCATCGACCGCAGGAAGCCGAAGCCTTCGGCCGGGTTGAGCGCCGCGAACTCCGGCGCCTCATCCCCCGGGGCAACGACGGTCGTCGTGCTGGTCACCCGGTCGCTCTCAGGCGTCTCCGCCGGTGAGCAGGCGACCGCCACGACGAGCAGGGTCGCTGCGACGGCGGGCCGGCTCCTCCGCAGGATCCCCATCATCGCAGCAGGATCGGGATCCGGTAGGCGTCATAGCGGTCCTTCTCCTGCTCGTAGAGCGGCAGCGCCGCCGAGGAATAGGGCTCGTAGAGCAAGTTGCCGTCGAGGAAGGGCATGGCCGAGCGGATCATCTCGAAGGCCAGCGCGATGTCCTCGAAGGGGAAGGCGTCGTTCGGTTGAAAGGCGAAGCGGTAGGTGCCCAGCGAGCCGTCGGGCGCCACCCCGTCGGGCTCGTAGACGATGTCGCCCCGCATGGTCCCGGGACGGGGTCCGCGGCCGGAGGGCAGGCCGACGGCCTCGGCGAACCGGGGATGGGCGCGGTAGGTCTGGGTGTTCATGAGGTAGAGTGCCGGGTTGGGTCCATCGGTGTCGTACAGGGAGAACTTCACGAACTCCAGACCGGCCAGATAGGCGTCTCTGGCCACATCGTCACCCTGATACGACAGCGTTTCGAAGGCGGCCCGGTCGAGGACGATCGTGGCACCCTGGTCCATCGAGATCTGCTTGGCCGCGTTGAGGGGATTGGCGTTCGGGTCGGCCAGCTCCGCCAGGTCGTCCAGGCCGTCGCCGTCGACGTCGCCGGGGGCGTTGACGGGCCAGGCCTCGAAGCGGTAGTGGTCTTCGGGGATCTGCGACCGTCCATCGGTCAGCACCGTCGATCCGGCTTCGCCAGGGATCACCGCGACAGGGATCTCCCGCTGTTCTTCCAGGCTCGGGCGGACGTACAGCACGAAGTACTGGTCGGCCGTCGATTCGACGACGATGCGGGTGCGGCCGTCATCGACGTCGAGTTCGTCCGGAGTCGGTGGTTCCACTGGCTCGGCGGCGGCCGGCTCCCCGACGGTGGGGGCCGGCTCTCCGACGGTCGGGGCGACGGACGCGGTGACGCCCGTCGTCGACCCTGGTGCCCCATCCTCCTTCCGGATCGAGGCTGCGGTTTCGTCGGAGGCGGGCTCGGACGAGGCGGCCGAGCCACAACCAGCGGCCGCCACCAACACCAAGAGCAGCGGGAATGCCGCTCGTGCGCGGTGACGATCGATGCGGTGAATGAGACCGATCACAGGATTCTCCATGTCATCCAGGGTACTCCGATGGAGCTCGAGCGCTCCTTGACCGTTGTGCCCTCTAGAGGCTTGGTTCATGATGCCAGCCGACTCCGTGAGTTGGCTGAGATCTCGGTGGATGGCAGGTGAATGATCCTCGGGTCGGCGCCTGCTCATCCGACTCGTGCGAGCCGTGGACCGTCTCAGCCCTTACCCTTGACCTGCCGATCGAAGAGCTGGACCGATCGGTCCAGGTCCATCTACCGTCCATACGCCTCCGTCAGCAGGCCTAGGTGATCGTGACGCTCGGCAGAGGACCGAATGCCCGTTGGTCTCGTGCGGCGAGCATCTCGAGGACGAGGCCGCTACGCTATCATCGGGAGCATGGGGAATCACCGCGATCACGGTCTGGACGGTGGATTCGAGGCTACCGAGGCGTCAACGGCCGGTGATCAGCTCGCGCGAGAGCTTCACCGGCTCGGCATCCGTCATCTGGGTTGGACGCGCGACGTGTCACCCGGCTCCTTCACGCCGATATCGTTGCTGGTCCGTTTGGCGGAAAGTCCGGAGGCTCGGCTCCGCGCAGCGCTCGTTCCACTGTTCCTTCTCCGGCCGGACTACGCGGAGGCGGCGCCTCTAGCCGCCGACGAGATTGCCGGCCGAGCGCGCGTAGTTCTTACCTGTGCCTATAGCGCGGCGGTTGCCCTGAAGGGCGAGTACGTCCCTCGCCTGACCGGGCTCTCCACAGAGGCTTTCTGGCTTCCGGACCACTTCGCCGAAGAGTTGGAGGTCCCTGCGGTGCTCGACCCCGACCTGCGCTTGGCCGCCATCGCGGATCGGCAGGCGAGGTCGAGCGGCGAGGATATCAACTGGTGTGGGACCTACCGACACGCGGTCGAGTCGTGTCTGCGATTCATGAAGACGCCGGTTGGCCAAGCAGTGAAACGGATTGGTGATCGCTTCATTGGCTCGACTCTTGAGGCAAGCCCTTTTCGTCATCAGGGCGTTCATCTGCTTGCGCCTCCGATCTCGACTGCCATGGCCCGCCAGGTGGCCACGTTGCATCTTGATGCGATTCCCGACGGAGATCCTCTAGAATCGGCAGCAGGAACGACCGAAGCATCGGCAGGATGAGCCCGCCTGGCTCAGCTCCAAGCGTCAAGCCTGCGCGCCGAGCGAATGCTCGGACTTGAGCGGGGCGTGAAGGGCTCTCCCAGTAGGCTGTCGTTAGAGCGATCGGCGTGTCGATGGGCAGGACGGTATCTCGCCTAGCCAGTGTTCGGCGAACGGACCGTAGCAAGGTCGCGCGGTCAAACTCGAAGCGCTCGGCAAGGAAGTGAACGTCGAAGAAGTCCTTGATGCGGCTGTTGCGCTCGCCAAGCACGATCATGGCTTCGAGCTTCTCGGAAACGACGGACTCCGGCTTATAGGCCAGCACCCTCGGCGCGGGGAACTCCAGCATCGCAGGGAACGCCTGCAATCCGGGCGCCGGCCACGCGGCATCGCCCACCCCAACATCGATCTGTAGCGGCAGCCGTGCCGTGTCGCAAGTAGCCACCAACATCACGCGTCGGCCCGCGTACTCATCTTCGGCTCGAATCGCTCCCGTCCGTATGGAGCCTCGGTCGAACGAGACTCCATCCGGCTCCACCTCCGTGTTGCAGATGCCGGCGACAGCATCCCGAATCGCGTCTGCAGAACCTCCGCCCACGCGAAGCAAGTCCAGATCCGCTGTCGCACGATAGGGCTGCTCGAACCAAACACGCAGCAGCATCGCTCCCTTGAGCACGAAGTTGTCGCGCTCTGGCGACTGACTCAGCCGATAGAGGAAGCGCTCGAAGCAGTAGTCAACCAGGACTTTGTGGTAATCCTCCCCTGCTTCTCTGGCCCGATCGCGCAAGCGAGCGGCCACGGAGGCGGGCAGGTTCTTGCGGGGAGTCGTCACTGAATCCCATCCAGGTAGGGCTGCATGATTCTGTCCACGCGGCAGATCCGAGCGAAGCGCGCCAGCTCAGTGGCGCCCCCTCGATACGCTCGGCTGAACTCCCGCAGCGCCTCGACGGCGACGTCGACGCCGATCTTGTTGCGGTACTTGAAGCAGTCGGCTACGGTCTTCGCTGCCGAATACACGCGAACCTCGACGCCTTCAATGTGGTGCGACTCGACGCCCTCGGTCAGGGCCAGCCCCGAGAAGCGAGCCACGCGAAGCCGCGGGCTCTCCAGCTTGGGCTTGCGAGCCTTTTCATCGATCGCAACCCACACTTCCGCCGGTAGTTGCGTCGTCAGCCCGTGGAACCGCAGTGCGGTGAGTAGGCAGAACACAGAGTTTGGTACACGCTTGGACACCTGCGCCAGCGTATGGTTCGCCGAGAACTCATGGTCGTGGGCAACGTAGATGCCGCGTGCCTCGCGGAGTACGAGCCCCTTCCGGGCCAGTCGATAGAGACGGCTACGTGAAATGCCTCGGGCTTCTAGATCGGCGGCGCGTGCGAGCCCCATCTCCCGAATGATGGTCAGTGCCTGCTGTTCTTTGGGTGTCGTCATGAGAGATACTGTGACACAAAATGTCGGGGACTGCAATCAATCCCCGACCTGTTGCGCCGCCCCATCTGTGCTCATGCCTGCGGGCTGTCGCCTAGTTCCGTAGTACCAAGGCCCGATCAGTTAGATACCCCCCCGGGGACTCGAACCCCGAACCAACGGATTAAAAGTCCGCTGCTCTACCAGTTGAGCTAAGGGGGCGCGGTGTGGCGCTACCGCTGCATTATAGCCCTCGATCGCGCTCGGTGTCCTGCGGCAGTCCGTGAAGCCGGTCCAGCAGGTCGACGAGCTCGAGCGCATGTCCAGCACGGCTCTCTCACGCGAAGTCGACCACCTCGAGAAGCCTCGGACAGGTCTCTCTCCACCGGGTCCTTGGCCGCATTTCGCTCACTCACGAAACGAATTTGGCCGCAACCCTAGCAATTAACCAAAACTTTTGGTAAACTCCCCGGCATGGAGACTCCACGCTACCCCATCCCCCGGCGCTGCCCCACCTGCGATGGCCCGACCGAGATCAGCGAGGTCACGTGCACGACCTGCGGCACGCAGATGCGCAACCGCTTCGTCGGCTGCCGCTTCTGCGAGCTCTCGGAGGAGTCGCAGCGCTTCATCCAGCTCTTCGTGCTCTGCCGCGGCAACATCAAGCAGATGGAGCGTGAGAGCAGCCTGGGCTACTGGACCATCCGCGGCCGGCTCGACGAGCTGATCGAAGAGCTGTCCCAGCAAGCGCAGCAAGGCGCCGTCGAGGCCCCGCCGCTGGATCTGGCCACACGCCGCCGTCAGATCCTGTCCGAGGTGCGCCGCGGCGCGCTCGACCCGGCCGAGGCCGAAGCCTTGCTCAGACAGCTCGAGTAGACCGATCGACGCGCGCGCCCGGCCTACGCCTACCGGCACCACCCACGATCCCCGCTCGCCGAACCCAGCCCATCGCCCACCCCTCCGACGGCCGCCTGCCGGCCGTCTACCCCGACCGCGCCTGGTCGCGATCGGAAAGAACAAGGATTGAACCCCATGGCCGAGTCCCGACTCCACATCCTCGAGCTCCTCGCCGCCGGCGACATCGACGTCGAGGAAGCCGAGCAGCGCATGGACGCGCTGCGCGCCATCGCCCCGGTGGCCGGCAGCGTTTCCGACCACCCCACCGAGCCCATCCCACCCGTCCCGCCGGTACCACCCGTCGCGCCGACACCCCCAACCCCGCCGACGCCGCCCACGCCCCCCACCCCGCCCGCGCACCCATCCGGCCACGACATCCACGTTCCCGAAAGCGCTCACGAGCAAGCCGAGCACCTGCACAACATGATGCAGCAGGAGCAGCACCGCCATCACGAGATGGCCCAGCACCTGCGCCAGGCGGCCGAGCATCACGAGCGCTCCGCCCGATCCCATCGCCGGCGCGGCCGGCCCCGCCAACGCTTCGAGCGCGGCTGGGACATGCGCGAGAGCGAGCTGCGCGAAGCCCTGTCCGCCCTCGACATCGCCGATCCCGGCCCGGCTCAGCTGCACGCCATGCGCATCCACGACGTCAATCCGCGCTACATCGAGGCCCTCGTCGAAGCCGGCCTGCGCCCCGAGTCCCCGCGCGACCTGGTGCAGATGCGCATCCACGGCGTCGAGCCCGACTTCGTGGCCCGACTGCGCCAGCTGCTGCCCGAGGTCGAGGCCAAGCAGCTGATCGAATTGAGCATCCACGGCATCGACGCCGACTACGCCAACGCCGTGGTCGAGGCCCTGGGACCCATCCCCGCCTCCAGCCTGCGCGAGATGGGCATCCACGACGTCTCGCTGGAGGACCTCGCCGCCTGGAAGGCCTTGCTCGAGGAGGCCGGCTACGAGGACCTGCAGCCGCGTGACTACATCCAGCTGAGCATCCACGACGTCAGCCCGGAGGTCCTGTCCGATCTGCTTCAGCACGAGGACGGCAGCCGCTCGATCGGGAGGCTCATCCACCGCCTGCACAGCGGGCAGATCTAGGCCCTCGATGCCGGAATCCCGTCCCGGTCGAGCGCCCGTCGCGGAGGCACGCTGAGCACCCAGCCCGAGACCGCGTCCTAACCCCATCCGCCGAGCCGCGTTGTACCCAGCGCGCCGGCCTGTCCGATCCGGCAGGCCGGCGCGCCTCGTCCCGTGTAGACTTCGACCGCGGGAAGAGGCCCGATCGACCAGCGCCAGCCAGGGAGCATCGACGTGAACCAGCTCTGTGAAAGCGGACGAGAGACGCGTCGGCAACCCGCGATCTGGTCATCCCCCGGGGCCGCTCGGCGACCCGCCGGCCCATTGCGCTTCCACGGCCGCTCGATCCACTTCGCGACCCTCACGGTCACACTGCTTCTCACGCTCTTCCCCTTTCGCGGCTCGACCATCGCCCATGCCCAAGGCGGCGGATCGCCGGTCGAGCTCACCGCCGAGAACCTGCGCCTGGCGGCCGAGTTCAGCGCCAAGGCCGATGGCGCCTCGATGCTGGTGATGCAAGACGGTCGGATCGTCTTCGAGGACTACCCCACCGACCACTATCCGCTGGCCGGCCCCGACCAGTCCTGGTTCCTGGCCAGCGGCACCAAGAGCTTCTGGGGCCCGGTGGCCGCGGCCATGATCGACGACGGGCTGATCGCCAGCTTCGACGAGCGCGTTTCGGAGACCATCACCGAGTGGGCCGGCACCGACAAGGCCGAGATCACCCTGCGCCAGCTGCTCAGCCTGACCAGCGGCATCGACGCCGACCACGGACAGGGCGTCACGGACTATGCCGTGGCCATCCAGTCCCCGCTGCTCGACCCGCCCGGCACCCGCTTCCGCTACGGCCCGACGCCCTACCAGGTCTTTGGCGAGCTGATGCGCCGCAAGCTGCGCGCGGCCGGCATCGGCGGCGACAAGCCCGACCCGGTGCGGGACTACCTGTTGCCGCGCATCCTCTCGCCCATCGACTCCCAGCCCGATGACTGGCGCTACAGTGCATCGGGCGACGCCCACCTGCCCTCCGGCGCCCGCTTCACCGCCCGCCAGTGGGTCCAGTTCGGCGAGCTGATGCGCCAGGGAGGGCTCTGGGGCGAGCAGCGCATCATCTCGGGCAGCGGCCTGAACCAATGCGTCACCGGATCGCCCGTGCGCGCCGGCTACGGCCTCACCTGGTGGCTGGACTCAAGTGCGCCCGGCAGCGGCGGGAGCCTGATCGCCAGCGCCCGCGGGGCCGGCAAGCAGCACCTCTACGTCAGCCGCGCCCTGGGCCTGGTCGTCCTGCGCCAGACCGGCCGCACGCTCCCGCCCGACCCCGAGACGCGATCGCGCCAGGACCTCTACGACATCGACGACTTCTGGAGCCTGCTGCTGCGTGGCCGCATCGCCGGCCAGGACCGCGACGGCGACCTCATCGCCAACGCCCGCGACGCCTTTCCCGACATGCCCGACGCCTGGCTGGACGCCGACGAGGACGGCCTGGGCGACCGCTTCGAGCATCGCATCCTCGGCCACGATCCCGACGACGACCTGCGCAACCTGCTACACGTCCTGCCCGAGGACGACTACGACGGCGACGGCGCCAGCAACCTCGAGGAGTTCCTGGCCGGCACCGACCCGACCCGCGCGCCGGACGATCGGCCGGAACCGGGACCCGACGCGTCGACGATCTGGCTGCCCCTGCTGGCTCGGGACTGGGTCGCCACTCGCTAACGAGCCTGCCGGCCGGTGTGCAGCCGACTCTCGCGTTGGAGAGGCGGTCCAGCACGCCCTACGGGTCCGGTCGTGTCGAACCGGACGCTCAAGGCTCGGGTCGCCGTGGATCCGGCGGCACGTCGGCCGGCCCCAGGCTCTCGATCCGATAGCCCTCCGGATAGGTCTCGCGCCGCCGCAGCTGCGTGCGCAGTCGCGGCCGACGCCGCTCCGGTAGCTGGCGGACCAGCCGAGCCCGGGCGCGCAGGCCACCGGTCACCAGACGCCGCAAGGTCGGACCTGGCTCGGGAAAGCCGACCGCGGCCAGGAGCGGCGGGTCGAGGATGGCATGGACGAAGGGCTGGCCCAGCGGGTGCAGCCAGCGGGGTAGGATCCAGCCCAGGAACATGCGCCGCACCGCGCGGCTGACGGCCTCGTTGGCCGGCCCGTAACCGAAGTGCTCGGCCTCGAAGTCGCGGTTGTAGCGCTCGAAGGCCTCGTAGCTGCCGGGGATGTCGCGGATGCCCATTCGCCGGCCGACCTCGCGCCAGTACCAGTACTGGGCAAGTTGCCCATTCCGTGTCATCGGCCGCCAGCCGAAGCGATCGATCCAGCGCACCGGTTCGAAGACGAAGGTCGAGAGCACGTAGAGGTAGTCTTCGTTGGAGATGTCGAAGCGCCCGTGCAGGCGGTTCATCCGCCGGATGGCCGCTCGGCCGCGCGGCCCGTCGTAGCCGTCCTCCAGGATCTCGGTCAGGATCAGGTCCGTGTCGTCATAGCGCTTCTGGGCCCGCCCGGTGAACTCCCCGGTCCGCTCGAGCAGGCCCGCGATGCTGGGCACGGCGAAGGTCCGGAAGAGCGCCAGCTCCAGCGAGCGCGTCATGTCCCAAGGAAACTCGTGGTAGGTGTTCAGGTAGACGATTCGCAGGTGGTCCCGCTCGGGGTCCAGGCTGCGGATCTCGGCCTCGAAGCTGCGGCGGGCCATGGGGGCTCCTCGCACGGGCATCGGTCGGACCGGCGGGTCGCGACCGCTGGCTCGATGTCGCGACCATGGTACACTGGCCAGGCCAGCCCGCAACCGGCCAAGGAGGAATATCCATGCAGAACATCAGAGGCGACCGCCGCCTGCTCGCCATCCTCACGCTGGTCTTCCTCACCGCCTTCGCCGCCGGCCTGCTCTCGGCCGGCCTCCGGTCCCCCCTGCGCGCCGCCCTCAGCGAATGCGACGAGGCGCGGCCCGAGTGGCTGATGTGCGAGGACTTCGAAGACGGGCATCTGGGCTGGCAGGACTGGTTTGCCGGCTCGGACTTCACCGAATGCAACGGCTGCCGCGCCGACGGCAGCAACAACCCCGATCGCATCCGCCTGACCGACGATCCGGGCGCGGCATACAGCGGTGACTGGGCGGTGCACATGCCGGCCGCCGAGAGCGCCGGCTTCCAGGGAGCGTCCTTGACCTACCGCTCCTGCGAAGGCCAGAAGCGAGCCGGCTGCCGGCTGACCGGCTACGAGAAGCTGCACTTTCGCACCCGCGTCCGCCTGGCCGAGGACCATCAGTACGTGCACCACTTCCTGGCCATCAACGGCACCCAGCCCGACCGCTACTGGGACTCCGACGGCAACGCCGGCTGCCGGCCCAACGGCTATCGCTCCGCCGGCACCACGCTGGACTTCAACCGCGAGCGCGAGCTCTTCTTCTACACCTACTTCCCGGACATGAACTGCGACTCCGGCGGCTACTGCTCCGGCGACTACGCCCGCCAGATCTGCGAGGGCTGCGCCGCCAAGGACATGCCCTGCAGCGAGCGGCTGGAATGCTGCTGGGGCAACCACTTCGCGCCCGATCCGCCGGTCCACATCCCCCGCGGCCGATGGGTCTGCCTGGAGCTGATGGTCGAGCTGAACACCCCAGGCCAGGCCGACGGCCGCATGGCCTTCTGGGTCGACGGCGTCCAGGCCCTCGAAGTGACCGGCATGCATTGGCGCGACATCGCCGAGCTGCAGCTGAACAAAGCCTGGCTCATGCACTACATCGCCGGCGGCGACGCCGACCAGTCCAACCAGGTCTGGTTCGACGACATGGTCGTCAGCACCGACTACATCGGCTGCGCCGGCCCCGTCGAAGCCCCCACCGAGACGGCCCTGCCCACCGCGCCGGCCACCGCCACCGACGCCCCGCCCGAGCCCACGCCGACCGCGATCCCGAGCCCCGAGGAAGATCGCGGGTGGAGCTTCCTGCCCTGGCTCTGGCGGTGACCTTGATGCATCGGTCGGGCGCTACTCGCCCGGGGGCACGATACGCGCGAACTCCTCGCGCAAGACAGGGATGTCCGAGACGAGCACCTGCCAAACCACATCCAGATCGACCGTGTCGTAGCCATGGATCAAGCGATCACGCTGCGTCATATACGAGCTGCTCGTCGATCTGAATACGGTCACGCAACGAGGGGCCAAGCCAGGCGGGGGTATAGAGATCCACCGGGCGACCAAGGAGCTCAGCCAGCTCGGCTTGAAGCGTGAAGAATGCAAGTCCCGGCACGTGGTCCGGCTCGAATTCGACCAGGATATCCACGTCACTGTCAGGACCGAAGTCCGGGCGTGTCACCGATCCAAACAGCGCCAGCCGACCGACTTGATGCCGTCGGCACAATTCGGCAATGCGGGATCTTGGGATTTCGAGGGGCGTGTGCATGGTCAAGGACCCGCTATCCATTCCCGAGCTGGTGGCGCCGCTACATTCCGAGTGTAAGCACGCCGGACTCGTGGGTCAACACCACTTGAAACGTCGATGGCGATTCTTCCTCGCGACGGTGCACGGCGCTTGCCGAGCCCACACTTCGGGATCAATCTTCCCCACGATACGTCTCTTCTTGGGTAGTAGAGCCACACGAGGTAGGGATTCAAATGCTCGGGAGACCTTGCCTCCATGCACATGCGCGTCGGCAGGCGCTGGTACCGATCCTCCTCCTGGTCGTGATCATCGCCGATCCTACGATGGCGCAAGCCCAGTCTCCCCCCTTCGCCGCCGTCGACGCCTGCCTGCAGCAGGAGATGCAGCAGAAGAACCTGCCCGGCGCCTCGATGGCCATCGCCCTCGACGGTGCGCTGGCGCACACCAGCGCCTTCGGTGTCCGCCAGCTGGGCACGCAGCGCTACGTCGATACCGATACCATCTTCCGCATCAACTCGACCACCAAGATGATGGGCGCCGCGGCGGTGATGCAGCAGGTCGAGCGGGGCCGGCTCGACCTGGACGCGCCCATCACCGACTACGTGCCCGACCTGCGCTTCGCCGAGCCCTGGGATGCCAGCGCGCTGACCACGCTGATCAATGGCCACGCCAACATGCAGGGCACGGTCGACTGCGCGCTGCGCGAACTGGCCGGGCTCGAGCCGCAGCCGCAGGGTGGAGGAGCCGGCGGCCCGGCGACCTGGGGCCGATACAGCGGCAGCTACGAGATCCAGGATGTCTACGGCGCACGTTGGATGGCGCATGTCGAGCTGCAGGGTGGCCGGCTGCGCATCCACCATCCCGACTGGCAGCTGCCGGCGCGTTTGGATTTGGAGGGTCGGGATTGCGGCCGGCTCGACTGGAGCTCGGCCTTCGATGTCGACCGGCCGCGGATCCGAGCCTACGGCCTGGTCGAGCCGCTGAGCTGGAAGGACCAACCCGTCGTTCAGGAGGATCCGGAGGATCCGACCGACAGCGGCTTCCGGGTCGATGTCGAGCTGGAGGGCGAGCTGGGCTACTTGGCCGCCTGGCTCTTCGAGGAAGCCGACGACAACCTCGAGCTCTACCTGCTGCAGGATCGGAACGGCGACGGGGACTTCGCCTGGCCGGACGAGCTGGTGCAGCGCCTGACCACGCCGACCAGCGGCGGGATCTTCGTGCCGGCGCGCTCGACGCCGGGCGCCTACCAGATCTGGGTCCACGGCCGCCAGGTGGCGGGTGCCGGCAGCCGCTTCCGCCTCGACCTCGTAGCGGTCGCCGGCGTCGATCTGGCGCTGCGCGACCAGCCCGAGCGGCTGCAAGCCGGCCGGACCGCGAGCCTCGAGCTTTGCGCCGAGCCCGCGGCGGACTACGATGGCCCGCGCGTGGGCCTGGTGGAGATCGACTTCGGTGCGTCGGGCGCAATCGGCCGCGTGCCCATCGTCCGGATGCCCGGAGACCCGCCAGCGCCGCGGCTTTATCTGCCTTGGCTGGCAGGCGAGCAAGATTAGGGCCACGACTTCGAAACGAGGAAGGACCATGCGAACTCGGACACCCACAGCCAACCGGTGCTTCCACGGACTGCGAGGCGCCAGAGCGAGAGCGATCTTCGTCGCGCTGGGGGTCCTCGGGGGATTGGCGGTGGTCGTGCACGACGCGCCGGCCCCGACGCGGGCCCAGACCGACTCGGCCGAACGCGTCGAGGCTTGCGTGATCCAGGAGATGAGCGCCAAGAACATCCACGGCGCACAGCTGGCCGTCATGCACGATGGCGAGATGGTCTTCGAGCGGGCCTACGGGCGCAAGCATCGCGACCGCAGCGACCCGGTCGACATCCACAGCCAGTTCCGCATCGGTTCGACCACCAAGGCCTTGACCGCCGTGGCGATGATGCAGCTGGTGGACGAGGGCCGGCTCGACCTGGACGC
>CAZJWJ010000098.1:4369-19839 GCA_964549495.1 uncultured Anaerolineales bacterium | reverse complement strand
GAGGCCGCGTCGAGCGTGCGGCTCGGCTCGGGCGAGGACCGTCAGGACATCGACATCACCTTGCGCGATCGGCGCGATGAGGATGGCCCCGGTCGAGGGGGTCGCCCCGATCCGCGAGATCCGGGCCGGGGTGGTGGCACCGGAGCCGTCGAGCCGGGTGAACCCGGCTCTGCGCTACCACCGCTCGATCCTGCACCGACGCTCGGCACGCCGTCGGTCGAACCGACCCGCGCGGCGACCGAGTCCCGGGTCGAGTCGTCCACGATCCCCTAGATCTGACAATCAGGACCGATAGCAGAACCGATGCCTCGCGAGACCCCTTAGCCACTCTCGATGCCGACGCCCGGACCATCCGACCGACGGCCGATCGACGTTTCGATCGGATGGCGACGACCACCCACGGTCGTCCGACGAATCAGGGCGCTCCAGGCAGGAACTGCAGCAGGCTCGGCAGGAGCGCGCTACCGGGCGCCGTGACGCGGATCGCAGGGCTCGCGAAGCCGAGCTCCCTCGTCTCGCCCGCCCATTCGAAGCGGGCGACGGTCGACTCGCTGACCGGTAGCCAGCTCCCGATTCCCTCGGGCTCGACCCGGTAGGCCAAGGCGAAGCGGCCATCGGATGGCGACTCGAGGCGCCAGGTCAGGCTTCGTGCGGTCGGATCCCATTCGGCCTCGGGCTCGGCCGAAGCCTCTACGTAGCGCATGCCCTTGGCCAAGCGATCGATGATCTCCACGCGGCCCAAGGCCGGCGGCGAGGGTTCGCCAGCGCGCCGGTAGAGCCGGTCGACCTGCTCGTCGAGGCCCTCGGGTCCGTGATGGTCCAAGACCCGCTCGGCGCCGACCCAGCCGACGAGGGACTGGATCTGCGCGTCGCGGATGGTGCGGAAGGGGTGCAGCTGGATGAAGACGGGGATGCCGTCTTGGGCGAGGCCTTGCAGGCCGGCCGATGGATCGTCGCCCGGGCTGGGCGCGGCTCCGTCGGTGGCCCAGAGCACGGCGCCCTGACCGCCCGTCGCGCCGGCCTCGGCCAGCAGGCCGCGTGCCAGTTCGAGCGAGCGGTCGACGCCGGTCGGGCCGGCGGCGACCAGCTCGGCCAATTCGCGGCGGGCATCGTCGAGGCTGCCGCCGAAGGGCGCCAGCAGGCTCGCGCCACCTTCCGCGTCGTAGCCGATGACCGCTACCCGCGTCGGCGAGGCCGGATCCAGCCGGCCGAGCAGACCGCTCAGGGCCTGCTGGGCGCGATCCAAGGCGTTGTCGTTGTTCATCGACGCCGAGCTGTCGACGATCAGGACCAGGTCCAGCGCCCGGTCGGCCGGCGCGCAGTCCGCGTCCAGGCGGCGCTCGATCCGGACGGCGGACCCGCGCGCGACCTGCCAGGGCTCGGCCCAGCTGCCGGTCGCGACCTGGCAATCCTCGGAGCCTTGACCCGAGTCGGGGCCTTCGAGCTCGATCGTTTGATCCGGACCCGCCGCCTCGAAGGCCAGCGAAGGTTCGAAGACCCAGATGCCCGAGTCGCCCAAGCCGATGGCCTGCGTCGGGTCGACGATGCCGGCCGGGTTGGGCTCGACCTCCAGCCAGGGCACGTAGACGCGTCCGGCGGCATCCACCGCCACGTCGCGCGGGCTGGCAGGACGGTTCGGAAGCCGCCACAGGGCCTCGAGATGGCCGTCCTGCGCCCGGCGGGCGAGCCAGCCTCCCTCGAGCAAGGCGATCACCGCGCCACCGGGAGCCATGGCGATGGCGCGGATGGGCCGCGCCTCCCACCATTGCGCCAGGGCCGCGCCCTGCTGATCGAAGACCGTCACCCGGCGCTCGCCGCGGGCGGCCAGGGCCACCCGTCCGTCCCGCATGGCGATGTCGTCCGGCGCCCAGCCATCGTCCTGCCGCGCGACGTAGCTCCAGCTCTCTCGCGCCTGCATGTCGCGCCCGACGATGGCCACCCGCTGGCTGCCGGCGTCCAGCACGGCCGCCTTGCCCGCATCGGCCGCGATGGCCCGCAACTGGGGCGTGGCCAAGAGGTCGCCGACGAACTCGAAGCCGAAGGTCGGCTCGGGCTCCGGCTCCAGGCCTGGCGGTGCGGCCAAGGGGTCGAGCCCGCGCCGCTTGATGGCCTGGAAGTCCATGGTCCAGACGTCGTCCCCGTCGACCGCCAGGTCGCGCAGGCCGAAGGGCGCGTTCCAGACCCCGCAGGCACCGGACTGGTCGAGGAGCCGGCCTTCCTGCCACAGCTGGAGGGTCTGCGGGGCCTCACTATGCAGCTGGCTGGTGCCGCCGCTGGGGACGATCGCGCCCGGCCCCTCGTCCGGCTGCCACTGATCGGGCGCATCCTGCCACAGCGAGGTCTCGTAGCGGGCCTGAAGGAGGCGAATCGAACGATCGGCGTCGATGCGGAAGGGATGGACCGGCCCGGCCAGCCGCGGCGCGTCCAGTGCGCCCTCGCGTCGCAGCAGGGCGTCCGGCCGGCCGGCATCGATGCGCGCGCGATCGAAGACCAAGAGGCCCTGCACGGAGCAATGCGTCATCGAGGCCAGCAGCCGGTCCTCGTCGGCCACGTCCAAGGAGAACATCTCGGGCACCCCAAGCGGCGTCAGCGCGTAGGGATTCTTCTGGATGGTCGGACCGACATGAAAGGGGCCGTCCTGATCCAGCCGGTAGATCTCGCGGTTGCGGGTGACGTAGATCTGGCCGGCCGAGCCGACCGCCAGGTCCATCGCGCCGGAGAACTGGATCGTCTCGCGCTGGCTGCGATCGGCCTCGTAGACGTGGATCCCGTCGACCGTACCCGGCGGCTGACTCTGGTTGCTGTGCGGGAACTGGTCGATCAGATAGATGGCGCCCTCGTCGTCGACCTCGATCTGCAGCGGGATGTAGAGCCGCTCGGGGACCCACGTTTCCACGCTGGCCGGCGTCTGGCTCGGGTCGAGGATGTCGATGTGGTACTGGACGTCGCCCCGGCTGGCCACGTTGCCGTCGGTGCGCACCACGAAGACCCGGCCGTCGGGCCCCACCGCAAGGTCGACATAACGCTCGGGACTCACCGTGCCCAGATCGTAGCTCCGCATCGCCTCGGCCCAATCCGCCGCCGCCGGATCTTCGATCACGTCGATGCGGTAGCGTACTTGGCTCCCGCCCGGCGCCTCGCCCTCGAAGAGGCCGCGGGCCAACAGGTGAACCCGGCCATCGAGGCCGGTGTCCAAGCGAATCCAGCGCCAGGGATCGTCCCCGTCCTCGGCATCGGACCGCCACAGGATCTGCCTCGCATCGCCATCGACCTCCGCCAGGTGCAGGGCGTTCTGCGCCCGGTCCAGGACCATCCACCAATGCTCGTTGCTGGCCACGTCGGAGGCGTCGGCAAAGTGGAAGGCGCGCGGCGACCAGGCCGCATCGCGCCATTCATCGACCAGGCGATAGCCTGCCACGATCCCCGCGCCCGCCTCGTGCGCCGACGCGACGTGGCGAGACTCGTGGCTCGCTCTCTCGAAGCCCGCCAGCCCGAACTTCGAGTCGCGAGCGGTGGTGACGGGCGGCACGAGGGCCGTCGCGATGAGCCCGCAGGCGAGGACGATGGCAAGCGTCGGGCGCGGCGGTCGGGGGGGCGAGGGCATGGTCGGCGCTCCTGGCGTCGGCGACGTTGGGATGCAAGGCACCCATTGTACGTTGCCGATCCGCCTCGACAAGCCTCCCGCTGCCATGGCAGCCGACCGGTGCCGAACCGCGGATGCCGCTGGCCGAAGCGCTCGAACCGGACCCTACACTCCGAGCGCGCGCCGGCGCAGCCAGCCGGCGATGCTCAGGCGCGGGCGATCGGCCGGCAGGACCTCATGCCAGATGCTGTCCGAGCGGAAGACGACGAAGGAACCGGCTGCTGGCTGCCAGTCCAACGGCCCTTCCGGCAAGTGCATGCGCAGCTGGCCACCCCAGGCCGCTTGCCAGCCGGCATTGAGGTAGAACAGGCAGCTGAGCGTGCGCTCATCTGCATCGCGAAAGCGGTCGAGGTGGCGGTGATAGAAGGCTCCGGCCTCGAAGACCGCATCGTGGGCCTCGAAGTCGACCAAGCCCAGGAAGAGCCGTTCGTTGAGTCCCCGGCGCAGCCAATCGATGCGCGCCCAGTAGCGGGATTCCGCCGGGCCGAGCGCTTCGGCTCGCCACCATCGGGTGGCATCGCCGCGGATCTCGGGTCGGTGGAGCCGCATCTCGCCCCGACCGACCGCCGCCGCCTCGAGCTGGCCGCCCTGCCAGCGCCGCGCCAGGCCCTCGGCCAGGTCACTGACCGTCTCATCGTCGAGCAGGGCGTCGGTGCTGGCCCATCCTCGCTCCGCAAGGCCGTCGGCCAGCGTGTCGAGCAGGACTTCGTCCGCGTAGGCGATGGCGGTATTGGCGATCGCGCCATCGATGCCGCTGGCGACCACCACCGGCGGACTGGCCACGGTGGAGGAAGTCCCGAGCTGCCGTGGCGAGGTGCAGGATGGATGGGGAACTGTGGACAAGGGCCACCTCCGGACGACGAAGAACACACGATCGATGCCGTGCGTTCCCCGTGGCCGGGCGGCCCGTGGGAACACCGTGCTGGAAGTCGAGAATGATAGCCAACGAGCTCACCCGGAACCAAGGGATCCGACTGAAACCGTTTTGCAGACGCGCCCTAGGACTCGTGAGGACGCTGATGCGCCTCTCGCCTAGGTTCTTGATTCCGGGTGAGCCAGATCTTCACGACGTCTCAGCGGCTGGCGGGCTGGCAGCCGCGCCTAGGGACTACTCGTAGCGCCGCGACATCGCCCTGCCGGCGACGGCGAGCCCGAGCAGGAGTCCCATCGCCAGCAGCAGCATTCCGCGGCTGCCGCCGGGCAACTCGGCCAAGCCGGTCGGCGGCATGTGGGATGGAGGCGCAGCGCCCCGCGCCTCGTCGGCGGAGCCGGAATCCTCATCCATCTCGTCGCCGTGCTCGTCGTCGTGGTCCATCATGCCGGCATCCTCCGCCGGACAGGTGACCGACCGGTTCCAGGTGCCGTAGCGCTCATCCTCGTCGCCGACGAAGTAGACGTGCAAGGACATGTGATCGTGGTCCACGCCGGGATGCGGCGGGGTGAAGACCAGCGGGATCTGCGCGATCTCCGGGGCCGGATCGACCACCTCGGGATACTCGTACTCGACGCCGATGACCTGGCCCTCCTCGTCGAGCAGGATCACGTGCGGCTCCTCGACCTTCAGCTCGCCGGAGGTGGCGTAGTCCATGTTCACGGCGTGATAGCCCATCGCGCCCAGATCGGCCGGCAAGCCTTCGGCTTCGGCCGAGACGCAGACCTCGTCCACCGTATAGCCGGCGTCCTCCACGTCCTGGCGATCCCAATCGCCGAAGTGGTCGAGCCAGTAGTCGTAAGCCGCGTCGGGCTCGGCCAGGTGGCCGTCGGCAAGCGCGAGCGAAGGAAGGGCCAGCGCCAGCCCCAAGGTCAAGAGCGGTAGAAGGGGCGAGAGAAGGCGGGTGAAGGTCGTCGATGGCGTGCTCATGGGAAGCTGTCCTCCAAGCGTGGCAAAGGAAATCGCGAAGCGGTGTGGGGCAGCGCAAAGGGTCAAGGGCTCGGGCATCATACACGGAACTCCCACGCAGTGACAAGAATCTTAATACGATGGGGCGGCCCGAATGCATCCGGGCCGGCTCGCGACAAGTTGGCGACAGGATCGCGACAGCTTCACGACGAGGCGGGCTTGCCCGGCCCGCCTCGGCAAAATCTCCCTTGGCGGCTTGGAAGGGAGGTGGCAAGCTTGACTCCATGATCGAGATCTCCGAAGCCCCGGGAGCGGACATGGCGGCCCGAAGCCGGGCGCTTCTGCGCCGGCTCTACGGCTTCGAGGACTTTCGCCCTCACCAGGCCGAGATCATCGACCACGTCGCCGCCGGGGGCGATGCCCTGGTCCTGATGCCCACCGGCGGGGGGAAGTCGCTCTGCTACCAGCTGCCGGCCATGCTTCGACCCGGCACCGGGATCGTCGTCAGCCCGCTGATCGCCTTGATGCAGGATCAGGTGACCGCACTCGAGCAGATCGGCGCCCGGGCAGCCTGTTTGCATTCGGGCCTCGAGGAGTCGGCCGCGCGCGGGGTCTGGCGCCGGCTGCACGCCGGCCAGCTCGACCTGCTATACGTGGCGCCGGAGCGCCTGCTCACCGAGTCCTTCCTGGCCACGCTCGACGGGCTGGATCTGGCCCTCTTCGCCATCGACGAGGCGCATTGCGTGTCGCAATGGGGCCACGACTTCCGGCCGGAGTACCTGCAGCTGGCCCGGCTGGCCCAGCGCTACCCGGCGGTGCCGCGCATCGCGCTGACCGCCACGGCCGATCCGCCGACCCGCCGCGAGATCCTCGCCCGCCTGCAGCTGGAGCAGGCGCGCTGCTTCGTGACCGGCTTCGATCGGCCCAACATCCGCTACCAGGTGCGCGGCAAGAGCCAGCCGATGCGCCAGCTGCTGCGCTTCCTGGCCGCCGAGCACGAGGGCGACAGCGGTGTCGTCTACTGCCTCTCGCGCAAGCGGACCGAGGAGGTGGCCGGCAAGCTGCGCGCCGAGGGCATCGACGCGCTGGCCTATCACGCCGGGCTGGACTCGGCGACCCGCAACGAGCACCAGAAGCGCTTCGTGGCCGACGAGACCGAGGTCATCGTGGCCACGGTGGCCTTCGGGATGGGCATCGACAAGCCCGACGTGCGCTTCGTGGCGCACTACGACCCGCCGCGCAGCCTGGAGGCCTACTATCAGGAGACGGGCCGGGCCGGGCGAGACGGCCTGCCGGCCTCGGCCTTCATGCTCTACGGCATCGGCGACATCGCCATGGCCCGGCGCATGATCGAGCGCGGCGAGGCCGAGGAATCGCGCCGCCAAGTCGAGCATCGCAAGCTGGACGCGCTGCTCGGCTATTGCGAGACCACCCGCTGCCGGCGGGCCCTGCTCCTGGAGTACTTCGGCGAGCAGCCGGAGGAATCCTGCGGCAACTGCGATACCTGCCTGGAGCCGGTCGAGAGCTGGGACGCGCTGCGCGAGGCCCAGATGGCCCTATCGGCCATCGTCCGAACGGGTCAGCGCTTCGGGCGGGCACACGTCATCGAGGTCCTGCGCGGCGCCAACACCGAGAAGATCCGCCGCTTCGGCCACGACCGTTTGCCCACCTACGGCGTCGGCGCCGAGATGAGCGCCGGCGCCTGGCGCTCGGTCCTGCGCCAGCTGGTGGCCGCCGGCCTGATCACGGTCGACGTCGACGGCTACGGCAGCTTGAAGCTCGGACCTGGCGCCAAGGCGGTCCTGCGCGGCGAGCGCGAGGTGCGGCTGCGCCGCGACGCGCTGCCGGCCCCGGCCCGCCGTCCCAAGGTCAGCGCGCCCTCCGGTCCCGGCCCGGCCCTCGAGCTCCACGACGAGGAGGACCAGGCCCTCTTCCAGGTGCTGCGCGGCAAGCGCACCGAACTGGCCCGCGCCCAGGGCGTGCCGCCCTATGTCATCTTCCCGGACAAGACGCTGATCGAGATGGCGCTGCGCCGCCCCGTCGACGCCGAGTCCCTGCTGGAGATCTCCGGCGTCGGCGAGGTCAAGCTCGAGCGCTACGGCGAGGAGTTCCTCGCCGCCATCCGGGACGCCTGAGCCCAGCTCGAAGGCCCTCGTCTGGCCCTGCCCCTGGAGCCTGTCGATGCAGTACGCCTGGAACGCTCGAAAGGCGGCCTCCAACGAAGCCAAGCATGGTGTATCCTTCGAGGAAGCCATCACCGTGTTTCGAGACCCCTTGTCGGTGACGATCGACGATCCGCTGCACTCGGTCGGTGAGGATCGCTACGTCACCATGGGACTTTCCAGAGCAGGTAGACTGCTGGTCGTGGTGCATGCGGACGACAGAGCGGTGGAGCGCATTCGGATCATCAGCGCCCGAGCGGCGAGCCGAACCGAAAGGCAGGCCTATGAACAAGGCGAATGAAGGCGGCGATGTGGACGAGATGTTGTCCGAGTACGACTTCCGAGAAGGCGAGCGCGGCAAGTACGTGGCACGGGTCCGCGACGAGGTTCTTCTCGTGCAGATCGACCCAGAACTCCGCGATGTCTTCGACTCGGCCGAGGACGTCAACCGGGCCCTTCGCCTGCTAGCGCAAATCATCCGTCAGAGGAACAACCCGACAGGTTGATGTGATGGTTCGATATACCTGCAAGCGGTGATCAACGCTCACCGCAACTGCGGTCAAACGTCGAGCCTAGTGATCATCACCGGTTCTCGCGCCGCTTGCATCCATCGCGCTGGCACCGCGTTCCATGTCCGGTAGGAGGAACACCTCACCCTGGACATGGGTGATCACGCGGCCGGCCACGCTACCGATCAGCGTGCTGACCAGGCCCGTTCGGCCGTGGCTGGTGAGCATGGCCAGGCCGCGCTCATCGGTGGCGTTCATCTCTTCGATGATCGCCCGAGCGGGGTGGATGGCCCGGATCCGGGTGCGCACGGTCAGCCCCTCCTCGGCCAGCGCTTCGGCCACCTGGTCGAGGTAGCCTCGCGCACCGGCCTCGGCCTGGGCGCGCAGATCGGAGACCGCGTCGGCCAGCATGCCGAAATCCTCGGCTTCCGGGATCTCCAGCACGCTGAGCAATACGATCGCCGCGGACTGCTCCCGAGCCAATAGCCGGGCGAAGGGTAGGGTCTGTTCGGCTACGGTCGAGCCGTCCAGGGCCACCACCAGGGTGTCCAGGGCCGGGTCGGAGAGGCTGCCGTCGACGTTCGGGCGCACGACGACCACCGGCCTGCGCGCTTGCTGCACTACCGCGCGTGTATTTTGACCGAGCAGGAAACCGGCCAGACCGCTGCGCCCGTGGGAGCTGATGACGATGGCGCTGGCGTCGATGGTCTCGGCGGTGGCGGTGATCGCGGCCTCGACCTTGCCGCTGGTGAGCATCGGCCGCGCTGTGACGCCCGCTTCGCTCAACCGCTCGGTGATGCCCAGGAGATAGCGGGCGCGCTCGGCGATCGGACCCTGCTCGCGGGCGGCTTGCTCGACCGTCTGATCGGCCGGCATGGAGGCGCCCGGCAGGACCGAGAGCAAGGTGATCTGGCCGCCGCCGCCCTTGGCCAGGGTCTGGGCCATGGGCAGCGCGCGCTCGCTGAAGGGGGAGCCGTCCAGCGGGACCAAGAGGCGCTCGAGCGCCGGCAGGTCGGCCCGCCAGCCCTCGCCGGCCGGCGGCAAGGCCGGCCAGTCGCGCGCGCTGGCCCGGATTTCGGCCTGCGCCGCCAGGGCCGGCGCGCGTTCGCGCTGACCCGGTCCGAAGCCGCCCAGCGCGGCCTCCTCGATCTCGCCCAAGCGCTCGGCCAACTCGCCCGGCTCGCCCAGCTGGCGCCGGAAGTAGGAAAAGCCGACGTAGAGCAGGGGGATGAAGACGAAGTAGGTCCAGGCGCCTTCGGCGAAGCGCTCGTAGAAGATGATGCCCGTCGCCACGGTCGTCAGCACGGCCGACGCCAGGGCACCGCCCAGGGTGAAGGCCTTGCCGGACTCGAAGCCTTCCTGCAGCTCGCGGATCAGGCGCTTGCCGGCGGCCCAGCCCGTCATCGACAGCAGGATGAAGACGCCGGCGGCGTAGATGGCCAGATAGGTCTCCTCCTCGGCGCCGAAGAGCAGGAAGGCCACGCAGCAGATGGCCACCTCCAGCCAGACCGGCGCGTCGGCCACCCCGTAGTCGTTGGGCCGGCCCAACCGGTCGGGCACGTAGTTGCGGGTCGAGAGGCCCAGGAAGAGGTTCTGCAGACCCTGCGCACTGGCCGCCGAGGCCGAGAGCAGGACCGCGATGCCGATCAGGGTGCCGATGGCGCCCACCGGCATGTTCAGGCCCGGGATGTTCCACGGCAAGAGCAGGTCCATGGTCTGGGTGAAGACCGAGATCTCCGGGTCGACCGGCCGGGAGATCTTGAACATGGCCGGGCCGACGATCAGCATCGTCGCGGCGGCCGTGCCCATGATGATCAACAGGCTACCGAAGGCCTTGCGCGCCTTCTCGACGGCCGTCCCGTGGTAGGCCGCCACCAGGTTGGCGAAGACCTCGATGCCGGTCATCACCGCCAGGATCCGCACGTAGCCGCCCAAGGTGAAGTGGAAGTAGGAGCCCGGACTCTCGCCGGCCACCAGGTGCAGCTCCTCGGCCAGCTCCGGGTTGGCCGCCTCGACGGCCGCGACGTGGGCCTCGCTCAAGGGCGGTGTGTCGGCAAAGGAGAAGGCCGACAGGTCGAATCCGGGCAGGATCCCGAAGCTCGGCGTACCTTCGGGGAAGCCGCCCAAGAGTCCGAAATGCCGCGCCAGGGTCGAGAGCACCATCGCCCAGAGCAGGCCGAGCACGGCCAGGGTGGCCGGACCGAAGAAGCGCGCTGCCGTCTTGGGGCCGCGGTTGACCAGCCAGCCGGTGGCGATCGACAGCAGGATGGCGATGAAGACCCGGGCCTCGATGCCGAAGAGCTCGGCCGCCCTCAGCCCCGCCGACCGGTCGGCGATGAAGGTGACCAGGGCCGACATGCTGACCAGGAAGGTCAGGGTGTATTCGACGAAGGTGATGCCGGCATTGATCTTGACCGCCCAGGGGCCGAACTCCTCCTCCGACAGGCCGCTGCCGCCCGAGCCGTCGGTCACCCAGCGCATTACCAGGCGGTACATGGCGGAGACCATGGCGATGGTGAAGACCACCAGCCAGACCGTCGGGCCGAAGGTGACGTCGGCCACGTTGGCGGCCGCCCCGACCACGATCAGGCTGAGGAAGGGCCCGAAGACGTAGAGCGGCGAGGTGGCGGGATCGCCGCCGCCGGCGAGGGCGCCCTCGAAGGCATTGGATAGCTTGTGGGATACGGCTGCGGCCACTGTGGAGACTCCTGGTCGAAGGCGCGGGGGCGAGTTGGGAACCGCCGGTCGGGCGGCGGACCGCGCCGGGCTCGAGTCGAACACTCGGCATGGTGTCACAGTTGCTCGACTCGCGCCAGACCGGCCGTTTGACGCCTCCGGACCCCCGGCTTAGACTCTCCGCCGGTGCGCCCGTGCCATCATCCCCATCATCCGAGCGTCCGCTGCGCCGTTGCTCGCCTCGTGGCGACGCCCGCGCGCCGTGACCACTGCCGTCGCTGGAGCCAGGAATGATCTCCTCACCGTCTCTCTCCTTCGACCGACCGAGCGAACTGGCCGTCGATCCGGATGCCTTCGGCCGCCCGAGCCTGGCCCACGGCCTGCACTTCGAGGAACTCTATCATCGCGAGGGCCTGCGGCGACTGGATGCGGCCTTTCTCGAGGCGCTGGCGCAGTCGAACGCGGAGCTTCACGCGGAGCTCGTCGCTGCGCGCGGAGCACCGGATGCGCTAGATCGTGTCGCCGAAGGCGAGCTACTGCTGGCGCTCGCGCCCTTCGTCGAGCGCTTCCTGGCGGAGCTCTTCGACATCGAGGAGGTCCTGTCCTCCCGCGCGGCGGATCACCACCGGCTCGATCCGGTCTTCGAATGCCAGCGCGGATTCGTTCAGCAACTGGCATTGCGGCGCCATAAGGCGGCCGATGCGGAGTCCATGGACGGCCCAGCGCTGCGCGAGGAGCTGGAGGCGAGGCTCGGGGGGCCCTTGCGCGAGCTCGAATTGGCCAGGCAGATCCAGGACTGGCGCGCGGACGAGGAGCGCAACGCCGATGCCTTGGACCTGGCGGCGCGCTATGCCGCCTGGGCGCACCACACGGAAGCCGGCCGGCACGCGCATCGCGGCTGGGCGCTGTTCAAGGCGCCGGGCCGCCGCGATCCGATGCAGTTGATCCCGCTGGAGTCGATCGTTGAGGGTGGCCTGCCCCGCTTGCGTCTGCCGCATGCCCACCAACGTCGGCGCGAGGGCTTCGGCCTGACCGATGAGGGGGCCGGGCTCTGCGAGGCCCTGGGCGAGGCCCGCTACTGCATCTACTGCCAGCACCAGGGCAACGACAGCTGCGCCACGGGCCTCAAGCAGCCCAAGACCGGCGAGGTCCTGACAAGCAAGCTGGGCCGCGAGATGCTGGGCTGCCCGCTCGAGGAGCGCATCAGCGAGTTCCAGGAATGCAAGGCCGCCGGGATGCTGCTGGCGCCCCTCGCGCTGATCGCGGTCGACAACCCCATGTGCGCCGGCACGGGGCATCGCATCTGCAACGACTGCATGGTCAGCTGCATCTACCAGCGCGGCCAGCGCGATCCGGTCAACATCCCCCAGGCCGAGACGCGAACCCTCAAGGACGTCCTGGACCTGCCCTGGGGATTCGAGATCTACAGCCTGCTGACGCGCTGGAATCCCTTGAACCTGCGCCGGCCCCTGCCGCGCGAGGCCAGCGGCTACACGGTGCTGGTGGTCGGCCTGGGGCCGGCCGGCTTCACCCTGGCCCATCACCTGCTCAACGAAGGACACGCGGTGGTGGCCATCGACGGGCTGAAGATCGAGCCGCTGGCCCCCGAGCTCTCGGGTCGCGCGCCCAACGGCGAGCGCATGCCCTTCCGCCCGATCCGCGACTTGGGCCGGCTTCGCGAGCGGCTGGACGAGCGGGTCAACGCCGGCTTCGGCGGTGTGGCGGAGTACGGCATCACGGTCCGCTGGGACAAGAACTACCTGCGGATCATCCGCCTGCTGCTCGAGCGCCGCGGCGACTTCTCGATGCACGGCGGCGTGCGCTTCGGCGGCACGCTCGACCTGGACTCGGCCCTGGAGATGGGTTTCGATCACGTGGCGCTGTGCATGGGGGCCGGCAAGCCGACGGTCATCCCGATGGAGAACGGGCTGGTCCGCGGCGTGCGCCAGGCTTCCGACTTCCTGATGGCCCTGCAGCTGACCGGCGCCGCGCGGCGCGATACCGTGGCCAACCTGCACCTGCGCCTGCCGGTGGCCGTCATCGGCGGCGGCCTGACCGCCATCGACACCTGTACCGAGGCCCTGGCCTACTACCCGCTGCAGGTCGAGAAGTTTCTTCAGCGCTACGAGGTCCTGGTGGCCGAGCGTGGCGAGGCAGCCGTGCGGGCGGCTTGGAACGCGGAGGACGTCGCCCTAGCCGAGGAGTGGCTGGGACATGCCCGCGCTATCCGAGAGGAGCGCGAGGCGGCCCGGGTCGAGGCTCGCGAGCCGCGGATCCGAGAGCTGCTCGAGCGCTGGGGCGGCGCCAGCATCGTCTATCGCCGCAGCTTGCAGGAGTCGCCCAGCTACCGCAACAACTGGGAGGAGGTCGAGAAGGCTTTCGAAGAAGGCATCCGCTTCGTCGAGCACCACTCGCCGACCGCCGTGGAGACCGATCCCTTCGGTCACGCCGCCGGGCTGCGCTGCCGCGGGCCGGAGGGCGAAGAGGTGAGGATCGAGGCGCGCTCGATCCTGGTGGCCGCCGGCACGGTACCCAACACGGTGCTGGCCCGCGAGCGATCGGGCGTCCACCTGGCCGGCCGCTACTTCCAGGCCGTCGACGAGGCGGGCCGGCCGGCCGAGCCCGAATGGCGGGTCAAGCCTCGCCAGGCCAACGTCCTCCTTTCCACCGAAGCCGAGGGCCCGCCCCGGGCCAGCTTCTTCGGCGACCTGCACCCCGACTTCGCCGGCAACGTGGTGGCCGCCATGGCCAGCGCCAAGATGGGCTATCCGGTCATCGACCGCCTGCTGCGCCAAGGCCCGCCGAGCGCGGTCGCGCCGGCCGCCCTGGCCGAGCGATTGCGCGGCGAACTGCGGGCAACGGTGCACGAGGTGATCCGCCTGACGCCGACCATCGTCGAGGTCGTGCTGCGCGCGCCCTTGGCCGCGCGGGGCTTCGAGCCCGGCCAGTTCTACCGCCTGCAGAACTTCGAGGCCTTCGCCGCCCGCGAGGGCGATACCCTGCTGGCCATGGAGGGTCTTGCGCTGACCGGCGCCTGGGTCGACAAGGAGGCCGGCCTGCTCTCGACCATCGTGCTGGAGATGGGCGGCTCCTCCAACCTCTGCGCTGCCCTCCGGCCTGGCGAGCCGGTGATCATGATGGGCCCCACCGGCGCGCCGACGACGATCCCGGCCGGCGAGACGGTGATGCTGGTCGGCGGCGGGCTGGGCAACGCGGTGCTGTTCTCCATCGGCAAGGCCCTTCGCGAGGCCGGCTGCCGGGTGCTCTATTTTGCCGGCTACAAGGCGCCCCGCGACCGTTACAAGGTCGAGGACATACACCAGGCCTCCGACATCGTGGTTTGGGCCTGCGACGTGGAGAGCGACTTCCAGGCCGAGCGCGAGCAGGACAAGGCCTTCACCGGCAACATCGTCCAGGCCATGCTGGCCTACGGTCGCGGCGACCTGGGCGAGGCGCCCATCGCCCTGACCGAGGTCGATCGCATCATCGCCATCGGCTCCGATCGGATGATGCGCGCCGTGGCCGAGGCACGCCATGGCGTGCTTGCGCCCTTCCTGAAGGCGGATCACGAGGCCATCGGCTCGATCAACTCGCCCATGCAATGCATGATGAAGGAGATCTGCGCCCAATGCCTCCAGCAGCACGTCGACCCCGAGAGCGGCCCGCGATCGGTGGTCTTCAGCTGCTTCAACCAGGACCAGCCCCTGGACTGGGTCGACTTCGACGTGCTCAACCAGCGCCTCGGGCAGAATGGCCTGCAGGAGAAGCTGACCCGCCTGTGGATCGAGCGCAGCCTGGACCGCCTCGACGGCGAGATGCCGCGGGTATGATCTCGCCAGCGCTTCGCGTCTCGATGTTCGCCGTACTGGTGGCGATCATCATCGGACTCAGCTCGACCATCCAGGCGCAACCCTCCGCGGCCTGCTACGTCTCGGGACAGGTCCAGCTCGCGGGGCGCGAGGGCCATGCCGGCAGCCGCATCGAGCTCGATGGCATGGACGTGGCGCGAACCGATGGTCGAGGTTTCTTCGAGCTGACCGATATCGCGTTGGGCTCGCACCGGATTGCCGCACGGCAGCCCGGCTTCCTGAGCGCCGAGACGCAGGCTTTCGACTGTCAGGCGGGGCAGCGGATACACATCCCCCGGCAGCAGCTGCCCTGCGGCGACATCAACCGCGACGAGGTGGTCGACCTCTTCGACCTAGTTCGCGTCGGCAGTCGGTATGCCCGCTGCGCGGCGGATCCGGACTTCGACCGCGATGCCGACCTCAACCAGAACGGCTGTGTCGATCTCTTCGACCTAGTGCTCGTCGGCCGCGCCTACGGCCTGCAGAGCCCCGGGGTCTGGCGCCTGCCGAGCGGGCGATTCGAGATCGAGATCGCACCGATCATGCAGCGCTACTGTATCGGATGTCATGGAGGCGTGGCCGGATTGAGCCTCCACGACTTCGATAGCCTGATGCGGGGAGGCCAGAGCGGAGCCGTAGTGCAGCCTGGCGACGCGGCCTCCAGTCTCCTCTATCGGCACATCACCGCCGACGACTTGCCGATCATGCCGCCGGGCGGCGTACGCGTCAGCCCGGATGAGATCGAGGTGATCCGCGGGTGGATCGAGGCCGGCGCGCCCGAGGACTGAGCGT
>CAZJWJ010000098.1:0-4359 GCA_964549495.1 uncultured Anaerolineales bacterium | reverse complement strand
AGGGCTCGGCCACGAGCCCAAGCCTGGAATCAGGCGCTGTTCCGCAGCCAACCGAAGCCGAGGCCGATGACCAGGGCGAGTAGAAGCGGGAGCAGCTTGGAGAGCATCCTCGATTCCAGTGGATCGACCACCGTCGAGGCGAGGCCGGTCTTCGGCAAGGCCTCCGGAAGTTCGGCGCCTGGCGTGGCGGAGGCATCGGCCCGAGGCGGCGTGGGATCGTCGGAGACCTCGGGCGTTGGTGGGTCGTGGTGCTGCGGGGTCTCGGAGGCCCGTGGGGTCGATGATACTTCTGGGGCATCGGTCGTCGGGCTGGGCGACGGGCAGACCGGAAGGTCGGACGTTGGCCGATTCGCCCTGGTGGCAGTGGCCTGCGCGGACGCCGTCGCCTGGGCGGTCGACACGGCCGGCGTGGGCGTTCCGGTGCCGCTGGTGGCTACCGCGGAGGCGGTCGCCGCCGCCGAGGCGGTGGCCACGACGGTGACCGCCGCGCCCGGCGGCGTGGTGGTGACGCAGGGTTCGGACTGGGCCCTGGCAACTGGATTGGGTCCGGAAGTCAGGCCCAGCGCGGCAGCGGCTAGGGCCGTTGCCAATAGGGTGAGGCGGGCCATTGGGTTCCTCGTGCCTCGGCGGTCGATCATGTCATCTGACTCCTCGCGAGCATTGGCGTGGCGGATCGAATGTTCGTGATCCGCCGTATCTCACGTCAAGAAACACCATCGGTGTGAACGGGTCTGCGTCAAGACTCGATTCGGAATGGCGCGTCGAGCGCTACGGTCAACCCTCGATGTCCTGCAGCACGGGTAGCAGTCCGCGCGCCAGGATGTCGCTCTGGCTGATCAAGCCGACCAGCTTTCGGCCGTGGTTGTCGGTGACGATCAGCCGGTGCACGCCGAGCTCGACCATGGTCTCGACCACGCTCTGCAGGCTGTCGCTCTCGCTGACCGCGATGGTGCCGGGGGTCATCACCATCATGACCGTGCTGTCCTCGAGGCCCTCGAGGTGAAAGCCCTCCTGCCAGCTGATGTCCTCGTCCTCCGCCGACTCGAAGAGGCGGTAGTACTCCGGCGGGCTGACCACGTCGGGATCGCGCTCTTCCTCGTATCGCGCCAGGTCGGTGACGCTGAGGACGCCGACCAGCTCGTCCGATCCGTCGATCACCGGCGCGCCCTGAATTCCCCGGTCCATCAGCTGTCGGGCCGCCTCCTGCACGGATTGACCGGCGTTCAGGGTGAAGACCTCTCGGGTCATCAGGTCCGCCGCACGTAGCTCCGTCAAGCGCTTCATCATCGTGACTCCTCGACATGGGCCGGCTCCGCTCCGCGGGCCGGCTAGGGGTTCGATCGCTGGCGGTCCCCGACCGCGGATTCAATCTAGCACGACTTGGCCGGGTAGTGTGGTGCTTCTCTCTCCTCTCGTGACCGAGCGGCCTGGGCTCAAAGCGACTCGAAGCGCGCGGTGAAGTGACGCAGGAAGGGCGCCTGATAGACCATCTTCAGGCCGCGGATGTCCTCGCGCCGTTCGTAGACCTCGGCGGTGGCCTCGGCCACGTAGTCGATCTGGCTCTTGGTGTAGACCCGGCGCGGAATGGCCAGCCGCACCAGCTCCATCGCCGCCGGGATCTCCGCGCCGCTCTCCGGATCGCGATTCCCGAACATCACCGTCCCGATCTCCACACCGCGCACGCCGGCCTGCAGATAGAGCTCGGCGCAGAGAGCCTGTCCGGGGTACTCCAGCGGCGGGATCTGGGGCAGGAAGGCCTTGGCGTCGATGTAGACGGCGTGGCCACCCGGCGGTCGAATGATGGGCACGCCGGCCTCGATCAAGCGCTCGCCCAGGTAGCGCGTCGAGGCGGTACGGTAGGCCAGGTAGTCCTCTTGAAGCACTTCCTCGAGCCCGATGGCGATGGCCTCGAGATCCCGTCCCGCCAGTCCTCCATAGGTCGGGAAGCCCTCGGTGAGGATCAGCAAGTCCTGCTCTTGCTGGGCCAAGAGGTCGTCGTCGGTGCACAGGAAGCCGCCGATGTTGGCCAGACCGTCCTTCTTGGCCGACATCGTGCAGCCGTCGGCCAAGGAGAAGATCTCGGCCACGATCTCGCGTACGCTCCGCCCTGATTGGCCTGGCTCGCGCTGCTTGATGAACCAGGCGTTCTCGGCAAAGCGGCAAGCGTCGATGTAGAGCGGAATGCCGTGGGGCTCGAGCAAGGCCTTGACGGCGCGGATGTTCTCGAGGCTGACCGGCTGTCCACCGCCGGAGTTGTTGGTGATCGTCAGCATGGCCAGCGGGATGCCTTCTGGGCCGCGCTCGTCGATCAAGGCGGCCAGGCGGTCGAGGTCCATGTTACCCTTGAAGGGGTGTTCGACCGCCGGCACGAGGGCTTCGGCGATGGGCAGGTCCAGCGCCTCGGCGCCCCGGTACTCGATGTTGGCCCGGGTGGTGTCGAAGTGGGTGTTGTTGGGCACCACCTGGCCCGGCTGGCACATGACCGAGAAGAGGATGCGCTCGGCGGCCCGGCCCTGATGGGTGGGAATCACGTGCCGGAAGCCGAAGATCTCCCGGACCGTATCGCGGAAGCGGTACCAGCTGCGGCTGCAGGCATAGGCCTCGTCGCCGCGCATGATGCCCGCCCACTGCTCGGCGCTCATCGCGCCGGTTCCGCTGTCGGTCAAGAGGTCGATCAGCACGTCGTCGGCGTGCACCAGGAAGAGGTTGTAGCCCGCCTCGCGCAGGATCGTCTCGCGCTCGCTGCTGGTGGTCATGCGAATGGGCTCGACGCTCTTGATCTTGAAGGGCTCGATGATCCGGCTTGGCATGTCTAGCTCCCGTGGCCAAAGGGCTCGAAGCGAGCTTGAAAGAAGCGAAGGTACTCCGGCTCGTGGGTCAGCTCGAGTCCCACCGCCCCTTCTCGTGCATCCCAGACGGCCTTGATCGACTCGGCCACCACATCCAGGTGGGCCTGCGTGTAGACCCGGCGCGGAATGGCCAGCCGGGTCAGCTCGAGTGCCGGACGGCGATGCTCGCCCGTCTCCGGATCCCGCCCGGCCGACACGATGCCCCGCTCCATCGAGCGCGTGCCCGAGTCGAGGTAGAGCTCCGCAGCCAGGGTCTGCGCCGGAAATCGATCCTGGGGTAGGTGCGGATAGAAGGCCTTTGCATCGAGGAAGATGGCATGGCCACCGACCGGCCGAACGATGGGAATGTCCCAGTCGGCCAATAGCTCGCCGAGGTAACGCACTTGCTCGACGCGGGCGCGCACGTGCGCATCCTCGACCGACTCGCCGATGCCGATCGCCATCGCTTCCATATCGCGCCCGGCCATGCCCCCATAGGTGTGCAGCCCCTCGTAGACCACGACCATGTTGCGCAGCCGTTCGGCCAACTCGTCGTCGTTGACCGCCAGCCATCCGCCGATGTTGACCAGATGGTCCTTCTTGCCGCTCATCCATGCGCCATCGGTCTCGTTGCAGAAGGCGCGCAGGATCTCCGCGACGCTCCAGTCCGCGAAACCTTCCTCGCGCTCCTGGATGAAGAAGGCGTTCTCGACCATCCGCGTGGCGTCGAGGTAGAGCGGGATGTCGAACTCGTCGCACAGGGCGCGAAGGGCGCGGACGTTGGCCATGCTCACCGGCTGGCCGCCGGCCATGTTGACCGTTCCGGCCAGGCTGACGTAGGCGATGTTCTCGGGTCCCTCGGCGTCGATGATCGACCGCAGCTTGACCAAGTCGACGTTGCCCTTGAAGGGATGTGGATCGGTCGGATCGTGAGCCTCGTCGATGATGACGTCCACGAAGCCACCTCCCGCCAACTCCTGGTGCAGCCGGGTCGTGGTGAAGTACATGTTGCCCGGGACCTTCTGGCCGGGCTTGATGACCGCCTGGCTGATCAGGTGCTCGGCGCCGCGGCCCTGGTGGGTCGGGACCAGGTGAAGATAACCGTAGTGCTGGCGGACTGCTTGTTCCAGGTGATAGAAGTTAGCGCTTCCGGCATAGGCTTCGTCGCCCAGCATCATGCCGGCCCACTGACGATCGCTCATCGCACTGGTGCCGCTGTCGGTCAAGAGATCGACGTGCACGTCGGCGGAGCGCAGCAGGAAGGTGTTATGACCGGCCTCGGCGAGGGCCGCCTCTCGGCCTTCGCGGTCGAGGAGGCTGATCGGCTCGACCATCTTGATCTTCCAGGGCTCGGCCCAGGAGCGCCGGCCGAACTGCTGCCCCATGGTCTTCGGGCGGACTCTGCTCATTGGATTTCCCCACTTCGGATGGACGGGTCTGGCGTGACCTCTAACGAACCGGCGCCGATCGCGGACGGACCGGCCAGACCAGACTAACAGCATCCGCGTCGCGGTCGGCCAGGCAACTGCAT
>CAZJWJ010000097.1:0-19865 GCA_964549495.1 uncultured Anaerolineales bacterium | reverse complement strand
GCGCTCACGCTCCGCACCGCCCCGCTGGCCGTCGTGCCAAGGGAGCCACACCCATATCGATCCTGCGGCGACGACACGCATGATGTGTGCCGAGCCGGACGGCCTTATGGAGCAGGAGGCCCACTTCATCGCAGCGATCGAAACGGCAGCTGTCTACAAGATCAGCAGCGCTCGGCTTGAGCTGCGCACATCTGATGGGGCACTCGTGCTCAGCGCGATTGCGGCCGCAAGCGAATGAGTGCCGCGTGATTCCTACATCATCGAGGCGTACCCCCTGGCATGGATTGGGGGGCCAAAACGATCCCACTGTCTCCATATCCATCTGGAGAACAACGTGCTGTTCCCGAATTTAGGAGCTTACCGGTTGGAGCGAGGGACCGTGGGTGGTGCGACTATAATCCGTTCGTGAACGGAGTCTTCAGATCCTATGCCTCGACTGACACGTTGGTACATCAAATCCGCGCTGCTGTACTTCATCGCGGCGAACACACTCGGTGTCTTGCTGGTGCTTCCTACGGGACTACGGCGACTGCCCGGAGTTCACATACTGTCGCCCGTCTATGTTCATCTGCTTGTCGTTGGCTGGCTGACCCAGCTGATCTTCGGTGTAGTCTGGTGGATGTTTCCGGTTTGGTCACGAGAACGGCCGCACGGCCATGAGAAGCTCGGCTGGGCAACGTATGCTCTGCTGAACACAGGACTGCTGATTAGGGCTGTCGCCGAGCCGGCCGTTGCCCTGGGCAACACCAGGATACCGGCGGGGGCCTTGGTTCTCTCCGCGCTTCTTCAGTTACTTGCAGCGGTTGCCTTCGTGGCGAATACCTGGGGTCGGGTGAGGGCACGCTGACGTGCCTCACTTGAGCCGGTGGGCGATCCGTGCTGCTCTACTGTATCTCTTGGCCGGCTTCACGATCGGTTCCAGTCTCCTCGTCCAGAAGGGAGTTCCATTCATCCCGGGGGTCTGGCGCCTCGTTCCCGCGCACATCGAGTTCCTCATTCTTGGCTGGTGTGCCCAACTATCACTCGGCGTAGCCTACTGGGTCTTGCCGCGCTTCAGAAAAGCGCCGAAGCGTGGCGACCCTCGCCCGGCGTGGCTTGCCGTAGGGATGCTCAACGTCGGTATCTGGCTGGTGGCCCTTGCGCCTTTCGTAGATGCGGCGCTCGACTTGCGGCTCTTAGGTCGCATCGCTGAACTGGGCGCTGCGGTGGCATTTGCCTGGCACTCTTATCCACGGGTACGTTCACTGAGGTGAGTTGGGTCAGCCATCCAAACGACTCCGCATTCTCACCGTCTCAAATACCACCGAATAGTTAACCATCAACTTTCCAGGCACGACGCGACTTCTCACGAGTTTCTTTGCTCTCAGAATCGAGTGTCTGGAAAGCCATACGGTTTCCTTACTTTCAGACCGAGGACTGTGACCAGCCACCTGGACCAGCGTACCACAGAATCGCGAGTGTCGCGACTACATCTGCGCCGCCAATGCAGCCGCGTGCCCGCACGTGGCTGATTCAGCACGGTGGGCCGGGCAGTTCCAGACCTTGGTGGTCCTTGCCGCTCGCCCCGGAGTCGTTGGGCTATGTCATGTGGTATCGAGCCGTCCGCGGGTTGGGCCATCCCATCTGCCTTGGCATGCAGCGTGTCCGCCGGCCGAGGAAGCCGACGATGATGACGGGAGATCCCGTTCGCGGCGAACACATCCGCGCCCTCGCGGATCAGTCCGGGGCTTGTGGCGGACGGATCGCAGATGTGTGAGATCGCGCACGAGGGGCGGGTCCATGGGCATCCAGCCCAATCATGGTCGCTCTGACTTCACGGTGCATCGGGATTGCGTCCCCACGAGGCGCAAATGCCAAGCCCTGCCCAACGGCTCGGTGATCTCCGAGGGTCCCTCCACGCGACCGCGGCCAGCGGCACCGCGCCGAGCGGCGTTTCGGGTGTGTCCCGTGCACTGGAACGATGCGCCGGTTCCCCGGGCGCCCCTTCTCTACGAATCGACATCACGCCGGAACTGTTCCACGGCCTCGTCCAGCGCGAAGGCGGCGTGTATGGGGGAAAAGATGGGCCTCGGGAGGATGGCGCCCAAGCGGGGCGACCGCTTTCGGTCGCCCCACAATAAGGGTTCCATTGACGATCGTCTACGTCCCGTGGACCTTGATATCGCGGCGCTCGGTGTGATACCGTCCGAGTCTGCGGTGACCACGGTCTTGCCAAATGGGGCAGATCCCGGGGCGCTTCCGTTGTGCGGTACATTCCACCACGAACATGACCGTCAGCCTTCTCTCCACGAAGATCCACCGGCCTCCGATCCGAAGCTCGTTCGTCCGCCGACCCAGGCTCGTCGAGCGGCTCGAAGCGGGGCGGGTGGCGCGCCTCACGCTCGTCGCCGCGCCGGCGGGATACGGCAAGTCGTCGCTGGTCGCCGAGTGGCTTGGCGGCACCGCGGGGCCGGTCGCCTGGTTGACGCTCGATCCCGGCGATGTCGATCCCGTCCGGTTCATGGAGTACGTCGCCGGCGCCCTATGCGACGTCGATCCCGAGCTCCATCGAACGATCGCGCGGATGATCGAGGCCGGACAGCCTCCTTCGCCGAGCGCCTTCGTCGAGATCGTGATCGACCACGCCTCCACGTGGGCGTCCCAAGTGGTCCTCGCGTTCGATGACTACCATGTCATCGACAGCCTCGACATTCACCGGATCGTCGGCGGGCTCGTCGACCAGGGTCCGGCCGCCTTGCACCTCGTGATCATCAGCCGGTCCGATCCGCCCTTGCCCTTGTCGCGTCTCCGAGCTCACGCGGAGCTCACCGAGATCCGGGCCGACGACCTGCGCTTCCGCGTCGAAGAGACCCGCGCCTTCTTTGGCCGTGCCGAGCGCATCCGGGTATCCGACGCGACGGCGGATGCGCTCGAGGCACATACCGAGGGCTGGGTCGCCGGCTTGCAGCTCGCGGCGATCGCGCTCCGCGGCGAACCGGATCCCGACAGGCGGGCAGCCGACTTCTCGGGCGAGCATCGGCGGGTCGTGGACTACCTTACCGAAGATGTGATCGGCCGCCAGCCTGCCGCCGTCCGCCGCTTCTTGCTCGAGACCTCGGTGCTCGACCGCCTCTGCGCCGGGCTATGTGATGCCGTCACCGGTGACGGGCACGGCCAGACGATGCTCGAGCGGCTCGAGCAGGAGCACCTGTTCATCGTCCCGCTCGACGACTCGCGCACTTGGTACCGATACCATCACATGTTCGCCGAGGCCCTGCGTTTGCGGCTTCGGCGGGAAGCGCCGGATCGGGTTTCCGGCCTCCTCGAGCGGGCGGCGCGCTGGTCGGCGGAGAAGGACTCGCCCGAGACGGCCGTCGAGTATGCCCTCGATGCCGGGGCGCACGACGTGGCGATTCCCCTCATCGATCGGCTCGCGCAGACGACGCTCTTCGCCCAAGCGCGTTGGACGACCTTGCTCCGTTGGACCGAGCGGCTGCCGGAGGACCTGCTAGACGGAAGTCCGGGTCTGGCGCTCGCGCGGGCCTGGGCGCTGTTCGCAACGGGCTCGTGGCAGCAGGCGGCGCGACTGCTCGAACGACTCGAGCGCTCGATCGACGCCGGCCGGACCGACGCCGATGCACTCGTCCTCGCCGGGCTCGAAACCCTGCGCGCCTCCATCCACTACGAGCGCGGTGACCTCGAAGCGTGCCTTGCCGACTCGATCGCCGCTCTCCGTCGCCTGCCGCCCGAGGACGGCTTCATGCGGAGTGTCGCCGAGCTGAACGCCGGGCTGGCGCAACATTGGCTCGGCGACGTGGCGCGGGCGCGGGAGACCTTCGATCGGGCGCTCGGCCTGGCGCTCGACAGCGGGAACACGACGATCGCCCTCCTCGCGATCGGCGGGGCGATGGAGGTCGCGCTCGAGCAGGAGCGAGGATTGGACATCGACGCGCTGTACGAGCGAGCCCTCGAGATCGGGAGCGGGCCCGGTGGCATCCTGCACCCTCCCGCCGGGATGGCGCTCGTCGTGATGGGCGAGCGGATGCGCGAAGGTGGGGCGCTAGAGGATGCCGAAGGGGTTCTGCGAGAGGGCATCGCGCTCTGCGAGAGTCAAGGGGGTATGCCCGAGATCGCGCTGCAGGGCCGGATCACACTCGCCCGCGTCGTGCTCGCGGCCGGTCGGGAGGCGGAGGCTCGCTCGATCACGGCAGACCTCAACGCTCGTCTCTCGGCTCATCGATCGCGACCCGGCCACCCGGATGCGGTGCTCCGCCGCGTGTTGCGCGATCGGCTCCGCCTGCGAATCGAGCTCGGGGACGTCACGGGAGTCGCCGAGGCCGAAGCGCCCCATGCAGATGGGCTCGTCGAGCCGCTGAGCGAGCGCGAGCTCGAGATCCTCATCCTTGTCGCCGCCGGCCGGTCGAACCCAGAGATCGCGGAGGCGCTGCACCTGTCGCGCCACACGATCAAGGTCTACCTCTCGCGGATCTTCGACAAGCTCGGCGTCCGCGGCCGCGCTCAGGCCGTGTCGCGGGCCTACGACCTCGGGCTCCTCGCGCGCTGAGAATACCGCGACGTCCGCGACTCGCCCGCGACGCCGATGTTTGCCTGACAGGATCCGACAACAGTACCCGATCGGGTATTCCGGGCGGCGAGCCCATTCCGTAGCCTTCCCCGAGATCGAAACGATGTGACGGTATCCTGGGGAGGAATCGGATGAGAACGAGTCATTTGGCCGGTGCCCTTGCGCTCGGCGCGCTCACCTTGGGTCTGCTCGGCTGCTCCGGCGGCGAAGGATCCGACACGGGCAGCCTGAAGGATCGATTGGAGGACTTCGACGAGACGATGAGCGAGATCGAGCCGACCATCGAGGCGAAGATGGAAGAGAAGGCAGGCGGCGCGATCGAGGCGACCTTTGCCTTCGAGCACGTCGCTGTCGTGCCGATGGACGACGAGCGGCTGCTCGAGGATCACACCGTGTTGGTCGACGGCGATCGGATCGTGGCGCTCGGGCCGTCCGGCGAGATCGAGATCGCGGAAGGGGTTACCGTGATCGACGGTGAGGGCGCCTACCTCATGCCGGGCCTGGCCGACATGCACGCCCACCTTGCCACCCGGGATGGCGATCCCGGCTCGCTCGTCCTCTACCTGGCCGAGGGCGTCACGACGGTGCGTTCGATGAGCGGACCGCCCGAGAACGCGCGCTGGCGCGACGAGGTCGATGCCGGCCAGATCGCCGGGCCGCGCATCCTGACGTCGGGCCAGACGATCGTCGGAGGTTTGAGCCCAGAGCTTCGCGAGCTCGCCTTGTCCTTGGGAGCCTATGCGCTGCCCGAGACCGAGGAAGAGGCCGCCGAGGAAGCGCGTCGACAGGCCGAGGCAGGCTGGCCGGACTTGGTCAAGGTCTACGATGGCCTGAGCGATGCGCAATACCTGGCGGCGATCGCCGCCGCGAACGAGGCCGGGATCTACGTTGCGGGCCACGCGCTCGACGCGCTCTCGCTCGAGGCGGTGCTCAGCTCCGGCATCGACGAGATCGCCCACGTGGACGAGCTGAACCTCGCGCACTGGATCGGCTTCCCCGGCGAGCCCGACTTCGCGCTCGACTACGACGCGATCCCGGCCACCGCGGCGATGATGCGTCAGAACGACGTGAACATCGTCTCGAACCTCGTCGCCGACGAGGTGGTGGCCGATCTGATCTTCGACCCGGAGACGGTCCTGGCGCGCGACGAGTATCGTGTCGTCCGGCCCGAGACGATGGCGCAGTGGCGCACCGAAGGCCGGCACCTCGGACCCTTCGCCGAGCAAGGTCCGTACCGCCGCGACATGGAGCTTCCCTTCTTCCTCGCGCTCGTCAAGGGCCTGCAAGACGCCGGGGTCGTCATCACGATCGGCACCGACACCTCGGGCCTCGTCGAGGGCTCAGTCCCGAGCGGGATCCACCGCGAGCTCGAGCTCCTGGTCGAGGCCGGCCTCTCCAGCTACGAGGCGCTGGTGGCCGGCACCGTGAACGCCGGCCGGATCGTCGAGCGCATGGGCCGGGACGGATCCTTCGGCACGATCGAAGCCGGCCGGCGCGCCGACCTGCTGCTGCTCGACGGCGATCCGCTCGAGAACGTGAGCCACACGCGCTCGCGTCTCGGCGTGATGGCCGGCGGCCGCTGGTACCCCCAGGCGGAACTCGACCAGAGGGTCGAGGACTTCGTCGCAACCTACGAGCCGGCCCCTTGAGTGCCCCGATTCGAGAAGGCCGATGCAACCGTGACTCCGATGCCTGACGATCCGACATGCACCTGCGAGATGTGGGTCCAGGGCAGCCTCGACGAGGAGAGTCGATTGTGGTTCGACGATGCGGAGATCGAGATTGGCCTGTACGAGGGCAGCGAGGGAACATGCATCCGGTTCGCGAGTCAAGACGCCGCAGCTACGTACGGCATGATCGAGCGCGCCCGAGACCTCGGGCTGACGCTCGTCTCGTTCCGGCGCGTTCGCGGGTGAAGCCGATGCGCGGGCGAGGCTTCCCGAGATGTGGGCTCTCGATCACGACCGCGGGTCTCGCGGTGGCATCGGTCCTGGTCGGCGTTGGGCTTCTCGGATCGCCGGCCGGGCCGGCCCTGCCGGTTCGGGCCCAGACTCCGGCGGATCTGGATGAGATGATCCGGCGGATCGAGGACGAGGCACCCGAGGCACTCGAGCGGCATCGCGCACCGGGTGCTGCGGTGGCGATCGTGGTCGGTGGCGAGGCGGTATGGTCGGGCGGCTTCGGGCTCGCGGATGTCGAAGAAGGCGCTCCGGTCACGGCGGACACGGTCTTCGAGACGGCTTCGGTCGCCAAGCCGGTCACCGGATGGGGGGTCCTGAAGCTCGCAGAGCAAGGGCTCATCGACCTGGATGCGCCGATCGAGACCTATCTGAGCCGCTGGCAGCTGCCCGAGTCCGAGTTCGACCACTCGCTCGTCACGCCGCGACGCATCCTGTCCCATTCCGCCGGCTTGTCCGGAGGGGGCGATCCCGGTGTCCAGCCGGGCGAGCCGGTTCCGTCGCTCGAGGAAGCAGCTGACGGAGCCGGAATGGAGGGCGGCGCGATACGCGTCGTGGCCTCGCCCGGCGAGGCATACCGCTACTCCTCGAAGGGCTATCTCCTGCTCGAGATGGCCATCGAGGAAGTCGGTGGAGAGCCCTTCGCGGACTTCATGCAGCGGGAGGTCCTCGACCCGCTCGGCATGACCTCGAGCCGCTACGACTGGACGCCCGAGCTCCGCTCGAGGGCGGCGGTCGGTTACGACTGGTACAACCGCCCCCAGCCCTCCTACGAGCACGCGACCCACGCACAGGGCGGGCTCGTCGCGACCGCGGGAGACCTGGGCCGCTTCGTGGCCGCGACGATGCCGGGGCCCGAAGGCGAGCCCGCGGGGCGAGGCGTGCTCTCGCCTGGCTCGGTGCGCGAGACCTTCGAGCCCGTAGTGCTGACCGAGGATGAGACGCTCGCGGGCCTGGGCTACAACCTCGACAAGAGTTCGGATGTGCTGGTCGCCCGTAAGACCGGGGATCATCGGGGATGGAAGTCCTTCCTCGCCGTAGCGCCCGAGATGGGTGCAGGGATCGTCATCCTCACGAACAGCGACCGGGCCGCGGCGGGTGTCTTCGCCGACATCGCATGCCCGTGGAGCGAGGAATTGCCCGAGGATCCGCTCCGCGGCCTGTGCGCCCAGATGTACCTGTTCCGTGACGTCCAGCTCGGACTCGCCCGGATCCTCGTCGCCCTGTCGTTGATCTACGGTGCGATCGTGATCTCGGGCCTGCGGCGAGGGCGGCGCTCCTTCGACCCGTCCCTCTCGGCGTGGAGACGGCTGCGGCTCGCCGGCCTGCTCGTCCTGGTGGCATCCTGGTGGCTCTTCTGGTACACGGATTGGCCGCTTCGGCTCGCCGGCTATCCACCGACCTTCGTGACGGTGCGCTTCGACCCTTGGCCGACCGCCTTCATCTGGGTATCGGGGGCCGTGACGCTCCTCCTGCTCGTGCTCGCAGCCGCGACCTTCGCGCCGGCCTGTCCCCCACCTCGTGCCGGACATGGTCTTGGTCACAGTTCATGAAGCCACGTCCAGCGTCAGGAGTTGTGCCCGCCTTGGTCGAGATGACCAACGGCTGCAGCTGCTACGCGCTGCGAGTTCATGTCAATCCGATTCGACTGGTACAGCGCCTAGATCGTCGAGCGGGAGTACGTGCAGCCTGTCGTCCTCGGTGGTGATCAGGACGTCGCCATCGGCCAGGGCGGAGACATCGCGCATGGGCAGTAGGGACGACGGAGGTCGCACTTCGTACCATGAGGCGCCCAGGTCGTCCGATCGCCATATGTGTAGGAAATTGCGCCGCGCAGCCTCGACCCAGATCCGACCTGTCCATAGCAGGACCGGCTGACCCGCATCGTCCTCGAGACGCAACCGACTCGCTTCCGACTCGGGGAGTACCGTGTCGATGGGCAGCCAGGTCTCTCCGCCGTCGACCGAACGCAACGTCCGTCCCTCGACGTCAGCGCCTTCGAAGTATGGGTCTGGCCGTTCCGCGATCCGTACGAAGAGGACCTCGTCTGGGCTGCTGCCGCTGTGGATGACGAATGCCGATACGACCCTGTGCCGTCCGAGCGCTTCGTCGGAGGGCCATGGAGATCCGCCCTTGACGCTCCAGGTCGCGCCCATGTCATCGCTGACCTCGAGAGCCCTGGATCCTTCTCGGAAGCCGTACAGGCGATACGGAGTCGAAGGACTTTCGGAGAACGCCACCGCGTCGAACCGACCCAGCTCCGACCATTGGTCTCCGGCGTTCCGGGATATCCAGGTCGTTGCGAGTTGCGGTTCGCTCTCTGTGGCGAAGGCATCGATCGGCAGTCCTCGATCGGCCGAGAACGCGATCATCGTCGGGTCGATATCGAAGTGCGGGGACAGGACGAAGTCCCCAATTCCAAGGGCCCGAAGGCCATCGTTCACGGGTCGCCAGATCGGATCCGAGAGGCTGAATCGGAAGATCCCGAGTCCAGCCACACCAAGGTACATCCGGCGATCATGGCCGAAGCCAGGCGCGAGCACGGGCGCGTGATCGATCTGGCGGTGGCAGGTGGGCAGGCCGCTGTGGATGGATCGCCAAGTCCTTCCGAGATCGGAACTCAGGGCAAGGTCTCTCGCGCGCCAGGTGTCGAAACACCGCGCGGCGCCTGGCAAGACCGTCGCGCGGACGATCGTGTCATCGTCGGGCCAGCTCGGTGAGACAGCGACCAGGCCGTGGGATCCCTCCTCGGCCGCTTGCGGTGATTCACTGGTCTCTGGCAGGTGCAGAAGTGCGGCGTCATCAACGACGACGGCACGCTCGCCGGTGTCGAGCAGCCAGCGGTCGTGCGGACTGTCGCTTGCGACCAACATGGCGTTCGTCGGCGCAGGGGTGACGTAGCGAAGGCTCAATGTAGTGTCGTCCAGGATGGCCAAGAGATCCTGCTCGATGAACTGATCGATCACAAGGATGATCTGGCCGGCCTCCCGGTCGTGAAAGGCAGAGTGAATTCGCGTTGGCCAGCCCTCGCTCCGCAGGGCCAGCCCATCTCGGTTCCAGACGTAGAGATTGCTTCCATCCCCTCGACCCCAATCGGACGACGTGAGCAGGCCGGCTTCCGAGGCAAACAGGAAGGTGAGTTTGCCGAAGACGGGCCTGTTCCAAAGCGTCCGACCGGATTCTACGTCGATCGCTGCAAGCTGCGTGTTCACGTCGTAGATCGGCTCGTCGAAAGCATGTTTCGCAACATACAGGGTGCGACCGTCTGGCGATCCGAGAGCTTGACGCAGCGCATGCGGAGTCTCTTCAAGGGGCGAGAGTTCGAGGGATCCACTGGCACCGGTGGTAGGATCGTACTCCAAGGCCTTGCCAGCGCGGAAGATGAGCACCGTGCCTCGCTGTGGTAGGAGGACGGGAGCGACCCGAGGTTCACCCCATCTCGCATCTGGATCATCGGGCGATGGCGAGTCGTCTCGAGGTGGCAAGGGTATCTTGCCAACTTGATCGAGCGAGCGCGTGTCAACGATGATGAGTGCGGCCGGCTCGGCGCTGGAGTCGATGTACAGCCGCCGCCCTTGTGCATCGAGGACCATCGGCCCGCCCCAGTCCAACCTACGGACCATCTGGCCGTTGGCCAATGCGATGACCTTGGTCGTCCCACCCTCGCGAACGAAGACGTAGCCCGCATCCGAGTCGACGGCCACAGCTGGCGCTTGCGGTAGTTCCCCACTGGCGCCGTGCTCGGCATGGATGCCACCCCGTCGTGGCGTCGTCCGATCCAAGGTTGGTTGAGCCGGTGCACGATCTACGGTTGGCGAGGCGAGAGAACGCGGTCGATCCGTCGGCAGGTCCAAACCGCCATCGATCGGTCCAACTCGAGTACCTGCATCCGGAGCGCCGATCGGGTCGATCGAGTCGGAGTCCGCTGTGCATGCCGCCTGAAGTGAAACGAGAGCCATGAGGACACAGGTCCCACGCAGTCGCGCGAACTTCGAGATGGTTTCCATCGCTACAGTCTAGGGTAGTCAACGGCTGCTTGCCCTCCGACTCCCGAACGATCTTCAGCCGTTCAGCGACTCGGTCATCGATTGGCATCTCGAGGTCGGCAGCCTGTTGGTCGGGCCCCTCCGGTAAGGCGGCGACGGGCGAAACCTGCGGGGCGCCCAGTAGGAGAGCGGTTGCCAGCATGAGCGGGATCAGCAGTCAGCGCTGGAGCACAGCACACCTACTGTCGGTCGCAAGCGACATCGGTTCATCCGACTCCGCTAGGCGGCCCCTCGAGCTCCATGGTTCCAACCTCGTGGCTCAAGACAAGGGCGTGCTCTGTCGTGATGGCAACCAAGGCTCAGCGTCGTGTCGTAAGCAAGGGCAGGTGGATCGTCACCGGAGGAGGATCGAGCGCGACGTCGCTCTCGGCGACGATCTCGTGGCCGTTCGGGCTGCGGAGTACGAGCCGAACGTGAACGATGTCCTCGAGCGTCCAGGTCGCCCTCGACAGAATGTCGTCCGACGTGTACCAGAACCAGCCGTCTTCGTCAGCCTGGCGCGTCAGGGCGAGGGATCTTCCGTCGTGGAGCGTCATCTCGATGTCGACCTCGCGGCCCGGCTGCGCGCGGCCGAAGAGACCCCGTGAGGCATCGAAGTCGAAGTCGAGATCCTCGATGGGGACGATCGGGGACTCGTGCGTCGCCCCCACCCGCAGCTCGTCGCCGGGCTGGATCGAGATGGGCCGACCCGCTTCATCCGTGAAGCGGGCATCGAAGTGCCCGTCCGCGCCGACCACGGTCCGCGCCCGGGCGCGCAGCGAACCATCCGACGTGTACAGGTCGAGCGCCAGGTCGTCGAAGGGCGTCCCGATGCCGGCAACCCGGTCTCGGTGAACGAAGATTCGGGGTAGGATCCGATGGATCCGGCGGTAGATTCGATGGCCGGCCTCCGTTCGCAGCGCCACCTCGACCCCATCGCCCGGGCGATCGTGCACGAAGCGAGCATCCTCGAACCGGCCGTCGGCGCCGGTCATCCCTGCCACCCCGACGGCATCCGGATCGAAACAGCTGCTAACCGGGCCCACCACGGACCAGCGCGAATCGGGGGGCAAGGTGCCCGAGATCCGGCTCCGATCCCAATCCACCGAGACCTCCAGCAGCGGCATCTCGAGCGTCGCCGATTCCGCCCCGAATTGCGCCTGCACGGTCGAGCCCGCGCGCGTAACGACCGGAGTCCCCGCCGGGTCCCGCAGGGTCGAGTCGTAGGTCCCGTCCCGCTCGATGACCGTCTCGGCCTGCCCGTAGACGCTTCCCGTCGCGTCCCTGGCCTCGATGCGGACGACCGCGCCGGGCTCGCCGAAACCGCAAACGCGGGCTCCACCGTGCGCCACGTTGACGATCGGCACGTGACGCACGCGCCTGGCGACGTGCCCGACCGGCAACCGGTAACTACCCTCGATCCGCCAGCCCGGCTCGATCGCGGCGCCCGGCGCGAAGGAGAGCGCGTAGGAACCATCGGCCCGAACGGTCGGGATGCCGCCGCCTTGGTTCTCCTCGCCCCAGGCCGGCCAGGGAAACATGTCCCGGGCGGAGAGACCCACCCATCCACCCGGGGTCGCCCTGCCCCGCGCCGCGTTGGCCTGCGGATCCGGTTCGATGGTGAACTCGGGCACGGTCATCGACAATTCGGATGCGGACGCCGCGGCCGGTGCCCAGACGGCGAGTCGGTCTCCGGGGGCTGGCGAGACCGGCTCCCCGTCCTCACCCAGGAGCGCGGCGTGGAAGATTCCGTCGATGTCGGTCAAGGTGGTCGCGACCGCCCTCGTCCGACTCCCCGCCAGGAGGGTGACGGTGACGCCCACACCAGGTTCCACGGAGCCCGTGACGGTCGCCAAATCCAAGTCCAGGCTGAGCCCCGGACCGACCAGACGGAACTCGACGAAGTGCCGGCCGACGTAGGCGGTGATCCAGGCCGCGCTGTTGTAGGTGAGCTCGAACGCGTCGCCGAAGTCGTGATCGAAGCCGCCGAGGTCATCGGAGACCAGCTCGACGACGATCGGGTCGCTGGTGAGGCTGCCATAGGCTTGGATCGAGAGCCGGACACCCGGTGCCGTCCGACCGCTGATGCGGTTCTCGGTCACGTGGATCACGGCCTCCAGCGGCGGAACCTCGAAGCTGGCGCTGTCCTCTCCCACCACGGCCCGGACGATGTCCCCCGCCTCGAGCGGTACCGCCTGGCCCGCCTCCAGGAGCTCGGCCCCCCATCCGGTGCGATCTCCCTCTCTCCTCGGGCTGCCCGTGCGTCCGGACGCGTGGAAGAAGAGCTGCCCGCTGGCGTCGCGGGCGGTCAGCTCTACCCGGCGGCCGTGCGCAGCGGTCACCCCGACGGTGCCGCCGCGGTCGCGGGGGGACGAGACCCCGATCTGGACGACGGCCCAGCCCGTGAGGAATACGTGCCGGCCCTGCGCCGGCACGACCACCGTCCCGCTCCGACGATCGGTCGCGAGCGGTGGCGGCTCGATGTCCAGGACGCCGGCGAAGTCCGCAAGATAGTCGCCGTCACCATCCGCGGTAACCGATCGCACCACGGGCTCGTCCAGCCAGGATGCCGTGACCTGGACCCGCGATCCGGCGGGGGCCCTGCCGCTCACGGTCTCCGCATCCGGATCCGTGCGCGCCGTCAGCTCTGGCACCCGAAAGACCAGCGGGTCGCCTTCGATGAACTCGACCTCGACGACGTCCCCCGGGTCGATGGACGGCGGCGGCAGGTCGGAGTCCGCCGAGAGCGTCAGATGGAAGCTGCCGTCCGATTCGGCGACGGCTCCCGCGGTCCCCTTCCGCTGGCCGGAGGGCGAACGCAAAAGGGCCTGCACGCGCATGCCGCGCGCCGCGATCCCCGACACCGTCCGGTCGTGGACCCACACCCGAGCCTGCGCCAGGACCTCGCGCGCCCGAATCCGCAGGCCGCCCCCCGCATCGTGAATCACCTCGACGAGCCAGCCTGGCCCGACGTCCAATTCCCCGGACAATTCGAGCCGGAAGCGGCCACTCGCATCGCTATCCACCCTTCGGGTTCCCGGTGCGCCACCGGGCGGGGTGAGGCGCACCGCCAAGGTCGTGCTGATCGGCCCGCTGCCCTGGACGACATCGCGCGCCTCGTCCACGCCAAGCGTCAGGCCAGGGACGACCAGGGACATCGAGTCCGCGGCTCGGCGCGGGCCGCCGCTGCGCGTGACCGTGATTCGGTCCCCGGCCATGAGCGGCTGGAAGCGAGACGCGGCAGCCGGATAGGGAAGCTGCCAGTCCGGATCGCCGAGGATCTCCAGCCCGTCTTGGCCTGCCAAGGAGCCATCTGCGGCCCGCCAGGCTACGTCGATGCGCGTGCCCGGGCTGCCGCGCCCACGCAGACCGCTCGAGCCGAGCGTGATCTCGACCTCGCTGACCGCAAAGGCTGCCGTGAACCGATGCCCCTCGGATGTGAGGATCGCGGCCGTGCCGAAGTGCCCGGGAAGCAGATCCATTACCCCCGTCAGGTCGACCTCGAAGCGTCCGCTCTCCTGGCTCGTCGCCTCCCGGGTCAGGGTAAAGGCTGGCTGATCGCGGTCCTCCACGACCACCTCGACCGTCGCGCCCGGCGGCGCGGTGCCGATCACCCGGTCCGTGTCGGCGTCGACGTCGACCGTGAACGTCGGGACGGTGATGGTGATCGGCGGGCGGGCCTCGCTCGCGAGCACGATCTTGTCAGCGGGCCGGATGTAGACGAAGGGATCCGCACGCAGATCATCCACCGGGGCCAGGGGCTCCAGCCAGATCTGAGTGCTGCCGGTGTCGCCGGCCAGGTTGTCTCCGCGCGCTTGGAGTTCGCCCGATCGATGCAACTCGAGGAAGGTCCGAACCCGAGGCGTCGTGTTCCAGGTCAGCGACCGAGAGAAGATCGTCGCCTCGAGGGTCTCCGGGTCCTGATCGGCCGGCCCGTTGGCGGCGGCGCGATCCGCATGCGTTACAGACTGGATCTGCCGCGCGGGCAATTCGCGATCCGCGACCGCACTCGAGCTGAAGGAGCTAGGTCCTTCCTTGAACAACATCGGGAGCAGCAAGCCTGTCACAGGCCGGTAGTAGAGGGCCATTCCGTTCGCGCCGACGACCCATGCGACCGCTGTACCGACGCCATCAACCGATTTCAGCAATCGATTGGTTGGGCTCCCGCCCTCGATCCACTCGTACCCGTTCCAACGCAGGATCGTGCCACTGTCTCCGACCGCCCAGCCAAACGAGGCGTGGGTCATCGTTACGTCCTGGAGGTTGAGCCGTGTCGGGCTGGGTACTTCTCGCACGGCTTCACCGTTCCAGTGGCCGATTCGGCCCGAGTAGCCGACGAGCCAAACGTCGTCCGGTGCAACGCTGGAGACGGAGAGCGCTCCAAAGACCCCCGGCAATTGTACGGGGGTCCAGGCAACGCCATTCCAGCGGAATGCACTGCCATCCGTACTCACGGTCCAGCCATCGATCTCGCTCGAGAACGAGATATCGCGTAGGGGCTCTGTCGTCGACGTCTCGACCCGAGTCAGGTCTCGACCATCCCAGCGGAGCACAGCGCCCTCGTCACCGGAGATCCAGACTTGTCCAGACCGGGTAGCGGTCACGGACAGGAGCGCCACATCCACGGGAGCGTCGATCGATGCCCACTGTTGACCATCCCATCGAAGTACCGTCCCTCGATCACCGACTGCCCAGCCGGTGCGGGCATCGATCATGGTAATTCCATAGAGATGCGCATCCGTTGGACTGATGTAGGCGCTCCAGCTCCGACCGTCCCATCGTTGGATCGTGCCCCCATTGCCGACGGCCCATGCATCCGTAGGTGAGATCACGTCGACGTCCTGGAAGTGTTCCTCGGTCAGATGATCGTGGATTCTCCAGGCATCGATGCGACCTTGATGATGTGATGCGCTCGCATCGCTAGCGGCTAGGCACAGCATGATCGTCAGTTGCACCAAGGCTGTCGCCAGTACAGAAGTCGTCCTTCGCATCTTCAACTCCCGATTGCGCACTCCCCCTGCATGCGGAGGAACCGCGCGTGGTCAGGCCCGCATAGATCGCTCGGATTGGCGAGGGCTCATGGCTCGCGAAGCCCTCCGAGTCAAGTGAGCACCATGAAGTAGTGCCCCGCATCTTGGATCTCGCTGGATAGATCATGCCACGAATAGAAGCCGTCGAGCGTCCATTCGTCCAGACCCTCGACCAGGGATCGCAGGTGCCACGGGGCGTCTGCCCGGATTCGCCAGGTATCCTCGGTGGCAAGGTCGCCATCTGGAGTCGAGATGCGGCAGTGCATCTTCATGTGCGAGGTGCCCTCGACCCGGTCGCCGGGCAGGCTCTCGTGCCAGATCTCGACGCTGCCCTTCTCGAGTTCGACGATGCGCCGCCCCCAGACTTCGTGGGTGGTGCCCACGCCGTGGCGGTGCGCATCCACATCAATGATATACGGCCCTCCGGACCGGAGCGCGCGGCGCACGGAGGCAAAGTGCCGGCGCAGATCCTCGATCTCGGTGATGAGCGGAAAGGTCTCCGACATGAAGATCACGGCATCGACGGGAGATGGCCACTCGAAGTCGACGACATCCCCGCGTTGGAGGTCGAGGGTTACCCCGGCCATCGCGGCGTTGTAGCCGGCCCGTGCCAGCATCGGCTCGGACCGATCGATGCCGCTACAGCGGTATCCGCGCTCGGCCAGCCTGGTCGCGTGAACGCAGGTGCCGCAAGCGAGTTCCAGCACGGCGCCCGACTCCACGCCGAAGCGGTGTAGCAGGGTCACCAACGATTCCACCTCCTGCGCCACCACCTCCGGTGGCTTGCACAGCACGCGCTCGTAGATTTCGGGGAAGTCGTAGATGCTGTGCATTTGCCCTCCACCAGCGCGGTGGTTCTCGATCCTGCACGACCCGCGACACCGGTCAGACCTGGAGTTGTCGGAGGAATCCGGTGTCGTGCATCGGCCCGAAGCTTCAGGGTGAGCGTCGGCGAAGGTTTCAGCCGACCGTCGGCCAACGTTTCATGGATCGAGCGCTGCTGTGACGGCTCGCGTCACCCGTTCGGCAAGGAATCGGTACCCAGCTGCGGTGAAGTGGACGCCATCCGGCGAGAGTAGCAGCCCCGAACCCGAGTCGTCGACGGCCTCGAAGAGGTCATTGATCCGCACGCCCAGCTGCTTGGCGACCCGGGTCGCCGCGCTGTTGTACGCTCGAACATCTGCTTCGAAGCGTCGCGAGTGGCGACTTGCGTTGTGCCGGGATTCGACGATGGGAGTGCAGGTCGCCCAGATCACGGATACATCACGCTCGATCAGCGCGCGGAGGATCTGCTCGACGTTGTGCTCGTAGTCTACGATCGAAACCTGAGGAGCCTGGCTCTCCCGACCGATCCGAAGGTCGTGCAGCCCACAGTTGACGTGAACCAAGTCCGGATCTTGGTTCCATATCCATCGCTCCAGGTTCTCGAGGATGTCTCGGCTCGTCCCGCAGTTCTCGTCTGGGCCGCGAACTTCGACCCCGTGGAGGGCAAGCCTGCGGGCCACCTCGGCCTGGTAGCGGCGCCGGATCGAGTCCCCGATCAGGACGAGCCGGGTCACGATACGTTCTCGTCCGTGGCGGCGGCGAGCTCCGCGGCGAGGCGGTAGAGATCCGCCAGATCGGGCCGGCCACGATCGGTGAACCTGCCGATGGCTTCGTCCAACGAAACGGTCTCCACCGCACGAACCTGCTCGGCACCGGAGCTCACTCGGTGGCAGCTCCGATCGCAGCTCGAAGCGCACGCGGGTCGGGCCCCAGGGCCAGACCGTTGGAGCGAACAAGGCGGGAAATCGATCGGGGGTATCGCGCACCGGAGTCCTCACTTACGCGCGCAGGATCTTCTCCATCGCCTTGCCCCGCGCCAGCTCGTCGACCAGCTTGTCCAGGTAGCGGATCTCGCGCATGGTCGGCTCCTCGATGTCCTCGACGCGGACGCCACAGACCACGCCCTTGATCAGGGAGCGCGAGGGGTTCATCGCGGGGGCCTCGTCGAAGAAGGTCTCGAAGTTGGTCTCCTGCTCGATCTGGGCCTCCAGCTGCGCCTGGCTGTAGCCCGTCAGCCAGCGGATGATCCGGTCGACCTCGGCCTTCGTGCGCTCCTTCTTCTCCGCCTTGGCAACGTAGTGCGGGTAGACGCTCGCGAAGCTCATCGTGTAGATCCGGTGCTTGGTCATCTCGACTCCTCCATGTCCGGGTCGGATCAGCGCTCCATCGCGCCCTTGCCCGCCAGGATCTTGTCGCGCGATCTGGCGATGCGCGCGACCCGCGTCTCCGGCTTCTTGGCAGAGCTCAGGTGGATCACGTAGCTCCTCTGGCGGCCGGGCGTGAGCGCCTCGAAGGCCTCGGACAGCTCGGGATCCGAGGCCAGGGCCTCCTCGAGCTCGTCGGGTAGTTCGATCTCGCGCGGCTCCTTCGGCGGCCGGATCCCGGCCTCCGCGTAGCCCATCGCCTCCTTCAGGTAGCCGAGGATCGTGGGCGCTAGCTCGGCCACTCGAGCGTTGTCCCGGAAGCGGATCATGTCGGGGTGCCGGGTGTTGGGCCCCTGCTTCTCCAAGATTCCTTCGGGGTCCTTCATCAAGGCCGCGTCGAAGAAGCTGATCCGGAAGTCTTCGCGGAAGGCGCCGAGGATCGCGATGTTGCGATCCGCGTGCATGTAGCAGGGATGCGCCCACTTGACCGTCTCGACCAACCCGGCCGCATTGCAGATTTGCCGCAGCTCGTTCAGGCCCTCGATCCACCGGCGCGTCGAGCAGTCCGGGGTGGCGAAGCGCTCGCAGCGGCCGCAGCCCAGGGTGAAGTAGTCCTCGATGTCGGTGATCATCTCGCTCTGCTTCCTTCGATCGTTCATTCGCTCACGCTCCCTTCGATCAATCATACACCCGCGCCAGGAACCACCCCCCGCCCACCTTGTCCTCGAAGATCTCGCAGATCATCCCGCGGCGGGTGGTCAGCAGGTAGTAGACGCGGTGGGTCTCGCCCAGCGGGGACCACCAGTCCAGGCGGGGCTCGCGGATCTCCTCGATGCCCTGTACGCGGTAGGTGCGGCCCTCGTGGGTGAAGGCCAGGGGCTGGCCTTCGGCATCGGTGCGGACGCGGATGGGGCGGCCTGGGGTGTAGAGGCGCATGGGTCTCTCGTAGGGATGGCGGGGGGCGGCCGGCGGTGGGGCGCGCCGGCCGGCCCTCCGGGCCTCAGTCGGCCGCGATCTCGGCGCCGGCCAGGCCGGCCGGGTTCCAGGGCGCCAGGATGGCCCGGCGCTCGTAGAGGGGCGATTCGGGCTCGAGGATGCGGCCCTGCCGGACCACCTCGGCGCCGTAGCGGGCCTGGATGCGGCCCAGGCTCTGCTCGACGCCCTCGCGGCTCTCGACGGCGTGCTGGAAGAGGGCCAGCTGCCGGCCCGGGGTGGGGCAGAGGCCGCGCACGGCCAGGCCGATGCGCTCGATGGGCTCGTCCCAGCGCAGGCCCTGCAGCAGGCCCTCGGCATGGGCGGCCAGGTCGCGGGCGCCGGACACCGGCTCGATCAGGTTGCGCTCGCGCTCCCGGTCGGCCCCGCGCTCGAAGCTCAGGCTCACCCGCAGGGTGCCGGCCACCTGGTACTGGCGGGACAGGGGGCCGGAGAGCTCGGCGGCCAGCCGGCCCAGGTGGTGGCTCAGGCTGCGGCGGTTGGCGATGGGCTCGGGGAAGCGGTGCTCCGCCTCCAGCCAGGGCTCCTCGGCCCAGGGGCGCACCTTGGGGTCGTCCTGGCCGTGGGCCAGCTGGTAGGCGCGCAGGCCCGGGTAGCCGAAGCGCGGCAGGATGCCCCGCGAGGGCAGGGCGGCGTACTGGTGTACCCGGAGAATGCCCAGCACCCGCAGCTGCTCCAGGGCGCCGGGCGCCAGGGGCAGGTAGCGCGTGGCCAGGCCGCCCAGGAAGGTCACCTCCTTGCCGGCCGGCAGCACCATCACCGCCCGCCGCGCCAGGTAGTCGGTCAGGATGCGGCTGGTCAGCTTGCCGTGGGCCAGGCCCACCCGCACCTCCAGGCCCAGGGCGGATCGCACCCGGCGCAGGGCGGCATCGGCCAGGCCCTGCTCCGGCGCGCCCGGCGGCAGGAGCCCGCGGGTGGCCAGCCAGCCGCGGCCCAGGTCGGCCGGCTCGACCTCGGGCGAGATCTCGACCAGGACTTCCAGGAGGGCCCGGAAGAGCTGGCGCCAGGCCTCGGGCCGCGCCGGCCGCACCACCAGGTCGGGGCAGATGCGGCGGGCGGTGGCCAGGGGCATGCCGCGCAGGACGCCGGCCAGGTGGGCCGGGTAG
>CAZJWJ010000096.1:0-20040 GCA_964549495.1 uncultured Anaerolineales bacterium | reverse complement strand
GAGAAGCTTACTCGATGGGCCTTCTACTTTCCTGACGACTTTGCAATCGCCCTGAACCGGACCGGGGCTCAATCCTGCTCGAAGAGCGCCAGGTCCAATGCCTGGCCGAGGGTGCGCGCCCCCAGCAGCTCCAGGCCCTGGCCGTCCAGGTCCCCGCGCAAGGCGGTGGCCGGCAGGAGGGCCCGCTTGAATCCCAGGCTGCGCGCCTCGCCCAGACGGCGCTCGATCTGGGCCACCGAGCGCAGCTCGCCGGAGAGCCCGACCTCGCCCAGGACGGCCATCTCCTCGGGGACCTCGGCGTTCTTGGCGCTGGAGGCGATGGCCGTGGCCACCGCCAGGTCGATGGCCGGCTCGCCGATCTTCAGCCCGCCGACCACGTTGACGAAGACGTCGCGTGCGCCCAAGGGCAGGCCATAGCGCTTGGTCAGCACGGCGGTGAGCAGGATCAGGCGGTTGAAGTCGACGCCGTTGGCCGTGCGCCGCGGCACCTGGGCGCTGGCTTCGGTTACCAGGGCCTGGATCTCGACCAGGAGCGGGCGCGAGCCCTCCATGGTCACCGTCACCGCCGAGCCGGCCACCCCCGTCAGGCGCTCGGCGAGGAAGACCTCCGAGGGGTTCGGGACCTCGATCAGACCGCGGCCGCGCATCTCGAAGACGCCGACCTCGTGGGTATTGCCGTGGCGGTTCTTCACCGAGCGCAGCAGGCGGTGGCTGTGAAAGCGATCGCCCTCCAGATAGAGCACCACGTCGACCATATGCTCCAGGACACGCGGGCCGGCGATCTCGCCCGACTTGGTCACGTGACCGATCAGGATCACCGGCAGGTGGGTCTGCTTGGCCAGGCGCATCAGCCGGTTGCCGCATTCGCGCACCTGGCTGACCGAGCCGGCCGTCGAGCTGACCGCGTCCAGGTAGACCGTCTGGATGCTATCGACCACCAGGGCGCGGGGACTCAGGCGCTCGACCTCGGCCAGCACCGCGTCCAGGTTCGTCTCCGAGAGCAGATAGAGTCCGGCGGTCCCCATCTCCATGCGCTGGGCACGCAGCTTGATCTGCTCGGCCGATTCCTCGCCGGAGACGTAGAGCACCGGACCCACCTCGCCGGCAAGCCGCGCGGCGGCCTGCAGCACCAAGGTGCTCTTGCCGATGCCCGGCTCGCCGCCCAAGAGGACGAGGCTGCCGGGCACGATGCCGCCGCCGAGCACCCGGTCGAGCTCGGAGATGCCCATGCCCAGGCGTGCCACGCCCTCGGTGCCGATCTCCTCCAAGGGGCGCGCCCGGACTTGGATCAGGCCGGCCTCGCCGGCCAGGCGCTCGGCAGCCTTGGCGGCCGAGGGGTCCAATCGCAGCTGCTTGAAGCTATTCCAAGCCTTGCAGTCGGGGCATTGCCCGACCCACTTGTGCTGGCTGCCGCCGCATTCCTCGCAGACGAAGACGGTGCGCGTCTTGGCCATCTTCCGCCGTCAGTCCTGCTCGGCGGCGTAGCTGGTCGAATCCGAGATCAGGCCCATGTCGTCCAAGGGCCAGTAGGAGACCCAGGCCTTGCCGAGGATCCGATCCCGGGGCAAGGGGCCGTGCAGTCGCGAGTCGCTGGAATTGCCGCGGTTGTCGCCCAGCACGTAGAAGTCGCCCGGCGCCAAGACCAGCGGGCCCACGTGCCCGTAGTCGATCGATCCGTCCAGATAGGGCTCGTCGAGCACCGATCCGTTGACCAGGATCTGGCTGCCGCGGATCTCGATGCGGTCTCCGGGCAGGCCGATCACGCGCTTGATGTAGTCCTCTTGCTGTTCCCAGGCCCGGAAGACCACGATGTCACCGCGCTGGGGCTCGCCCAGGCTGGCGTAGGCCAGGCGGTTGATCAAGAGGCGCTGACCGTCGTGCAGGGTGGGCTCCATGCTCGAGCCCTCCACCAGCCGGCTCTGTACCGCCAGCTGGATGCCCAGCGCGATCACGAGGGTCAGGAGGATGGTTTCGATCAGATCGCGTAGGCTGCCGCCCGGTCGCCGCCGGTCGTCCAGAGGCGCCAGCGAGGGGAGCACTTCCGGTTCCGGGTAGGCCGGCCAGGCCATGGCCCGGTGCTCGAGCTCGGCCCGAGGACCCGGATCGGCCGTCATGGAGGTGCGCCATGCATCGTTCATGAGCGTTTCGCTTTCCTGACTCGGTTCAAGGATCCAAGGAGGCGCTGAAGGCCTCGTGCGCGTCGTCGACCAGTCCGGCGCTTCGCAAGGGGTAGTAGACCAGCCAGGCCTTGCCGATGATCGCCTCCCGGTCGAGCGGGCCGTGATTCCGCGAATCGCTGGAATTGCTGCGATTGTCGCCCATCACGTAGTACTCGCCCGGGCCCAGCTCGAGGTCTTCGTGTCCGTACATCGTCTGGTCCAGGTAGGGCTCTTCCAGGCGCACGCCGTTGATGAACACACCATCGTCCCGGATCTCGATCCGCTCGCCCGGCACGCCGACGATGCGCTTGATGAAGTCCTTGTCCGGCGTCCACTGGTCGGCGTCGAAGACGACCACGTCGCCCCGCTGCGGCTCGCTGGAGCCCAGATAGGCCAGCTTGTTGACCAGCAGGAACTGCCCATTGTGGAGGTTGGGCTCCATGCTCATGCCCTCGATCTTGAAGTTCTGCACCACCGCGCGGATGGCGAGGAAGATCACGAGGGTGAGCAGCACGGTCTCGGTCAGCTCGCGGGCCATGGAGGATGCCCGTGCGCGGCGGTCCGATCGCTCCGCGGCTCGCGGTCCCAACTCGGCCGGGATGTCCCGCGCGACGGGCTCGGGGCCTTGCCACAGGTCGCTGCGCCACGCGGAAGCGGGGCGCTCCCAACGTGCCGGCGGCCAGGCCATGGCATCGCGCTCGGGCGAGATGCCGGACGCGCCGTCCGGCAGGCCGGCCGGGTCCTCGCGGTCCACTTCGGCCTCCAAGCCCGCTTCGGGCTCGGGACGAATCTCGGAACCGTCTTCGAGGGGAGTGGATTCTGGATTCTCGGGCGATGACTGCATAATGCGCTCTGCTGCTGGGTCGACCATGCTGGTGGCCGAGGGCCACCGATGACGAAGCCGAATTATAGGCCGGCCCGGCAGGCCTCACAAGACCCGGATCGACCGCGCGAGCGGGCTTCGACCGTCCCGGCTCGCCGCAAGTCACAGGCCGATCGGCGCCATTTCGGGATCTCTGCGCAAGGCAAGGCCGTCGGGGATCTCGGCGGCGTGGCCTCAGCCGTCGGGGGCAAGGGCCAGCTCGAAGACGGGCTCGTGCTCGGGCTCGATGGTGACCATGAAAGCCCGATGCTCGCCCATCGGGCGCGGGGCCTCGATGGTCCAATGCTCCACGGCCGTCTCGGGCAGGCCGGTATCCTCGGACAGACGGGCGATGACTCCGGCGGAGCGAAGCTGTCCATCCGGTCCCTGGAGCCAGCATTCCAGGTACTGTCCATCGCTCAACTCCCGCCGCAAGTCCATGTTGCCCATGTAGACCACCGCGCGGGCATCGTCCGGACGGTAGTGCAGGCGCAGCCATGCGCCATCCGCGCGCTGGTCGAGGGCCAATCGGTCCAAGTGGCCAAGCAGCATCAGCGTATCCTGGACCTTGCGGGCCTCTTGGTCGGCGAGTTGCATGGCCTCGCTCGATCGTTCGGCCGAGCGCTCGGCTCGAAGGGCTCGCGCTTCGGCATCCGTCAGGCTGGAGCGAAGCCCGTCCACCCGTTCGATCAGGTCGAGCTGCTGTGCCTCCAGCCGCTGGGCGCCCCGGGCGATGCCCCAGAGGCCGAGTCCCAGGAGCATCAAGGCGGCGGCCGCCACCCACCACGGGGGCGCGTAGGCTTGCCTTGCATCGCCTCCTGGCTCGGACGCCGCTCGCGAATCCGTAGCCTCGGCGATCGAAGATGCCTCCATCGGCCGAGGGCCGGCTCGAGAGCCGCTCCGCGCCTCGCCCGCGGGGTCGGACAAGCCCTTCCAGAGTTCCGCCGCACTGGGCAGCCCCCCTGGCTCCTGGTCCAGCCGGGCCACCGCGAGCAGGCCCTCGTAGAGCTCTCCGCAAGGCGGGCAGCGCTCCAGGTGCCGGGCGAAATCGGGATCGGCCGGACGCGGCCGATCCGAGCTCAGCGCCTCATCCACGAAACGCGCTAGGGCGTCGTGAATCGAGTCGCAATCCCAGCGCTCCGGCTCGCTCGCGGCGATCTGTTCGATCAGCTCGCGCGCTCGATCAGGCTGCATCAGTTTCGTCCTCTCCCCATCTACCGCAAGTGCTCGCGGCCGACTGCAGGAACGACGCGCGGCCGCTGACGGGTCTTACCCGCCGAAGGTCATCCATTCTCGCCATCCCGGGCGAAAGCCGCCAGCATCTCCTCGCTGGACCAGCTCCGCCGCAACAGGGCCTGCTTGAGCTTGCGGCGCGCGTCGTGGAGGATCTTGTAGATGTTGTTGCGATTGGTGTCGAGAGCCTCGGCCACGGACTCGGGCGACACGCCCTCCAGCACGACGCGGGTGATCACCTGGCGCTGACGCTCGGTCAGGTCCTCGGCAATGGCCGTTTCGACGGCCTGCCAGACCTCCTGGCGGGTCGCTCCGGCCTCGGGCGTTGGCAGGTTATCGTCGGGGGTCGTTTCGAGGCTGCCGGCTCCGGCCTCCAAGAGCTGATCCAGCGACAGATTGCGCCAGCGCTTGCGCCTCAACTCGCTGGCCACCAGGTTGATGGCCACGCGATAGGCCCAGGTGGTCAGCTTGCTGTCCCCGCGAAAGCCCTCCAACTGGTCGAGCACCTTGAGCAGACCCTGCTGGGCCCAGTCCTCGGCCAGCTGACGCAGCTCCTCGTAGTCCAGACCGGCCAGGTCGCTGCGATGGCGCGTCAGGTAGACCAGGATGGCCCGCAAGAGGTAGTCGCGCAGATCGAGGATGGCTAGGTCGCGCTGGCGCCCCTGCCCGCCGAGTGCCTCTAGCCATTCCTCGTTGCTGCGCTGCTGGGTCCTTGCGGTCAAGGCCTCGATCCGTTCGCAGAGCTGGAGCGGCCGTCCGGCGGCCGCGCGCGGATCATAGCACAGGCGGGATCCGCCGGTCGTCCAGTTCCTCCAAGCGCCGCGGCGTCCGACCCGGCCGCCAGCGAACACGGAATCGGCGCAGGCAGGGCCGGCCCGGGCCGACGTCGATCTCGAGGGCGGCCGCCGCCAGCGCGCGCAGCTCGGATGCCTCGAGTCGCACCAAGCGCGGCTCCGAGATCGGGGGGATCCGGTCGGGCAGTGCGGCCTGCCGGCCCGATTCCAGGCTCAGCAGGCGTGTGCCATCCGGGCTCGCGGCCGTGATGGCCACGGCTTCTATGATCCAGCCCTGCTCGCCATCCCGCAGGAAGGACAGCAGGGGGATCCAGCAGCGATCAGGCGCCTGCCCGGCTCGAATGGGCGCCTCGATCAGTCGCAGCGGTGGATCGACCGGGCTCAGAAGGATGCCCCCGCTTCAATCGAGCTCGGCGACCAGCCGGCGGGCCATCGCCAGCGCTTCTTCTCGATCTTCGATCTCGCCGTCCAAGCGCGCGTCGCGCACTGCGGTCAGGACCCGACCGTAAACCGGGCCGGGTGCCAGGCCCAGGGCGGCCAAATCCTGTCCGTCCACCCCCACCTCGACCCGCTGCAATTCGCTGGCAAATCTCCACCAGGCCTCGCGCGGTGCTGCATCTTCGGCCATCAGCCAGGCCAGGCAGACGCTCTCGGCCCGCCGGCCGTCCAAACGGGCGAAGAGTTGGCTCGGAGACAGACCCGGATCGGCAAACTGATCGGAGGCGGCCAGCAGGCCGGCCGCCTCCCGGATCAGATCCAGCTCCCGACCTGGCAGATCGAGTCGCTGCGCCGCACGAAGCCCGGCCTTGCCCGCTGCGCTCAGCCAGGCCATCAGGCGCCACCTCGCCAGGTCGCCGACGGGCGGGGATTCCACCGCCAGACTGGTCTCGGCCTCCCACCGGGCCAGGCGCCCCGGCAGACGGTCCAATCGGGATGCGTCCCCGGGCCGCAGTCCGGGCGCGATGGCCTCGAGCACGCCGAGATCGGCCAGGCGAGCCAGGATGGCGGCGGGATCCGGCTCGGTCATGCTCTTGCGCAACTCGGCCTGGATGCGCGTGCCGGTGGTTCGGGTCAGCCAGGGGCCGGCCCGCCGAGCGAGGGCCTCCGTGCCCGATTCCAGGCGGAAGCCGAAGCGCTGTTCGAAACGCAGCGCGCGCAGGATCCGCGTGGGATCCTCGACGAAGCTCAGCGGATGCAGGGCCCGGATCAGACCAGCGTCCAGATCGTGCAGGCCGCCGAGTCGGTCGATCAGGCGGCCGAAGCGCTCCGGTCGAAGGTCGACCGCCAGGGTATTGATGCTGAAGTCTCGTCGCACCAGATCGCTGTGCAGCGAGCCCGGCTCCACGTTGGGCAGCACGGCCGGTGCCGCGTAGTACTCCGAGCGGGCCGTCACCAAATCGATGGCCGGCCCATCCTCCACCGGCGCCCAGGTGGCGGTGCCGAAACGATCGTGGCGGCGCAGCGTCCCGCCGTGGCGCGAGCAGACGGCCTCGGCCAGTCCGCCCGCATCGCCCTCGACCACCACGTCCAGGTCCTGGTCCGGTCCTTCCGGCAGGCGGTCCAAGAGCAGGTCGCGAGGCACCCCGCCGACCAGGTAGACCCCTTCGTCCCTCGCGACGGCGGTTTCGGATACCTGCTCCAAGGCCTGCAAGGTGGCCGGCGCGAGTTGCCTGCGCAGGGCATCGGCCAGGGATCCACGGCTTCGAGGTCGATCCTCCCGCCCCCAGGCGCGCAGGAGGTCCGTTCGGGTGATGATGCCGATCATGCGATCCGACTCGACCACGGGAAGCTGGCCGATGCCGTGGCTGAGCATGAGCCGGCGCGCCTCGGAGATCGAGGCATCGCGCCCGATGGTCAGGCTGCTGCCGATCACCAGGTCTCGAACCGGCGTCCGACCCAACTGGTGGTGGGCGGCGCGGCCCAAGACCCCTTGGGTCAGAACCCCCAGCACCTCTTGGCCATCGACCACCGGATAGCCCTCGTGACCATATCGCTGGAGGTATTCGATGGCTTCGCCGACCGTCATGCTCGCCTGCAAGGCGCGCACAACGCCATGGGTCATCAGGTCCCCCACGCGCATCTCCGAGAGCGGCTCAGGCGAAGTCGACTGCATGCCGACAGCCTAGGACCGAATCCTCGTCGCGTCAACCCCGGCCGGCTGCCGCCTCGCCGGAGATCAGAGACCGTAGAGTTGCCCGAACTTCTGCTCGGCATAAGCCACGAATGCTCGGCTGTCCGGCCCCCGCCCGGTGGCTTGGATCAAGAGCTCGCGCGGCGGGAGCTTGCGTCCGTGGCGATGGATCTTGACGCCGAGCCAGGCCAGCAGGGCCTCGGTGCTGCCTCGCGCCAGGTCCCGGCCCACCGCCGGATCGTCCTGGCGTGCCGCCTGCATCAGCTGGGCCGCGTAGAGGTTGCCCAGCGCATAGGTCGGGAAGTAGCCGAAGCTGGAGCCGGACCAATGCACGTCCTGCAGCGCGCCCAGCCGGTCGTCGGGCGGCCGGATTCCCAGGAGCTCCTCGAAGCGATCCTTCCAGGCGATCGGCAGGTCGCGCGCCGCCAGGTCACCCGACAGCATGGCCTGCTCGAGCTCGAAGCGCAGGATGATGTGCAGGTTGTAGGTCAATTCGTCGGCCTCGACGCGGATGAATGAGGCCTGCACCTTGTTGATGGCGGCGTGGAAGTCCTCCACCGACAGCGACCCGAACTGGCTCGGAAACTGTGCCTGCAGGTCGGGGTAGTGGGCCTGCCAGAACTCCAGGCTGCGTCCGACCAGGTTCTCGATCATACGCGATTGCGATTCGTGGATGCCGGAGGAGCAGCCGCGAGCCAAGGGCGTACGCGCCAGCTCCTCGCCGGTTCCCTGTTCGTAGATGGCATGGCCGCATTCGTGAAGCGTGCCGAAGAGGGCCGGGCTGAGGAAGTCCTCGTGCCAGCGGGTGGTGATGCGCGCGTCGTCGCGCGAAAAGCTCGTGGCGAAGGGATGGGTTGCCGTGCCCAGGTGGCCCCGCTCGAAGTCGTAGCCCACAACGCCCGCGATGTGCCGCGCGAAGCGCTCCTGCGCCTCGCGGTCGAAATGCTGATGCAGCGGACCGTCGTCCAGGCTCCGGCCGCGGTCCTCGATGGCTTCGAGCAAGGGGACGGTGGCTTCGCGCAGGCCCGAGAAGATCTGGCGCAGCTCGGCCGCGGTCATGCCCTCCTCGTAGAGATCGACCAGGGCGTCGTAGGGCTCCGACTCGTAGCCCAAGTAGTCGGCCCGCTGCCGCTGCAAGTCGATCAGGCGCTCCAGATGGGGCCGAAAGCGCTCGAAATCGTCCGCTTCGCGGGCTTCCCTCCAGACCCGCCAGGCGCGGGCGCCGACCTGGCTGCTCTCGATGACGAAGTCCTCGGGCAAGCGCAGCGCCCGGCCGCGGTCGCGTTTCAGGATGCGGATCAGGCCGGCCTCGAACTGAGCCGGATCCGCGCCGTCCACCGCCGCCTCGGCCTGCTCGATGGCTTCGCCCATGGCATCGGAGCAGATGCGCTGGTGGGTCAAACGGCGCAGGGTGGTCATCTGCGCCACGCGGGCGGAATCGCCGCGCGGCGGCATGTTCACCTCGCGGTCCCAGCTGAGCAGGGCGGCGGCCTTGCCCAGGTCGTGCATCTCGTGGACGAGCTCGAGCAGCGTATCGAAGGCGGGCTGGGTCATCGCGGTCTCCTCGGGTTCGGGCGGCATGTCAGCGGGCCATGCGCCGCTGCAGGTTGTGCCAGATCCAACGCAGGTAGCGGCTCACCTCGTCGGCCAGGCAGCCCGGGCCTTGGGTCTTCAGGCTGCGCCAGGCCTTGATCGGCAGCTCCCAGGCCGGGGTATGGGGGAAGGGCGGCCGGAAGTCCACCGCCAGCTTGTCCCGTCCGTAGGCGCCCAGCCGGCAGAAGGCGTCCAGGGCGGCCAGACCCGGCGGCAGATCGGAGGCGGCCGGCACGCGGCTCAGGCCCCCTTCGGCCTCCAGCTCGGCCTCGGGCAGCAAGGCGAAGCGCTCGGCCGGCGGCCGCAGATCGGCCTCCTCGTCCAGCCAGCGGCGCAGCGCCTGCTGTTCCGCCTCGTCGGCGGTCAGGAAGCGATCGACGTTGATCAGGTAGTCGAGACGAAGGAGTGCCTCCTGCACATGCCGGCGGTCCTTGGGGCTCTCGAAGAGCCGCTCGACCTCGGCCTCGAATGCCGGCAGCGGGTCGCTCGGATCGTGATCGAGCACCAGCGGCCGGTAGATCGAGAGCCGGGCGAAGGCCAGACAGCGCCAGTGGGTGGCCACGATGAGGTCGGGCCCCAGGCGAAGGAGGCGGTTGTCCAGCTTGCGGTCGTTCCAGGCGAAGCGCTTCGTGCGGGTATCGACCTGGGCCTCGGGATGGGCCTCGATCAGGCGCTCGGGCAGACAGTGGACGACTTCGTGCCCCGCTCGGCGCAAGGCCAGGCCGATGGCCTCGGCACGCCGGCCCTCGCGGCTGTCCGGAAAGCCCAAGCCGGGCAGGCCGACGCTGCTGAGCACGGCCACGCGCGCGCTGCAGCCGGCGAAGACCCGGTCGAGGCCCAGCGCGAACCAGAGATGCTGATGCGCTTCGCAATAATCCTGAACCAACATGTGGCCCATCGGGTAGAGTCGCCGCGGCTGACCGAAGAGGGGCAGGATCTCGGGATCGGGCCGGCGCCGGCCGGCTTGGATCCGCTCGCGTTCGGCCATCACATCGGGCAAGCGCTCGAGCACCGCGCGCAAGGCCACCAGCGGCGCCAGGTCGCCCAGGGAGATCCGCTGCTGCATGTTCTGCTCGTCCAGGGCGCACCAGGTCTCCGGCTCGAGCATGTCGAAGCCCCCGGCCGAGCGCTGCAGGTAGTCGGTGGCGCGGTGGGCCATCAGGGCGATGGCGGCCGGCAGCGCGCCCTGCAGCGTCTCGTCGGCGTAGTTCTTGAGGATCATCATCAAGCCGTTGCGCTCGTAGAGGAAGTTGCGCCGATCGCTGCCCAGCCGGCCGGCCGATCCGTGGTGCCGGTGGTAGGTGATGGCGCCCGGCGCCAGGACCACCCGATAGCCCAGGATCCACAGCCGCCAGCCCAGGTCGACGTCCTCGAAGAACATCCAGAAGCGCTCGTCGAAGCCGCCGACCTCCAGGAAGACCCGCCGGTCGATCAACATCGCACCGCCGCAGGCAAAGAGCAGCTCCTTGGCCTCCGAGAAGTCCTCGGGCTTGTAGCGGGCGCGCCAATGCGCCTGCCTGGCAAAGCCGTGGAAGCTCAGATGACCCTCCACGAAGTCCACCTGCTCGCCCTGCCAGTCGAGCATGACCGCCGCGCTGCAGATCAGGCCGGAGTCGGGATCGAGGGCCTCGACCAGGGCCTCCAGCCAGCCCGGGTCGACCCGGGCGTCGTTGTTCAGGAAGGCGATCAACTCGGCCCGGCTCTCGCGCGCGCCCAGATTGCAGCCGGCGGCGAAGCCCAAGTTGCTGCCCGATTCGATCAGGCGGACGTCGGGGTGCTCGCGCCGGATGTAGTCGGGCGAGCCGTCGCTCGAGTCGTTGTCGATACAGAGGATCTCGAGCCGATCGGCCGGATAGCGCAGGGCCCGGATGGAGGCGAAGCAGTCGGCCAGATGATCCCGGCCGTTGTAGTTGATCGTGACGATGCTGACGCGGGGCCAGTCGCCGCCATGGCGAAGGGGCATGCGCGAGGCCGGCTAGCCGGCCAGGGCGGCGCGGGCGCGGGCCGCCATCGCCCGCGCTCGCGCCGGCGCGTCGCCCACGTGCTGCTCCGGCGCGCCGATCAGCGCGCGCACCTCGTCGGCTTCGAGCCAGCGCAGGATCTCCTCGTCGCCCGCCAGGCGATCGGCCAGGTCGTTGGCGCCGCCGGCCTCCACCGCGCTCCAGGCCGCCATGCTGTGCTGGCGGATGCGCTCGTGGAGCGCTTGGCGGTCGCCGCCGGCGCCGGCGGCGGCAAGCAGCACGCGCTCGGTGGCGGCAAAGGGTCCGAAGCGCGCCAGCAAGGCGTCGACAGCGCCGTCCTCCACCTGCAGGCGCTGGACCAGGCGCAGCCCGCGGCTCAGGATCTCGTCGGTGGCCAGGAAGGCACCGGGCAGCCCGATCCGGCGGTTGGCCGAGTCGTCCAGGGTGCGTTCGAGCAGGCTCGAGGTCTCGTTCTGCCAGGCCACCTGGGGCAGGGCGGCCACGTAGCGAGCCAGCGAGTTGAGGTTCTCGGCGTTGATCGGGTTGCGCTTCCAGGGCATGGCCGAGGAGCCGACCTGGCCGGCCTCGAAGCCTTCGGACCATTCGCCGAAGGGCGGGCTCTGCATCAGGCGGATGTTGAAGGCCAGGGTCGAGGCCGAGCCGGCGATGCCGGCCAGCGCATTGCTCACCAGCCAGTCCAGCTTGCGCGGGTAGACCTGCGTGGTCACCGGGAAAGCCGGCAGGCCCAGTCGGCGCATGGCCGCAGCCTCCATCTGTTCCGCCGTCGTGCCCGAGCCCTCCAGCAGCCCGGTGTAGCTGGCGGCGGTGCCCACGGCACCCTTGAAGCCCTTGCCGGCCGTCCGCGCTCGGGTCTCGGTCAAGAGCTCCCAATCGATCAGGAGGTCCTGCAGGGAATTGGCCAGGCGGTATCCGATCGTCGTCGGGGCCGCCGGTTGGATGTGGGTCCAGCCCATGGTCACCCGATCGGCCATCTCCTCGACGCGCGCGGCTAGGGCCTCGATCAGGCCGGCCAGCTGGCCGCGGATCAATTCGAGACCGCGCTGGATGCGCAGCGCGTCGACGTTGTCGGTGATGTCGGCGCTGGTGGCGCCGAGATGGATCACGCCACCGGCCTCACCGACCTGCTCGGCCCAGCACAGGATCTCGGCCATCACGTCGTGGCGGGTCGTGGCTTCGATCTCCTCGGCCCGCTCGATGTCGATGTCATCGACCGTCCGCCGCAGCCGCTCGACATGCTCGGGCTCGACCAGCCCGGCCTCGGCCTGCGATTCGGCCAAGGCCAACCATACCCGGCGCATGGTGCGCCGCTTTTCGGCCTCGCTCCACAACGCGCGCATGGCCGGGGAACCGTAACGCCAGGAAAAGGGGCTCTGGTAGCCTTCGTGGTCCGGTCCGCCCGTCTCGCCGAGGGACATGGGCTAGGAAGCCAGCCAACCGCGCATGGTGTCCGGGTTCACGACGACCAGGTGCCCTTCGACGTCGCGATCGACGATGTGCTCGTACATCAGGTCCCGAATCCGCGTCTCCAGATGCACCGGGTGCATGTAGGCCATGCTGCCCAATTCCAGCAAGCTGAAGTCGCGCGTGATCGTGATGGCGCCGCTCTCCTCGTCGATCGAGTGGTAGTCCGCCAGATCCTCGAGCAGGAGTTTGGCCAGGCGCGCGTTGGGGTCGCGGGTGACCATGTCGTTGAGGCGCCGGTTCATGGTGCGGATGTGGTCGGCCAGGCTGCTGAGCACCGCGCGCAGCGCCGAGGGCTCGCTCTCGATGGTCGACAGGAAGTCGCTTCGATTGAGGTAGAGCAGTCGCGAGGGCTCGGTGGCCGATACGGTGGCCGAGCGCTCTTCCCCTTCGTCGAAGAGCGCGAGCTCGCCGACGACGTCGCCCGGCTGGAGCAGGGCCAGGGTCAGCTCGGGCTTGTTGGGCGTGCGCAGGCTGACGCGCAGCTCGCCCTCGGCCAGCACGAACATGGCGATGCCCGGCGCGCCCTGTTCGAAGAGCAGCTCGCCTCCGGCCAGGTGCCGATGTCGCACGAAGGTGGCCAGACGGGCCAGGCTGTCTTCGGGCATGTTGCGAAACAAGCGGGTGTTCTGCAGGGCTTCGAGGTCCGATTGCATGGCCAGCTGCCTCCTCGCAGGGATTCATGGGTGCGCCCGGGGATTGTGCGTCCGCTGGGTCGATCGGGCAAGTGACCGCGCGGCGGTCCGGTTTGCAGTGCGAGATCGATCTAGGACTTGGCGCTCCGCGAGCCTGGCAATTCCAGCAGCTCCTCGATCACACGCGCCACGCCATCGCGGTCGTTGCGCTCGGCGATGCGCTCGGCGCAAGCGGTCACGCGCGGGTCGGCATTGCCCATCGCCACGCCGATGCCGGCCCAGCGCAGCATCGAGAGGTCGTTGGGCATGTCGCCGAAGGCCACCACCGACTCGGCCGGGATGCCCATGCCGCGGCAGATCCCGGCCAGGGCCCGGCCCTTGTCGATGCCGGCGGCCGCGATCTCCAGGAGGTAGGGGGTGGACCAGGTGGGCTCGGAACGACGGCGCAGGGCCTCGCCCAAGGCCTCGGCCAGCCCGGCCGCGTCCCGCTCGTCGTGTCGCGCCAGGACCTTGGTCACGGGTTGACCGGCCAATTCGAGCGCGTCGCCGACGCGCATCTCCTCGGGCATCGGCCGGCTGGTCAGCGGTCGATAGCTCGGCTCGTGCCCGAAGACCAAGCCCATCTCGAAGGCGAACTGCACGCCGGGCACCGCGCGGCGCAGCGTGGTGACGATCTCGCAGGCCAGCTCGGGCGCCATGGGCCGGTGTTCGAGGATGCGGCCGGCCTCGGCATCATAGACGATGGCGCCGTTGGCGCAGATGGCCGGCGTGCCCAGATCGAGCTCTCGTGCCAGACCCCGAACCCAGCGAGGCGGCCGGCCCGTGACCAGGACCACGGCCACGCCCGCCTCCCGTGCCGCGCGAAGCGCGCGCAGGTTGCGAGCCGAGACCCCTTCGTCCGAGCCGAGCAAGGTGCCGTCGAGATCGGTGGCGATCAAGCGCATCCGCGACATGGCCTAGATCATAGCAGCCTGGCGCGCTGGCGATCGCTCCGCTCGGCCAGCGCGGACCCACCGTCTAGGGCGAGGCGCCAAGCAGGCAACCGGCGCGAGAGCGTTGACCTTCGTCGCCTGCCCATGTTAGGCTTGCGGGCTCGAGGGACGGGTCCCGTGCCGGTCCCTTGCCGGCTTCGTCCGGGCTCGAGGGCCCGGCTTCAGCACCCGGAGCGACCCATTGTCCCTGCCCCTGGACTTCGAGGCCTTGACCGGTCGGCCCCTGCCCCGCGATCGCGAGGGCTGTGAGGCCTTGGATCTCGGCGATCCGCTGGCCTTCGCTCGCCGGCGCTTCGATCTGCCCGAGGGCTTGATCTACCTGGATGGGAACTCGCTCGGCCCCTTGCCGGCTCACCTCCCGGAGCGCATGCAAGCCCTGCTCGCAAGGGAGTGGGGACGCGGCTTGATCGGCAGCTGGAACGAGGCGGGCTGGATCGATCTGCCCCTGCGCCTGGGCCGGCGCATCGGCTCGCTCATCGGCGCCGGACCGGATGAAGTCGTGGTGGCCGACAGCACTTCGATCAACCTCTTCAAGCTCCTGGCGGGCGCCCTGCGTCTGGGACCGGAGCGGCGGGTGATCTTGAGCCAGGCCGGCAACTTTCCGACCGACCTCTACATCGCCCAGGGATTGGTGGATCTGCTCGACGGACGAGCCGAGCTGCGCCGTCTGGAGGGCGAGCTCGACCCCGAGTTGCTGCGCGCCGCGGCCGGCGAGGACACGGCGGTGGTGATGCTGACGCAGGTCGACTACCGCAGCGGCCAGCTCTTGGACATGGCGGCCTTCACGCGCGCCGCCCAGGACGCCGGCGCCCTCATGCTCTGGGACTTGGCCCACAGTGCCGGCGCGCTGCCGGTGGACCTTCGAGGCAGCGGTGCCGATCTCGCGGTCGGCTGCGGCTACAAGTACCTCAATGGCGGCCCCGGCGCGCCGGCCTTCCTCTACATCGCCGAGCGACTGCAGGAGGTGTTTCCGGCCACCCTCACCGGTTGGCTGGGACACGCCCGGCCCTTCGACTTCGACGCCGACTACGAACCGGCGCCGGGCATCGCCCGACAGGTCTGCGGCACGCCATCCATCCTGGCGATGACCGCGCTGGATGCGGCGATGGACGTCTGGGAGGGGGTGGATCTGGATAGGCTTCGTCGCAAGAGCCAAGCCCTCGGCCAGCTCTTCATCGGCCTGGTCGAGCGAGATCTCGCCGGCTCGGGCCTGCAGCTGGCCTCGCCGCGCGATCCGGCCGAACGCGGCAGTCAGGTCTCGCTCCGCCATCCATATGGATACGCCATCGTTCGGGCCTTGATCGACCGCGGCGTGGTGGGCGACTTCCGCAGCCCGGACATCCTGCGCTTCGGCCTGGCGCCGCTCTACCTGCGCCACGTCGACATCTGGGACGCCGTGGAACTTCTGGGCTCGCTCCTGGAGAGCGGCGATTGGGATCGGCCGGAGTACCATCGACGTGCCGCGGTAACCTGAACGGCCTCACGAAGCCCGACTCCGCAGCAAGGCACCTCGCTTCGTTCGGCGCGAATGTCACCGCAGCCCCCCGGTCGAGAGCCGGCGCCATCTATGTTATACTCCTGGTCACGGCGCCGCGCGGAGCCGCGCGGGCCGAATGAGGATTGGAGTGCCAGCATGCTCGACCGCCGCTTCGCCCCCGCTTCCCTCTCGCGCCTCGCGACCTGTCTCGCGCTCGCCCTTCCCCTCTTGCTGCTGGCCGCTTCCCCTCGACCCGCGACCGCCCAGCGCGCCCCGCAGCTCGATCCCGTGCCCGGCGCCTGGTGCGGGGTCACCGACGACGGCGGATCGGTTCAGGTGACGATCACCGATGATGGCCGCTTCGTCGAAGAGGTTTCGCTCTTCGGGACGAAGGGCGGTTCCTTTTCCTCCTCCGAGGGCGGTTGTGCCACGGGCCGCGCCCAGGTGGCCGACGGCAAGTGGATCTTCCGCTGCCGCGAGGCCAGCCAGGACACGGGGAGTCCGGGCGGCAGTCGTCGCTGCACGCGCGCACCCTGCCGCGGAAACGGCGGCGGCTCGGGGGATGGCACGCGCCCCTCGCTCATCCGGGGCTTCATGCTCAACAGCGAGTCGATGCGGGGCAATTACAGTGCCTACGCCACCCGCGTGATCAGTTCGGTGCGTGGCAACCGGACCACGACCAAGCTGGTGCTGGGCAACTACATCGCCTGGCCGGTGGGCACGGCGCCTTGCCCTTGAGTCGACTCGACGAGCTCGGATCGGACGCCCGCTCTTCGGAAAGGAGCGGGCGTTTGGCCATCGCTGACAAGGATGATGCGGGGACCTCCGTGCCCGATCCGGCCGAGCCCCTGCCCATCCACTACCTGGACGAGCACCTCGTCGTGACCGACAAGCCATCCGGATTGCTGGTGCATCGCGCCGACAACTCGCCCGATCGCAGCGCGCTGTTGCAGCAGCTGCGAGACCAGATCGGGCAATATGTCTACCCGATCCACCGCATCGACCGACCGGCTTCCGGCCTGGTGGCCATGGGCCTCAGCAAGCCGGCCGCGGCGGGACTGCAAGCCTCGCTGGCCGCGCCGGATGCGCGCAAGGTCTACCTGGCCCTGGTGCGCGGAGAGGCCCCGGAGCGCGGTCGGACCGAACGTCCGCTGAGCGACGAACGGGGTCAGCCTCAGCCGGCCTCGACGCGGTGGCGGCGGCTTGCCCGGGGTGAAGGCTGCTCCCTGCTGGCGGTGGAGATCGATACCGGTCGTCATCACCAGATCCGTCGCCACATGGCGCATCTGCGACATCAGATCCTGGGCGACACGACCCACGGCAAGGGCCGGATCAACCAGCGATTCCGCGAGGCTTACGGCCTGCCCCGACTCTTCCTGCACGCCTGGCGCCTGTCCTTCCGCCATCCCATCGACGATCGCCGACTCGAGCTGGAAGCCCCCATGCCGGCCGACCTGCTCGACTGCTTGGACCGCATCCCGGGCATCGACCCCGGCAGCATCCCGCGCCCCGATCGATCCGGAGCGAGATGATGCAGATCGACCTCTTCGCCGAGCCCTTGCGCTTCGAGCGCCTCTCCGACCTCGTCGCGGCGCTCGAAGGCCTGGAGGAGGATCCCCTGGCCAAGCACGGGACCAACGTCGTGGTCTACCGCGGCAATCCGGAGGCCGAGCTGATGCTGATCGGGGAGGGGCCGGGGGCCGAGGAGGACCGCCTGGGCAAGCCCTTCGTCGGACGCAGCGGGAAGCTGCTCGATCAGATCCTGAGCGCCGCCGGCATCGATCCGGAGCGCGAGGCCTTCGTGACCAACTCGGTCTTCCGGCGTCCGCCGGGCAATCGGAAGCCCACCACCGAGGAGATCGAGTACTACCGGCCCTACCTGATGGAGATCTTGCGGCTGGTCGATCCGGCCGTCGTGATCCTGGTCGGCGGCGTGGCGGTGCAGTCCATCCTCGATGACAAGCGGGGCATCACGAAGATTCGCGGCCAGTGGTTCGAGTGGAACGGCCGTCGGGTGATGCCGATGTTCCATCCGGCCTACTTGCTGCGCAATCCCTCGCGCAATCCCGGTTCTCCCAAGGCCCTCACCTGGGCCGACATCCAAAGCGTCAAGGCCCGACTCGACGCCCTCGAGGTCGACGCGAGTTCGGACGCCGCGCCGACCCCATGACATACTTTGATAATCCCTGATAAACAAGTAGCCGTATCCTTTGACCGTCTCGACACGTCAAGGTGGCCGGGCGAGCCCATTCGCCTCCGGTGGTCGGCTACGGGTCCGTAAACGATCGACCGGCCGCTTCCCGATCACCACCCACACCGAAGCAGGGAGGCAGGAGATGGATCGACGATCCGACCGCATGCGAGCGGCGATGCTCGGCGTGCCGATCTTGGCCGGGCTCTTCATCGCGCTCGGAATGGCCAGCCTCCCCTCGGGTCTGTCCGCAGCGCCCCAATCCGGTCGCTGGGGCGGCGGGGATACCACCCTCTGGGTCCAGAACCTGGATCCGCGCAACGCGTCGACCATCATCGCCCGCTTCTACGAGCTGCCGGGCGATCCACCGCGTCCGCCGCGGGTGGTCGAGCGGGAAGGCGTGCCACCCTGGGCCGTGGAGCGCTTCGACGCCACCGAGCAGGGCGAGCCGCTCGACCGCTTTGCCGTGATCGTCGAGTCGGATCGGGCCGCCGCGGCGGTCAACTTCACCGAGGAGCCCTTCAACGACTCGGCGGTGGCCTACACCGACGTGCCCGTCTCCCGGCAGGTCGTGGTGCCCTTGGCCGTGCGCGGCTTCACCAAGCAGGCAGGCGGCACCGAGGTCAGCTCGCTGATCTCGGTCGAGAGCGTCACCACCACCTCCGGCATCCGCGCCACCTTCCACTCCAAGGTCTGGTCCTGGGAGCTGATCGACAGGCGCCGGGTCTACCAGAGCCGGCCGAACCCGCCGGTCACGACCTCGCCACAGGGCACGGCCGGCCTCGGCCAGCCTCGCGGCGAGGGCGGCACCTGGGACATCGACCTGGACGACCCGGTCTTCGACGAACCCGATCGACCCGATCGCTACGAAGGCAGCGTGGGCTGGGTGATGCTGGAGGCCGAACCCGGCAACGCCCTGGCGGCGGAGAGCTTCGCCAGCTTGTCGATGATGAACGCCGCTCCGGAGCAGTTCGACAGCTTCGCCGTCTCGGCCTATCCGGGCATTCCGCTCGAGGAGCGCAGCAACCGCCTCTTCGTGCCCCTCTTCCGCAGCCATTGGTACGGGATCACCGGCGTGTCGGTGGTCAATCCCGATCCCCAGCGCGCGCTGCGCCTGAATGCCACCTACTACGTCTCCGAGCTCTCCGGCGGCCAATGCGCCGCCCAGGCCGGCGGAGCGGTGGCGCACCTGGACGACGGCGGCAACCCCCTGATCGAGGTGGGGCCGCTGGAGAACGCGGTGCTCTATCAGATCGGCCGCCCATCGCCGGCCACCACCCCGCGCATCCAGGCACCCGGCTCCAGCGGCGACCCGCGCCTCCTGCCCCAATGCTTCGGCTCGGCGGTCATCGAGGTCGACCCCTCGACGCCCGGCTCGATCGTGGCCATGGTCAACGACTTCCAGGTCGATCCCGGCTTGCGCGTGGCCACCACCGATGCCTATCAAGCCGTTCGCTACGAGGACACGGCCGCCACGGCGGCCCTGCCGATGGTCATGCACGACGGCGGCTGGCCCTCCGGCGCCATCTATCCCGCCGCTAGCACCGGCATCCAGGTCATGAACGTCGACGATCGCCCGGCCACCGTCAAGGTCACCTTCGTCGAGCCGATCGGCGCTTTCCAGCCGGCCGGCCCCATCGCCAGCCAGCAGCTGACCATCCAGCCCTATCGGGCCGCCACCTTCTATACCGGCGCGCTGCCGGAATTGGCCGGCCGGCGCGACTTCCAGGGCTCGGCCGTCGTCCAGAGCATCGGCGGCGAGCGCTTGGCCGTCACCGCCACCATCGCCCGCGCGGGCAAGGACAGCGTCACCTACAACGCCTTCCCGGTGCCCTACGGATCGCCCTTGTCCGCCGCGCTCGCGTCACCAGGCCGCCTGGCCAGTGCCGCATCCGCGCTCGCCCCGCCGGGCCCGCGCGCCCTCGCCCGCCTGCAGCAGCTCTCCTCTCCCTCCGCCTGGCTCCGCTGAGCCACTCCGGATCGGGATCGCGATCATGAACCGCTCCAGCGCCCAGTCGGGTCGAGTCCCCGATGCCGGCTCTCCGGCTCGCCCGGGCCGGCTCGTGATATGCGCCATGCTCGCGCTGCTCCTTCCGTTGATCCTGGCCACTCCAGTCGGTCGAGCCGACCCGCTCGAGCCCCGATCACCGCGGTCGCTCCAATCCCCTTGGTGGCTCGGAACCTCGGATACTCCAGTGGACCCGCTGGGCACGCCCGCGCCTGACGACGGCCCCTTCGTCGTCCGCACCGGCGCCGAAAACGGCGTCTGTTTCGTCGACGTCTGGCTGCGCATCGATCCCTTCCTGACGGAGCTCTACGTCGAGAAGGATGGCCAGCGGACCGATCTGATGGTCGATCTCGAGCGTCTGCCACCCCAAGCGGCAGCCGCGGGCCCGACCCCGACGCCGATCACCCTGCCCCCGCCGGTCATCCTGGGCATCCACGACCGCTTTGCCGTCCGTTGGACCGGTCGCCAGCTGGGCGCTCCGCATTACCTCGACCCCGATCACGTCGGCCACGCCGATCGGCA
>CAZJWJ010000095.1:0-20710 GCA_964549495.1 uncultured Anaerolineales bacterium | reverse complement strand
AAACGGTCCCAAGATCACCGACGCCTCAAGTGGGATGGAAACTCGGGCGGGCAGTCCGTGCACTCGGGCATCTTCGTAGTCCCAAGATCACCGACGCCCCAAGTGGGATGGAAACCCGATCTTCATGGCGTTGATGCGCATGACAGGACCACGTCCCAAGATCACCGACGCCCCAAGTGGGATGGAAACGAGTCGTCATCGTCGTCACCAGGATCGGTGCCGTCGTCCCAAGATCACCGACGCCCCAAGTGGGATGGAAACGCAGGCCTCGCCAGCGATGGCCGTGACCTTGTCCACCGTCCCAAGATCACCGACGCCCCAAGTGGGATGGAAACTCGGATACGGCGTGGTCGTGACATAGATGACGCCAGTCCCAAGATCACCGACGCCCCAAGTGGGATGGAAACAAGCACAGCGCGTCCGCCTTCGACCCCTGCACAGTGCCCCAAGATCACCGACGCCCCAAGTAGGATGGAAACACGGCGGGCCATGTGGGGCTCCACATGGTCTTGGATCGTCCCAAGATCACCGACGCCCCAAGTGGGATGGAAACTAGTCTAGCGGGTAGCACGCTTCATCGAGGGGCGTGTCCCAAGATCACCGACGCCCCAAGTGGGATGGAAACTCGATGTGAAGCGTGAGGACGTTGTCGAAGCAGCCGTCCCAAGATCACCGACGCCCCAAGTGGGATGGAAACTCGTCGTCCCAGTCGATGGTCCCGTCGATCTGAAGGTCCCAAGATCACCGACGCCCCATATCGGATGGACACGCGTTCATGATTATGTCACCAGCAATCGCGCCTCCCAGGCTCTCACTGCATCCGGTGCCCAGTGTAGAGGTACTCTGTTCGCTGGCCCATGTGCCGGCATGTTGGACACCATTCCACCAACCATCATGCACTACCCCCTCCGACAACTCCTGACAGAGACCTCCCACCGGCAGCTCGTGGCGATCGCTCGGGCGCTGGCGCTGCCGGGCAATAGTCGGTCGCCGAAGTCGGAGTTGGTGGCGACGCTCGAAGAACACCTCGGCAGCGCGTTGTCGTGGCGCCGCTGCTTCTGGGATCTCGAGGACGTGGACCGCGCCGGCCTGGTTACCCTGGCCCAACATGGCGGCAGCATCTCACTACCTGCCTTCGAGGGAATCTACGGCCCCTTACGACCGTGGCGGCCCTGGAAGGACGGGGTCGCCGCCTTTCGCCCCTGGCGCAATCCGGAGTCGACCACGGAGCGGCTGGTGTATCGGGGCATGGCTTTCGTGCCTCGATACCAGGGATCGATGGCGCCTGACGAGATCCATGTCGCTCGCGAGTACCTGGAGTGGATCCCGGTACCCGCGCCGGCCCGAGACCAGCGTGTGTCGCCCGGTGAGATCGACCCGCTGCACGATCTCGTCAGCTTGCTGATGATCATCGCGAATCAGGATTTGGCCCTGCGCGGAGATGGTCAGCCGACCACGGCAGCGCTAGAGGCGCTTCGTGAACGGCTGAAACCACAGGAGCTAACAAGAGGACGGCAGGGACACGACCGATGTCGTCTCGTCATCGGCCTCGCCGGGAGTCTAGGACTGGTCCACGACGACCGGGGATTCCTTCGAACCACGCCGGATGCAGTCGCATGGTTCGATCGCGGCGCCGCGCGTTGCTGGCTGGAACTGTGGAAGCTCCGCGGCGATTTGTCTGATATCGCCGAATCTTCGGGAATCCGGAAGCCGCGACGGTTGGCGGACTCGGGCGAGCTGCGGTCGATCACCTTGGGCATTCTCGAGCGCCTCCGGCTATGGCCGGACGATCAGCCAGTCGTGGCCAGCCGATTGGATGGAGATGCCATTCCCGCCAGGCTGGGCGAGTGGGTCCTGACCACGCTCCTACGCCCAATGGGCATGGTCGCACCGACCCTGGGCCCCGGCGGCCTCAAGGTCGACCAGCAGGCTTGGCAGATCACGCTCGCCGGCGCGTGGCTGTTGGGACGAAGCGAGGGAGTCGTACCAAGCCGTTTCGGATCGTTGACCGTCGACTCGGAGATGCACATTCAAGCAGAGGATTCCAGCGCGCCCGTGAACCTCTTGCACCTCCGGCCTTGGATCGAATGGGACGGACGCGCGAATCAGTATCGCTTCAGCCGGCGCAGCATCGCCCGCGGACGCGCTCGGCACGGGGTCGTCGAAGCGATATCGCGGCGGTCGGGACGCCCGCTCGGCACGATCCTCGACGGCTGGCAATCACGAATCGAAGCACGCCTTGCGCAACCCTTGCCGAAACCCGCACGTTTCCGCCTGAATCGCTGGTTGCGCGAGGCTCGGATCGCGCGTATCACGCAGCAGCGCGTCATCGAAGCCGATGACGCGCTGCTAGAGGAACTGCGCGGGTCGCCCCACATCCGGGCGCTGGTCTCCAGTGACCCAGGGATGAATGGCTTGCTGGTGCAGCCAGAGGAAAGGGCCAGCCTCTACGACCTCTTGACCCGGATGCGAATCGAAACCAGCGACGAAACAGCGGTGCCCGGCCGGCGAACCTCCACCGAGTACGACCGCTATCTCGTCGGCGGTTTGCTACTGCTGGCGCACTTCTCAGAACACCTCGACACCCCGGCGTCGGCCATCTTGCCGGCCCTCGCCGACTGCGACTCCGACCTTCGTGCCGCCGGGGAGCAGCTCGCCGCTCGGGTCATCGCCGGCCTACACGCCTCGACCGCCCCGGGAGCCATCACCGCCCTCGATCCCAAGCGGCAGGCGATCGACGAGGCCGTGCGTGAGGCATCCCCGCTGCGGATGGGCTATTGGTCGAGGCGCGAAGGCCGGCTGATCGAACGCGTCGTCGAACCCCTGGACCGCTACACCACCGCCGATCGAGAATACGTCACCGCCCACTGCCGCCTCCGGGGCGCCGAGCGGACCTTCCGGCTCGACCGCATCGTGTGGCTCAAACGATGCGGCAGTTCGGAACCGTCGTGACCCGGCCGACCCCCATCGTCTCCACCCGGCGCACATCGGCCGCGCACAAGTAGTAGAAACGCAGCGAGTCCTGCTTGCGCGCGATCAGCTTCTCGAGCCGCCGCTTGAGCTGCGCCAGTTGCGTCTCCGACAGGTGACATTCGAAGACACTGAACTGCACCCGCGAGCCGAAACCCTCCAAGGTCTTGTGCACCTTCCTGCGGCGCCGATCGTTGGTGATGTCGTAGCTGACCACGACGAACATGACCATCCCCTAGCGCCGCCGCAGCGGCTCGTATCGCTCGCGCCGCCCCAGGACCACGCCCGCCACCTGACGGGCCTGCAACTCCACGCAGCGGCGCCAGGTCGTGACGCGCTTGCTCGGCCGATGGCGCAGGCGCGTGTTCATGCGATCCTCGTAAGCCCGCAGCACGACTTCGACCGCAGCTGGCGACAGCGATACCGGCCGCGGGCCGCCGGCTTCGCGCTCGAAGTCCCCCGGTCCGAGCTGCTTCTTGCGCAGCAGCTCGAGTAGCATGACGTCCACCACCGAGGGCCGGAACTCCTCCATCAAGTCGAGCGCCAAGGAAGGGCGGCCGTGGTGCACCGTGTGCATGAAGCCCACGTGCGGGTCGAGCCCCACCAGGTTTACCGCCGCGACCGCATCGCGCTGCAGCAGCGCGTAGCCAAAGCTCAGCGCGGCGTTGAAGGGATCGGGCGCAGGGCGATAGGCACGCCCGCGGAAGCCCCAAGCCGGGTCGAGCAGCTGGCGAAGCCCTCCGAAGTAGTAGACCGCCGCCTTGCCCTCGCAGCCGCGGAGCGCCTCGACATCGGCCGCCTGCTCCGCCGCTCGCCGCATGGCGTCGATCCCGGTCATCGCGCGGCGCAGTACAGCCTCACGCTCGGCATCGAGCGATCCGAGCCGGCGTTTGAGCACGTTGCGCTGCTCGGCCATCTTACCCAGGATCACCGGCCGTGCGAGCTCCAGCGCAAAGGCGGGCAGCTCCAAGGCTCTCAGCTGCTCGATGCGCAGCTGCGCCTGCTTGGAGCTGCCGCCGTCCAGCCGGCCACGGTAGGACATCCGCGTCGACAGGAAGACCACGTCCACCTCTCGGGCCAGCATCCGCGTCAGCGCCGGCGTGGTCACCTGCACGTTGCCGATCACAGCCAGGCGCTCGACCTGCGCCAGGGGCACGTCCATCAAGGACTCGCCCTTGCGCGTCACCACGATCCGGCCGTTGCGGGTCCGCACCGTCGCTCCCTGTTCCTTCACGTAGATCGTGCTCATCGTCGTGCGCCTCCTCCGTTCGTATGCCGGCCCCGCGGGGACAGCTCGTGGCATTCATCGCGCAGCAGAAAGTAGCCCAGGAAGGCGAAGCCTTCGTCGAAGGAGGTCTCGCGGGTCTTGCCAGGATTGAGGCGCAGGCCCCGCTCCTGCAGAGCGGTTTCGACCCGCTGGCGGGCCCGCTTCAGGTCGCGGCGCCGGCGGACGAGACAGACGAAGTCGTCTGCATAGCGCACCAGCCGTAGGTCTCGCCGCTGGAGCCGCAGATCGAAGGAATGCAGGTAGACGTTGCAGAGCAATGGGGAAAGCACCCCGCCCTGGGCCGCGCTCAAGATGTGGCGCCGGCCGTCGCGACCACGCGCCTCCGCCGTGAGCCAGCATTCGATGGTGCGACACAGCTGCCGATCGTCGAGCCACTCGCGCAGCTCGCGGGTGAGCCGCTCGGCATCGATGCTGTCGAAGCAGTCCTGGATGTCAGCATCCAGGACCCATCGGAAACCCTCGTCGCGCGCCTCCGCCACCTGGGCTACGGCCGTCGCCGTGGAGCGGCCGGGGCGGAAGCCATGACTACAGTCCAGGAAGCGCGACTCGAACCTCGGCGCCACCGCGTTGTAGACCGCCCGCTGGGCCACCCGATCACGGAGGGTCCAGATGACCAGCGGCCGCAGTCCGCCCTTCGGCTTGGGCACGAATACGCGGCGCACGCCGCGCGGCCGATACTTGCCCCGCGAGAGCTCGCTGCCAAGCTGGCCCAATCGTGCCGGTAGGTCGGCCTCGAAGTGCGCGATCGTCTCGCCGTCGACGCCCGCGCCGCCTCCGCTGGAGCGCACGTCGCGCCAGGCTCGATGCATCGCAGCCGCGGTGAAGGCCGAGTGTCGCCGGCGCCCGCGGCGCGGTCGTCGGCGCTTGCTCGGGCGCGCCACCGCCGGCCGCGGCTTGTCGCCACTCGATCCGGTGATCTTCCGCAAGCCCGGAACGTCTCGCAAGACCTCGTCGAGTCGGAGGCTCGTGGTCAGCGCCTTCCTCAGCTTGGCCTTCACGACAGCACCTCCTCGGCCGGTGCAAGACCGGCCCGGCGCGTCCGGCGGCGTTCCCTCCAGGCGCTCCAGCGCCTTCGCGGACCGAGCTTCGTCGAAATACGCCGCGCGCGATGCGCAACGGGCCGCCTCCTCGGCTGTGGCACCTCCCCACCCTCTTCGGCATGCTGACGCTCGAGATGCCAGAGCAGTAGCGAGCCATAGGCCAGGGTCACGCCCGCGTCCAGCACCGAGGCCGCGATGGCCAGGTGGAAGGGCAACCGACGCGCGAGACGCGTCGCGGCCTTGAAGAGCGCGGCGCTGGCGAAGAGCACCGCGATCCCGCTCCGCTTGACCTTGGCATCCGTCTCGGCACGCCCGAACATGACCGAGAGGTCGCGATGCAGGTGCTCATGCTGGCTCATCTGGCCGATCAGACCTAGTGCCGAGCCGGCCACGCGCCCACCGACCAACGAGCGGCTGGCCGCTTGGCGGATCCGACGGCGCGCGGCGGAACGGCGCGCCCGCGGCACCTCATGCCCCAAGGCAACGGCCGCGTCGGGCCCCAGACTCATGGCGCTCTCGACGAGCCGGTCCAGACCATCGCCCGTCCGCGCGGACACGGCCACCACCGGACAAGCCAGCCGCGACGCGGCCTCACGGATCGCGTGATCCGCTTCGATCTCCGAGCGATCGATGCCGTTGGCCACTGCCAGCACGCGCGTTCCGAGAGCGCGGAGACCACCGACCCACTGGGCATCCCGCGCATCGGCCGGTTGGCCGGCATCGAGCACGTAGAGCACCAGGTCCGCACCGGAGACGAGATCGAAGACTTCCCGCGCGACCGGCCCGACCCCGTTTCCATCCGTCGCCATCTCGGGCAGATCGATGAGCAGGGTCGTACCGAAGTCCTCCACGCGCGGCAACTGCTCCGGTAGCGGGGTTGCCGCGTCCGAGATCCGCCAGCCGCGCAGCTCATTGTAGAGCGTGGACTTGCCCACCCCCGCGCGCCCCACGAAGGCAAGTCGCGCCGAGGACGCGATCGGAGCCTCTGCGATTCCCGCGGCTTCATCGAAGATGGAATCGTTGAAGTCGGTATCCAGCCAGCTCTCATGCAACATGGCAAGCCTCCTCCGTGGTCATCGATCGGCTCGAGATCCCGTGGATGTCGCCGATGCAGTACCTGCCCGCATCGGTCGACGCGGAGAGCAGCAGCGTGCTAGCGGTCGGCATGTTCGGATGATCGAGCGGGCCGCCGGCCATGCCGCGCCCAATGCCGATGCCCAAGGCCGTGCATGCGCCGGCACCGAGCAGGAACAAGCCCAGCACCCCGATCAGCAAGCACCCACGCAGCAGGCCGAAGCCCCGGCGGGCCAGCAAGATCAAGCGGATCATCTAGCGCTCCTTGCGCTCTTCGAGCCGCGCTTGGCGGGGGGCTCGAGGTCCCGCTTGTCGAGAGCGGTGCGGAACTCGCATGGTTGCTCTCGACCTCGCGACGATCTACGGGCCCTCCCGATTCGGGGTCCTGAAAAACCCTGCCAGTTTCATGCAAATCGCTTCGAATCGGCTTCGAGACATGTGACCTGACAGCGTCACGGAACCTGTGCGTCCCGCCTTGACAGCATCATTGGTAGAGGAGCAAGATGCAGGTGCTTCGTGATCGACAATCGGGTGAACCGAACTCGGAGACCTCATGGACGAGCCCCCGACCACCGTCATCAGCTTCCTCGGACATCCGGCAACCATCTCGGGCGGCTACTACCGTCAAGCCTCATACCGCTTTCCGGACTCCGAAGAAGTCCGCCCAAGCCGGGTCTTCGTCGGGGCCTTGCTGGACGAATTGGTCCATCGCGGACAGCCGGCCGACAAGCTGGTGATCTGCGGTACGTCCACGTCCGCCTGGCATGCCTTGGGCTTGGACATTCTGGACGAGGAAGCCGAGGCAAGTAGATCGATCCTCGAAGCGATCAAGGAGGCAGCTGCCACGGCCGAGGGAGTCACCAGTGACCACTTGCCCAAGCTGGCCAAGCCCATCGCGGACCGGCTGGGTTGTGAGGTCGAACTCGTGGTGATCGGCTACTGCGATACGCGAGAGAAACAGTTGGCAGTGGTCAAGCGGCTGGCCGATGCCGTGCCCGGCCCGGCTCGCCTGGTACTCGACGTGACGCATGGCTTCCGTCACCTTCCGCTCATCGCCATCGCGGCCGCGGGATTCCTGGAGCACGCCCGAGACTGCCATCTGGAGGCCGTGTACTACGGGATGAACGAGGCGCGGCGAAAGGACGAGACGACCGGCCAGGAGATCTCACCGGTCGTGGATCTCAAGGGTATGCTGCGAATCCTCGATGTGAGCGAGGCCCTGGGCACATTCAAGCTGTCCGGCCGGCTGACGCCGATCGCGGCTCAGCTTCGGGAAGAGTCGCCGGAGCTCATGCGAGCGGCCTTCCGGATCGACCTACATCGTCTGACGGATCGGGCAGCAAGCCGTGCCGCCAATTCGGCCGCCGAGAAGATCGCCTCAAGCCCAGATGCCTTGCTCAATGTAGCGGAAGCCGAGATCTCCGAGGCCCTGCGCGTAGCCAGTGAACCCCGTATCCCTCCATTCGTTCGACAACTGGCCCAGGGCAAACGCGCGCTGGAAGTTCGCGACTACTCGAGCGCAATCACCCTACTTTGGGAGTCGCTCATCAGCTTCGGGGTTTCACTCTGCATGAGCTACTGCAAGACACACGGGAAACCACCCAAGAATCCATACCTGAACAGCGCCTATCGCGCGGACGCGCAGACCTTCTTGCGATGCCTGATCGTGGACGATTCGCTCGAGCTTACTGAGTTCAAGCTGATCGACGTCGAGTCGATCACGTCGAAGACATTGAACAGACTCGCGGTGCCTCTGCGGCAGCCGCACGAGCAATGCGCAGCCGATCGCCACTACCATCAACTTCGCCAGTTGCGCAATGCAGCGGCGCATGGATCGAGGCCGAAGAGCGCCTGGGTCCGATCCGCCTTCGGCAGTCCGGATGAGATGGACCGCCGTCTGAAGGTGAAGGTGAGCTGGCTGGAAAGCCTCTACCCGGGCGAGATCGAACGCGGCATGCGGTCGCGCAAATCCTCGGACCGCCAACAACCGGAGGTCGCTACATGAATGCTCCAATCTCGAAGAGTCAGATGGTTCGAACCCAGCCAGAGGTCTTCCGCTACGCGTGGCGTGCGAGAAAGAGACCGCTCTTGCTCGTACTCATTCTGGTGATCGTGGCCGGCCTATTCTGGCTCGCCGATGACACAGCGTATTCGTCGCTGATGGGAACCTGGGGCGACTTCGTCGAACCATTCATTGGTATCGCGACCCTGGTCGTGGCCGGCATGGTCTGGTGGGGTGAGCTAGCCGAGGACTGGATCGATTCGCTGCCCAAACGCCTCCACGCGGTCTTCGTATTCGAAGACGAGGTGGTCATGCGCTGCAACTACGCCAAGCTCTCTAGCGAATCCGATATCCGGCAACTGGGGCAGCAGATTGGCAGCCAGCTGCTGACGAGCATGGAGAGCCCCTCTTCTGCCACACAAGATGAGGAGGAGGGCAAGAGCAAGCCCCCGGTCATGCTCACCTTCCGCGCGGCCAGTATCGACTACACCAAGATCGGACCACACCAGCTACCGAGTGATCCGAAAGCCTTTGGCGCTGCGAGCGGTCAACTCTGCAATCTCTATGAAGTGCGATACGAGCTATTGGGTAAGCGGCCACAACCATGCAGGAAGGGCGACTGCCTGATCTGGGACCCCCCATTCGACTCGCCACACTGTGAGTCGTCAACGTCTGTCGAGTCGGCCTGATCCCGCTCATCGCTGTCGAGAAGCCTCCAGGAACCGATTTAGGCGATCGGTAGCCCCTCGTCTTCCTGAATATCCGGCAGTGGCAAGTCCGGACCGTGGTGGCCGGCGTTCCACACGAACCACTCGTAGTTTCGACCCTCGGGATTCGGCGCTGCCGCCGTTCGCGGATAATGGGTGGGAATACCCGCCGCGTGCCCGCCTGTAGAGCGTACGAACGCCGCAATGAAGGGCAGGGTGTCGAAGCCATCCACGCCATCGAGCTCGTAGGCAGCGGTTGACGCTTCCTGGAAGCTACGAATGCACTTCTCCTCATCGAAGCCCGTCTCACCGACCTCATCGGCCGACACACCCTGCCGATAGTACTCTCGCCAGGACCGTCCCGTGCGGATGTCGCTCGAGATGACCGTGAGCGAAACACAACCGAAGCCCAATGGCTTGCCACCGCCTAGCCGGTGGAACTGCCCGTCCGGCATCTCTAGGAGCCAGAGCAAGGCGCCGAGTTCGACGGCATCGAGGTTGCTAATGTCGATGTCGAATTCGAACTCGGTCCCTGGCCGAATCCAGTCCAGCACCGATCGATTCTGATCGTCGCGGCGCACCTTGCCATCCTGCTCCGGTTGCCGGAACTCCTGATAACGCGTCGGCCCATTCCGCCGCCTTGGCCCCCACTGTGTCGGATCCTCCCAGTAGTCGTCTGGAAGGGCCTGTTGAGTCGGGTAGGTCTTGCGGCCGCGCAGGGCCACACCTCGCCCGACGCGGTACTCCAAGCGGTCGGGATCACGCATGTGGGAGGGGCGATCGGGATCGCGCCCCACATAGAAGCGCGCCTGTTGTGGCTTCGGTGCTCCGAGGATGGTCAATGCGACACCCTCCGGATCGTGACTCTCGATCGCCTCCTGCGGAGAGGTTCGGCAGCGAACCGCTCCAATGCGCAAGTTGCCGCGGTAGGCCTGCTTCGCGCCACCCTGACTCACCCAACCGAAAACGCGGTCGGCCGGGGAGAGCTCTTCCAGTGACTCTGCAGGATGCAACGAGGTGTGGAGGAGATTCCGCGGCGGATCGCCATGGAGCTCACGCGAGATGGATACTGGATAGAGCTCCAGGATCTCGTACTTGTTCGAACCGACGCGTCTGACACGAGCGTATCCCAAGGTGCCGGAAGAGAGCTCCGTTTCGGCTTTGCCGCCAACGATGTGCCTCGACCAGCGCGCATAGTCCATCGTGTCCGGACCAGTTCCACGCCGTTCGATGGACTGGTAGTTTCGAATCAAGTCGCGCCACTGCCGCTTGTTGTTCTCATTCGCCACGACGGCGCGAGGAGGCGATTGCGGCTCGTAGAAGAAGAGCCGTTCATCGTGCTTGCGATCCATGTTCTGGTGCGTTACGCAGACCCACCCGATGACGCGGCGCCGATCGTCGTTCAGCGCGACTTGGGGTAGATCCGCCGCCTTCTTCGCCATGGCTGAAACATCCCAATACGTGAACCGCAATCTTCCTCGCTCGTAGCGGCGACGTTCGACGATGGCGTGCACCTTATCGCCATGCTCCGGAATGTCCTCATTGGGGCCGACACGGACTGCGTTGCCTGCGATTCGCCCACGTGGCGGTTGATCGATGTAAGAAGCTCCATGACGCGTCGCGTACTGCCGGATCCAGGCTGCATAAAGTGGTCCCTGGGGGCCATGATCGCCGATCGTCGATGTCCCAGATAGCAGCGCGATGATCAGCTCCCCCTTCTGCTCGAACGCGCCGAAGGGAACCAAGGCCCTACCAACGTTCGGCTTCATCCTACGCGCTAAGGGCGCATCGTGTCCCTGGAAGATACCGTAGCGCGAGTTCGTTACGGCCTCGTAGGCCGATCGCAGCATGCCGCGCACCGAGGACGTGGGCAGGAGCGGCCGGCCTTCGGGACCCACGCGCGTGCGGTAGCGCTTGTGGGTGCTGTTGTTCTCGGGATCGTCAAGCTCTGGCACCGCGTCCGGAATCAGCAAGGGCGTGCGGGCCGTACAGCGCACCGTCAGCCGGCCGCTGTAGCGGTCGGCGTGATACCAGCCGTGACGTGCGGGGCCATCGGGACCGCAGTCGCCCAGCGGCGTGCCCGGCTCGGGCCGGCGCGGGGTGGGGATGAAGTTGTACGGGTTGTGAAAGTTCGGCATCACACGACCTCCAATCCGATCAGCCGCTCGTCGCAGATGTAGGTGTTTCCGTGCTTGCCCCGGGCCAGATGCTCGACCGCCTTGAGGCGCAGTCGCGCTCCCGGCTGCGCATCGGCAGAGGGCACGTCGAAGCTGCCGACGCGCGCCAGGGCCATGCGTGCCCAGCCTCCTTCGGCGGACTGGACGTTCCCCCAGAGCAAGTAACCATGCTCGAGCCGGTCGATGCAGGGCTGCTCGTGCACATCGCCCGACTCGGCCTGTGCAGGCGACTCGGAAACGAAGCTCGCGCGGCCGAGCCCGGCTGCCTCGTGCAGCCAGCGCAGCTCACCATCCTGTGAGAAGACCCGCGCTTCGAAGACCGCGCGGAGGTCGATCTCGCCCCCGCTCGAACCGTGGAGCCGCCCGTCTTGGAAGCGCAGGAGCTGGCAACGTGCCGGCGAATAGAGCAATGCCGTCGCCTCGGGAATCTTCGGCGCGAAAGCGTCGAGTGCTTCGGCCAATCCCACGCCAGCAACCGTCGTCCGGTACAGCGTGTGTTCGCTCATCGCGATCCTCCATCCATCCGCTCGATCCATGCGATCCAGGCGCCGGTCAACTCCTCGCGGACTCCGTCAGGCACCTTCTCCAGCAGCGGTGTCCGCTTGCGTGCATCTGCTTCGGGATCGAAATCCAACTCGAGATCCGTCAGCGCCTGCATGCTCGCCGGCATCCCCTCACCGGAGAACTCCATGCCGGTCAGCAGGATCCGGCCCCCGGACTTCTTGTCGTGCCCGAAGCGAATCCAGCCCGCCGCAAGATCGTTGAGCAAGTGTATGAGCAGCATGAGGCCCGCAAGCTCGTCCCCATCCGCTAGTCGTGTCAGATCGACCCGGAGCACCAGGGGTTCCCAATCGATGGCACGCGGCTCGAGCGAGCTGAACAGGAGTCCATCGGCCGCCCCACCGGTCCACCGATCGACGGCCACGTGGTAGGCGTGGTCCATCGCACCCGGGCCGAGCCCCGCGGCATCGAGCCTCGCCCGCAAGGCGGCCGGCTCCAGATTGGGCGTGTTGGGCGTCGCATTGACGACCTCGGTCCACCGCTCGCGGTCGAAGACGGTTTGCGCATAGCAATCCGCGATCGCCAGGGCGCCGAGGCCCAGGCTCGACGCATCCTCGCTGGTGGTACCCGCCGAGCCGAAGACCTGCTCGACCAGCGGGACCTGGACATCGGACAGAAACTGAAGGCGCGGTGACTCGAGATCCTCGATCTCGATCATCAGCAAGCTGCGGACGATTCGTTCCGCTTGTTCGCGGAGCGCGCCCTTGATCGAACTGCCGGGCAGCACCAAGCTCGTTCCGTCACCGACCGCAGAGACCAAAGGCAGGCCATCCACCAGCAAGCCGTCACGGCCTGCCCGGACCGACAGGAATCCCTCGGGCTTCCAGTGCACTCGAATGTCCAGAGTCGGGCGGGCGCGGGGATGGATGTCTGGATCGGCCTGAATCAAGTCCTCGATCCGACGCGAGCGCCCACCTTGCCTCAACGCTTCGACCAAGCCGCTCTTGCTGTCCAGCGATCGCCGCCGGATCGTCAGATCCTCGTCGTCCAGCGCCACCCAGCCCAGGCCACGCGTCGTGGCCGCGCCGAGCTGAATTCGGCCCGCTCGAAGCGCCCCGAGTAGGTGGCCGAGCATGCTCTGGAGCGAACGGGCACGCGCTGGATCCGCTGGCAGCTCCAAGTCCAGGCGCAGCTCGAGGCGCGTTCTGCGCGGCACGACCGCCCGATCATACTTGATGTGGGGCGCCGCACCTCCCCAACTCCGATCGATGCCCACGCCATCGCGGATCTCGACCGTGGCGCCAGGAGCCAAGTGCAAGAGCCCGTCGTCGCAGATCAGCCGGCTGGCGAATTCCGTCGCGGTGGATCCGAACAGCAGGTCGACCCACTCGCGATCGAATCGCGGCTCGCACCATGCGCGCAAGGCCCCGGCCAGGCTGGTGCCGGGCACGTAGAGGTCGCCCCCTCCGTCGCGCGCCAAGGGCAGGTCGGTATCGGGACCATCCGAGATGCCGCCCACGTGCAGTGGCGTCTTGGCTATCAAGCGGCCGCGGACTTCGATCCGGCCGTGTGTCTTCCTGGCCATGCCTCAGTCTCCCCTGTTGCGCTGGTGGGCGCGTACGCAAGCATCCACGAGCGTCTCTACCGCTTCCGGCCACAATTCCGACTCGAGCGCGGAAGCCCCGTCGGCAGTCATCACGGGATAGTTGTCTCCATCGAGTAGTGACCACACCCGGTCATCCTCGTTCACCAACCGGTCGAGTCGATCGAGCGCCCCCGACGGCCACTTGGCCTTGCGGCCATCGACGCTTCGGAGGCTCGCGAGCCAAGTCTGCACCCAGCCTCGTCCCTCGGGTGCTCTCACCTGACCCATCGCTTCGCGCAAGGCACCGAGCTGACTGGCTGGCGGCTTGCCCTCCGTCAGACCCAAGGCACGCTTACGAAACTCCGCGCTTTCGGCGCGCGCCAGCGCCAGGCGCCGGATCTCGGCTCTCCATGCACTCGACTCGACATCGCGGGCGAAGGCCCAGCCGGGTGAATCCTCGGCCAGGTGGTCGGCTTGGTTGGTCTCCGGTGCCTCCGCGGCGCCATCTGGCTCCGGCCACCGCCAATCAGCCAGCGGCTCATCCAAGAGCGGTCCGCCGATCTGGACATCGCCGAAGCCTTCGCCCCGACGCTCGCCCAATCCCTCGGCCTGGAGATGTCGCAAGGACTGAACGTCGATTGCGGATTGGTCATCGCGGGGCCTCAACTCGATGCAAGAGCCGGCCTGAATGGCCAGCAACGAAGGCCGGGGTTGACCCCACCGAGCGTGCCAGGAGTCGATCCGTCGCCTGCGGATGAAGGCTCGGCCCACCTCCAGGTCGATCCCGAGTCGCCCTCCTACATGACGAGCAAGCCCCTCCGGCGTCGGATCCGGCTGCAGATTTACCGGATCGCGGATCAAGGTATCCGACAGCAACCAAACCCGAAGAATCCCACCTCTGGGCGCTGCGCCGGGAGCGTACTCGACCGGCTCCGAAGCCTGAACGCTGACCGAGCCGTACTCGTCCTTTCTGGATCGACCCATGCTGGTATGAAAACGGAGCCGATGCCACCAGTTCTCGTCCAGTTCGTCTAGTTGTCGATACACTTGGGGATGCATGCGGATCACCGATCGGAGCCGGGTGCCCGCCGCGATGGCGCGATAAGTGAAGACACCACCGACCGCGGCCGTCGGTCGCTGCGTGGCGTCTTCGATGGTATTGTGCGTCCGGCCCTCGAACGGCGTCTGCTGATACCACGGCAGCCGATCCGTCATCGACCCGACGAAGCCACCGCGCAAGGGACGCAGCGGGCCACGATCCGCGCCGGCCGTTTCGACCATCTGATTGACCACCCAACCCTGTTCGACCAGATCTGCCCCCTCTCCATATTCGGGCAGCGCTGCCCCTGATTTCGGACCGGTCAGACAAGCGGGGGCGGGCAGGCCTCGTGCGCCGCGGACGTCGACGTGCGCCGGCAATACGCGCAGGCGACCGCTGACGATGGCGGGCCAGGGGTCGAAACCGATCGCTCGCAGCCGGTTCGCCACGGGCACGAGCAAGGAGGTCCCGGGGACGAAGTCGAGGCTCTCGACCGTATTGCCCAGGACGCGCGACGAAGCCAGGACCGCCTGCTCGAGTTCGATCTCGAGCGGCAAGTCGCGCCATGACCCGGCATCCTCCTGGTCGTTCGTGTGATCCTCGAATGACTCCACCGTCGCGCGGGTAGCGGCGGGATCGGGAACGGCGGCCGGGGTTTCGCAAGCCTCGAGCCAATCCCAACTGGCCCGAAGGTCCGCGTCCGAGACGCCCCGCACGCGCCAGGCGCAGCGACCTGCCCCGCGGCGCCGCTTGCCGCCCAGGCGATCGACGAGGGCTACGCCGGCCAGGAGCAGCACGGACGCTTCGGTCGGGACGTCTCCCTGAAGCGTGGAGAATCGACAAGCGGCGCGCAGGTGCATGCCCTTGCGCGCCATCTCGTCGAAGCGCAGGTGCTTGTCCTTGGCTCGACCACTGCGGGGGTCGATGGCCACACTGGGCTTGACGATGGCCAGCTCGCGACGCAGCGCTTCGGCCCTCGCATCCTCACCGCTCAGCGCCGTTCTCAGCGCGGGCAGCATGTGTGCGGACCGGAGCGAGAGCGCAGCCGGGATGGGCGCCGTGGCGTGGCCTGGGGCCCCCTGCGGCACGCTGGCGGGCTGCGATCCAAAGATCCAGTCCAGCCAGGCATGCCAAGCACCGGCCTGACCTCCATCGAGGGCGGCAACGGCCGTTTCGCAGGCATCACGCCAGATGCCCGTGAGCGTCTTGGCCGGAACGTAGGGCAAGCCATCGGTATCGCGAGCGATCAGCCGATCGATGCCGCCGGGCTCTCCCTCACCGGTGCCGACATGCCAATCCGATTGCAGCTGGATCTCGAGCTCGAAGTCCTGTGTAAGATTCACGATTCTTCTCCGCATTCGCTCGGCCAATAGCCGGCCGGTAGCAGCTCTTCGGCTTCCATCGCATCCAGGAGATCGGCAACCCTCGCACCATCGTCGTCCCGGAACAGAGAGCGTGCCGGATCATCGACCGCGGCAAGCCGATCGAGCCCCGTCCCTCCGAATCTCGGAAGCGCCAATCGGAATCGGGCATCGCCCGAACCCATTCCGATGCGCATGGCCTCTCGCAGGTCGTGTAGCAGGTGCCGCGGGACGTTGCGTCGGCCTTCGTCGTCACGTTGTCGCAGGATCCGTACCTTGTCCATGAGCCGGCACCAGCGTCGGGTCCTGGCCCAATCGGTCGCGGCGCTGCCGGCCCCCAGGCTCTCTACCGCTTCGATGTCGCTCACGACATAGGGCTTGGCGTGCAGCCGGACCTCCTGTTGGTCTTCTGTCGAACTCAGACGAGCTCGGATCCGGTCGAGGTCTTGAACGCTGGTGTCATGCAGAATGTGGTAGTCGATCGCCGAAGCAGCCGCGAGCCCGTTGCTGCCCGGTACGCGCTGCTTGACCTGCTTGGCCGAGCGACAGAGGTCGTCGGCCAAGTCATAGGCTACCGAGAAGGGAAAGTGCGGCTTGATCACGGCGACGCCGGCACTGGCGGTCAGCCTTTCCAGATCGGTCCACCCGGAAACGATGGCCGATTCCTCCTCGAAGGCTCGCAGGAAGGCGATGGTGAAGGGCAGGGCGAGCCGGCCATCCATGATCAGCGTCAGGTCATCTCCACCCAGGATCAAGGGGAGGACGGGTAGCGGGTTGACGATATCGCGGCTGCGAACATGGCGCGCCACGTCCTCGAGCGCTGATCTGAAGGCCGCCTCCGTCGCGTGATCGAGCGCGGACGAGAAGGCGCCGAGCTTCTCGATGTAGCTTCGATTGTGCTCCACGCCTCGCGCGCGGGCATGCTGGTCGAAGTTCTGGAAGACCCGACCGATGCCATTGCCATCCGCGTGCACCACGGCCAACCAGCCCACCTCCCCCCGATCTTCGAAGATCGTATCGAGGTCGGCCACCGATCCGATGCTCGGCCAGCCCTCGAGCGAGGTGCGGTCCTGAATGCGCTCGAAGGCAGGTGTCGATACGCGGCGCTTGGCCGCGGTCACGGCGGACAGTTCGGCAGATTCCGGGCCGATGTGTCCCAAGATGCTGGCGGGAAGGCCGCTGGTGGCGCAGTCCGCCACGAAGGGGAGTCGGGGAAATCGCGACTCGGGACCGGCCAGATGCGAGCGGAACGCCTCGTGCTCGAGGTGGACGTCGCGCAGACGCTCATGAACCGAATCTCGGTCGAGGTCGAAGGCCTCCCCGACCACGCCGATCACGCCAAGTCCGGGCGCTTCCTCCAATGCACGTCGGGTCACGTGGCCGATCAGGTCCTCGCCGACAGACGCTGTCTCGACCATCAACAGCGCCTTCCCCGAAGCCAAGTGGATCGTCTCGACTCCTTGAACTTCGGTCCGATCCATCGCTTCTTGCACGAACTGCGTTCCGGCACGCAGCACCAGTTCGGAAGCCCCAACATTCTCCCTCAGCTTGTTCGTTCCAAAGATGAAGGGTTGATTGGATACCGTCTCGATGAGCACGATGTGCATCAAGTCCGCCTCCGAATGCCGGCGCGCCTCGGGGTCGAGGGCTGCGCTCGATGGGGTTTTGTCAAGGGATCATGAATCTGACGCCGGTCCGCGAGGCTCATGACTTGCCCTGCGGGTACAAGCGATAGATTCCGTGCGCCTCGGCCACGAGGTACCTGGGCGTGGAGGGGTCGGGTTCGACGCGCTTCTGCAAACCCTTGATCAGGCTGTTGAAGCTCGCTCCTGGGTCCACGTTTCCGGGCCAGACGGCTTCTACGATCTGTGATCGCGTGAGGTTGCTGCCGGACTCCGCCCAGAGAAAATGCATCAGCTTGCGTTGGAGCTCTGTAAGGGGCTCGGTCTCCTGTCCATTGACCCAGACGATGTTGCGCTGTGGGTCGAAGACCAATCCGGCTTCGACGGGCTCCTTGGCCTTCTCGGTAAGACGCGCAGGCAAGCGTCGAGCCCAGGCATGGAATATGGGACTGAACAACCGAGCCCCTGTGCCGCCGTCGCGGATCAGGCCCTTGTCGCGGAGCCGGCCATGAAGGGGCGAGTCGGCGACCAGTCCCCCTCCTTGGGCACTCACCAGCAGCGCCAGTTGCGTAGGTCGGCTCAACTCGTCGAACAAGCGCCGGCACTCGTTCTCGATGACGGGAACGCCGCTGAAAAGCTCCGACAGCTCGTCGTCGGTAGGATCCAGACAGACTTCACCGGATTGCAGCAGGTCGAGCACCAGGGTCATCAGCTCTGGATGCCCGCCAGCAAGCCACAAGAGCGATTCGCGCTGCGCGTCATCGAGAGAGAACCCGCGGCGATGTTCGAGCATGAAGGCCAGGAAGCGCTTGGCGTCTTCGGCCTCCAGGGGCCTTACGTAGACCTGGCATCGCTCGAAGAGCTCGCGGAACTCCTGCGTCGGATCCCCCTCCTCATCCTGACGGAGGTTCTCGAGCCGTTGGCAGGTTCCCACCGCGAACTGCAGCCGCGCGTCCTCGCCATGCTCGAACTCGTCGCGGATGCGTCGCAGCTGCTGAAAGGTTGCCGCGTCGAGCATCTTGAAGGCGCGCTCGAACTCATCGTAGACGATGACCAGTCGACGCGGAGCCTCGCCTTCGAGCCCACTCCCGCGCAAGATGTCGACGACGACATCTTCGAACCGACTTCGGATTTCGACGATGCTGGAACTGCGTTGGATGGACCGCCGAGCGCTCTCGATCGGTTCGACCATCGAGTCCGTACCGCCGGTCAGAACGACGCCGGTGGCGATGGCCCGCAAGGTGCGATCGTAGAAGGCTCGATTGCTGTCGTAGTCAGCGATGACGTCGGCGAAGGCGACGATCGGCTCCGCCTCCCCCGGCTGGCGGATTCGTGCTCTGGACTCGGACGACTGCAGCTTCCGCAAGACCTGAGACTTGCCGATGTTGCTGATGCCGATGACTTCGCACGATGCCGGCGTTGCAAGCCCTGCCAGCACGGCATCCAGATCGGTCGAGCGGACATCCGCCCGACTGCCCAGACCCAAGGGTGTCGCTTCTACGCCCTTCATCGGCGCCTCCGTATCGGCAGGCACGACTTCCGGCCACTTGTCAACGCGCGGCAGTATATCAAGTGGAGATCTTGCCGGCAAGGTGTTTCCCAGGTCATTTATATGCCTTTTGAGGCTCGATGGTTCTCGATCCACGTATACTGGCCCAACGCAGCATCTGATGGTCCCCCGGAGTAGCGCGTTGGCGCCCGCCAGGGTCGGCAGTTCATCGGGGATCCGAGTTCACAGGGAGGATTGACGATGATTCCGCAAGAGTTCCTCACGATCTTCGCCGCCTTCGGCTTTTCGGCAGCGGCCGGCCTGAACGCGTGGGTCACCATGCTCATCGTATCGATCGCGGCGCATTTCGGATGGCTGCAGTTGGCCGAGCCCTACGATGTCATGGGGCACCCGGGGGTGATCCTGGCGCTCTTGATCATCACCATCATCGAGGGGTTGGCCGACAAGATCCCAGCCATGGATCATGCGTCCCACATCCTCCACACGGTGATTCAACCTGCCGCTGGCGCCATCCTCTTCGCGTCCCAGGGAGGCGTGATCACGGAGATCTCCCTGCCGCTAGCCTTCATTCTTGGCGCCTTGATCTCCGGTTCGATTCACACCGGCCGGATGACCCTGCGCCCCTTCGTCAACTTCTTCACGGCGGGTTTCGGCACCCCGTTCGTAAGCGCCGCTGAGGATGGTGCCGCCATCGGCATCACCATCCTCGCGCTGGTCGCACCGATCTTGGCGGTGTTCGCCGTGGTCGCCATCGTCGCGTTCGGATTGATCATCTGGCGACGCCGCCGGCATCGGCGCCGAGCGGGCGATGCTGCGATCTGATTGGCGCCAGCAAGAGGCTGTTCGAGCGACTCATGCGGGCTTGGCATTTCGTGTCTCCACCGGTTAAAGCCCGCTCGTGAACCGAATATCGGACAATCGCCGCACCAGCAGCCACTTCTCGCTGGATTCTTGCTGCGCGATCACATACAATTGTGTTTATGAACCTGTAACTGAGGCATTGCACACGAGGTCGCGCCGATCAGGCTTACACTGCCATACGGCAGAAAGCGGAGCCTTGGCAGTCAGGCTAGTCAGCTAAGTAGACATTTTGCAGTCCCAATAGCACCGACGCCCCAAGTGGGATGGAAACGCGTAGAGGCGTGCGTCGTCTTCGACGAGAACCTGTCCCAATAGCACCGACGCCCCAAGTGGGATGGAAACTCGCAGTTCGCGCGGACGTCCTCGTTGCCACCTGCGTCCCAATAGCACCGACGCCCCAAGTGGGATGGAAACGAACTGTCAGTGTGCGATTGTGCGTGTGCGGTTGGTCCCAATAGCACCGACGCCCCAAGTGGGATGGAAACGGTTGTGTAACAGCGATGAAACACTGCACACCCACGTCCCAATAGCACCGACGCCCCAAGTGGGATGGAAACTCGGCGGCCCCTCCGTGGCCGTCGATGTGCTCGTGTCCCAATAGCACCGACGCCCCAAGTGGGATGGAAACGATCGCGGTCGCGATCGGCGGCAGCTCGTCCGCGAGTCCCAATAGCACCGACGCCCCAAGTGGGATGGAAACGGGCTCGGCGGCTCCTCCGTAGCCGTCGGCGTTTCGCGTCCCAATAGCACCGACGCCCCAAGTGGGATGGAAACCCGATACCGCCGTCTCCGCTCGGGAGCGACGGCCTGGTCCCAATAGCACCGACGCCCCAAGTGGGATGGAAACCGGGCATGCCCGGCTGCCAGAGGGTGTCATCCCAGGGTCCCAATAGCACCGACGCCCCAAGTGGGATGGAAACGGGGTGTGAGAAGTTGAGAACCACCACTGAGCCCGAGTCCCAATAGCACCGAC
>CAZJWJ010000094.1:0-21350 GCA_964549495.1 uncultured Anaerolineales bacterium | reverse complement strand
GGTGTTCCCGCCGCAGTGCTGTTCACCTGACGACCGACTTTGCAATCGCCCTGCACCTGCTGGCGCCGGGCTAGGCCGGCCGCTACAATACGCCATCCTATGTCCCAAACGCGCCCTGCCGGCCCGGCCGGCCGCCGTCGCTGCGTCGTCACCGGCGCCGCCGGCTTCATCGGCAGCCACCTCTCCGAGGCCCTCCTGGCCGAAGGGCACGAGGTGGTCGGCGTGGATTGCTTCACCGACTACTACGATCCGGAGTTCAAGCGCGAGAACCTGCGCCAGGCCTTGGCCCGCGAGCGCTTCGAGCTGGCCGAGCTCGACCTGCGCGAGGCCGACTTGGCACCGTTGGTCGAGGGAGCCGATGTGGTTTTCCACCTGGCGGCCATGCCGGGCCTCCTGCGCTCCTGGACGGACTTCGACGGCTATCTCAGCTGCAACGTGCAGGCCACGCAGCGCCTGATCGAAGCCCTGCGCGAGGCGGGCAGCGGGCATTTGATCCACGTCTCGACCTCCTCGGTCTACGGCCGCGACTCCTCGGGCGACGAGCAGCGCGAGACGAATCCGATCTCGCCCTACGGGGTGACCAAGCTGGCCGCCGAGAAGCTGGTCTTGGCCTATGCCGAGATCTACGATCTGCCGGTGACCGTGCTGCGCTACTTCTCGATCTACGGACCGCGGCAGCGGCCCGACATGGGCTACAACATCTTCATCGAGCGCATCCTGGACGGCCGGCCGATCACCGTCTTCGGCGATGGCAGCCAGAGCCGCGGCAACACCTACATCGACGATTGCGTGGCGGCCACCATCGCGGCCATGCGCCACGGGCCCACCGGCCAGGTCTACAACATCGGCGGCGGCGAGGTCGTCTCGGTCATCGATGTCCTGCGTCAGATCGAGGCGATCACGGGTCGCCAGGCGCTGGTCGAGTACGGCCCGGCGCGGCCCGGCGAGCAGCAGCAGGCCCTGGCCGATACCCGCAAGGCGCGCTCGGACTTCGACTGGGCGCCGCGCACCGGGATCGAGGCCGGGCTGCGGGCCCAGGTCGCCTGGCAGGTCGAGCGGCGTAGGCAGCCCGCTTGAGGCCGGCCGGGCCACGATCAGGAGACGAGAGTAGGGCAATGAGTGAATTGCGGACCCCGGCCGAGCCGGAGACGGGCGTCGACATCTCGGTGGTCATCCCCCTCTTCAACGAGGTGGAGACCGTGCCGGATCTGGCCCGGCGGCTCGGCGAGGCCCTCGAGCGGCTGGGCCGGAGCTGGGAGGTCGTCATCGTCGACGACGGCTCATCCGACGGCTCCTTCGACGCCCTGGCGGCCGTGCATCGCGCCGATCCGCGCTTCCGGATCATCCAGCTACGGCGCAACTTCGGGCAGACGCCGGCCTTCGCGGCGGGCTTCGATGCCGCCCGGGGCCGTGTCGTGGTGACCATGGACGCCGACCTGCAAAACGATCCGGACGATATCGGCAAGCTGCTGACCGAGATGGAGGCCGGCGGTTACGACATCGTCAGCGGCTGGCGCCAGGACCGCAAGGAGCCGCTCCTGCTCCGGCGCATCCCCTCCATGCTCGGCAACCGCGTCATGCGCGGCCTGACCGGCGTGCAGCTGCGCGACACCGGCTGCTCGCTGAAGGCCTATCGCGGCGAGGTGATCCGCAACACTCGGCTCTACGGCAACTTCCACCGCTTCATCCCCGCCGTTGCCAGCTGGTACGGCGTGCGGGTCAGCGAGGTGCCGGTGCGCGACAATCCGCGGGCCCACGGCAGTTCCAAGTACGGCCGCGGCCTGGCCCGCGCGCCGCGGGTGCTGCTCGATTTGCTCACCCTCCACTTCCTGCTCAACTACGCCACCCGGCCTATCCACATCTTCGGCGGCATGGGCATCGGGAGCATCGGCTTGGGCATGCTGATCTCCTTCTACCTCAGCTGGGTCAAGCTGATCGGGGGCGAGAACATCGGCGGCCGGCCGCTCTTGATGCTGGCCGTGCTCTTGATCATCATCGGCGTGCAGTTCGTCTCGATGGGATTCCTGGGCGAGCTGATGGTCCGCACCTACTACGAGTCCCAGGACAAGCCGATCTATGCCGTGCGCGAGATGCTCGACGGACCGCCCCCACTCGCCTGAGCCGCCCGCATCCGACCTCGAGGAGGAAGCCATGACCGCCTTGCGACGTGCTCCGATCTTTGCCCTGCTCGCCCTCTGTCTCCTTCCGGCCGGCATCCCGGCTCGCGGCCAGACACCCGCGCAGGAGCAGCCCGAGCCGGGCTGGGAGGAGATCACGCTGCCAGGCGGTGCGATCTACGGAGTCGAGACCTTCGACCAGGTGGTCAATCCCGACTTCGAGCAGGTGACCCGCATCGTCCACGCCGTCCCGGGCGGGGGGGACATCGACGTGCGCATCGACGGGGAGCTCTTCGTGGCGGGGCTGTCCTTTGGAGAGCGCTCCGACTACCTCGAAACGCGCGCCGGCAGGCGCAGCATCGAGATCCTGCCGGCTGGTGGTGACCAGCCCGTTTACGAGGAGCGGGTCGAGCTGCGCGAATTCGATCGCAATACCGTGCTGCTGCATCTGGGCACCGCGGGTCTTGCCTTGCATCCGATCGGTGACGATGCGGCACGCGCGGTGCGCGATATCGCGCGACTGCGACTGCTCAACCTCCGGACCACCGGCCCCGTCGACCTGCTGGTCGACGACGAGGTTCTGTTCGCCCGCGTTCCGCAGGGCCAGAGCAGCGACTACATCGACCTTTCGGCGATGGGCCAGAACCTGGCCCTGCGAGGTCCTGGCCAGGAGCAGGTCGCCTTCTCCGGGCGCTTCGATCTGGAAGGGCATTTGGCCTACACCTTGGTCGCGCTCGACGGGCCCGACGCCAGTTCGGACCAGGCCATCCTGCTCGAAGACGCCGTCTTGGAGCTCGAGCAGCGAATGCTGGCCGCGGGCTTGGGCTTCTACACCTCCGACCGTGGCGCAGAATGGGACATGCAGGCGCGCAGCCAGTCCCATCTGCGGCGGACGGAGTCCAACGCGGACGGTGTGGTCTTCGCACGCGATCAAGACGGGCGGCTCTGGCGCAGCCTGGATGGAGGCGAGGGCTGGAATGCCCAGGATATCGAACGGGACAGGCCGGCTCGGGTCCTGTCGATTTCGCCGGACTACCGGCAAGACTACCTGGCATTGGCGATCACGACCGAGGACTGGCGCCCCTTCCGCTACGAACGTGGGCGCAGCGATTGGATCGAAGTCGTCCTGGAGACGGGTCAGCGCTATCAGGTCGGTGCGGCCAGCTACTCGCCCGACCTGCTTCGGGACGAGCTGGTCTTGGTCGGTGCGGCGGAGGGGATCTATCGGTCCGATGACAGCGGCCAGACCTGGCGCCGTGTGGACGAGGCGGAAGGCAGCCACCCGGCCTTCGGTCCGGAGGGCGGCCCGGGCGATCTCCAGGGCATGCGGATCCTGCCCGGCCTCGATGCCGACCCGGATGCGAGGACCGTGCTGGCCTGGAACGATAGCGGCCTGTACCGATCGGACGATAGCGGCCGGAGCTGGCGGCGGCTCCCGCTGGAGGCAACGCGGATCCGTGACCTGGCGATCTCCAACGCCTGGCCGGTCGACCCCGTCATCGCCGTAGCGCTCGGGGACGCGGGGCGCATGGGGGCCGTGTCACACGATGGAGGCGCGAGCTGGCAATGGATCGACGCGCCGGCCGGATCGACGGCCGGCGGCGTCTCGGTGGCCATGGCACGCGATTTCGGCGTGGCCAGCGTCGGCCTGCCGCGCGATCGCGCGGAGGTCGAGATCTACCTGCCGCTCCTATCCAAGCATCAGCGCCATGCCGCCCGCTACGTCGGCTCGCGCGAGATGTACCTGGCCACGGATGGCGAGGGTCTGTGGCGCTCCTACGACGCCGGGCGGACCTGGCCGGTCGAATTGCGGGATCAGGCTGACAGCAGCTTGCGCAGCGCCGCGCCCGCCAGCCTGCTCTACCTCCCCGGCAGCGCCGGCAGCCAGGTGATGGTGGGCACGCGCGCCGCCGGACTCTATCGCTCCGAGGATGGTGGACGGAGCTTCATGCAGGTCGATGCGCTTCCGCGCGGCGATGGCCAGGTCATCCACCGACTCCTGGCTTCCACCGACTACGAGCGCGACGCTACGATCTTTGCCGCGACCGAGAGCGGGCTCTGGGTCAGCCGCGATCGCGGCACCAGCTGGCAGGCGACCAGCGCCGAAGCGCCGGCCCGTGTCTTGGCCATCTCGCCGAGCTTCGGCGAGGATGGGACGCTGGTCGTCGATGGCCAGATCTCGCGCGACGGCGGGCGCAGCTTCGAGGCGCTGCCCGGCTCGGAAGGCATGCGATGGACCGCGGTCGCCTTCTCGCCGCAGTATTCCGAGGACGGTCGGATCTGGCGGGCTCACGAGCTCGATGAGGAAAGCGAGGATCACGATCCGCTCCAGCTGTCGACCGATGGGGGGGCCAGCTGGCAGGACATCGATGACAGCAGCCTCGCCCGCCGCCACATCCATGCGCTGCTCCCCCTGGCCATCGGGATCGATCCGCTGCGGATCTTTGCCGGTACCGATCGGGGCCTGGTCGCCAGTCTGGACGATGGCGACAGCTGGGACCGCGTATCGGACGTTCCCGGTCAGGACGTGCGGAGCCTGGCGGGGACGGTCATCGAAAGCCCCGTGACCACCGGCGTGATCGTGGCCGCGGGCGACCGGCAGGTCGTCTGGTCCACCAACCGCGGGGTGAGCTGGGAGACCAGCGGCCGCGACGTCGATGGAGGCCTGGACATCGCCTTGAGCGAGGACATCGACCCGGCGCCGGGCATCGACACCCGAAGCATCATCCAGGTCAACGCGGAGTCGATATTCCGCTTGGATGGCATCGAGGTCGCCGCACCGTGACCATGCCCAGGGCGCAAGGATGAGCCGGGACCGGGCCCCGCGGAGCACCGCGTCGCCCTCGCTTGGCTTCGGGTCCGGGCGTGCACATCTGCTGCTCGACCTGGTCCTGGCCGGGCTGATCTTCTTCGTCGCGCTGGGACCGCGGCTCGAGATCGCCCGATCCTACGATCAGCCGCCGCAGAGCGAGGAGGAGCTCTACAATCGCTATGCCCTTCCCTGGTCGCGGGGCGAGGGCGTGGAGCCGCGCGAGCAATACTATCCCTGGCATCCCTTCGGCTCCTTCACCCACCGGCCGCCCGGTTACGCGCTCTTCTTGGGCTCGGTCTACCGCATGGCCGGCCCGGAGCGCTTCGACGTCGTCCGCGAACTGCAGGCCTGGATGGATGCCGGGAGCATGGTGCTGATCTACCTGGCCGGCCTTCTGGCCTTCGGCGGGTTGGCCGGCCGGGTCGTGGGCCTGGGCGCGGCGCTCTTGGTGGCACGCTACGACTTCCTGATGCTCTTCGTGGCCCGCTTGCTCTCCGAGCCCCTCTACCTCTTTCTGGGGCTGCTCTTCGTCTGCCTGGCCCTGGCGGCCACCCGCCTGCAGCGCCCGAGCCTGAGCATGGCTGCCGGCATCAGCTTGGGCCTGGCCAACATCACCCGGCCATTCCTGGCCTTCGTGCTGCCGGGCTACCTGCTCTGGCTCCTGCTGGCACCCCGCCTGCCGGGTAAGGGCCGGCACCTGGCTTTGGCGCTCTTGGGCATGCTCGTCACGGTGGGTCCGGTGACCCATCGCAACTGGGAGTTCCACGAGCGCTTCATCCTGATCTCGACCAACAGCGGGTACACGCTCTACAAGAGCTTGACCGAGGCCGAGGGCCTGTCGGCGCCGGAAGACTTGCCCAACGAGGAGTCCATCGATGCCCTCGAGCTGGGCGAGGTGGCCGAGCAGGCCGCCTTCCGGCAGGCCGCCATCGACTACATGCGCGCCCATCCGGAGGACTTGCCGACCATCTACGGGCGCAAGCTGCGCCTGATGTGGGATGCCAAGGGCGGTCACCGCATCTCGCACGAGCTGATGGTCACGCCGGATGATGAATGGCTCTACCACCTGGTGCTGATCGGTGCCCTGCTCGGCCTCCTGCTGCGGCCGAGCGTGGCCTGGCATCCGCGCCTGCTGATCCTGGGCTGCATCGCCAGCCAGTACCTGGTCAGCCTGGTGGCCAATGCCGAGGTGCGCTATCGGGTGCCCATCGTGCCGCTCTTGGCGCTCCTGGCCGCCTGGTTCGTCTGGGGGTCGCTGGAAGGGCTGTGGCAGCGCTGGCGAGATCGGGCTCGGCCGGCCGGCGCCGGTGCCTGAGATCGGCCGGAAGGTGCGCCAGATCATCGAGCGCTTCCGCCGCGGGCCGGCTCGCCTGGTCAGCGTGACCGGGCTGGACCTGATCGCCCTCTTGCTCTTGGCGACCATCGCCCGGCTCTACTACTGGCGGCTGGACCGCTGGCTGATCAACGACGACGAGGGCAGCTACCTCTACGCCGCCTGGCGCATCGCCTTGGGCGAGCTGCCCTACCGCGACTTCCTGACGCCCCAGCTGCCGGCCTTCCTGATGCCCGGCGGTTGGCTGATGTCGCTGACCGGACCCGAGCTCTGGCCGGCCCGGGCCCTGGCCACCGGCCTGACCCTGAGCGCGGGCCTCTTCACCTGGGCCACGGCGCGCCGGCTCTTCGGACCCTTCGTGGCCCTGGTGGCCGGCGCCGCGATGCTCCTGCAGCCGGATGTCTTCCTGCACGGGCGCAGCTTCCGCTCCGATCCCTTCATGCTGGCCTTCGCCGCCCTGGGCCTGTGGCTCTTTTCCCGCGCGGCCTTCCCACGCTCGAGTCCCGGCCCGGCATCGGGAATGTCGGAGCCGCGCGATCCGCCCGATCGGCGCTGGCTGGCGGCTTCGGGTGTCGCCTTCGGACTGGCCACCCTATCCAAGCTCTTCGGGCCCTTTGTCTTGGCCGGCTGCCTGCTCTGGCTGCTGGCCGACGGCTGGCGTCACGGCCGGCCCTGGCGGGCGCTGATCCTGGACGGCTTGGCGGCCGGCCTGCCCTGCCTGCTGATCGTGGCCCTGGGCCTTGGCGGCTTCGCCCTGGCCGCCGGGCCAGGGCTGGTCTTCGAGGCGGTCTTCGAGCACCACACCCGCCAGGGGGCGGGCACGCCGCCCTTGGAGGTGCTGCGAGAGGGCTGGACCTTCTACGGCAGCTTCCTGCGCCAGAACAACAGCGCGCTTTTGGTCTTCGTGGCCCTGGCCGTCGCGTTGGCGGCCTGGCCGGCCCGCGACCGGCGGGCCCTGCTGATGGCCTGGCAGCTGCCGACGGCCCTGGCCTTCCTGCTGCTCTCGCGCGAAAAGTACCCCCGCCACCTGGTCTACCTGATGCCGGCCCTGAGCATGCTCTTCGGCTTGGGCTTGCGCGGACTGTTCGACGCGGCCGCGCGCTTGCAGGGACCTGCGCGCGGCAGAGCTGGCGATATCGTGAGCAACCCTGCCACGAGCAGCGCGGCCACCAACGCCAGCCGAACCCTGCAGCTGCTGGCTCTGGCCTTGCTGCTGGCCCTGCTGCTCCCCTGGCGCCTGCTGGATCGCGACCACGCCTTCCGCTGGGAGACCGGCACCGAGAAGCTGGCCGACCTGGTGATGCTCTTGACCGAGCCGGACGAGCTCCTGCTCTCCGACTACTCCGAACTGAACTTCTACGCCCGACGGCCGACCACCTACTCGGGCGCCTCGCTCTCGGCTGGCGCGGCCGGCAGCGGGCAGATCACCTGGCAGCGCATCGAGGACGAGCTCGACGGCCGCTTGCCACCGCTGGTCCTCTTGGATGCCGACACCGAATACGCCCACCTGAGCTTCTTGACCGACAGGCCGGTCATGGACGCTTGGTTGGCCGAGCATTACGGTCCGGCGGCGGGCGCCCTGCAGCGCGCCCATCAGCGCTACCGCGTCTATGCGCCTACAGGGCGCCCCCTGCCGCTTCGCGCGCGCTTCGCCGAGGGGCCGGCCCTGCTGGCGGCCGCGCCCTTGGTGAGCCGCGCGAGCTCGGGCGAGCGGATCGAGCTCGGCTCGGCCTGGCAGGCGCCCGAGCGGGCCGAGACCGGCCCGCCCATCGCCGCGGACCTGGGCATCACGCTGCGCCTGTTCGATGCCCGGGGCCGAGAATGGGCTCAGGGCGACACCGGCCTGATGGCCTCCGATGGCGACGACCAGCTGCGCCTGCGCCCGACCAGCCGCTGGCGGGCCGGCGAGCTCACCAGCCAGCGCGTGGCCATCACCCTGCCCCTGGGCTTGCCGCCCGGCTCCTACGATCTGCTGCTGGGCCTCTACCGCCGCGACGGGCAGTCCTCGGGCCTCGACGCCTTCGACGCCGCCGGCAGTCCCTTGGGTCAGGCGGTGCACGTCGGCCAGATCGGGGTCGAGCCCTGGCGCGCCGCGGCCTCCGACCTGCCCGAGCAGGCGATCGCGCTCGACCTGCGCCCGGAGGCGATCGCGGCGCCAGGGCTCGAGCTCATCGGCCTGGCGCCGCTACCCTCCGAACCGGCGCTGGCCGGCGGGCTCCTGCCGGTGGACCTCTGGTGGCAGCTCGCCGATTCGGGCGAGCGAGCGGTCGCCCTCCGGCTCGACCTGACGAAGCCGGACAGCGGGGCCGTCGCGGCGAGCCAGCTGGCTCTTGTCCCGGAGGACTGGCCGGCGGGACCGATGCTGGTTCGGCAGCGGGTCGATCTGCCCATCGAGCCCGAGGTGGCCAGCGGTCGCTATGTCCTCGGCGGCCTCCTGACTGACCGCGAGGGCGAAGCGCTGTCCGAGGCCGAGCCGATGGACCTCGGCCGGGTGGAGATCCAGGCGCGCGAGCTGAGCGGGCATCGCTTCGGGCCGCCGGAGCTGCCGGACGCGGGGACGCGATCGGCGCGGGTGGGCGACCTGGCGGAGCTCTTGGGACTGAGCCGGCTCCCGGAGGTCAGCGACGGCCGGCTCGAGCTGGCGATCCAATGGCGCGCCCTCGCACCCAGCTCGATCCCCTGGCGGCTTACGGTCCAGCTGCTCGGCCCAGGCGACGCGCCGCGGGTCGTGGTCCAACAGGATGGCGATCCAGGCGGCGGCGCGCGACCGACGACCGGTTGGATTCGCGGCGAGCTGATCCGCGACGAGCTGCGCCTTGAGCTTCCGCCGGACCTCGCGCCGGGCCGCTATCCCGTGGTGGCGGCCTTCTACCATCCGCTCACCGGCTACCGGCTGCCGACGCAGGGACCGGACGCGCTGGACGGCGACCTGCTGAGGCTCGGGGAGCTGGAGTTGCGCTGACCGGATCGAGCCCCCGCGATCGGCTGCGACCTCGTCCGATACAGGGCTCGGATACAGGAGGGTGACCGCGAGGACTTGGGCTTGACAGCATCGGACCGGCCGCCTAGAGTACTCAATCATGCAAATGAATGAGGCGGAGGCCGCCCAGGGCCTCAGCGAGACCCAAGAACGGCTGCTGCGGGCCGCCCTCTTCGTCATCTACGAGCAGGGCATCGACAAGGCCACCACCCGGCGCATCGCGGAGCGGGCCGGCGTCAACCTGCAGTTGATCCAGTATCATTTCGGGGGCAAGGCCGGCCTGATCCAGGCGGCGCAAGATTACACCCGCGCCCACTTCTATTCGCTGATCGAGCCGGCCGTGGCGGCATCACCGGACCTGGCCGCGGCCATCCGCGCCGGCCTGGGGGCCACCTGGCGGGCCGCCCGCGCCGAGCCCGAGCTCTTGATGCCCGATCTGCTCCTGCAGGTCCGGCGCCACGAGTCGCGAGGGGCCGGCGAGCGGCTGCCCTCGCGCGCCGCCAACGAGCACGTGGCCGGGCTTCTCTCGGCCCTGGCCGAGCGCCGAGGCCAGCGGCTGCGGGTGCCCATGTCGGGCGTCATCACGCTCTTGATGAGCAGCGCGGCCGGTTTGCTGCTCGAGTACCGGATCTCCGGTGACGAGGCGGCGGTCGGCGAGGGCTTCGCGCTCCTGGCCCGGCTGCTGGAGTCCTTGGTCGAGGCCGGCTGAGCAGCTTATCGAAGCGCCGCCAGCCGCGATACTAACGATGCTCTGACGCGCCACGCAGCGCGAAGGATTGTCGCACCCCCCGGCCCAACCCTATAATCGACGTTCGCGCGCTGCACGCGATCGGTCCGGCCCGATCCCTCGGCGCCTTGCGGCATTCGGCCGCCTACCCGGAAGGCAACCTCCCATGTTCAAGCGCCTGGTCAACAAGGTCATCGGCGACCCGATGGATCGGACCGTCAAGCGCTACCAGTGGTTGGTCGACGAGGTCAACGCGCTCGAACCCGAGTTCGAGGCCTTGGACGAGGCCGCCCTTCGCGCGCGTACCGACGAGTTCAAGGCCTGTCTGGCCGATGGTGAATCGCTGGACGACCTGATGCCCGAGGCCTTCGCCGTGGTGCGCGAGGCCAGCAAGCGCACCATCGGTCTGCGCCATTACGATGTGCAGATCATCGGCGGTGCGGTCTTGCACGAGGGCATCGTGGCCGAGATGAAGACCGGCGAGGGCAAGACCCTGGTGGCCACCCTGCCGCTCTACCTCAACGCTCTGACCGGCCGCGGGGTGCACCTGGTGACGCCCAACGACTACCTGTCCAAGGTCGGCGTGCAGCAGATGGGCGCCATCTACCATCTCCTGGGCCTCTCGGCCGGCGTCATCCAAAACGTCGGCAAGAACCCCAAGATGGCCTCCTTCCTCTTCGATCCGGAGTTCCAGGCGGACGACGACCGCTACCAGCACCTGCGACCCGTCGAGCGGCGCGAGGTCTATGGTGCCGACATCACCTACGGCACCAACAACGAGTTCGGCTTCGACTACCTGCGCGACAACATGGTCTGGGATCTGAACCGGCGGGTGCAGCGCGAGCTGCACTACGCCATCGTCGACGAGGTCGACAACATCCTGATCGACGAGGCGCGCACGCCCTTGATCATCTCCGGGCCGGCCGAGGAAGCCACCGACTGGTACGCCAAGTTCGCCGACATGCTGCGTAGCTTCCGCGAGGAGACGGACTACAGCATCGACGAGAAGGGCCGTTCGGCCTCGCCGACCGACGACGGAATCGAGAAGATCGAGCGCATGCTGGGCATCGACAACCTCTACGGCCCGGAGCATTACGAGCTGACGAGCTATTTCGAGAACGGGCTCAAGGCGCACGCGCTCTTCCACCGTGACAAGGAATACATCGTCCAGGATGGCGAGGTGATCATCGTGGACGAGTTCACCGGGCGCATGATGCCCGGCCGGCGATTCAGCGAGGGCCTGCACCAGGCCATCGAGGCCAAGGAGGGCGTGCACGTCCAGCGCGAGTCGGTCACCCTGGCCACGGTCACCTTCCAGAACTACTTCCGCATGTACGACAAGCTGGCCGGCATGACCGGAACGGCCCTGACCGAGGCCGAGGAGCTGCACCGGATCTACGAGCTGGAGGTGGAGGCCATCCCCACCCACCGGCCGGTGGTCCGCGACGACAAGTCCGACTTGGTCTACACCACCCAGGCGGCCAAGTGGCGCGCGGTGGTCGAGCAGATCGCCGAGCTGCACGAGAAGGGCCAGCCGGTGCTGGTCGGCACGGTGGCGGTCGAGACCAGCGAGATGCTCTCCAAGCGGCTCAAGCGCCGCGGCGTGCCGCACGAGATCCTCAACGCCAAGAACCACGAGCGCGAGGCCGAGATCATCGCCCAGGCCGGGCGCATCGGCTCGGTGACGCTGGCCACCAACATGGCCGGCCGCGGCGTCGACATCCTCTTGGGCGGCAATGCCGAGGGTATGGCCCGATCCGATCTGCGCCGGCAGGGATACGAGCTGACCGAGATCTCCAGCCTCGAATGGGACGACGCGGTCAACATCCTGCGCGCCGGCGGCGATCCGACCGAGACCTATCCCGATGAGTGGGCCGGCGTTCTGTCACGGCACTGGAAGGAGACCCAAGTCGAGCGCGCCAAGGTCAGGGAGCTGGGCGGGCTCTTCGTGGTCGGCACCGAGCGCCACGAGGCCCGGCGCATCGACAACCAGCTGCGCGGCCGCTCCGGCCGGCAGGGCGACCCGGGCGCCAGCCGCTTCTTCGTGGCCCTGGAGGACGAGTTGATGCTGCGCTTTGGCGGCGAGCGGGTGAAGAACCTGATGACCCGCCTGGGCGTGGAGGACGACCAGCCCATCGAGAGCGGCATGGTCTCCAAGCAGATCGAGTCGGCCCAGGTCAAGGTCGAGGGCTACAACTTCGACATCCGCAAGCACCTGCTCGAGTACGACGAGGTGATCAACGAGCAGCGCCGCGTGATCTACGAGCAGCGCACCGAGGTGCTGCGGCGCGAGGACCTGCGCGAGTCGGTCTGGGGCATGGTCGAGGAAGAGGTGGAGCACATGGTCGCCGGCCACACGGCCGCCGAGCATCGCGAGGATTGGGATATCTCGGGCCTGGCGACCGTGGCCGGCACCCTCTTCCCGCTGCCCGAGGACGAGGAGCCCGAGGACTGGCGCGAGTGGCATCCGGAGCAGATCACCGGGCACCTCTTGGCCCTGGCCGAGGAATACTACGAGGCCAAGCGCGAGCGCCTGGGCGACGAGGTGATGCACCAGCTCGAGCGCACGGTCATGCTGCGCACCATCGACCATTGGTGGGTGCGGCACCTGACGGCCCTCGACGAATTGCGCACGGGCATCGGCCTGCGCGCGGCCGGTCAGCAGGACCCGCTGGTGACCTTCAAGCGCGAGGGCTTCGGCATGTTCCAGCAGCTCTTGGGCGGCATCGGCGGCGACATCGCGCGCGGCGTGATGCTGGCCGAGCCGGTCCAGAGCCAGGCCGTGCCCAGCCGCCAGCAGCGCCAGCTGGCCAAGGCCACGGCCGGCCGCGGCTCGCTGTCCGAAGTGGCCGCCAAGTCCACCGCCAAGGCCCCCGAGCCGGTGGTCCGCGTCGGCGAGAAAATCGGACGCAACGACCCCTGTCCCTGCGGCAGCGGCAAGAAGTACAAGCAATGCCACATGAAGGAAGACATGGCCGCGGCGCGGCGCTGATCAATCCTCGCGGCTGAGTCGCCCCCGCTCGTCGATCCGATACCAACGCGGGGATAGCGCCAAGTCGCCGGCCTGCTCGTGGGCCTGGCGCACGTGGTCGCGGGCGCCGGCCAGGTGCTCGGGATCCGCGTCGCCGACGGCCATCAGCAGGTCGCGGCTGGGGATGGCGACGTAGGGCCGGCCGGGCAACCAGGCGCGCAGCGCCTCACCGAGCTCCGGCAGCAGCAGGCGGGCGGCGTCGAAGCCGTCGCCGCTGGCGAAGCCGATGCTCAGGGCGGCGCCCTCGCCCTGACTGGTGGCCGAGACGCGCTCGGTGCGCTCGGCCAGGTTGGCCAGGGCCGCGTCGTAGAGGCGCTCCGCCGGCCCGCTCCAGCCGGAGCGGACCTCGGCGGTGGTCAGCGGGAGATGCCCGTGGGGCAGTTCGCGCACGAAGAAGACCGCCAGCTCGGGATCGAAGGGGCATGCCAGACGGTAGGTCTCGGCTTCCAGGGTCTCCGGTCGCGCCAGGCGCGGGAAGGGACCGGCGGCCTCGATGGCCGCGCCGGGCAGCTTGAGCGCGGCCTTGATCTCCTCGAGGGCGTCCTCGACCTCGATCTCCACGTGGCGGTAGCGCTTGAACTGCTCGTCGAGCCGGACCTGGAAGGTCTCCTGCCGCGCCCGGACCTGGATCCGAAAGGGGCCTAGGCTTCGGGCCTCGATGTCGGGGATCTCGGTCAGGGCGCGCAGGATCTCGCGTTGGAAGGCCGGCCCGGCCAGCGCATCGGCGCGGAGGTGGTCCGGCTCGCAGCCCTCGGCACGCTCGCGCGGGTCACTCACGGCTCGGCCAGCGGTGGGACGATCGGCGATCAGCCGTCGCCGCCCTCGCCGGACTCCTCGCCCTCACCTTCCTCGGAGGTGTCGCCGTCCTCGGAGCCTTCGCCCTCGGACGCGCCTTCGTCGGACGAACCCTCGTCCGACGACTCGTCCTCGGAGGCCCCGTCCTCGCCCGCCGCATCACCCTCGCCGTCTTCCTCGCCGGGCTCGGGATAGGGATCGGGGAAGTACTCCGGCGAGCGGCGCGGGCCGGGGTAGCCCTCGTCGCCTTCCTGGAGGGGTTCGCCGGCGGCCTCCTCGTCGTCGTAGTAGGGGCCGGGCGGCATCGACTCGCTGCCGCTGCCGTCCTCTTGCTGGGCCGCGTCGCCGCTGCCGTTGTCGGTGGCGGGGGTCGGGCGGGAACAGGCGGCGGCCGTCAGGCCGGCCAGGCTCAGGATCGCGATGGCCAGGATTCGACTGGCCGAAGGGGTCAGGCGCATGGTGTCCTCCTCCTCGGAAGAGACGATCGGCGTCGGCAATTTGGGCTGCCGCCGGCGCGCGAGCGGCTGGCGGCCGAGTATAGTGGCCGGTCTCGCCGGTGCGCAAATGTAGCGCGGGCCCGGATCGGCCGAAGGGCGGTCATTGTGCGCGCCTTGCATGAGGCAGGGCTTAGCGCGTGGCCGAGTGGATTGCGCAGCGATGGTCTAGCCGCTATCCTAGCAACCACGGTGACTGCTTGACAGCGCGCAGATCGGCTGTCATAATGTAAAAGTAACGTGCGACCCCCCTCTTGACAACCAACTTCCCAATCCCAGGTCATCCGGATTCATCCGCGATCATTTAAGGGAAAGGAGGTGGTGCCGCATGAGTAGTAACCGTACGGTGGGCGCCACCGACCGGACCGTCGTTTAGGGCCAGCTGGTGGCGCCTTTCCCGCAGGGGCCCCGCGAGGGGCCCCTGCCTCATTATTGGGATGCCTTGCCCGAGATCGGACGGCCGCAGCCCCCACGCGGCGCCGGGATCGTGGCCGAGACCCAAACAGACCGCATCGGGAGCCCAATCAGATGTATCGAAGCCATCACTGTGGCCAGTTGCGCGCCGAGCATGTCGGCTCCGACGTGCGGCTGGCGGGTTGGTTGAACCGCCGGCGCGAGCACGGCGGGCTGACCTTCCTCAACCTGCGCGACCGCCATGGCATCACGCAGGTGGTGGTCGATGCCGAGCTACCGGAGGCGCTGCAGGATCTGGCTCGGCAAGTCGGCCAGGAATGGGTGCTGGCCGTCGAGGGCCGCGTGCGCGCCCGCCCGGAGGGCCAGGCCAACCCGGACATGCCCACCGGCGCGATCGAGGTCTTGGCCAGCGATCTGCGGGTGCTCAACCGCTCGGCCGTGCCGCCCTTCGAGGTCGCGCGCGAGACCGAGGTCGACGACTCGCTGCGCCTGCGCTACCGCTACCTGGACCTGCGCCGCGAGCGGATGAAGCAGAACATCTTGCTGCGCCACCGCATGACCGCCTGCATCCGCCGCATGATGGAGGCCGAAGGCTTCGTCGAGATCGAGACGCCCATCCTGATGAAGGCCACGCCCGAGGGCGCGCGCGACTTCTTGGTTCCCAGCCGCGTGCACCACGGCCGTTTCTACGCTCTGCCGCAGAGCCCGCAGCAGCTCAAGCAGATCCTGATGATCTCCGGTTTCGACCGCTACTTCCAGGTGGCGCGCTGTTTCCGCGACGAGGACCTGCGGGCCGACCGCGAGCTGGAGTTCACCCAGATCGACGTCGAGATGTCCTTCGTCGAGGCCGAGGACGTCATGGCGCTCACCGAGCGCCAGCTGCTGGAGCTGGCCCGAGAGGTGGCGCCGGAGCGGCCCATCCTCCAGACGCCTTTCCCGCGGCTGACCTACGCCGAGGCCATGGAGCGCTACGGCTCCGACAAGCCGGATTTGCGCTATGGCCTGGAGCTGATCGACATCGGCCCGGTGGTGGCCGATAGCGAGTTCCGTGTCTTCTCGGGCACCGTCGCCTCGGGCGGACGGGTCAAGGCCATCGCGGCCCCGACCCAGTTCAGCCGCCGAGAGGTCGACGAGCTGGAAGGTCTGATGCAGTCTCTCGGGGCGCGCGGCCTGGCCTGGTTGACCTGGGACGAGGACGGCAGCGTCCGCGGGTCGGTTTCGCGCTTCCTGTCGGAGGCCGAGGTCGCCGATCTGGCCGAGGCCAGCGGCGCCGAGCCCGGCCACACGCTCTTCATCATGGCCGGCGACGACGCATTGGTCGCCAAGTGCCTGGGCCGCCTGCGCACGGAGCTGGCGGATCGCCTGGAGCTGATCGATCCGGATCAGCTGGCCTTCTTGTGGATCGTCGAACCGCCCCTCTTCGAGTGGAACCCCGACGAGGAGCGCTGGGACTCGGTCCACCACCCCTTTACCGCGCCGGACCCGCGCGACCGGGATGCGCTGTCGGCCGATCCGGCCGGCGTGCGCGCACTGGCCTACGACGCGGTGCTCAACGGCTACGAGATCTGCGGCGGCTCGATCCGCATCCACGAGCCCGATCTGCAGTCCGAGGTCTTCTCGCTGCTTGGCCTGTCGGAGGAGCAGGCCAAGGCCCAGTTCGGGCACCTGTTGACGGCTTTCGAGTACGGCGCGCCGCCGCACGGCGGCATCGCCTGGGGCTTCGACCGGACGGTGGCCATCTTCGCGCGCGAGACGAACATCCGCGAGGTGATCGCCTTCCCCAAGTCGCTCTCGGCCGTCGATTTGATGACCGGCGCGCCCTCGCCGGTGCCCGCCGAGGACCTGGATGTCCTCGGCATCCGCCTCGCCGAGCCTTCATCCCCACAGGAGGCGCCGGCCCCCGCTTCGGAGTCCGACGCGGGCGGCTGACGCCGCGGGCGCCCGGCCTGGCCGAGGCGCCGCGCGCGTGGCCGATTGTCTTGTTCGCCTTCACGTTCGAGTCGTAACGAAGCCATTAGACAAACGGAGATTGGCCATGCAGAACCTGATTCAACGCTCGCTCGCGCTGTTCTTGGCGCTGGGCACCCTGTCCATCGCAACAACGACCATCTACGCCGCCCCGAGCCTGCAGGACGACGAGGGTAGCGGGGTCATCGAGGGCTACGTCTTCCTCGATGACGACGGCGACGGCACGCTCGACCTCGACGAGCCCGGCATCGGCAGCATCACGGTCCGCCTCGAGGGCGAGGTGGAGCGCGAGGTCGAGACCGACGTGGCCGGCGGCTACGGCTTCTTCGACCTACCCGACGGCGACTACGAGGTCATCGTCGAGCCGGGCGACGACTACGCCACCGCCGAGCTCGACCGCGACGAGGTGACGATCGAGGGCGAGCAGGTCCGCCGCCTCGACTTCGCCTTGGCCGAGGTCGATGACGAGGACGCTGCCGACGAGGAAGACGAGAGCGCCGCGGACGAGGACATGGACGAGGACGACTCGGACATGGACGACGGGGACGCGGACGAGGCCGATGACGAAGACATGGACGATGACTCGGACATGGACGAGGCAGACATGGCGTCAGAGTCGGATGCCACCGAGATGTCGGTGGTGGTCCAGCAGCTGATCGACGCCATGGGCGAGGATGCCTCCGAGGCGGAGATCCGCATGGCCCTCGAGTCGGCTCTGGCCGCCGCCCGCGCCGACGGCACCGAGTCCGAGCTGACCGCAGCCATCGAGATGGCCCTCGAAGACATGGACGAGGACGAGTCCGCAGACGACGCCGACGCTGACGCGGACGACGAGGACATGGACGACGCGGACGACTCGGACATGGACGAAGAGGACATGGACGAGGATGCCGGCGACGATGCCGACGACAGCATGGCTGGCGATGCAACGGGCGGCGCCATGACCAAGGGCGGCAAGCCGGTCTATGACCACGAGCCCAAGGACATGCCCAACACGGGCGCCGGCGGCCCGATGAGCTTCGGCCTGATCCTGGTCCTGCTCTTGGCTGGCCTGGCCTTCATCGGCCGCGGCATGGAGCGCCGACAGCAGATCTAGGGTCGGATCGACGCGATGACCGGACGATCGACCGCCACTCTACCGACTCGAGTTTGATCCGGTGGACGAGCGGAGACATGACGAATCACACGGGCCTCCCTTCGCGAAGGGAGGCCCGCGTTGCGTGGAGCGGGTCGACGGACGTGTGGGCCGCGATCCGCGAAGCTGGATGGTCTGACGTGTCCCTAGCCCGTCAAGGGAGCACGGTATCGAATCTGGCGCTGCGAAGAATCGCGGGAAGGTATATCTCGGGAGTCGCAATGACCGCTAGGTCTCTCCAGCGGAACCATGTGTACTCGCTCAGATCGGTGAAGCGCGCATGGAGCCGCAGATCGGAACCTGGAGCCATGTCAGCGGCGATCTGAAGGGGAATGCTGGGCTGATAGAGAGAGCTGCCGAACGGGATCAGACCCTCGGTCGGACGCTCGCTCGACAAGCCCGGAGGCAACTCCAGCTGCCACGTGCCGCAGCCCTCGACGCCCGCGCAGGCCTGACTGCTGCTGAAGGTGATCGTCGCAGTGATCAACTCGCCGGGGGTCACGATCTCGCTGCTGAGGTCCAAGCGGTACTCGGTTCGCTGATTGAAGACTCGCACGGCACCCCAGCTTCCATCCGCGGCCTGGTCGACCAGTTCGATGTGCACTCCGAGTTGGAGGTTGGCGTCGCCAGGGTTGCCACTACCGAGCACGTGATCGTTCGAAAAGGGCCGGCCGTAATGGTCGAATGCCGGCTGTCCTTCGGCGTCCACGACGCGGGTCGAGTAGGTCCCCCCATCTTGCGACGGCAACACCGCGCTGGCGTCGGCGTCCCAAGCCGACAACTGGCCCTCGGCGTCCGCGCGCTGTCCCGGCGTGTAGCCGCGGGCGTCGTCGAGCTGCGTGACACCCAACCGGCCCTCGATCCGATCGGTGGCGCTGATCTCCTTGGTTTCGGGATCACGCCACTCGAGGCTGAAGTCCGGCTGCTGGCCGAGAGCCAGCGCCGCATCCAGGCTCTGGAGCGCCCCGGAGAAAGGGCCGCCGCTGGGCCGCTCGACCGGCGGGTAGTTGGGGTCGACCACCAGGAGGCCATATTTGGCGCCCCAGCTGGGCGGGTCGGCCATCTGCGGTTCCAACGCCCCGGAGAAGGGATACTTGAGATTGCGGTACATGACCAGGGCGCCGGGCAGGTTGGCCGGCACCCGGTCTACCCGCCATTCGTCGGCGTCGCGATAGTTGGTCTGGTAGGCGCCGAGGAGCGAGCGGTCCCAGTTGTCGGCGTTGCGCCACTCGACCAGGTAGTGGTGCGGGTGGTGCAGCGTATAGGGCACGGCCTCCCAGCCCTGGACCTGCCAGTCGCCTAGGCCGGCCTCGAAGTCGTCGACCTCGAAGCGCAGGTCCTGGCCCAGCTCGTTGATTACCACGGCCGCGTCGTCGACCCAGACGCCGGTGCCCGGGCCGCCGCGGAAGGTGATGTAGCGCAGGCGCAAGGGCAGCTGCTGGCCGCGCCAGGCCGAGAGGTCGAAGCGCAGGGTGGTCGGCTCGGCATCCTGACCCGTGGCGCCCCAGCCCGAGTTCAGGCCGAAGGGATCGTCTTCCTGGCTCAGGAAGTGGCCGTCCAGATCGGGCAGGCTCTCGTACTCACCATCGCCGTCCGGATCGACCTCGACGTGGAACCAGCCCCAGAATCGGGGGATGCTCCAGTAGGCGCCGAGGTGCAGGAAGGGACCGTCACCGGCCGGCAGGCGATCCAGGTCGATCTGACGATCCAGGATCTTGGCGCTACCCGAGCCTGGGCCGGTGTAGGCGCCGCCGCCATCGCCGGCCCGGTTGGGCAGCGACTCGACCTGCGTGGGCAAGTCGACGCGCAAGCCCTCGTGGATGGTCTGGCCGAAGTAAGGGCTGTCCGGGTCCTCGACCGTCCCGCCGGCCGGCGTGCCTGCCTGGCCGAGGACGACGGTCTCACCGGCGGTGGTGTAGCTGACGCTGGCCACCGGCTCGGCCCAGCCGCATGGCTGTCCGCCGCAGGCGGCCGTCATGCGGAACCACAGGGGCATGTTCACCGGCCGCACGCCGCCCAAGTCGCCGCCCCAGATGCCCGAGGACATGGGCGCCCACCAACCCACCGAGTTGCTGGCGTCGGTGGTGTAGAGGTCCGGCACGTCGAAGAAGCTATGTCCGAACTCCTCGATCATCACGCCGATGTCGCTGTCCTCGGGCATGATGGCTACAGGACCCAGCCGGATGTCGTCGCTCTCGTCGTCCGGCGTGCCACCGTCGTGGATCACGTGGCCGCCGGGGATGTCGATGGCGCGAGACCAGATGGCCTGCTCGCCCTCGCTGCCGCCCCCGTATTCCTGACCTCGGCCGGCGTGGATCACCCAAAGACTGTCGACGATGCCGTCCCCGTCCGTGTCCTTGCTGCGCCAGAACTCGTGGCTGGCGTAGGCCGGATCCATGGTCTTGAGCTTCTCGGCCGCGTCGACCGTCATCTCTGTCAGCGAGCCGAGCTGCTCGTCGGGAATGGCACGCGGACTGAAGCCGGGCAGGCATTGGTCGATGCCGTAATAGGCCTCGGGCATGTCCAGCGCCACCCAGGGCGCGATGGTGCCGGTGATGGCCACCCGGCCATCCGACTGGGCGTCGAAGTAGCTCTGGACGGTCAGGCCCGAGATGTCGACGCCGGCGCCATCGTTCAGGTTCGGGTCGCCGGCGCGGATCGGCTCGGTGTAGCCGGTCCGGCCGAAGATCAGGCGGGCGTAGTCGGCCGGCTCGGTCGAGGGGTAGTAGAGCGTCTGGTTGTCGATGGTCTCGGTGACGCTGCCGCCCGGGTAGGGGATGGCGCCGTGCAGCGGTCCGGTGAAGCGCTCGGTCACGGTGACGCATTGCGAGAGGTCCGGCGTGTGGACTTGGTAGTCCAGCGTGGCGCTGCCGGCATACTCGATGGGCAGGACCAGGATGGTGGCGGTGATCGCTTCGCCCGCGGCCGGCGCGTCCTGGTCGAGGCCCTGCCGCTCGCTGGACAGCCAGCGGGCCTCGGAGCGGCCCGTCTCGAGCCGCGGCGGGATGGCCAGGCTGGCGCGCTCGCCTTCGGGACCGACGCGGATCTCGTGGATGCCGGCCGGCAGCGGCGCCTCACCGCCGTCGGCGGGCGGGCGGAAGCGGGCCGGTGCGGTATTCGGGCGAAGGACCGAGCTACCGGCCCGAGCTTCGTGATCTGGCGAGGCCAGGGCGAGGTCAGCATTCTCTGGGGGTGCCGGCGCGGCACCCGAATCGGTTCCCGCCTCGATCTCGGCCGACGGGCTGCTGCCATGTGGGTCCATGCTGGACAGGGCTCGAAGGCCAGAGATCGCCAGCGTGAGGCCGGCGACGGCGATCAGGATGGGACGAAGGCCTAGCTTCATGGGAACCTCCCGGTTCGAATCAGCGCGACACGATGCGGGCGATACGCGGCATCTTGCCATCATCCTGCCAGCCGGCGAAATGCGATGCCAGCACGGCATTTGGACGTGCCCGGGCCGATCGGTGTCCAATTCCAACTGTCGCTAGACCCGGCGTTCGACACCTGTAGACAACGCGAAAGGCCGAGAACCTAGGCGCAGCAA
>CAZJWJ010000093.1:0-21440 GCA_964549495.1 uncultured Anaerolineales bacterium | reverse complement strand
AGGCGTCGAGGTTCTGGATCTGGATACCGGAGATGCCGGCACCCTGGATGCCCGCGAGGCGCGAGGCGTAGACCGTCGGTGCGTCGCCCGCGCCGAACATGCCGGCCAGGCCCGCCACCAACAAGGTCACCACCGCGGCCATCGAGCTCAAGACCATCAGCTTCTTCATCGTGTGTTTCTCCACTGTGATCGTTTGACTTCGGACCCGTCCGAGACCGCCGGGGCGGTCTGGCGGGCGACTGAGGTGAGGCGTTTTCGTGTGTCGCTCCGACCGACCTTCGATCTCGCGGTGCGGCGATGTCGGAGATCGTGCTCGACAGTCTAGGGGCCGCGCTCCTTCAGCACATCCTCCGCTAGGAGAATCGGAGCCCTTCGAGCCTACCACTTTGGTAGTATCGGCCGGCCATCCAGCGCCAAGGAGGGCATCGAAGTCGCGGTTCCGGGCGCTTGTGATCCTTCGACCGGCTCGGCTATACTCGCCCGCCATGCCCGCCCAGACCCCGATGATGCGCCAGTGGTCGGCCATCAAGCGCCAGCACCCCGACTGCTTGATCCTCTTTCGGCTCGGCGACTTCTACGAGGCCTTCAACGAGGACGCCGCCCGAGTGGCCGAGATCTGCGACGTGGTCCTGACCAGCCGGCCGGTCAAGAAGGGCGAACGGGCGCCCATGGCCGGCGTTCCCTATCATGCGGTCGACGGCTACATCGCCCAGATGGTCAGGGCCGGGCAGAAGGTGGCCATCGTCGAGCAGGTCGGCGAGGAAGGCAGTCCAGAGAAGCGCTCGCGCATGAGCCGGTCGAGCCGGCGAGACTCGGTCGATGGCGGCGCCCCGAGATCCGCTGCCGGCGACCAGCCGGCGGAGGCATCCTCGACATCGCGTTCGAGCAAGATCATGCAGCGCGAGGTGGTGCGCGTGGTCACGCCGGGCACCTTGGTCGAGGGCGACCTCCTGGATGCGGGCCGGCCGAACTTCCTGGCCGCCCTGGTGAGGCGAGGACCGCAGATCGGACTGGCGCACGCCGAGGTGAGCACCGGTCACTTTCGGACCACCCAATGGTCGGGTGACGATGCCCAGCGTCAGGCCCTCGACGAGCTGCTGCGCTTGCGGCCGGCCGAGCTGATCTTCCCCGACCGAGAGCCGGATGTCGACGCCGCCACCGCGCTGGGCGAGCGACTCGGGCAGATGGGCCACCGCTGCGCGCTCTTGCCCTATGCGGCCTGGCGCTTCGACCCCGAGAACGCCGAGCGGGCGCTGCTGGAGCATTTCGGCAGCAGCAGCCTCGAGGCCTACGGCTGCCAGGACCAGGCCGCCGCCGCGGCGGCGGCCGGGGCCGTCCTGTCCTATGTCGCCGAGACCCAGCGTGCCGCGGCCCGGCAGATCACCGGCCTGTCGACCTACTCGGGCCGGGATCACATGCAGTTGGATGCAGCGACCCGGCGCAACCTCGAGATCACCGACAGCCTGCGCGGCGACCCGCGCAAGGCCAGCCTGCTGGCGGTCTTGGACGAGACGCGTTCGCCGATGGGCGCCCGCCGGCTGCGCGCCTGGCTCGATGCGCCGCTGCTCGACCCGGCGCGCATCGAGGACCGGCTGGATGCCGTGGAGACCCTGCTCGAGCAGGGCGCGCTGCGTGCCGACCTGCGCGACATGATCGGCCAGCTAGGAGACCTGGAGCGCTCGATCAACCGCCTGGTCGCCGGCTATGCCGGCCCGCGCGAGCTCTTGCGCTTGGCCTCGGGCTTGGAGCGAGTTCCGGAGATCGCCGCCCGGCTCGCCGAAGCCCTGGATGCCGGCCAGCCGGTCGGTACCGGAGCCGAAGCGGACGGGGCGGGCGAGCTCCGCGCGCTCTGCCGGCAGGTGGTGCTGCCCCTGGCCCGCTCGATCCAGGCGGCCATCGACCCCGATACGCCGGCCACGCTGGGCCTGCCGGGCGTCATCCGTCGCGGGCATTCGGCCGGCTTGGACGCCATCCACGACTCGGTGGCCGAGGCGCGTGATTGGATCGCCGGCCTGGAGGCATCCGAGCGCGAGCGCAGCGGCATCCAGAGCCTGAAGGTCGGCTTCAACAAGGTCTTCGGTTACTACCTGCAGGTGCCCAAGTCGGCCGCCGATCGCGTGCCGGAGGATTACCAGCGCAAGCAGACCCTGACCAGCGGCGAGCGCTACGTGACGCCGGAGCTCGAGGAGCGAGAGGCCGAGCTCCTGCAGGCCGAGGAGCGCATCGTGGCCTTGGAGCGCGACTGCTTCGAGGGCCTGGTCGAGCAGATCGCGGGTCAGGCCGGGCTGGTGCTGGAGGCGGCCGCCGACGCGGCCCGTCTCGACGCCCTGTGCAGCCTGGCCGAGGCGGCCGAGCTCGGCCGCTACCGGCGACCTCGGCTGTCCGAGGGGCCGAGCCTGTCGATCCGCTCCGGGCGACATCCGGTCGTCGAGCGCCTGCAGGCCGGCCGGCCCTTCGTACCCAACGACCTCGAGATCGACGAGGGGCAGATCATCCTCTTGACCGGGCCGAACATGGCAGGCAAGAGCACCGTCGGCCGCCAGGCCGCGCTGATCTGCCTGATGGCCCAGATCGGCTCCTTCGTGCCCGCCGAGTCGGCCCGCATCGGCCTGGTCGACCGGATCTTCACCCGCATCGGCGCCCAGGACGAGATCGCCGCCGGCCAGAGCACCTTCATGGTCGAGATGGTCGAGACGGCCAACATCCTCCACCACGCCTCGCCGCGCAGCCTGATCGTGCTGGACGAGCTGGGACGGGGGACCAGCACCTACGACGGCATGTCCATCGCCTGGGCGGTCATCGAGCATATCCACAACCATCCGGATCTGCGCGCGCGCACCCTGTTCGCCACCCACTATCACGAACTGACGGCCCTGGCCGATCTCCTCCCGCGCGTGCGCAACCTGCACTTGGCCGTGGCCGAGTCCGAGGCGGGAATCGCCTTCCTTCACGAGCTGCGGCCAGGAGCCGCCGACCGGAGCTACGGCATCCACGTGGCCGAGCTGGCCGGCCTCCCGCCGGCGGTCGTCGCCCGAGCCTGGACCATCCTCGAGCGCCTCGAGCGCGAGGGCGAACTGCCCCTGCAGAGCGCGACCGGCCGCCCGGCCGAGCCCGACGGTCAGCTGCCGCTCTTGGCGCCGGCCCGGGTTGAGGACCCGCTGCTCGAGCGCCTGCGCCGGCTGGACCTCGACCAGCTGACGCCCCTGGAGGCGCTCAGCCTGCTCTACGAGCTGCGACGCGAGGCCCACCGCTCGTCCTGATCGCCGGCCTCGCAGGGCGCGATCCTTCCCGCCTTCGGCCGGCCGCCTTCGCCTGGCCGGACGCTGACCCTGGCCCTCGGCGGCACATCACCTGCTATGCTTGCTGATCGCAAGCTCGCCAGGCCGTCAGGTCACCGTCATGCCGGAGGTGCCGCATGAGCAGCCCGAGACATCCCTTCCACGACCATCCCATCGCCCGCGCCATGCGCGAGCGCATCCTGGTCCTCGACGGCAGCATGGGCGCCTACCTCCAGGGCTTCGATCTGGGCGAGCGCGACTTCCGGGGAGATCGCTTCGCCGATCATCCCAGCGACCTGATGGGCAACAACGACATTCTGTGCTTGACGCAACCGGAGCTGATCGCGGAGGTGCACCGCAGCTACCTGGCGGCGGGCGCCGACATCGTCACCACCAACACCTTCAATGCCGTCGGGCCCTCGCAGGCCGAATACGGTACCGAAGCCTTGGTCCTCGAGATCAACCGCCAGGCGGCTCGGATCGCGGTCCGGGCGCGCGATGCGCTGACCGGCCCCGACCGTCCGCGCTGGGTCGCCGGCGCGCTCGGTCCGGCCAACAAGACCCTGTCCCTCTCGCCGGACGTAGCGGATCCCGGTTTCCGCGCCATCAGCTTCGATGCCCTCAAGCAAGCCTACAAGGAAGCCGCGCGCGGTCTGGTGGAGGGCGGGGTCGACCTGCTCCTGGTCGAGACCATCTTCGACACGCTCAACGCCAAGGCGGCCCTGGTGGGCATCGACGAGCTCTTCGAGGAGACCGGCCGGCGCCTGCCCCTGGCGGTATCGATCTCGGTGGTCGACAAGTCGGGCCGCAACCTCTCCGGGCAGACGCCCGAGGCTTTCTGCATCGCCATGGAGCATGCCTCGCCGCTCCTCGTCGGCATCAACTGCTCGCTGGGGGCCGAGGACATGCGTCCCTACGTGGAGTCCATCGCCAATACCGCCGAGGCTTACACCAGCGTCTACCCCAACGCCGGCCTGCCCAATGCCCTGGGCGAATACGACCAGCCGCCCGAGGAGATGGCGCAGGTCTTGGGCGAGTTCGCCCGCGAAGGGTGGTTGAACCTGGTCGGCAGCTGTTGCGGCTCCACCCCCGAGTTCACCCGGGCCATCGCGGGCGCGGTCGAAGGCGTGGCGCCGCGCGAGTGGCAAGCGCGCAAGCCGCTATTGCGGCTTTCGGGACTCGAGGCCTACTCGGTCTCGCGCGAGAGCAACTTCAGCATGGTCGGAGAGCGCAGCAACGTCACCGGCTCGCCGCGCTTCAAGAAGCTGGTCGAGGCCGGCGACCTGGAGGCCGCGCTGGCGGTGGCCCAGCAGCAGATCGAGGCCGGCGCCAACCTGATCGACATCAACTTCGATGCCGGCATGCTCGACAGCCAGGCCCTGATGGCGCGCTTCCTGGACTTGGCCGCCGGCGAGCCCGAGATCGCGCGGGTGCCCTTCGTGATCGACAGCTCGCGCTGGGAGGTCATCGAGGAGGGCCTCAGGCACGTTCAGGGCAAGCCCCTGGTCAACTCGATCAGCCTCAAGGACGGCCAGGAGGAGTTCCTGAGGCGGGCCCGGCTCTGCCGGCGCTACGGCGCGGCGGTCATCGTCATGGCCTTCGACGAGGAGGGCCAGGCCGACAGCCTCGAGCGCAAGGTCGAGATCATCGAGCGAGCCTTCGGGCTCTTGACCGAGGAGCTGGGCTTTCCGCCCGAGGACATCGTCTTCGATCCCAACGTCCTGACGGTGGCCACCGGCATCGAGGAGCATGCCGACTACGGCCGGGCCTACATCGAGGCCATCCGCCACATCGAGGAGCGTCTGGCGCCGGCCAGCTCCATCGGCGGCATCAGCAACGTCTCCTTCAGCTTCCGCGGCAACAACCTGGTGCGCGAGGCCATGCACGCCGCCTTCCTCTACCACGCCATCGACGCCGGGCTGGATCTGGGCATCGTCAACGCCGGCATGCTCGAGGTCTACGACGAGATCGATCCCGAGCTGCTGAGGGCCATCGAGGACGTGCTCTTCAACCGATCGCCGGAGGCCACCGAGCGCCTGCTCGACTTGGCCGAGCGCTTCCGCGGCGAGGGCCGGGAACGCCAGGCCAAGGTCGAGGCCGAGTGGCGCGAGGCGCCGGTGACCGAGCGGCTGCAGCATGCCCTGGTCAAGGGCATCGTCGAGCACGTCGAGGCCGATGCCGCCGAGGCGCATGCCGAATTGGGCTCGGCCCTGGCCGTCATCGAAGGGCCGTTGATGGACGGCATGAACGAGGTCGGCGACCTCTTCGGCGCCGGCAAGATGTTCCTGCCCCAGGTGGTCAAGAGCGCGCGGGTGATGAAGAAGGCGGTGGCCTACCTGACCCCGCATATCGAGGCCGAGCAGGAAGACGGCAACGGGCGCAGCGCGGGCAAGGTGCTCCTGGCCACCGTCAAGGGCGACGTGCACGACATCGGCAAGAACATCGTCGGCGTGGTCTTGGGCTGCAACGGCTTCGAAGTGCACGATCTGGGCGTGATGGTGCCCGCCGAGCGCATCCTGTCCGAGGCGGCCGAGCGGGGCGTGGACGCCATCGGGCTCTCGGGTCTGATCACGCCGAGCTTGGACGAGATGGTGCACGTGGCGCGCGAGATGCAGCGCCAGGAGCTCCACCTGCCCCTGCTCATCGGCGGCGCGACCACCAGCCGCACCCACACCGCGGTGAAGATCGCGCCCGAGTACTCCCAACCCGTCACCCACGTCGCGGACGCCTCGCGCGCGGTGGGGGTGGTCGGCCGCCTGATGCGCCCCGAGAGCCGGGCCGAGTTCCAAGCCCAGCTCGAGGCCGAGCACGAGACCCTGCGCCAACGCCACGAGCGCCGCTCGACCGAGACCGAGCTGCTAGCCCTTGCCGAGGCGCGCGAGCGCCGAGCCCGCTTCGACTGGAGCGCGGTCGACCTGCCGCAGCCGGAGGACACCGGGCGGCGGATCATCGAGGACCTGCCGCTGGCCGAGATCGCCGAGTACATCGACTGGACGCCCTTCTTCCACGCCTGGGAGCTGCGCGGCAGCTACCCCGGCATCCTCGACCGGCCCGGCGTTGGCGAGCGCGCCCGCGAGCTCTACGAGGACGCACGCCGCAGCCTGGGCCAGCTCTTGGGCGCCGGCTCGATCGGCGGGCGCGCGGTATACGGCCTCTTCCCGGCCAATGCCGACGGCGACGACATCGTGATCTGGGAGGGCCCGGATCGCCAGCGCGAGCGGCTGCGCCTGACCATGCTGCGGCAGCAGGCGCCAAGGCGGGGCGAGGCACCCCAGCTCTGCCTGGCCGATTTCGTCGCGCCGGCCACCGATACGGCCTTTGCACAAGGCGGGCCGTCCTATCCGGATCACGTCGGGGCCTTTGCGGTGAGCACCGGCTTCGGCGTCGAATCGCTGGTGGCCGAGCTGGAGGCCGAGCACGACGACTACCAGGCGATCATGATCAAGGTCCTGGCCGATCGCCTGGCCGAGGCGGCGGCGGAGTGGTTGCACCAGCGGGCGCGCCGCGACTGGGGCTACGGGCGCGACGAGGCATTGTCCATCGAGGACCTGATCCGCGAGCGCTACCGGGGCATCCGGCCCGCGGCCGGCTATCCGGCCTGTCCCGACCATACCGAGAAGGACGGCATCTGGTCGCTGCTCGAGGTCGAGGAGACCATCGGCATGCGCCTGACCGAGTCGCGGGCGATGTGGCCGGCCGCCAGCGTCTCCGGCATCTACCTGGCCCACCCGGAGGCGCGCTACTTCAGCGTCGGCCGGATCGGTCGGGATCAGGTGCGGGACTACGCTCGCCGCAAGGGCCTCGAGGTCGAAGTCGTCGAGCGCTGGCTCGGTCCGAATCTGGGCTATCGCCCTTGAAGGATCATCTTTGACCAGATCTGCATTGACATTTTGCGCGCCCGGGCCGTTAATGGGAGGCTGCGCCGCGACGAGTGCATTCCGCGGCGCCAACCGGTCGTCGCACGGCAAGTCGATCTGCCCTCGTCGACGCAGTTCGCCACATCAAGGAGCATCGCATGCCAACCATCGGTGCCATGGCATGGTCTTCGGTCGGCAAGAAGCTGATCACCGGCATCACGGGACTGGGCCTGGTCGGCTTCGTCATCACCCACCTCATCGGCAACCTGACGCTGCTGATCGGCGCCGAGGCCTTCAACGAGTACACCTACTTCCTGCACCATCTGGGCCACGGCTGGTTCGTCATCCTGGCCGAGATGGGCCTGATCGGCTTCTTCCTGCTGCATATCGTCAGCGGCTTGCGCGTGGCGATGAGCCGGCGCCTGGGGCGTCCGAAGGGCTATGTCGTCCGCGGTGATGCCGGCTCGCCGAGTCGGAAGACCGCCGCCAGCCGCAGCATGGCCATCTCGGGGATCTTCCTGCTCGTCTTCGTGGTGCTGCACGTGCGACACTTCAAGTTCGGGCCGGAGTACACCACCCTGGTCCACGGCGAACCGTCGCGGGACCTCTATCGCTTGGTGGTCGCCGAGTTCCAGGAGCCGCTGGTCGTGGGGGCCTACGTGCTCTCGATGCTCTTCCTGGGCCTGCACCTGCGCCACGGGGTCTGGAGCATGATCCAGTCGCTGGGCGGGCTCAGCCGCAAGCTGCTGCCGCTGGCCTACACGGCCGCCCTCTTCGTGGGAGCCCTGTTGGCGCTGGGCTTCATCATCCTGCCGCTCTACATCTACTTCTTCGTCGACCCGGCCGCCTCGGCCGCCGCCATCGGAGGCATGCGATGAGCCTGGCCACGCCGAACACCGCTCTGGACCCTCGAAGCCCGTCCGGCCCCCTGGCCGAGCGCTGGCAGCGTCACAAGAACGAGGTCGGGCTGGTGGCGCCGGCCAACCGGCGCAAGCACACGGTGATCGTCGTCGGCACCGGCTTGGCCGGCGGGGCCGCGGCGGCCACGCTGGGCGAGATGGGCTACCAGGTGATCAACCTCTGCATCCAGGACTCGCCGCGCCGGGCCCACTCGGTGGCCGCTCAGGGCGGCATCAACGCGGCCAAGAACTACCAGAATGACGGCGACAGCGTCTGGCGTCTCTTCTACGACACCATCAAGGGCGGCGACTACCGCAGCCGCGAGTCCAACGTGCACCGGCTGGCCGAGGTCTCCACCGAGATCATCGATCAATGCGTGGCCCAGGGCGTGCCCTTCGCGCGCGAGTACGGCGGCACCTTGGCCAACCGCTCCTTCGGCGGGGTGCAGGTCTCGCGCACCTTCTACGCCCGCGGGCAGACCGGCCAGCAGCTCCTCCTCGGGGTCTACTCGGCTTTGATGCGCCAGGTCGACCGCGGCCAGGTGACGCTCTTGCCGCGGCGCGAGATGCTCGAGCTGGTCACCGTCGACGACCAGGCGCGCGGCATCGTGGTGCGCAATCTGATCACCGGCGAGCTCGAGCGCTACGCCGGCGACGCGGTGCTCCTGGCCACCGGCGGCTATTCCACCGTCTTCTACCTGTCGACCATGGCGGTCAACTCGAACGCCACCGCCATCTGGCGCTGCCACCGCAAGGGCGCCTTCTTCGGCAACCCCTGCCTGACCCAGATCCACCCCACGGCGGTTCCCCAGCTGGGCGACTACCAGTCCAAGCTGACCTTGATGAGCGAGAGCCTTCGCAACGACGGCCGGGTCTGGGTACCCAAGAAGCCGGGCGACGATCGGCCCCCGAACCAGATCCCTGAAGCGGAGCGCGACTACTACCTGGAGCGGATCTACCCCTCCTTCGGCAACCTGGTGCCGCGCGACATCGCCAGCCGGCAGGCGCTCTACCGAGTGCGCGAGGGCCAGGGTGTCGGACCCACCGGTGTGGCGGTCTACCTGGACTTCGCCGAGGCCATCGAGCGCCTGGGCCGGCAGGTGGTCACCGATCGCTACGGCAATCTCTTCCAGATGTACGAGGAGATCATGGGGCAGGACCCCTACCAGCGGCCGATGATGATCTACCCGGCACCCCATTACACCATGGGCGGCTTGTGGGTGGACTACAACCTGATGAGCACCATCCCGGGCCTGCATGTGCTGGGCGAGGCCAACTTCAGCGATCACGGTGCCAACCGATTGGGCGCCAGCGCCTTGATGCAGGGTCTGGCCGACGGCTACTTCATCGCGCCGGTCAGCACCGGGCACTACTTGGCCAACGTCGACCTGCCGCCGGTTTCGACCGATCACCCTGCCTTCGAGGAGGCCGAGGCCGAGGTCCGCGATCGCGTGAGGCGCCTGCTGTCCATCGACGGCAGCCGCACCGTGCGCGACTTCTGGTGGGAGCTGGGCCGGGTGATGTGGGACAAGGTCGGCATGTCGCGCAGCGAGGCCGGATTGAAGGAAGCCATCGAGCAGATTCGCGACCTGCGCGAGCAGTACTGGCAGGACGTCAAGGTGCCGGGCAGCGCATCGGACTTCAACAAGAGCCTGGAGATGGCCGGGCGCGTGGCCGATTTCTTCGATCTGGGCGAGCTGATGGCCCGGGATGCCCTAGCCCGCGAGGAATCCTGCGGCGGGCATTTCCGCGAAGAGCATCAGACGGCGGAGGGCGAGGCCGTCCGCGACGACGAGAACTTCGCGCACGTGGCCGCCTGGGAGCATCGGGGCGACGAGATCGAGCCACGCCGCCACGCCGAGGCGCTCGACTTCGAATTCGTCGAGCTCAAGACGCGCAGCTACAAGTAAGCAAACGGGGACCAACATGAACTTCACGCTTCGGATCTGGCGCCAGACCGGCCCGGAAGCCCAAGGTCAGCTCGAGCACTACGGCATCGACGACATCCAATCCGACATGTCCATCCTCGAGGTCCTCGACTTGCTCAACGAGCAGCTGAGCCGCGAGGGGCGCGAGCCGGTGGCCTTCGACAGCGACTGCCGCGAGGGCATCTGCGGCACCTGCGGATTGGTCATCGACGGCGTGGCCCACGGCCACAAGCTCCTGACCACTACCTGCGAGCTGCGCATGCGGGCCTTCGAGGATGGCGCGACGATCACCATCGAGCCCTGGCGGGCCGGCGCCTTCCCGGTCATCAAGGACCTGGTGGTCGACCGCTCGGCCTTCGACCGCATCATGGCCGCCGGCGGCTACATCTCGGTCAACACCGGCTCGGCGCCGGACGCCAACGACATCCTGGTGCCCAAGGACGATGCCGACGCCGCCATGGACGCCGCGGTCTGCATCGGCTGCGGCGCCTGCGTGGCCGCCTGCCCCAACGCTTCGGCCTCGCTCTTCACCGCCGCCAAGATCGCCCAGTACAGCCATCTGCCCCAAGGCCAGGCCGAGCGCGAGCGCCGCGTTGTGCGCATGGTCGAGCAAATGGACGACGAGGGCTTCGGAGACTGCTCGAACCACGGCGAATGCGAGGCCGTCTGTCCCAAGGGCATCCCGATCCGCGACATCGGCATCATGCGCCGAGAATACCTGCGCGCCATGGTCAAGAAGGGCGGCTGAGCGCTCGGCGTCCGGTCTACGAGCCCGGGTCCGAATCGCCCTTCGAGCCCAGATCGAAGGGCACGCCGGCCCGACCGTATCCGCGGCCGGTCTGGCCGAGCTCTCGCAGTCGCTCCGCGTTGAGCTCGGACGCGAGCATCTCGTCGTCGTAGGCTTGGCGCGCGGCCTCGAACCAGCTCAGCCTGTCGCGACGCTCGAAATGCCAGAACTCGATCGCGTCCCAGTCCTCGCGCCAGTCGAAGCCCGGCCGGCTGATGGCCGGGATGCGATGCCAGCCGTAGCGCGCCGCGACGGCCGTGAAGTCGACGTAGTAGCCGGCCGGGATCGCCCCTCTGCGCTCTCCGCCTTCGCGCTCGGCTTGCGGATCGCCGCCATGGCGGGCATAGAAGTCCCAACCGGGCTGCCGTAGCGGGGCGCCGACGCTGCCGTCCTGGGCCGCGGCGCGCAGGAAGATGCGCCAGCGGGTGCGACCGCCGGTCTCGCGCAGGATGACCATGCCGGTGCCCCCGGAAGGCGAGCGGAAGTCCATGGCGATGTCGAAGGCCCGGCCGGTCTTGTGCCAGCTGAAGAAGCTGGAGCCGGTGAAGCCCAAGGGGCGCCACATGTCCGAGAGCTGGCCGAGAAAGTCGATGCCCAAGTCCTCGCGCAGCTCGGCGCGCATGGCCTCGTAGTCCTGGACGAGCGCCGCGTTCAGTCGGGCACCGGGTGCGTCGACGCCCGGCAACCGGGCCAGGCCGGCCCGCAGCTCCGGGTCGGACGAGGCGGGCACCAGTTCCGTCGGGCGTGTCCATTCGGGCAGTCCAGCCGGCATCGGGCCGGCCGTCCAGGCCAGATCGGTGCTGGCCTCGTCCGGCAGCGTGGCCAAGCGCAGGCGATCGCGCCCGTCGCGACCGGCGGCCTCGATCGCCAGCGCCCTCCGTTCTTCGGAGGCGATCACCAGGGCGTCCCCACCGGGCGACCAGGCGAAGGCGCGCACGTCGGCGCTGATCGGCAGGTTGCGCGCCACCGGCGATGCCGACCGGCCCAGCTCCAGGAGCCGCAAGGTCTGGCGCGTGGTCGCCCGTTCGATGACCGCCAGATGGTCGCCGGCCGGCGAGACCCGCGGCCCATGCAGGTCACCCTCCACCTCGATGAACGGGATCGCAAAGGCGCCCAGGGCCGAGGCCAGGCCGTCGGCGGCCTTCCGATCGGCTTGCAGGGCGGGCTGGCCGGCCAGGGCGAATCTCCGGTCCTCCCAGCTGGACCAGAGAACTTGGTCGGCGGTGAGCCAGGTGGGCTCTAGATCCGCCCCGTCGCGCCGGGTGAGGCGCTGGGGCGGCGCCGCGGCGCCAGCGGGCCCCAGTTCGAGCCGATAGATCTCCCAATCGCCGTCACGATAGGACTCGAAGGCCAGCGCGCGACCGGCCGGCGCGTAGGCTGGAGCAGCATCGTAGCCAGGATGCTCGGTGAGGCGCTGGGCGGCTCCACCCTCGCGGGCGATGCGGTAGAGATCCCAGTTGCCGTCGCGTCGGGCGGCAAAGGCCAGCCAGGCGCCATCCGGTGACCAGTCGAGGCCGCCGACCTCGTCGAAGAGCTCGGAAGAAAGCTGCCGTGGCGCGTCCATCGGCGCCCGCAGATCGGCCAGCAAGATCCGGGCTCCGCCTTCCGAGCGCGCGCTCATGGCCACCACGCCCTCGCGCCAGGGCACGGGCGTGGCGCTCGGTCGGGCCGTGCTGGTGGCCACGGCCAAGGGCTCGGGTGAGGCTAGGGGAAGCTCCGGCGACCGATTCGCCCGAAGCATGGCCAGCATCGCCAGGCCGATCGATAGGCCAAGGGCCAGTCGCAGCTTCCGGCTGCCGGACCGGGCGGTCCGAGGCTGGCTGTCTGCTCGCAACCGATCTCCAGCCACGCGCTAACCCTTTTCCAGCTGCTTCTGCTGCTTGCGCTGGCGCGCCCAGCTGTCGCGCAGGCTGACGATGCGGTTGAAGACCGGCGCATCGGGTCGCGAGTCGCGGTCCGGCGTGAAGTAGCCCGTCCGCTCGAACTGCACCGGCGTACCGGGCCGGACCTCGGCCAGGGCCGGTTCGAGCTTGGCTTCGCCCCGGATCTCCAGCGAATCCTCGGCCAAGCCCTCCAGGAAGTCGGCCCCACCGGCCTCGGGATGCTCGGAGGCGAAGATCCGATCGTAGAGGCGGACCTCGGCCTCGAGGGCATGCTCGGCCGAGACCCAATGCAGGGTGCCCTTGACCTTGCGTCCGTCCGGCGCGTCGCCACCGCGGGTGGCCGGGTCGTAGCTGCAGCGAAGTTCGACCACCTCGCCGGAGGCGTCCTGCACCACCTCCTGGCAGGTGATGAAGTAGGCGTAGCGCAGGCGCACCTCGCGACCCGGCGCCAATCGGAAGAACTTGCGCGGCGGGTCGAGTTGGAAGTCGGAGCGTTCGATGTACAGGCGGCCGCTGAAGGGGACCTTGCGCGTCCCGGCGCTCGGATCCTCCGGGTTGTTGATCGCCTCCAGCTCGTCCACCTGGCCCTCGGGCCAGTTGGTGATGGTCACCGGCAGCGGGTCGAGCACGCCCATGCGGCGCTCGGCGGATCGGTTGAGCGCCTGGCGCTGGAAGTGCTCCAGGCGCGCCAGCTCGATGACCTTGTCTCGCTTGGAGACGCCCACGTCCTGGCAGAAGGCGGCGATGGCCCCGGGCGTATAGCCGCGGCGGCGCATGCCGGCCAAGGTCAGCATGCGCGGGTCGTCCCAGCCATCCACATGTCCCTCCTCGACCAGGCGGCGCATCTTGCGCTTGCTCATCACGGCGTGGGTCAGGTTGAAGCGCGCGAATTCGATCTGGCGCGGATGGTGGATGCCCAGCTGCTCGACGAACCAGTCGTAGAGCGGCCGATGATCCTCGAACTCCAAGGAGCAGAGCGAATGCGTGATGCCCTCGATGGCGTCCGACTGTCCGTGCGCCCAATCGTAAGAGGGGTAGATATGCCATTCCTTACCCGTGCGATGGTGCTCGGCATCCAGGATGCGGTACATCACCGGATCGCGCAGGTTGAGGTTGGGGGAGGCCATGTCGATGCGCGCGCGCAAGGTGCGGCTGCCCGGCTGGTAGCGGCCTTCCCGCATGCCGCGCAAGAGCTCGAGGTTCTCCTCGACCGAGCGATCGCGGAAGGGGCTGGGCCGGCCGGGCTCGGTCAAGCTGCCGCGGTAGTCGCGCATCTCCTCGGCCGACAGATCGCAGACGAAGGCCTTGCCGGTCTCGACCAAGCGCTCGGCCCATTCATAGAGCCTGGCGAAGTAGTCGCTGGCGAAGTACTCATGCTCGCCCCAGTCCAGGCCCAGCCATGCAAGGTCCTCGCGCTGCGCGCGCACGAAGGCCTCCTCCTCGCGGGCGGGGTTCGTGTCGTCGAAGCGCAGGTGGAAGCGCCCGCCGTTCTCCCGGGCGATGTGCCAGCTGAGCAGCGAGGCGTAGGCATGGCCCAGATGGAGGTAGCCGTTGGGCTCGGGCGGGAAGCGGGTGACCACCCTGCCGCCATAGCGATCGCTGTCCTGGTCTCCGGCGACGATCTGCCGGATGAAGTCCGAAGCGCGGTCGTTTCCGGCCGTGGGCTGGCTGGCCTGACTCATGTGCAGGGCTCCCTGGAAAGACCCGGGCGGACCGGTTTCGGACCGCCCGGAGCGAGGTCGATGCGATGGCTGGCGACGACGATAGTGTCCGCCCGCTGGGCGGTCAAGAATGTCCCGGAGTCGGTGCTGCCCGGTCATCGAGGCCCCGCCAGGCGGGTCGCCGCTACCTCAACCGTCCATCGGGTCACCGCAATTGACCGCTCGGGTCAAGGCTGGCATAACAGCGGGAACCGCAAGGAACATCGGTCGATGATCCAGTAGCCTGCCGCCCGGCGCGCTTCCGCCCCGAGGCATTCGGCGAGCACCAAGGGAGTCCTCGATGCCATCCAAGGCGCAGCGATACGCAGCTCGACGGAGGGCCTTTGGCCGGCCGGCCGGAACGCTCCTGGCGATCGGCCTCTTCGCCCTGGCCGGGCTGGGTCCGGCCGGCACCGGCGCCGCGCAGCCGATCGTCGATCCGGCCGCGGGGCTTGCCGCGGAGGACGTGGTCATCGACATCGGTCGGCTGGATGCCGAGTCGGCCCGCGCCCTGGCCCAGCAGCTGCCGGAGTGGGAGGAGCCGATCAACGCCGGCACCGAGCAGCTGCGCTTGCCGGCCGAGCGGCTGGCGGCCTTGGAGGCTGCCGGCTACGACTTCGAGACGGTCGACGGCTTGGCACAGGCGCCAACGCTTGCGCCCTGGCCCGCCTGCTATCACCGCCTGGACGAGGTCTACGACTGGCTGGCGGAGATGGAAGAGGCGCACGCCGAGCTCATCGACGTGATCGACATCGGCGACAGCTGGTGCAAGCTCCAGGGGGGCTGCAGCACCCCTGGCGGCGACAGCCTGAGCGGGCGCGATCTCCTGGTGGCGAAGGTCACCTCCGAGGGCGCCCTGTCGCCCAAGGAGGGGCGCTTCTGGATCGACGGCGGCATCCACGCCCGCGAGATCCCGACCGTCGAGTTGATGATGGACACCATCCGGCGCATGGTCGAAGGCTATGGCCAGGATCCGCAGATCAGCTACCTGCTCGACCACCGCGAGCTCTACGTCGGCATCGCCTCGAATCCGGACGGCCGGCTGCTGGTCGAGATGGGCGCCGCTCCGCCCTACGAGACCGCGCCCTGGATGTGGCGCAAGAACGCCAACGACTCGGCCGAGGCCGATTGCGGCTGGCCGCCCACCGGGAGCGGCCAGTACGGGGTCGATCTGAACCGCAACCAGGACTTCAAGTGGGACGAGGAAGGCCATAGCACCAACCCTTGCAGCCAGACCTACCGCGGGGCTGCGCCGGCCAGCGAGCCGGAGATCCAAGCCTACGAGGACTACTTGCGGACGCTCTTCGAGGACCAACGCGGTCCCGAGGACTCGGATGCGGCCGGACTCGAGACCACGGGCATGATGATCAACTTCCACAACGCGACCTGGCCCGGTACGACCTTGGTGCCCTGGGGCTGGACCACCGAAAGAAGCGCCAACGACGAGGGCCTCTGGGCCATCGGAGAGCGCTACTCGCTGCACAACGGCTACCGCACGCAGTACTCGCTCTATCCGGTCAGCGGCAACACGCGCGATTGGGGCTACGGGGAGCTGGGCATTCCCGCCTACGTCATCGAGCTGCAGGGGCGTGACTTCGTCTCGCCTTGCATCGAGCTGCCGGTGGTCCTGCGCCAGAACCGCGAGGCCATCGAGATGAGCCTGGCCCTCTCGGACCTGCCCTACCAGCGCATTCGCGGGCCCGAGGTGGCGCGCGCCTCGGTCGAGCCGGCTCGGGTTCGGGCCGGCCAGCGCGTCCGCGTCCGAGCCCGCGTCAGCGACCTGCGCGCCGGAGCGGATGCCTTGGCCGAGGCGCGCCTGAGCATCGGCCAGAGCGGCGGCCTGACGGTCGGCCAGCTGCCCGGTCCCGGCCTGCCGCCGGAGGCCGGCCTGCCGATGCAAGCCGAGGACGGGGCCTTCGACGAGGTCTCCGAGTGGGTCACGCTGAGCTTGGACACCTCGGAGCTGCAGCCGGGCAGTTACTACCTGGTCCTGCGAGGCCGCGACGCTGCCGCGCGCGAGGACGGACAGAGCGGCTTCTGGGGAAATCCCCGGGCGGTCGGCCTGGAGATCCTCTCCTCCAGCTCGGTCTCGCGCCACGCATTGGACTGATCCGCCGCTCGACGGTCTGGCGCCGGGCCTCCGGCGCCGGCCGCCGGGCCGGCTGGCGCCATGAACCCGATCCTCGCCGCCCTACCGATCCTCCTGGTCACGGCGCTGCTCCTGGCCGGCCGGGACGGCACACGCTCGGCGGCCCTGGCCTGGCTGGCCGCCCTGCTCACCGCGACGATGGCCTTCGGGGCCGGACCGGGGCTGCTGTGGATCAGCCAGCTGCGCGCGCTGGCCCTCTCGATCTGGGTGCTCTACATCGTCTGGTCGGCCTTGCTGCTGGCCGCCGTGGTGCGCGACGCCGGCGGCTTTGCCGTGATCGCCCGGGGCATCGGCCGCTTGACCCAACGGCCGACCTTGCAGCTCTTGATCCTGGCCTGGGTCTTCTCCAGCTTCCTGCAGGGCGTCACCGGATTCGGCGTGCCGGTGGCGGTCGTCGCGCCGCTCTTGGTCGGCCTGGGCTACCCGGCCCTGACGGCCGTGGTCGCGGCCAGCATCGGCCATGCCTGGGCGGTGACCTTCGGCAGCGTCGGCTCCTCCATGCTTGCCATGCTGGCCGCCACGGGGCGCGAGGCCCGCGAGCTCGCCCCGGCCTCGGCCATCCTGCTCGGTCTGGCGGTCCTGGCCTGCGGCGCCGCGGTCGCCCACAGCGGCGGGGGGTGGAGGGAGCTTCGGCGATCGCTTCCGGCGCTCTTCACCATCGGCCCCAGCATGGCCCTGGCCCAGGTCTACCTGGCCGGCCGCTCGACTTGGCCGCTGGCCTCCTTCGGCGCGGCCAGCCTGGGACTCCTGGTCGCCGCGCTCCTGGCCCGGCTGGACCGGTCGGCTGCTGCGACGGACGCGAACCCGCCGCCCGCGCTCACCGAGGGGAAGCAGGATGAGGGGCCGGACATGTCCATGGCCAGCGCCTTCATGCCCTATCTCGTCCTCACCCTCCTGGTCGGATTGGCCCAGCTGCCCGCCTTGGCCGCCTGGCTCGCGCGCCCGAGCCTGCAGCTGGAACTGCCGGCGACCCGAACGGCCTTGGGCTGGGAGAATCCGGCCGGCGCGACCCGCGCCATCGAGCCCTTCGGCCACATCGGCGCGCTGATCGCCTACGCCGCGACGATCTCCTGGTGGAGCTATCGCCGGATGGGGCAGATCGCGTCCGGCAGTCTGCGGCGCATCGGCGCGGCAACCTTGCGCGGCGTCATCAAGCCCAGCCTCTCGATCGCCTTCCTGCTCGGCATGGCCCAGGCGATGAGCGACAGCGGCATGACCCAAGCCCTGGCCGAGGGCCTCGGCCGGCAGGCCGGCTCGTTCCTGCCGCTGGCCGCGGCCGGCATCGGCGCCCTGGGCGCCTTCGTGACCGGGAGCAACACCAACAGCAACCTGCTCTTTGCCGGCCTCGAGCTGGAGTCGGCCCAGCTCCTCGGCATCAGCGTGAGCTGGACCCTGGCCGCCCAGAACCTGGGCGGGGCCCTGGGCAGCGCCTTCGCGCCGGCCAAGATCGTGGTCGGCGTCAGCACGGTCGGGCTGGCCGGCCAGGAGGGCCGCGTGCTGCGCGCCCTCTTGATTCCGGGGCTGACGATCGTCTTCCTCGGCGGGGTCGCTGCCTGGCTGCTCAGCAGATATTTCGTGTAGTCACCAAGACTACAGGTTCGTAGCCCCTTCCTGAGGTATCGCCTCGTGCTTGACATAACGTGTATCATGCCCGTGCATCATCGATCAGCGATCCGACCGTGCCCGGCAGACTGCCGCTGCTATCATCTAGATCCGCAACGCACAGGAGAAGCGCAGTGAACATCATCCTTCTCGGCGCACCGGGATCGGGGAAGGGGACCCAGGCCAAGGCCTTGATGGACGAGCAGGGCTTGCTCCACCTCTCGTCCGGCGACCTCTTCCGCGAGAACATCCGCGGCGAGACCGAGCTCGGCCGGCGCGCGCAGGCCTACATGAGCCGTGGCGACCTGGTGCCCGACGCGCTGACCATCGAGATGATCCGTGACCGCTTGGACCGGCCGGACGCCAAGCAAGGCGTGCTCTTCGACGGATTTCCGCGCACGGTGGCGCAAGCCGAAGCGCTCGACCGCATGCTCGAAGCGTCCGGCAGCGCCATCGATGGCGCCATCTTGATCGAGGTGGAGGAGTCCGAGCTGGTCGAGCGGCTCAGCGGACGAAGGATCTGCCGCGAATGCCAGACGCCTTTCCACGTCCGGTTCAAGCCCTTCGATGGCTGCCCGACCGATCGCTGCCAGGGCCAGCACCTCTACCAGCGCGAGGACGACCGTCCGGAGACCGTACGGCAACGCCTGGCGGTCTACCGCGAGCAGACGGCGCCCGTCATCGACTACTATCGGGCGCAGGGCAAGCTCGACTGCGTCGATGGTCATGGCCGGCCCGAGCAGATCACGCGGCGCATGCAAGCGGCGATCGAGGCGCTGACGGCCGATTGAGGCCGCCCGGATGGACGAGCAGCTTCGAGACCGCCTGCTGCTGGTCGTCGGCGGCGCTCCGCGTCGCGGCGTCCGGGACGAGCGGCTGATCGAGCTGGCCGACCGAGCCGAGTTGATCGTCGCCGCGGACAGCGGCGCGGACCACCTGGCGCGCATCGGTCGCGCTCCGCATTGGATCGTCGGTGACATGGACTCGCTCTCGTCCTCGCTGCGCGACTGGCGGCCGGCGGGCACCCGGGTCCAGCGGCATCCCTCCGACAAGGACCAGACCGATCTGGAGCTGGCGCTCCGACTGGTCGTCGAGCGCGGTCCCCGCGATGCGGAGATCGTTTTGGCCGGCGCCCTGGGCGGGCGCCTGGACCACAGCCTGGCCAACCTGCAGCTGGTCGCCCTGCCCCTGCTCGAGGGACGCCGCCTACACTTCGTGGACGCCGAACAGCAGGCCTGGGCGCTGGTCGCGCCCGCGTGTCTGCGCATCGCAGGGCTGGCCGGCGACACGGTCTCGCTGCTGCCCCTCTCCGACGCAGCGCAGATCGCCGCCACCCGGGGCTTGCGCTGGCCGCTTCGCGATGCGGAGCTCCGGATGGGACCCAGCCTGGGTCTGTCCAACGAGATGACCGCCGGCGAGGCGCGCATCGATCTGGCCCTAGGCCGGCTGCTCTGCGTGCACATCCCGGCCGATTCCCGTATGCTTGTCCACTAGTCGAAGCGCACCGCGACGCGGGACCCATCATCGACGAGGACCCGAGCATTCGATCCGAACTCGCGGCGACTTGCCACCACCCTGCGAAAGCAGGACCGAGAGACGAGAGCGAGAGATGCCTTCCAGCACGCCCAAGGCCGCCACCGCCGGCCCGATGCCCGCCCAGTACGATCCAGCCGCCACCGAGGGCGAGATCTACCAAACCTGGCTCGAGGCCGACGCCTTCCGCGCCATACCCGACCAGCGCGGACCCGAGCAGACCTTCGTGGTGATGATGCCGCTGCCCAACGTCACCGGCGCCCTGCACATGGGCCACGCGATGGACAACGTGATGCAGGACCTCCTGGTTCGGCGCCACCGCATGCAGGGCGACAACAGCCTGTGGATGCCGGGCACCGACCACGCGGGCATCGCTACCCAGGCCGTGGTCGAGAAGCGTCTCTTCGAGCTCGAGGGCAAGACCCGGCAGGACATCGGCCGCGAGGCGCTGGTGGCGCGCATCTTCGACTGGAAGGACCAGTATCAGGAGCGCATCGTCCGCCAGCTGCAGAGCATGGGCTGCAGCTGCGACTGGAAGCGCCAGCGTTTCACCATGGACCAGATCTGCAGCCGGGCCGTGCGCTGGACCTTCCTGCGCATGTTCGACGACGGCCTCATCTACCGTGGCAACCGCCTGGTGAACTGGGACTGCAAGCTCCAGACGGCGGTGGCCGACGACGAGATCGAGCATCGCAGCGTCGAAGGCTTCTTCTACCACCTGCGCTACCCGGTCATCGATCCCGAGCCCGGCGAGCCGGAGCACGTGGAGGTGGCCACCACCCGGCCCGAGACGATGCTGGGCGACACCGCCGTGGCCTGTCATCCCGATCCGGCCGGCCAGCTGGAGCGGAGAATCGAGGAGGCCCGGGCCCGCCTGGAGGCGGCGCCAGCACGCGAGCGCGAGGCGCTGGCCGAACAGCTGGCCGCGCTTCGGGCCCGACGCGAGAGCCACCTGCCGCAGCTGCTCCAGTTGGTCGAGATGGCGCGGGCCGGACGGCAGGTGCGCCTGCCGCTCTTGGACCGGCCGATCCCGATCATCGCCGACGAGTGGGCCAAGCCGGAGTTGGGCAGCGGCGTGGTCAAGATCACGCCGGGCCACGACCCCAACGACTACGAGGTCTGGCAGCGACAGGCCGGCAAGATCGAGATCATCAACATCCTCGAGCCCGACGGCCGGCTCAACGCCAATGCCGGACCCTACCAGGGCCTGGACCGCTTCGATGCGCGCGAGCGCGTCGAGGCCGATCTGCGCGATCGCGGCCTGCTGGCCGGCAAGGAAGCCCGGCAGATCGAGATGGGCCACTCGGACCGCTCCAAGACCCCCATCGAGCCCTACCTCTCGCGGCAGTGGTTCGTGCGGATGGCCGACGTCGACGGCGGCGTGTCGATGGGGCTGGGCACCGAGCGCGAGTTCCGATCCGCGGGCCTGGCCCAGGCGGCCATGGACGCGGTGGCCGGCGACTGGCGCTCGCCCGGCGGCCTGAAGCTGCGCTTCCATCCCGACGCCGAGCGCTACGGCAGCACCTATCTGAGCTGGCTGGCCGAGAAGCGCGACTGGTGCATCAGCCGGCAGCTCTGGTGGGGCCATCGCATTCCCATTTGGAGCGCGCCCCTTGACGCCGGCCTCGAGGCGCGACTCGAGCACCTGGGGCCCATGCTCGACCGACCGGACCTGGCGGCTCGCATCGGCCGGTCGGACGGCTCGAGCCGTCCGGTGGAGGCCGGCCTCGACGCCGAGGCCGCCCGCGCCTTCGCCGGTGGCGCGGCCGATGCCGAGGCGGCCGCGATCCTGGTCTGCCTGCGGGACGCGGAGACCGACGGCGA
>CAZJWJ010000092.1:744-21724 GCA_964549495.1 uncultured Anaerolineales bacterium | reverse complement strand
GTGTTTCGAGAGGAAAGATACGACATAAGACGTTCTGGGGGCGGGCCCCCGGGCCGGGGGGGGGGTGGTTCGGGGCGGGCGGCCTAATGTGACGACGGAACCCCGCACCGCGGGGACCGGGGCAAGGAGGCCACGGTCCCGCGCGCTGCGACCGCGTTCGCGCACGGAGGCCGGCCGCCCGCCCCGAACCACCCCCCGCCCTCGTGGAGGAGCATCTAGACGCAGGAGTCCGATAGGAGGCGGTGATGGCCGTTGGCCGTACGTTGATCCGGCAAGGCATCCAGTTGATTCCTGGGCTCTTGGTATCGATGATGTTCCTGGCGCGGCCCATGGCGGTGGGGGCCGTTGGACCGGTCGAGACTCCGGTGCAGACGGGGCAGTTCGGGGGGAGCTCGGCGGCGATCGCCTCGCATGGAGGCGATGTGGTCGTCGGGATCGGGCCACGGGTTGGATTGTTTGCCGTGGAGGGTCGATCGCGGGCCGTCCAGAGCGATCTGAGCGATTTGCTACCGGGAGTGGTGCGAGACATCGTGGTCGCGGGTGATCTGGCCTTCGCTGCACTGGGTCGAGGTGGGCTGTCCATCTTCGACTTGAGCGAGTCTGGTCGGATGATCGAATTGGGTCATCTCTCCCTGCCAGGAGAGGCGGTGGCGCTGGCCGAACTCGATGGCCGGATTTTCATCGCGGCGGGGCCGGCGGGCCTGCTCGCCGTCGAGGTAGACCCGCCCACTCGTCCGCTCTTGGTAGGTCGACTCGGCATGGGGGATCGCCAGAGCGCATTGCGGGTCGCTTCGATGCCCCCCTACATCGTGGTGGCATCCGGCCGCAACATGTACGGCTCGCAGCGGGGCAGCCATCTCCACATCGTCGATGCACGAAGACCCGAGACGATGGAGCCGATCTCGTCCCTCGAGCTCCTGCCCGTCGATCTCGGTCCCATCGAGACGCGGGACCGGGTCATCTACGCGGCTTGCGGCGACGAGTTGATGGTTCTGGATGCCGGAGATCCAGCCGAATTGGTGGAAACCGCCCAGCTCAGGTTGTCGAGAGAGGTGAACCTGACGGACATGGTCGCGGTCGACGACCGCCTGTTCTTCCGATTCGTGAACCTTCAGTCCAACTTTGCAGCTCCGGGCGGAAGCGGGGTGTTGGACATCACGGACCCCCTCCATCCCGAGCCCCTGCGGGCACTCCAGTACGATCCTCGGCGATGCACGGTCTGCGGATCGCCTCTCGTCGCGGACACCGGCATCGCGCCGGTGGACGGTCGCGTGATCCATGTCCAACGCGATGGCGTCCTGGTCCGCGTCGATTTCGACCTGGCGCTGGAGGATGCGGTTCGCCCCTTGGCCAAGCTCCTCTCGAGCACGCATGGGCTCGGCGTCATCGACCAGCAACTCCTCAGCTTGGGCCCGAGCGAGATCCGGAGCCATGATCTGGCGAGCGAGGACGGGAGCCTTGGCACGAGTTCGATCCTGACGAAGACCGTCCCCCTGGGCAGTCTCGAGGCTTCGGGCTCCAGCGCCCTCGTCGTCGAGGAGACCCTGGCGCACTTCGACCAGACCTCCGCGACCGTGTACCGGTCGGATGAGCGGGCATCGCTGCGTGCGATCGGAAGCGTCGGGCCCTTGGATGGCTGGCTCACTCAGGCCATCTCCGATGATCAGGCCTACGTTGCCGAGCTGTCGGTCGATGGGGACGAGTGGATGACCCGATTGGCAAGCTACGCCATCGACGGCGACGAGCTCGTCGCTCGACCCGACGTCATGATCCCGGTGCTCTTCACGGATCTTGCGATCGCGGGAGACCTGCTGATCGCGGGCTATGAGGCCCCCGTCGCGGGCAATCCGGCCGGCATCCAAGTCTATCGCGTCGCAACCGACGGGCTCACGCTCCTGTCGGACACCCGGATCGAAGGGGCAGATGTCCAAGTTCGAGGCGTCATGCTCCTCGGAACGAGCGCCTTCGTCACTACCTTGGAGAATTGGTCGCCCCAAGATCGTCGCGACCTCACGGAGCGCGGGCATGTCCTGCGCTTCGATCTATCGGACCCGTCGGCGCCGCAGCTCACGTCCAGCGCGTCCCTGATCGCGGATGCATCGAACATGATCGCCCACGGCAACCGGCTCTACGTAAGCTTGTCCGGCAACCGCAGCCCTACATCCAGCCAAGACGGCCTGCTCGGCGTGGCCATCTTCGACATCGAGGACCGCCACGCCCTCCCCCACCTCGGCTTCCTGAGAACCCCTGCCCCCGTGCTGGACCTGGCCATCCTAGACCACAACCTCTACCTCGCCGCGGCAGACGCCGGCATCTACCGCTACGCCCTGGAACATCGCGCGCCCCAGTACCGAATCTTCCTCCCCACCACGCTCAATTTGCAATGATCTATCCCATCACCGCATCATCCCTCGTCTGGCGCGACCACCTCGACCTTGATGCGGTCCGGATCCTCGCAGAATAGCGCGTAGTATCCCGGTGCGGTGGCATAGGGGTATCGGTCCTCGTATAGCAGCGCGTATCCGGCCTCCCTCACCCAATCGCGAATCGCATCGACCTGCTCGCGCGAGCGCCCCCGAAATGCCAGGTGGTTCAGCCCGACCCGCTGCCGGTGGTAACCATCCCCCCGATACCGTTCCGGCGCCTCGAGAAAGCTCAGGTAGGCACCCTCCCCCTCCGGGAAGAAGTTCACCCCCCCGGACCACCGGTCTGGACCGCACCCGAGCCGCTCCATGAACGGCACCCAGAACTCCATGGATCGCTCGAGGTCGCTCACATAGATCTCGACATGATGAAGCATCCTGATAATCCTCTCTCCAGCTGAATTCTCTCCAGAAGGGCGGGGGTGGTCTTGGGCGGCGGACCGGCCTCCGTACGCGAACGCGGTCGAGACGCGCGGGACCGTGGCCCCCTTGCCCCGGTCCCCGCGGTGCAAGGTCCCGTCGTCACATTAGGTCCCCCGCCCAAGACCACCCCCGCCCGCCACGAAGCCCCGCCTCTAGAATGCCGTCGTCGTTGACGTCGACATCGAGTCTCGACTCACCAATCATTCCTCCGGCGCATGCGCATGGTGCGCCTGCGCCGGCATGTCCGGTTCGAGGTCGATGCCCAGCCCGTCGGCGACGCGGTTGATGTAGTTGAAGTAGGCGATCACTTGGGTCGCGTCGTGGATGGCGCGGTCGGAGAGGCCCTGGGCGCGAAGGTCGTCGAGGTGCGTGGGGCGGACGGTGGCCGGGGAGAGGGTGAGTCGCGCGCAGTAGTCGAGCAGGGCGCGCAGGCGTGGGGGCCAGTCGACGCGTGCGTCGTCGTGGATCAGGGCGTCGAGCAGGGCGGGCAGGTCGGTGGAGCCGACCCAGCTACCGGCCTCGATTTCGGCTTCGACCTCCGACCGGAAGTCCTCCGCGTGGGCGCGGGTTCAGTAGTGGCAGTCGTTGAGGCGGGAGACCGTGGTGGCCAGGGCCTCACGCTCGGCGCGCGAGAGGGGCGAGGGGCCCATCATGCTGGCGGTGTAGAGTTGCATGCTGCCCTCGAGCACGGCCGGGTTGAGGCTCTGGATCTGCAGGACCTGGAAGACCTTGCCGGCGCGGGCGATGGCCTGGCGGTAGATCTTGGCCAGCCGGCCGGTGGCCTGATGGGGGCGGACGAGCTCGATCCAGGCCATGGCTACTGATTCGCCCGGAGGAGGGGCAGGTAGAGCGGGTCGAGGTCGGCCGGCAGGAAGCGCACGCGGTACATCACGTCCCACCACTTGCCGGTGATCAGGAAGCTGCCATCGGCCGGGTCGTGGGCGATGCCGTTGAGTACCGCCTCGCCGTGGGTTGCGGTGGGCGGTCGCAGGCCGCTGGCATCGATGCGGGCCGTCACCTGGCCGCTGTGCTTGTCGATGCGCAGGATGGTATCGGTCTTCCAGACGTTGGCGTAGACCGAGTCGTCGACGCATTCCAGCTCGTTGAGCCGGTTGGCCGGCAGACCCGCGTCGCGCACCGAGATGCGGGATCGCTCGGAGAAGTCCTCTGGGTCGCGCAGCGTCAGCTGGTTGGAGCCATCGCTCATGTAGAGGTCCTGGCCGTCGTAGCACAGGCCCCAGCCCTGCCCGCTGTAACCGTAGACCCCCAGGTTGTCGAAGCTCTCCAGGTCGAACTCGAAGGCCAGACCGTTTTGCCAGGTGATCCAGAACAGGCGATCGTCGACCCGGGCCAGGCCCTCGCCGTAGTATTCCTCGTCCAGCTCGGTCATGCGCAGCTGCCGGCCCGTCTCCGGCTCGACGGCGCGCAGCGAGGAGGGGCGCTCGACCCCGCCGGGGAGGGAAGGGTTGCCGGCCGATTCGTAGAGGATGCCCTGGTGCAGGAGCAGGCCCTGGGTGTAGATGGTGTCGTCATGCGGGAGGTGCTCCAGGACGCGGACCCGCAGTTCCTCGGGCTCGATGGGCGGCGCGAGGGTGGGCGTCGGCGGAGGCGGGCTGGGCGGGTCGGTCGGGGGAGCGGTAGCGGGCGTGGCCTCGTCCTCGGGGCGCAAGCGCACCTCGAAGAGCTTGGGCCAGTGCTTGCCGGTCAGGTAGAAGACGTCGCGGGCGGCATCGTGGGCGATGCCGTTGAGCTCGGAGACCTCGAACTCGACCTGCTCTTCCAAGGTCAGCAGCCCGCCGGCGTCGATCAGCCCCGTCACCTGCCCGCTGGCGATGTCGATGCGGGCGATCTGGTCCTCCAGCTCGGGGCGATTGATATCGGGAAAGAGGTTGGCGTAGACATGGTCGCCGACGCATTCCAGTTCGTTGAGCTTGGTCAAGGGCTGGCCTTCCAGGGTCACCGTCAGGCTGCCCATCGGCGCGAAGGTCTCCGGCTGGCGCAGGTAGAGCCGGGCCGAGCCATCGCTCATCAGGAGCCGATCGCGCGGCGCGTCGTGACAGAGCCCCCAGCCCTCCTCGATTTCGTAGTCGACCGCGGCCAACTCCTCGAAGCTGTCCAGGTCGTAGTAGGTGGCGCGCCGGGCCAGGTAGCTGATCTGCACCAGGCGGTCCTCGACGCGCGCCAGCCCCTCGGCCCAGAGGTCGCTGCGGTCGGCGCGCTGCAGGACCTCGCCCGTCTCGGGATCGACCCGCCGCAAGCTGGAGCGCAGGTCGGAGCTTCCGGAGCCGAAGGGCGCGTAGTCCTTGCCCTCGCTCTCGTAGAGATGGCCTTGGTGGAAGAGCAGGCCCTGGGTATGGGCCTCGGGATCGTGAGGGTGTTCGGCCAGGATCTCGATGCCCAGGCGCTCGACGGTGCCGGGTTGTGCCAGCGCGAGATCTGGGGACGTCGGGTGGCTAGCGAGGGACAGGGTGATGATCGCGAGCGCTGTCGCGAGCAGCGCCGCGATCGAAGATGCCCGCGCGGAGCGAACGCGGCTCATCTCGACGACTCCGGATGGAACTCGACCTCGAAGAGCCTGGGCCAGAACTTGCCGGTGATCAGAAAGGCCTCGCGGTCTTCCATCCACACGATACCGTTGAGCACGTCGGCCGCGGCGGCTTCCTCGGGCGCCAGCAGCGGGTCCGAGCCGGGCGCGGCCGTGTCGATCAGCGCGCCGATGGCGCCGGTGCCCGGGTCGATGATCGCGATCTGGTCGGTCTGCCAGATGTTGGCGTAGACCCGGCCGCCGACGCATTCGAGCTCGTTGAGCATATCCTGGGGCGCGCCGGCCCGCGTGACCCGGATGCGCCCCAGCTCCTCGAAGCGCTCGGGATCGCGGAAGAAGAGATGGTCGCTGCCATCACTCATCACCAGCCGGCCTGAGCCCTCGTCGAGGCAGAGCCCCCAACCCTCGGTCGCGTAGTCGTGCTCGCCCAATCGTTCGAAGCTGTCCAGGTCGTAGACGAAGGCTTTGCCGGACTGCCAGGTCAGCTGGATCAAACGGTCCCCGACCCGTTCGAGGCCCTCGGCGAAGTACTGCTCGTCGAGCTCGACGCGCTGCTCGACCCGGCCGGTCTCCAGGTCGACCCGGCGCAGGCTGGAGCGGCCGTTGAGGCCGGTGCTCTCGTAAAGATCGCCCTCGTGGTCGATGAGGCCCTGGGTGAATGCGGTCGGGTCGTGCGGATAGCTGGCCAGCACCTCGACCACCAGGGCCATGGGCTGCATGCCGGGCTGCCAGGGTTGAGCCGGCAGGCCATCGACCTCGGAGCCGGAGGCGGGCGCGTCGGGCTCGCTGGAGGTCGCGACGGCATCGACCGAGGTCGCAACCGGGATCGGGCCCCGACAGGCGACCGCTGCCGACAAGGCGCATGCGAGCAGCAGGCCGAAGGGGAGGTATCGGGCACGACGGGGACCTTCCATCCTGTGCTCCATCTCGACTTCGCTCTGCCTCCGATGTGGCCTGCACGCGCGCCGCGGATGCTGCCGCTGCAGGTCCGGACCGGCGGCCGGATCGACCAGGCATCAATCCTGCCGCTTGGCGACTGCGGCGTCAATCGCGGAAGGCGCATTCGAGAACGTCGACACCGACGGGCAGACCATCTCGCCTCGCCGCCCGTTTGACCTCGGCCGGCACCGGTCTAGGATTGCCGCATGCTCCTCACGCGGCTCGACCGACTGCGCGACGGCGACCCTGGCGCCCGGGCGCGGACCATCCAGGCCGGTGCCTTGCTGCTGACCCTGCTCGGCGCGGCGCTCTCGGCCTTCCTGCATCCCCTGGTCGGCCTGGCGGCGGTGCTGGGGCTCGCCCTGGCGCCCTTCGTGATGCGCGACATCAACCTGGCCTTCCTGGCCGTGGTCGGCGTGATCACGCTCTTGCCCTTCGCGGCCCTGCCGGTAAACATCGGCTTCAACCCCACCCTGCTCGATCTGGCGCTGGGGGTGCTGTACCTGATCTGGCTGATGCGCCTGGTGCTGCGCGACCAGCGCCGGCTGCACCTGCCGCCGCTCTCGGCCGGCATGCTGCTCCTGATGGGCCTGATGGTGGCGGCGCTCTTGGCCGGCTTCGGCCACGGCGCGCCGAGCCGCAACCAGATCCGCGTCTTCGGCGAGCTCCTGGCCGGGGCCGGGCTCTTCTTCGTGGTGGCCAACCTGATCGAGGATCGACGGCAGTTGAGGCGGGTCTTCATGGCCCTGGTCGGATTCGGCTTCGCGGCGGCGCTCATCGGACTGGGGCTCTACCTGCTGCCCGGCGGGCTGCAGATGCGCCTGCTGTCGGGCTTGAGCGTGCTGGACTACCCCAGCGGGCCGGGCGTGCTGCGTTACCTCAACGACGATCCGGCCCGGCTGCAGCGCGCCACGGGCACCAGCATCGACCCCAACTCCTTCGGCGGCATGCTGGCGGCCATGACGGCCCTGCTCCTGCCGCAGGTGATCAGCCGCCGGCCGCTCTTCGACCGCCGCTGGGTGCTGCCGATGGCGGGGCTGATGCTCTTGGCGCTCCTGGCCACGGTATCGCGCGGATCGCTGGTGGGGCTGGCGGCGGCGATCTTCGTCATCGGCCTGCTGCGCGACCGGCGCATCCTGGCAGCGGGGATCCTCGCCGGTGTGGGGCTGGTGGCCCTGGCGCAGGTGCTGCCCTGGACCAGCGCTTATGTCGACCACTTCGCGGCCGGCCTGGCCGGCCAGGATCGCGCCACGGTCATGCGCTTCGGCGAGTACAAGGACGCCATCCGCCTGATCCAGCGCTACCCGGCCTTCGGCATCGGCTTCGGCAGCCCGCGCGACGTCGACCTCTATCGCGGCGTCTCGAGCTTGTACCTGATCATCGCCGAGAGCATGGGCCTGATCGGCTTATCGGCCTTCGTGGCCCTGATGATCGGCGGCATGACCCGGCTGCTCCTGGCCTGGTGGAGCATGCCGGCCGGCGGCCCGCGCGCGCTGGTGCTGGGCTGCATGGCCGCCCTGACGACGGCCCTGTCCAGCGGCGTCTTCGACCATTACTACTTCACCTACCCGCACGCCTTCGCCCTGCTCTGGTTGATCCTGGGCCTGGGCATGCGAGCGGTGGATCTGCAGGATCGAGAAATCCAAGAAGGCTGAAGGGGCCGGGCTTGCCCCAAGCCCGACCCCTTCACTGCAAGGAGGAGAAGAGAATCTTGTCGAATCCAGATCTGGAATTTGTCCCCTTGCACAGGGATAGACGAGGACAGCCCTGTGGCTCTTACCCCGACCACGCCGGCCGCGCATCGACCGCCTCCAAGGCGGGTCTCGACGGGCGACAGCGGGCGGTCGATCTCGACTCCGTGGGCCTTCCGATCGGGCCGGTTCGAGCGTCAAGGCGGGCGGCCACACTCCCCCTGCTGATCGCGACGCTCGCGCTGCTCGCGATCGCGGCCTGCGGCGGCCCCTCCGAGCCGACCGAGCGCCCCGAAGGCCCGCCGATCACCGCCGAAAACGCCGGGTCGATCGTCGAGCAGCCGCCCATCCCCAACCGCGTCGGCTGGGTGGGCGCGCTGGACGTCAGCCCGGACGGCCAGATGATCGCGGTGGGCGACGAGGGCGGCGGTGTCCAGGTATGGGATGTGGCGTCCGGCGACCGGTTGGCGCAGGTCGGGGGCGTTCGCGATGCGGCTTTCTCCCCCTCCGGCCAGGAGTTGGCCACCTCCGGCTTCCCGGGCGTCCAACGCTGGTCCATGCCGCGGGGCGAGCCGCTGGATACCTACCGCGGTCATCAGGACTGGGTCAACGCCCTGGCCTATGCGCGCGAGCCGAACCTGATCCTCTCGGGCAGCGGCGGCGCGCGCGGCGGCCAGAGCGCCCGGCTCTGGGACCCGGCCACGGGGGAGACCCGCTGGAGCGAGGACTGGGATGCCACGATCCGCTCGGTCGCCCTCACGCCGGATGCTTCCTTGGCGGCCTGGGGAGACACGGTCGGGCATATCGAGGTCGTGGCCTCGGGCGCGCGGGAGTCGGTGGCCAGCATCGACTCGGAGGCCGGCAACGTGACCGCCCTGGACTTCGGACCCTCGGCCGAGCGGCTGGCATCCGCCCACGCCGACGGAACGGCGCGGCTGTGGTCGGCACGCGGCGGCCAGGCGCTGGGCGTCTACGAGGGCGGCGAGTGGATCGAGGACCTGCAGTGGAGCCCGGAGGGCAGCCTGATCGCGATCGGCGATCGCCAGGGCCGCTTGCGGATCCTGTCCGCCGAGGACCTGAGCCTGCTGGCCGAACGGGAGATGCCGCACATCGACGGGCCCGAGGAGACGACGCCGCGGATCATGCGCTTGGCCTGGCAGCCGGAGGCCCGTTGGCTGGTCGCGGGCCTGTCGGATGGGTCGGTGCGGGTCTTCGGGCTAGCGGTCGAAGGCTCCGAGACCCCGTAGGGCAACTCGGACCTGGATCTCTCGGTAGGACCACGAGGAATCCCGTTTGATTCCATCTTGGGCTCGAGTCAGCGCGTCGATCGCGACGGGATGGCCGGGCAAGCCTCGCCATGCTAGCATTCTGCAGGCACCGATCATGAGACCCTCGGAGTAGCCTATGGCGACCTTGACGATTCGAAACCTGCCGGAGGACCTGGTCGAACGGCTCAAGTCCGCGGCGGCACAGCATGGGCGATCGATGGAGCAGGAGCTGCGCGAGCTGCTCATGCGCAGCTATCCGGACCGGCCCGCGAGCCTGGAGCGGATTCGTGCCCGCTGGGGTGGATTCGATCCACCGAGCGCCGAGCAGATCGATACCTGGATCGAGAGCGGGCGGGCCTGAGCCTTGGACCTGGTGCTCGACACGAACGTGCTGGCCTATGCGTTGTTCGACGCGGACGCGCGGGCAGAAGCATGCCTACGCGCCCTCTCCGTGGCGGAGCGTGTGCTGGCGCCGGATCTCTTGCGTGCCGAGCTGCTGAGCGTGCTCCGGCAAGCGGTTCGGGCGGATCACATCGATCCCGATACCGCCTTGGGCATGCTCGATGATGGCCAGGCGGTCGTCACCCGCTTCTTCGACACGGCGATGCTTTGGCAGGACGCGCTGGCGCTGGCGCTCGCACGCGATCATTCCAGCTACGACGTGCTCTTCGTGGCCCTTGCGATGCAGCAATCCGCGGCCCTGGTCACGCATCACGGGCGCCTGCTCGAGCGCTTTCCCGAGACCGCGATAACCCCGGCCGACTTCGTGGAGCGTGCCCTGCGCTGACCCGACTCGCGTGTCATGCGCTCGGTCGGAGATCGCTTCTCGATGCAAATGTTCGGGCTCGTCAGTCGCGGACGATGTGGACCTCGACGAAGGGCCGCCGGCGGGTGCGCTCGTAGATCAGGTCGGCCAAACGCTTGCGGGCGGTCTCGGCCAGGTTGCCGCCGTTCTCCAGACCGGGGATGGTGCGGCGCAGGAAGTCGCGCAGCTCCTCGAGCAGCTCGTCGGACTCGGGCCGGTAGACCCAGCCGCGGGTGACCAGCTGGACATCGCGGACCTCGCCCTGGCGGTCGAGGGCGACCGTGGCCATGACGAAGCCGGCGTAGGACAGCGAGCGGCGTTCGCGCAGCACGGCGCCGCCGATGTCGCCGACGCCCGAGCCGTCCAGGAAGATGTAGCCACCGGGTACCGATTCGCCATGCCGCGCGCCATTCTCGTCGAACTCGATGACCTGGCCGCTCTCGATGACGAAGATGTCCTCCGGGTCCATGCCCAGGTCCTCGGCCAGCTCCTTGTGCAAGGCCAGCATGCGGTACTCGCCACCGCTGGGCAGGAAGTAACGCGGCGAGACCAGCTCGAGCATCATCTTGAGCTCCTCGCGGCTGGCGTGGCCCGAGACGTGCACCGGTGTGAGGGCCTGGTAGAGCACGTGGGCTCCCTGGCGGAAGAGGTTGTCCAGGGTGCGGTGCACCAGCTCCTCGTTGCCCGGGATGGGCGTGGCCGAGAGCACGACCGTGTCGCCGCGGCGCAGCTTGATCCGGGGATGCCGGCCATCGGCCATGCGGACCATGGCGCTGGTCGGCTCGCCCTGGGTGCCCGTGCAGCAGATGACCACCTCGTCATCCGGCAGGCCGTCCAGCTCGCCCAGCGAGACCAAGGTGCCCGGCTCGCTCTCCAGGTAGCCCAGCTTGCGGGCCATCTCGCCATTCTGCTCCATCGAGCGGCCCACCAAGCCCACCTTGCGGCCGAACTCCTCGGCCACGTTGATGATCTCCTGAACGCGCGAGATGTTCGAGGCGAAGGTCGAGATGATGATGCGCCCCTCGGCGCGCTCGTAGACCCGCTCCAGGCTCTCGCGCACCAGGGCTTCCGAAGGCGTCCAGCCCGAGCGCTCGGCGTTGGTGCTGTCGGACATCAGGGCCAGGACGCCGCGGCTGCCCAGGCCGGCCAGCTTGTGGATGTCGGTGGTGGTGCCCATCACCGGGGTCAGGTCGAACTTGTACTCGGCCGAGTGGACCACCGTGCCCAAGGGCGTGTGGATCGCGTAGCCGACGGTGTCGGGGATGGAATGCGCCACCTGGATCGGCTCGACCTGGAAGGGGCCGATGTCGATCTTGTCATCGGCGGTGATGGTGTGGATCTCGACCGATTCGAGCAGCTTGTGCTCCTTGAGCCGCACTTCGATCAGGCCTCGGGTCAGGCGGGTGGCGTAGATCGGCGCCGGCGCGTGCGGCAGCACGTGGGCCAGGGCGCCGTGGTGGTCTTCGTGACCGTGGGTGATGAAGTAGCCGAGGAGCTTCTCGACATTCTCGGCCAGGTAGGTGAAGTTGGGCAGCACCAGGTCGACGCCCGGCATATCGCTCTCGGGGAACATCAGGCCGCAGTCGATGGCGATCATGGCATCGCCATATTCGATCACCGTCAGGTTGCGGCCGACTTCGCCGAAGCCGCCCAGGGGGATGATTCTCAGTTTCTCGTTCAAGGGAAAGCCTTTCGATCGCTCGCGATCGGGTTCGTTGGATGATGGTTCTCGCCACCGAGCTCGGCCGCCAGGCGGACGAGCGAGAGGAAGGAATCGGCCTGGAGCGAGGCGCCGCCGACCAGGGCGCCGTCGATGTCTCCGGCTCGCAGGTAGTCTTGGATGTTGTCCGGCTTGACCGAACCGCCGTAGAGCAGCCGGCAGCGCGCGGCGGCCTCGGTACCGAAGGCCTCGGCCAGGTCTGCGCGGATGCGGCTCATCACGCGGGCCGCCTCGCCGGCATCGCAGGCCCGCCCGCTGCCGATGGCCCAGACCGGCTCGTAGGCGACGACGGAGCCGGCCACCTCGTCGGCGGAGAGGCCCTGCAGGCCGGCCGCCAGTTGCGCCGCCACCACCTCGTCGGTCCGGCCCGCATCGCGCTGGGCCTCGGTCTCTCCGATGCACACGATGGGCCGCAGGCCATGAGCGCAAGCGGCGTGGGCCTTGCGGTTGACCTCGGCATCGGTCTCGCCGAAGAGGGATCTGCGCTCGCTATGCCCCAGGATCACCCAGCCGGCCCATTCGGCCACCATCGGCGGGCTGATGGCGCCGGTGAAGGCGCCCTGGTCGGCCCAGTGCATGTCCTGGGCGGCCAGGAGCAGGCCGGCCGGCCGCGCGATCTCGGAAACCGCCGCCAGGGCGGTATAGGGCGGGGCCAGCAGGCGGTCGACCGCGGGATGCTCGGCGGCGGCATCGGCCACCGCGCGCGCCAGCTGGCGCGCCTCGGCCACGGTCTTGTGCATCTTCCAGTTGCCGGCGATCAGGATTCGTCGCATGGAGTCTCGGAGATTCGGCTCGGGCGGCCGCGGGGATGGCGCCCTGGAGGTCGGTATCGATGCAGAGTATACCGGTCCGGGCCGGCCGCACCAAGGCATCCGGGATCGCTCCAGGCCCAGAACCTCGCGTCCAGCATGGGTCGAGGGCCCATTCGGAGGCCGCGGTCAGGCGCTCAGAGCAGCGAGCCGATGGCCAGGCCTCGCGCGTGGGTCGGGGTCTCCTCGATGGGCAATTGGATGGTGAAGCGGCTGCCCTCGCCCGGCTGGCTCTCGACCGTGATCCGACCGCCGTGCATACGCACCAGATGCCGGCTGATCGCCAGGCCCAGGCCCGTACCCTCGGCGCGTCGGGTGAAGGATCCGTCCAACTGGCGGAAGCGCTCGAAGATGGTCTCGCGATCGGCCTCGGAGATGCCGATGCCGGTATCGGCCACGGTGATGGCCAGCCAGTCGCCCTCCTGGCGGGCGCCCAGCCGGATGCCGCCCTCCTCGGTGAACTTGATCGCATTGGAGATCAGGCTGTCGAGCACCTGCCGGAGCCGCACCGGATCGCCCCAGATGGGCGGCAGGTCCGGTGCCGGATCCAGGCTCAGGCTCAGACCCTTGCCTTCGATCGCAGACTGCTGGGCCTCGGCCGCCTCGGTCAGGAGGTCGGCCGGGGCCAAGCGCACCAGCTCGAGCTCCAGCCGGCCGGCCTCGATCTTGGCCAGGTCCAGGAGGTCGTTGACCATGCGCAGCAGCTGATGGCCGTTCTCGTAGATGGCCTGGACGTCCTTGCGCATCTCCTCGTCCAAGGGTCCGTCGACACCGCTCAAGATCAGCTCGGCGTAGCCGATGACCGAGTTGAGCGGCGTGCGGAGCTCGTGGCTGATCGTGGCCAGGAACTCGCTGGTCAAGCGGTCGATGTCGCCAACCTGATGCGCCATGTCGTCGAAGGCCGCGCGCAGGCGTTCGACGTCGTCGCGCGAGAGCGGGCGGGTGTGGTCCAAGGCCTCGCCAGGCTCCGCGGCTCCGCGATCACCGCGGGCCTCGGGCGAGCGGTCACCCTGGCCCGCAGCCTCCGCGCGCGGGTCGGCCGGCCGGGCCAGCCCGACGGGACGCGCATAGAGCCATGCGACCAGGGCCAGCGCCAGGCTGCCCAGCAAGGCGCCCGCGCCGATCAGCCAAGTGGCCAGCCGGCGGCTCCAGGCCTCCGCCTCGCTCAGGGGCAGGGTGGTCAGGAGGTGCCACTGGCTGCCGGCCACCGACCGGCCATCCGGCCCCAGCTCGGCAGCGCTCACGATCTCGGAGCGGGCCAGGAGCTCGCGACCGTCCGGCCCGATCAGCCGGCCGCTCCAGCGGCCTTCGGGCGCCCGTCGAAGCTGGGGCAAGAGCGGCTCGCCATCCTGCTGGATCTCGCGACCGTCCCACCTGGAATCGGCCGGGGTGACCATTCGGCCCGCCTCGTTCAGCGCGACGGTGGCAGCTTCGGGATCGGCGATCACCCGGCCCCGTCGGTCGAGCAGGTAGGCGCGCCCGCCGTCTCCGAAGCCGACGTCCTCGACCCGCTGCCACAGGTCCCGAGCGCGCAGGCGCGCGACCAGGACGCCGCCGTCGGCCGCCGGCAAGGCCAAGAGGAGATAGGCCCCGTCGGCCGGCTCGGGCTCCAAGGACCCCAGGTAGCGCGATCCGCCGGAGGCCACGTGGAACCAGTTGGCGGCCGGGATGGAGAACTGCTCGGCGAGGAGCGGCCGGCGGAGATGGGCCGAGGCCAAGGGCCGGCCGGCCGCATCCACCCGCAGGATCTCCAGGATGGGCAGCTCGGGCAGCAGCAATGCCTGCAGGGTCTCCGGATGCTCGGACAGGAGCTCGCCGTCCAGCACGGCCGCCACGCGCAGGCCCTCGCTCACGCGATCGAACCAGGCCGACAGGTCGGCGGCCGCGGCCGACGTGGCCGCGCGCTGGCGGGCCTCCCAGCTGCCTTGCTCGAAGCCGCGCAGCCAGCCGTAGATGCCGAGCCCCAGGAGGAGCAGCATCAGCAGCGTGACCGCCAAGGCCAGGGCCAGGGGGCGGCGCTGCGTCGGGGGGCGGGCCTCCGGGCTCACGGCGCGGCCCGCTCCAGGGCCGGCCGCAGGTCTTCCCAGCCATTGGCCAGCAGCACCCGGTCGGCCGGCTCCACCGGCAGCATCAGCCGCGCCTGGCGCAGGACGCCGGCCGCGGGCCAGATCCGCCGGTCGGCCAGCAGGCTCGGTGCCAGGCGCTGGCCGACGGCCGCGTTGGCCAGCGCGGCCTTGCCCTCCGCGGCCATCAGCGAGGCCATCTCGGGCTGGAGCAGATGATCGATCAAGCGGATGGCCTCGGTCGCCTGCTGGCTGCTGCCGGGGATGACCAAGTGCTCGATCCACAGCATGGCCCCCTCGCGGGGCACCACGAAGATGGCGTCGGCGCCGGCCCGCCGCGCCGCGTCCAGATCGGCTGCGGTGCCGATCATCACGCCGGGTTCCTCGAAAGCCTCGGCAAGCGAGTCCTCGGTCTCGAGCAGCCGCAGGGGTCGGCGCTCGGCCAGGTCGGTCCAGCGCGCCACGGCGACCGTCAAGGCCTGGGGCTCCGTCCGCCGATCCTCCAGCCCCTCGGCCAGCAGGGCCGCGCCGAAGACCTGGTGGGGCCGCGGGCGCAGGATCAAGCGCTCGGGCCGGTCGGGGTCCAGGGCCTCGTCCCAGGAGTCCGGGATGCGCCCGGCCCCGTCCAGGCTCGCGACCAGACCCACGATGCCGTAGCGCAAGGGCAGGCTGTGGCGGTTGCCGGGATCGTGGGCCAGGTCGCGGAAACTGATCGGCAGGTTGCCCAACCCGCTCAGCTCGGCCCGCTCCAAGGGCCGCAGGAGCCCGTCTTCGATCAGACCCGGCAAGGCCTCGGTGGGCAGCAAGGCCAGATCGATGGAGCGGCCGGCGCGGATGGCCGCCTCGATGTCCGCCACGTCGATGCGATCGACCGCCCGTCCGCCCTGCCGGCTGAAGCGGGCGAGCACCGAGTCCGGGATGGCCTCGGCGCTGGCGGCCAGGCGCAAGGGCACTTCGTCGACCGGCGCGGGCGTCGGGCTCGGACCGCTGCAGGCCGCGACGACCTGGGCCAGCGCGAGCAGGCAGGCCGCCAGGAGCCAGCGGCCTGCCGCCGGCCCTCGAGCTTCGCTCGGCCGTATTGCCGGACGGCGGCCAAGACTCTCGCGCCGCGGCATGGCGCAGAGCGCAGAACTTCGGGAGGGCTGCCGGATCATCTGCGCGAAGAACTCCCGGTCGAATCGGCCGAGCGATGAACAGATCGGCACGGCCGGCTGGGCGGGCCGGCGGTGCACTCGGTGGACGGGGCGCTGTGTGGGGGTCGTCGCGCGTTGGCGCTTCCGGGCCGAAGGGACGTGGTCCGGGCGATCTGGCGCCCAGTATAGGGCGCGACCCGGTTGCCGGCCAGTCGGTCGCTTGACGCGGGCCGGCGGCCTCGCGAAACTCATGCCTGTCCGAGGGTGACATCCCGCCGGACTCGGAATGCGCCGCGCTGGGGTCGCACCGGTTTCGCGCGATCGCGCCAGGAGGATAGTGACATGAACGACGGTGATCGAGGGAGAATCCGAGAGCACCTCGGAATCGTAGGCCCGGGCGCGCGGCGCGCCGGACGCCGGATCGCGCGCTGGCTGCTCGGCGCGCTGCTCCTGATCGGATCGGTCGGCTGCGACGGTGGCGAGGCCGAGGAGGTCGATCCCTCCGAGCTCCCCGGCGGGCTGGTGGCCATCTCGGCCGCGCCGGAAGGGGTTTCCAACCAGGCGGCCCGCTACGAGATCGCCGACGGAGCGGTGCGGCCGCTCTGGGTAACCGATGAAGGGGCCAACATCAGCGACTGGCGCCTGTCGCCGGCGGGGGACCGCGTGGTCTATCGGGTGATCCAGCGGGCGCCGGGCGAGCCGGCGGTGGCCGACGAGAAGCTGCTGGTGCAGGCCTTGGAGGCCGGCGCCGAGCCACGGCTCCTGGCCAGCGCGGACACGGCCCGTTCGCGCCTGGCGGGCTTCGTCTGGTCGCCGGACGGCAGCAGCCTGGCCTATGGCAAGCAGACCGGCGGCTTTCCGAGCACCGAGGCCGAAGGGGCCCGGCGCAGCCCGACCTGGGAGCTGCGCGCGGTGGCGGCCACCGATGAGGGCCGGCCCAGCGTCGACGATCGCCTGCTCTGGCAGATCGAGGACGAGCGGCTACGGCGCGAGATCTCGAGCCTGGTGGCCTGGACGCCCGGGTCCGATCGCGCGGCCTTGCTGGAGCTGGCGGCCGACAGCGGCAGCGTCCTGGGCCTGCGCCAGATCGACACCGCTTCGGGCGAGGAAGCCGGTCGCATCGCCTTGGAGGGCGGCATGCAGACCTGGGTGGAGGCCACCGCCTCGCCCGACGGCCAGCACCTGCTCCTGGCCGAAGCCGATCAGCAAGCGGGTCGCGTGCGCCTCCTGGAACTGGCTGGGGAGTCCGAGGCCGAGGGATTGACTCTGGATGAGCCCGGCGGGCAGGCCTTACACCTGCTCTGGGACCGCGCCGGGGACAAGGCAGCCTGGGCCCGGGTTCCCCTAGCGGGTTCGGGATCGGGCGAGGATCCGCGCGAGATCGGCTGGCTCCAGGTCGATGCTCCGACGCGGACGAGCAGCCTGGCCATCGAGGGCGGCGACGCCCAACCCCTGGCCTTCTCGCCGGACGGCCGCTACTTGCTGGTGGGCGAGCGCGAGGACGCCTTCGGCACCAGCTGGAGCCGGCTGGTGGTCCACGACCTGCAGGGCGGCGGTCGGGCCACGTTGGACTGGACGCTGCCCCAGGACACCTGGGCGGTCTTCTGGGTCGATTGAGAGAGGATACCGATGGAACATCGAGGAGGCGGGGTATGACCATCGATCTGACTGCGGCCATCGCGCGCATGGGACGAAATCGAGCGGCCATCCGGGCCTTGGTCGAGGGGGTGGATTCGGAGCAGGCCGGCTGGCGGCCGGATGCCGAGAGCTGGTCGCTGCTCGAGGTGGTCAATCACCTGGCCGACGAGGAGGCCGAGGACTTCCGGACCCGGCTGGATTACTTCCTGCACCGACCCGGCGAGGACTTCCCGCCCATCGACCCGCAAGCTTGGATCCGCGATCGGGACTACGCCGCGCGCGATCTGGACGAGTCGCTGGCCCGCTTCGAGGGCGAGCGCGAGCGCAGCCTGGCCTGGTTGGAGTCCCTGGCCGCGCCCGACTGGGGCATCGAGCGCCACCACCCGGTGGCCGGAACGATGCGCGCCAGCGACATGCTCAACGCCTGGCTGGCCCACGACCTCTTGCATCTGCGCCAGCTGATCGAGCTGCACCACGGCTGGTTGCGCTCCCGGGTGCCGGAGATCGGGCCGGGCTACGCCGGCGAGTGGTGACTCCGGACCGAGGCATGGTCGCTCCGCCCGGAGCACACCCCCCCGAGGCGGCCGGCCATCCGCGGCCCACGGTCCGACGGACGCCGCGCCGGCTTGTTGCCCCGGCCCCGGCTGGCCTATAATTCCGCTTCCTCGGGGCAGTAGCTCAGCTGGGAGAGCGCTACAATCGCACTGTAGAGGTCAGGGGTTCGAGTCCCCTCTGCTCCACACCCGGTGCCGGAGACCGCGAATGCGGCCGAGGCGGCATCCAAGAAACAGCCCACCGCTTCGGCGCGTGGGCTGTTCGCATTCCGGGCTGCCGGCCGCAGGCCGCTCGTAACCGGGGCCGGCCGATGCACGTCGAAGCAGCAGGACGCCAGGGCGAACTGGGAGACGCGGATTGAATCGAAGAGAGGCCGGGATGAAGGGATCGACGGGCGAGCAGGGCAGCGGGCCAGGCCGCGTTTGCAGAGCGGTTCCGGCTGCCCACGGGCTGCCCCTTGCTCTGCTGCTGGCGCTGATGCTGATCGGTCTCGCTGCGCTGGGAAGCGGAGACGTGGGCGCCCAAGGCGGTGTGGCCGAAACGCTTCCCGCGACCGGCCGCGAGGTCGAGGGGATCGCGGTCACCGCCCGACCGGTGGATCGGCCGCTGCGAGCTCCCTTGCGAGTGCGGCGGGCGGAGCAGGAGACGGCGAGAGACCGCAGCCTGCGGGTGGCGGCGCGCACCCTGGCGATGACCGAGGATCCGGAGGCGGCGATCAACCGCTGGGACTGGGAGGCCGGCGTGGCGATGGCCGGCCTGCTCTACGCCCATCGGCAGACCGGCGATCCGGCGCTGCTCGACGCGGTGGCCGGCTGGATGGACGCGCGTTTGGCCGAAGGCATCGGCCTGGGCCACGCCAACCACGCCACGCCGGCCTGGGCGGCCCTGATGCTCTACGAGCACCGACCCGATCCGCGCTACCTGGCCGAGGCACGGAGGGCGGTGGACTACCTGCGCTGGCGGGCGCCGCGGACACATGGCAGCCTGGCGCATTTCGAGGACCAACTCTGGGACGACACGCTGATCGTCAGCGCGCCGCTCTTGGCCCGCTACGGGGCGCTGCATGATTGCGCCGGCTGTCTGGCGGCGGCGGTGGACGAGGTGCTGGCCCATGGCCGGCGGCTGCAGGAGCCGGTCAGCGGCCGCTGGTACCACGGCTGGAATCGCTCGGACTTCCTGGCGGGGCTGCAGCCGCACATGTCGGCGGCCCAATGGGCCCGCGGCAACGGCTGGGCGGCGCTGGCGACGACGGAGGTCTTGCAGTGGCTGCCGGAGGGACATCCTTGGCAGGTGGCGCTGCGCGATCGGCTGCGGCGTCAGTTGGAAGGGCTGGCGGTGATGCAGGACGGGTCGGGGCTGTGGCATACGGTGGTGACGCGCAAGGACTTCTACCTGGAGAGCTCGGGCAGCGCGGCGATCGCGGCGGCGATGCTGCGGGCGTCGGATGCGGGTTGGGTTGAGGGGCCGCAGCTGGAATCGGTGGGGCGGACGGCGGCGCGGGCGGTGGATGCTCTGGTGGCGGAGGATGGGACCTTGACGCGGGTTTCGACGGGGACGGGGGTGGCGCCTTCGATCGAGGTGTACAACCAGGTGCCGTTTGATGCGATCAAGGCTTATGGGCAGGGGCTGTACTTGATGATGGCGGAGGCGGGGGGTCGGTAGGCGCGGCGGGGCTGCCCTTGGCGGGGCTCACGAACTCGGGGGGCGGGGGGGGGGGCGAAGATTGGGGAGCGCGCAGCGGGCCGGGGCGCGCGCGTTGGAGGAGGGTTGGCCTCGGACAACCGCGATCCCCGCCAAGGGCAGCCCCGCCGCTTCGTGCGATTGGTGAGGGGGAAGGATACTGGAGGCAGTGGAAGCCGCGATGCTTGGAGCATCACGGCTTCCACCAAGTGAAGCGAGCAGAGGTCGGGAGACGAAGGGCCGAGCCCTAGGGTTGCTGGTGGGGTTGGATGGAGGCTAGAAGGTGTTGGCTAGCCAGGGGAGGAAGATGCGGGTTGTGGTGGGCATTGGCGGGGTGCTGTCCGGGTAGCGGGCGTCGATGCTCGGCACGGCCTGGAGGGCGGGGTCGCCGGCGGCGAGGCCCATGGCGAAGACGGTGTAGACGGTGCCGGCCTCGAGCATGACGTCGGGCAGGCTCAGGGCCACGGTCTGGGTGCCTGCGACGCGGACTTCGAGGTCGTAGGTACCGGCGTCCACCGGGAGGTAGTCGCCGATCTCCTTGAAGGCGATGTCGGAGAAGAGGACCGGGCCGCCGTCGGCCACGGCGATGTCGACCGACGGTGCATCGGGCGAGGCGTGCACGAAGCGTACGTGGGCCTTGCCGGCCTGCGGCTGGCTGTTGTCATCCATCAAGACCAGCGGCTCGATCTCGGCGAACTCGGGCTGCCGCCGCCGTTCTGGGCGTTTGCGTGGGCCGGCGGCCAGGCGCTCGCGCGCTATGTGCTGGATCACCCCGAGATCGTTGGCGGCACGCGCGTCCTCGATGTCGCCTCTGGCTCGGGCCTGGTCGCCATCGCCGCGATGAAGGCGGGCGCCGCTTGCGCGCTCGCAGTAGATATCGACGCCTTCGCGGCGCACGCAGCAAAGCTCAACGCCGACCTGAACGACGTCTGCGTCGAAACCAGCGACGCCGATCCCGTCGGAAAGCCGACCGGGGCGGACGTCATCCTGGTCGGCGATCTTTTCTACGACCGCGATCTGGCCCCGCGCGTATTGGACTGGCTGGTCGCGCTGCAGCGCGCGGGCAAGCAGGTGCTGATCGGCGATCCCGGCCGCACCTATCTGCCGCGCGACAAGCTGGACCAGATCGCCGCCTACGACATTCCCGTTACGCGTGCGCTGGAGGACGCGGAGGTGAAGCGCGCCGCGGTCTGGAGGCTGCGCTAGCGTCAGCCGCGCGCGCGCACTGCCCCATCGGCGTCAGTCTGAGCTTGTCGAAGACGGGGGATGGCGAGGCCGCGCTTCGACA
>CAZJWJ010000092.1:0-734 GCA_964549495.1 uncultured Anaerolineales bacterium | reverse complement strand
CTTCACCTCCGAGCGCATTGGCGCGCGTCTCCAAGTCCTCCATGGAGGGCGCCGCAGTAGGCGGCTCGGATATCCAGACGGGATCGTACGCCGGGCCGCAACTGAGTTCGGCGAAAAGCCCCTTGGCGCACAGCCGCGAGCGTTCGAGATTATACCGCCAAACCGTTTCCCGCAGCCGGCGCGCCAATTCGCGGGTATCGGTCACCGAGGGTTCGGCGCTGCCGGGGCGTTCGCGCGTGTGTTCGTCGATCTGATGCAGCATGGCTCCATAGCGGCCGATTTCGATATTGAGATCGAATGGCTCAGGCGGCTGCGTCTCGCTCTCCTGAGATGTTTGTCCGCACGCGGCCAGACACAGCGCTAAGAACATCGCAGGCAGCTTCATTCCCGCCTCCCTGGAACAAGGCGAGCTTAGCGGACCGGCGCGCCGGCGCCAGTTCTTGTTGAGGAGTCAGCGGTCGATTGTGGGCGCCAGGGCGTTATAGCCGCGCTCGAATTCCAGCATGTCCACGCGCACCGCGCGCCGGATGAGGGCTATCGCGGCAACCAGCAGGCCCATGCCTGCGGCCGCCGCGATCATCGCCCCTGCGACGCCCCAGAACTCAGCGTCGAACATGCCACCCAGCCCTGCCTTCGAGGCATCTTTGTTGAAATCAATATGGCGCCTTGCGGTGAACGGGCGGTTTCCGAAAGAACAACTAAACGTTGAAATGCCGCTTGGGGAAAAAGCCGCA
>CAZJWJ010000091.1:0-21856 GCA_964549495.1 uncultured Anaerolineales bacterium | reverse complement strand
GATTCCTGGCAGGTCGTGCCGATCACCGGCACCTTGGGATCCTGGTCGGTCGCACCGGATGGACGGTCCGCACTCTACCTGGGTCGCGGCGCCCTCAGCGGCGCCGTCCGGACCCGAGACGCCGACGACGCGGGGCTCTTCCTGGTCACACCAGGCGGAACGGAGAAGACCCGCCTCGTGGCGCGATGCGAGTCGGTCGTGCCGGGGCCTCCCTACGGCTCGCTCGGATGCAGCTCCTTCGCGGCCGACGCATCGTGGTCGAACGTGGCCTACGGCGATGGCCACGGCGTCTGGACGCTGTCCTTGGAAGGCGGCGTCCCACGACGCCTGCTCGAGCACCGGCTGGCCGAGACCGACGCGGCGATCTTCGACAGCCATGTGTACCGGCCCATCCAGTGGTCCCCGGACGGCAACTGGCTCTTTCTGCACGCGAGCCGCTACGAGGGCTCCTCCGGAGCGCTGCTGAACCTCCAGACGGGCGGCGTCATCGACCTGGCCGAGGCCGGACAGGGCATCGAGAGCGGTTCCACCCTCGACTTCGCCCCGGATTCGAGCCAGGTCGGCATCACCCGCTTCGGTTACTTCCGGACCCGCGCCGCGGTTTCCCTCTTCGACCTGGCCACGCGGACGGAGCGCGGCTTTCTCGAAAGCGAGCCGATCACGGGAGACTATCGGGGCAGCTCGGGCGTGTTCACGCCCGACGGCCGTTTCCGCTTCGGCAGCTGGAGCGCGATTCGGGATCGCTACCAAGCCGACGGCCTGTTCGAGCTCGACCCCCAAATCGGAACGGTCCGGCGAATGGCGCCGGGTCTCGCGAGCCTCGATCCCGCACTCCTCGCCGGAGGCGCCAAGCCGGACCTCGTATGGTCGCCGAAGGCCGAGGCATTCGCTCTGGCCGGCACGAGCCCAAGCGGATCGTGGTACGTTGGCGCCATGGTCGGCACGGATCGCGTAAGCTTCGATGCAAGCGAGGTTCTGGCCCGAGCCGGCTATCTCCAGTGGAGCCGGGCCGTGCCCTAGGGCTCTCCGTTCCCGCCGAGCGCTGACCTCACGGCCGGCACGGAAGCTCCCGGGCCAGCTCGCGGTAGACCGCTTCGAGATCTTCCGCGTCCGGCGCGTGGTGATAGTAGGCCGGATCGCTGGCCATGCGTTTCAGCGCCTCCGTCTCCACCTCCGGGCCCAGGCCGATGGTGAAGATCAAGATGCCCTCGGCCTTGGCGCGTGTCGCGGCCGCCTCGGCCACCACCACCGGCTCCGGGCTGGAGCGGCCGTCCGTGAGCAGGATCAGCACCTTCTGGCTGCGCGGGCGATCGGCACCGGCGCGCAATGCAGCGGCGCCGGCCTCGATGCCCAGGTGAATGCGCGTGCCGGAGCGGTTGCTGATGTCCTCCAGCGCCGAGCGGATCGGCTCGGCGCTGGGCTGGAGCCCCGCGTGCGTGGTCACCTGGCTGTGGAAGCTCACCAGGGCCGCCCGATCGCGGGGGAAGCTCAGCAGGCCCAGGAAGGTGCGCACCGCCTCGCGCGCCGCCTCGATCTTGGGCCGGCCGCCCCGGCTGTCCTCGAGCATGCTCAGCGAAGCGTCGACGATCAGCGCCACGTCAGCTCTGCAGGCGCCCGGGCGCGCAATGCCGCTGGGCCAAGAAGGGAAGGTATAGCTCGCGAATCACGGGTATCGTCGTCGGGGACGCGGTCGGTGTGGGCGCGGGCGTCGGCGCGAAGACCTCGATCTCCGGCACGGGGAAGGCGATGCTGCGCCGAATGCCATCGAGGTCGTCGTATGCACTCTTCTTCACACGCTGCCTGTATCGTCCGGCTGGTCGGAGACACGGACTCGGCAGCGTGATAGGACCTGCGTAACGATTTGGGAGTTCGATGCGTCGTCTATGTCGCGGACCTGAAGGCTATCGCAATCTCTGTCATCCAAAGTCCCCACACGTTCGAGAGGGCGACGCCGATGCATACACGACGAAGCCCCGAGACCGAGTGGACGGCCGCACCGCCTATACCAGAACGAACTCGTGGATCATCCGCCCGGATCTCGCCGAGTTCCTCGCGGAACCTGCTGTCCTTCCCTACCGGACGCCTCTCGGTCCTCGCCCTCCTTCTCGTGCACTTGCTGACATCGAGCCCCGACGACTCGACGCAGGCACAGCGTACCCCCTTGTCGAGCCACTCAGAGTCCATCGCGCTCATCGCCCCGGTCCTCCAAGTATTGGGTGTCGACGAGAATCGCGAAGCGCGCATCCTGGTCGACGGCGACTTGACCTTCTGGGCGGTCGACGGCGGGCTGATGATCTTCGAGAACGCTGCCGCCGCCGGCACCGGGCCCATGATCGATCTACCGATCGGCCATGCCATCATGGCCTTGGGCCGCATCGGCGATCGGCTGGTCTTGGGACTCGGGAGCGCCGGACTCTCGCTAGTGGACATCGGAAATCCCGCGGCAGCCTACGAGGTCGAACGATTGGCGCTCGAACATAGAGTCGATGTGCTGGCTACCGACGCCGCCGGTCGCCAGCTCGTGGCCGCTTCGCGCGGCGACGCAGAACGCGCCATCGCCCCACAGCTGAGCCTCGTAGGCCTCGATCCCAACGACCGCATGGCGCTCGAGACGGACGCCGGCGCGCAGGATGCCTTCGTCCTCGAACCGGACTTCTTGCTACACGGTCTCTCGATCCGGGAGGACCTCGTCGCCGCGGCCGGGACCCACCGGTCGCATGGGGAAGCCCGGCTCTTCGACATCCATGGGTCGACTCCGCGAGCCCTGATGGGCATCCCGGTGGGTGACGAGCGCGGAACGGACTACTGGATCCGGGCCGAGCTCACGCCGTCGGGCGTCTTGGTCGCCGACCCGATGGTCGTGCAGCATCACGGGCTGAAGTCTCTTCCCGACATCGGTCCTTCCGCCGCATGGAGTCCGAGTCTCGGGCCCTCGCGGATGGCTGCCATCGAGGGCGACCGGGTCTTGGTCGTCGAGTCTCGGGTCGACGTCGCACCACCCAGCCACCGGCTCTCCAGTCTGGAACTGCAGGACGATGCCTTTCAGCTCGAAGCCACAGTAGATCTGGACCACCTACCGACCTGGATCGGGCAGGGCTGGCGCTGCGGAATCGAGGGCGGACCGCTGTCCTGCTGGGACCATCGGGATCTACCGCGTGGCCGCGCACTGCCGGAGCGCGAATGGCCGCGCCAGGTCGATGTTCCGGGCGCGCCCAACTGTCACGATCGGGTCGTGCTACACCAGGATTCCGTCTTGGTTGCCTGCGGCGACCGGATCGCCGTCCTGAATGCGTCGGGTCCGGCACGCACTCGAGTGCAGCGCTACCTCAGGCTGGACGGCCCGGTCGAGCAAGGCATCAGCATCGGTGGCAGGCTATTCGTGCTGCTCGGGCCGGGCCGGGGCGGTGGCCGCTCGTTGCAGTATCTCTCGGTCGAGGCAGACGGCATCCTGGCAGAGCGCGTAGAGCTCGACGAGGTACCGCGCGAGATCCATGCCGCCGGCGCGACGCTGGCGCTGCTCGAGTCACGCGCCCTGAAGACCCTCGACCCGGCGAGCCTGACGGTCTTGGGATCGCTTCCGACGGATCTCTTCATCCAGGAGGGCATGCAGGTCCGCGGCGCGGGCGCGATGCTACACGTCGTCGTCGGCGATCTGCTCCGTGAGGCGGCAGTCTGGCAGTCCTTCGACCTCGGTGATCCCAGCCAGCCCAGGTACTCCGGCGAGCCCTTCACCCTTTATCGTGAAGGCTTCGCCATCGAGGCGGTGGAGTTCTTCGGGGACACGGCGGTGACCTTGTTCATCCCATCGCAGGGCGCGGGCCGCTTTACCTCCTCGATCATCGGCATCCACGATCTGAGCGTCCGCCCGCCTCGCCTGCTGGCCGAACGCCCCTTCCAGGACGATGCTCCACTCCACGAACGCCCGAACGGCATGAGCTTCCGGACCGACACCCGGATGTACGTCAGCCGGCCCAGCGGATACCTCTCGCGGCTCGACACCAGCGATCCCCGCGAACCAGCCGCGATGTCCGCGATCGGCCTCTTGGGCGACACGAGCTTTGACTACTTCCGATCGATCCTGCGCTGGCATGTCGACGTCCAGGGCCAGCGCCTCGCGCTGCCGCTCATGTCCGGGCTACAGGTCATGGACCTCGTCGAACCCGGGCCGGCACGCACCCACCTGCACTGGAGTCCGTCGGCGCGGGCCTACGATGCCCGGTGGCGTGAGGACCGCTTCGTCTCCTTTGGCCAAGATCACAGCCGGCTCCATCGACCGGATGGCCCGGACCGCCTGCTGGCTCTCGACGGCATCGAGCGCGTGGTGGCGACGGCCGTGAACGGCGATCGGATGATCGCCTTGGGTGGCAGCAGTTCACGCGAGGTCATCGACTTGCGCCTACCGAATGCCGACGCCCAGGGCCCGTCGCTACTTGGTCTGAGCTGCTTCCTACCCGATGACGGCCGATGCCCGAATCGGAACCCGCCGCGCGACGGCGACTCCTGCAGTCTGTGGCTTCGCCTGGACGGCGATCAGCTGATCGGCCTCTCGCGGAACCGAGACCTCTCGGTCTACGATGTCTCGATGCCGGGGCGCATGCTGCTTCGCGGCTCCACCAGCCTCCCGGCCTGCCACCGGCTCCGCGACCTGCTGCGCATCGGCGACCACATCCTGGTCGGCGGAAGCCACCGCCGCGACGATCCATCGCCCGTCTGGCGTGTGGATGTCGCCGACCCGGCTCGTCCGCGGGTCCTGGGCGCGGAGCCGCTGCTGCAAGGCGCAAGCGAGATCCAGATCGAGGGCAACCGGCTCTTCGCCTTGCTGCCCTCGGAGCTCGTCCTGTTCGATATCGACGAAGCCGGTCAGCTCGCGCCGCTGGCGCGAGCGGCAACGCATGCCGACGCGCACCGCCTACGCCTCTCCGGCTCACGGCTCTTCTACCAGGTCGAGCGCTCCATCCACGTCCTCGAGCACAGTGCTCCCGACGCCTGGACCCGACTGGGCGCCTTGGATCTGCCCGATCTCTACAGCTTCGATGTCTGGGATGGACGGATCCTTGTCACACCAGACTTCGCGAGCGAAGGACTGGAGCGACTTCTCGGTAGCCCCCGCCTTCCCCAGCTCGCAGCCCGATCCTACCTCCCGCTGCTGTTGGGAAGTCGATGAGCCTCCCTTCCTCGTGCCGGGCTGCCGGCCTCGCCGCCATGCTGAGCCTGCTCTGGCTCGGATCCTCGCCCGCCGAGAGCCCGGCTCGGAGCGAACCGGATAGGATCGACGAGGCGGCCCGTCTCTCGACCCTCTTCGAATCGGGTGGCAGCAGTATCGTCGTGGTCAACAGCGACCTGGAGCAACCTACGCGGATCATCGGCGACTTCGCCGGTGACGATGCAGGCGGGCGCTTCCGGCGCGATGCGGTCCCGCCGCAGCGCGCGCGCTTGGTGTTTCTCGACGAGGAGCCCTTGATCGGGAACGGGCATATGGCTGGACTGCTCCTCGGGGAACCGGCCAAGCTGGTCGATGCGATCTCCCGAAGCGACTGGCCCGATGGCGGAGCCATCCTCAACGGCGAGGCGCGGATCGACACCGACCTGATCGTGCCCTACGTGGTCAAGCACGGATCCCGCTGGAGTTCGCAGGTGGTGTTGCAGAACGCCACGACCGATTACCGGACCATGTTCGATCTGAGCTTCGTACCGAGCGGCGCCATCGACCCGTTGGTCCCGAGATATCGGCTGGACATCACGAAGGGGTTCCGGCTCTTGGATCTTGCCGGCGACCCGAGGTGGGACTTCCTCCCCGACGGTTGGACCGGGTCACTGCACATCACCAGCCGGGGAAATCTCTCGGCCAAGGTGCTCCACTCGCTGCCCGGCAGCCAGCACGCAGTGGCCGACTACGACTACCTCGGAGCCGATGGAACGGGGCGGCGCCTGGCGGCGCCGCTGGTGGCACGGGCCTGGGGAGATTTCGCGCTGAGCTACGAGATCGCGCTGACGAATCCGGGTCCGATCCCGGCCGACATCCGCGTCGACTTCGTGGGCATCGAAGGGAGCTGCGCCGGCCAGCGCTACCAACAATCGGGGCTGAGCGCGGACATCAACGAGGTCTTGGTCCTGCGCAGCGGAAACGGCCCTCTGCCGGAAGGATGTGCCGCGGCGGCCTTCATCACGTCCAGCCAGCCCGTAACCGCCATCGTGACGCTGGCCAACGCGCTCGGGAACCAACTGGCGGCCTATTCCGTCGAGCGGGTGGACGCGAGCTCCATCCGACTGCGCGCGCCCTTCGTTCGCAAGCAGCAGGGCAGCGATCGTGGTCGGTCCCGGGTCTTCGTGCTCAACCCAAACCCGGTCGGGGCCGAGTTGCGCTTCAAGCCCACCACCCTGGACGGAGAGCCCATCGCTTGCGAAGCCTGCGCGACCCGCATCGCAGCGGAAGGCGGAGTGCTCCTGGACCCCGCTGACATCGAGGCCTTCCCGGAGGGGATCACGGGTGGGCTCGACCTGACCAGCGACCAGCCCGTCTCGGCGGTGGTGCTCGACCTATCGAGACCGGGTGCCGGCGCCCGGGATGCGGCCCTCTATCGCGCCTTCTCCCCCACGACCGACCGGGGCCGGCGCCCCCACTTCCCCTTGGTCATCGCGGGACCGGCACCCCGATACGGCTCGAGTGCCCCCGGACAGCCCGATGTCTCCGTCACGCCCGTGGCCACCAATACGCCTCCGCCCAGCCCCACCCCCAGCCCGGGCCCCTCGCCCAGCCCGAGCGCGACGCCCAGCCAGGGCCCCACCGCCGATCCCTATCCTCCGCCCCTTCCCGGGACGCCGCTCCAGCTCCGCGCCATCGGATCGGTGGACGTGGTTGGAGGGATGGACCAGGACTGCCCGGGCTGCGATGCCGTCTACGACGGGGAGGACCGTCACCATGCCGCCGAACGGGCGATCGAGCAGATGCGGTTCGAGATCCGGGATGCGCGGGGAACGCCCATCGCGACCGCGATCAGCAGCGCCATCGACCAGGAACAACAGCGCGCGCTGATCGACTTTCCGGCACCGCCGATCACCGCCCCGCATCGCATCGTCGTCGCGGCGACCCCGGTCGGATGGGCGATCTGCCCCGACCTCGTCGACGGACAAGCCGTTCGCGCCGAGGACTTCCGCTATCGGGGCAGATCGGTCGAGTACCGCTTCGGATTCTGGTCGGGTTGCCCGGCGCCCATCCCGACACCGCCGGCACCGGGGCTCGACTTCGATCGTCCCGCCGAGGGCGCGGTGGTGGCGATCAACAAGCACCAGGTATCGGCCACATCCGTATGGGCCGACTTCGATCCGCTCGACCGGATTGACGGCAGCATCCGGGAGATCCGCGATCGGATTGGCTTCGAGCGCATCGCCGAGTTCAACCTGCTCGAGCCGGTGCGCGAGATCCTGCGCGGCCGCAGTCATGCCCTGCGGGTCGAAGGTGATGAGAACCTGGGTGTGCTGGGCCGGCTGCGTTGGGAGTCCGGTGCCGCTGCGATGTACGACGCAACGGAACCCGGCACCGAGCTGATCCTGCCCGGGCTGCGCTACGAGCCGGGCAACGTCGTCTCGGCGCTGGCGCTTCAGAACCCGTCGCTGGACGAAGCTCAGGTGAGCATCGCCGTCTACGACGGCAAGGCGGCGGCCCCATCGCGCAGCTTCATGGTGCGCCTGCCGCCTCGAAGTGGCGGGAGCATGCGGCTGGACAGCCACCCGAGCTTCGCCGGATTGCCGGCGGGCTTCGACGGATGGGCGCGCCTGCTCTCCGACAGGTCCATCACGGCGATCGGACTGACGGACATCCAAGACGCCATCGGGCTCTACGCGCTGGAGTCCGTGCCGGCGGCGGCACTCAGCGCGGAGGCCATCCTGCCGGCCGTCTACGTCGACTCCAGCGTGAGCCTACACGGCAAGCCAGGGCCGAACACGGTCCGACTGGACACGCGCATCCAAATCCTCAATCCGGGTCGCTCGAGCATCGAGATCGATCTGCGCTTCGACGGCTACGATCACTTCCTGGACGCATCGCACTGTCGCGGCGAGAGCGGGAACTTGCCGACGGTGCGTCTGCCACCGGGCGCGGTACGCCGGATCGACCGGTCCGAGATCCCGATTCCACCAGGTTGTGTCGCCAGCGCGCTCGTGAGCGCCACGGGCGGTCCCGTGCTGGCCAGCGCCATCCTGACCGATCCCCGTCGAGGACAGGCGGCCGCCTACCACGCGATGCCGACCGATCGAGGTATCACGAACACCGCTTTGCCATTCTTGCGGGCCCTTCCGACCAACCCTCGCATGAGCAGCGCCTTGCACTTGGTGAACCTGGGACCCGGCACGGGCCGCTTCCAGCTCGACTTCAACGCGGTCGATGGGCGACATCTTTGGCTGGTCTCCGATCTCGAGGACCGGACCGCCCTGCGCTGGTGGCCAGAGCAAACCATCGAGTGGCTCCAGACCCGATCGGATCTGGTGACAGGCTCGGTCCATCCGCACACGGACACGAGCTTCGGGGTGCTCGTCTTGGACCTCCCGCTCGACGGCCGCTCCGATATCTCCACCCACTACGCCGACGAACGTCACGCCGAGAGCCGGCAAGCCATGCTCCCGCTGATCCCGATCGGCGACAGCCTTCGCGACCAGGGCCCGATTGCATCGCCGGCGATCCGGCCTCGCCCCTTCTTGGTCTTACCGGCCCATGAACCGAACAGTATCGACAGCGTCCTTCGGGTGCCAATCGAGCTGCTCGGAAACGGTCTGCACCTCAACGGTCTCGAGTTCGAGCTGGACTACGACGCGAGACGCTGGGTCTGGGACCCCTCCGACGCGGACGCCGACGGCAGACCCGATGATGCGATCGTCGCACTGCCGGCGGGCTATGCGCTTTCGGTCGATCACGACCCCGAGCGTCGGGAAGCCGAGCTGCGGATCGCCATCCAGAGCGAGCGACCGAATCCCGACCCCTTGCCGGATGGCGTCTTCCTGACCTTGGTCCTCGACGAGCTCCAACCGGATCCCGAGCGGGGCTGGTTGCGCGCTGCACCGGAGGGTTCCGCCCGGGCCTGGGACGAGGACGGTAGCGAGATCCCCGCGATCATCGTCGGCGGCTGGCGCGCGGGCCCGGCCGACGTTCTCCTTCCTTTCCTGATCAACGGCTGGTAACCCGCGACGGTCGGAGCTGCCCTCCATCGGAGGAATCCACGCAGGCCCGTGGGACGTCACACTGAATGCCGATCGGGAGTAATGACGGAGTGGAGACGTTGACCTTGCCATCGCGTCACGACCAAGACCATCCCACGAGCATATACGTCAATGAGCTGCCAAGAGTCAGGAGAATCCGATTATGAGTCATGAATTGCGTCCCAAGCGGCGCGACATCAGGAGCCATCGATCAGTTTTCGGCATCATCCTGGCCTGCGCGATCCTGCTAGCGGTCTATGCCTCCATCGGCGACATCAGCCAGCGCAGTGCTTCGGCAACCACGCAGGCCGGCAAGCTGGCGCCGCACGAGCTCATCGCCCAGTCGGGCGGCACGAGCCAGGTCATGCGCTTGGACGGTGACCGGCTCTGGACCGGTCTGGGGCCGCGCCTGGTGGCCATGGACGTCTCGGACGCCGGCGAACCGCGGATGCTCGGGCGCACCGAAGTCTTGTCGGGCACCCTGCAAGACCTGGCCTTCGGCGCGCTCGAACCGAACGCCGCGGGCGCGGAGTCGAACACCGCCTGGGCCCTGGTCACCGGAGATCGGGTCGTGGGCATCGACATCGCGAACCCCGCGGCGCCAGCCCTCCTCGGCGCGGTCGAGCTGCTGACGCGGACGGTGGGCATCGCGCGGATCGACGACCACGTATGGGCCGCAACCCGAGAGGGCGATCTGATCGGCATCGACGTCAGCGATCCGAACAGGCCCCGGCTAGCCGCGCGTCTCGATGGCTTGGCGCGACGGGCCGACGTCCGCCACATCGGCGCCATTCCGGGCTACGTGGTGGTCGCCACCCGTGGCTATGGCAGCCCGCCGATGCCCGTGCTGCACCAGGTCGATGTCCGGGATCCCGCCAACCCGGCCGAGGCCGGCCGGCTGGCCAATCCTGGCCCGGCCGAAAGTACCGTCAACGACGCCGTCGTGTCTGGCGGATTGGTCTGGCTGCTGACCGGCAGTTCCCCCTACGTCCTCTATGCGGTGGACCCGAGCCCGGCCGACGCGCCGCAGATCATCGGCCAGCTCGAGCTGCCCTCTTCGGTGGTGGCATTCGGGCATCGATTGGTCGTCGCCGGCGACCGCGCATACATCATGGGCGGCGACTACGGCCACAACTTCATCGAGATGTCGGTCCTCGACGTCCAAGACCCCGCGGCCATTCGCCCGCTGGCCAGCCGAATCGCCCTGCCCCGCAGCAGCGACCCCTCCGGCGGTATCGCCGCCGACGGCCAGCGGCTCTGGTACGGCAGCGACGACGGGCGGCTGTTCGGGCTCGACGCACGCGATCCGGAGGCCCTCGCGCCAGCGGCGGTCGTCCAGACCATCGGCCGATCGCAGACGCTGGCCGTGGAAGCCGGCCGCGGACTGCTCGGCTTGTTGGAGACGACGCTCTCGGTGGACCTGACCGCTCCCCGCGCTCCCCAGGTCCTGACGCAGACCATGGCGCATTGGTATCCCCAGCAGATCGCCTGGGCCGAGGACCGAGCCTACGTCCTGACGGATGGCGAGATGGACGTGCTCGGCGGCTCGCTGCACCGGCTGAACATCGCGGATCTCGCGAGGCCGCAGGTGGAAGAGATCCTCTTTCGTGGCGACTTTCCCCGTCGGATCGCGCTGGCAGGCCCGATCGCTGCGATGGTCGCCAGCCGGCCTTCCGGGGAGTTCTTCGACCAACAGATCGCCACCCTCGACCTGACCGCACCCGCCTCGCAAAGCCGCATCGGCGAGCTGGTCGATCCGGCCGGCTTCCAGGACGTCGCCATCGACGGGGATCGCCTCTATGCAGCCAGCCCGACCCGATACGGGATCGACCCGCAGCCGATGGCCCTGGTCGTCGGCGACATCTCGGATCCCGCCAGCCCGGAGGCCCGCGGCCGCATCGAGCTCGGCGGTCCCTTCGGCCAGCGGAGCCTGCTGCGTCTAGCCATCGACGGCGACATGGCCTTCGTGCTGGCCATCGGCTACACAAGGGCCGACACGATTGCGTACAACGCGCTGCACGTCGTGGACGCGAGCGATCCCGCGAGGCCCGTCGAGATCGCCCGGCTGCCCTTGGATCGCCTGTCGTCCGCGATCACGCTCGCGCACGACCATCTCTTCCTGTCCGGCGAGGGCGGCGTGTCGGTCTTTGATGTCCGCGACCCTGCGCGGCCGGCCGCGCTCGGCATCCTCCCGACGGGTGCCGACCCCGCCACCGAGGCCGTCGTCGACCAAGGCCTGGTCTACGCAACGGCCGGCGACGCCGGCCTCTTCGTCTTCGCTCCGCAGCTCGAGGGTTGGCCGACAGTCGCCGTGCCGACAAGCCCGCCGCCATCCGCGACATCGGTCGCCTCGGTCACACCGAGCCCGACAGGCTCCGTCGCCACGCCTACCGCGACCCGATACGGCGAAGTCGAGGACCTCTACCTGCCTTGGGTCGGTCGGGGAAATTGAATTCGGTCGTCCTCCGCAGCTTGCTGCGCTCGGGCTCGCCAGCGGCAGGTCAAGCGTCTGTCTCGCGCCCGGCGCGTAGGCCTGGATCCAGCGACTGCATGATGCGCTCGCCCTCAACGATCGCGTAGCGGATGAAGTCCAGCGTCCGCTCCACCTCCTCCGGATCGGCCGGCGTCCGGTAGCGCAGGCTCGGATTCGGCCGATCCTCGACCGCGCGCTGGATCAAGCCCTTCCAGCACGGATCCAGGCTCTGCCCCGCCCAGGCTGCCGCGGCCGGCTTGGAGACGATTCGGCCGGTGGCCAGGGTGTGGAGCATGCGGCAGTAGGTGAGCACGGCGAAGGGTTGGTAGAAGCGGTTGGCCAGGTTCTCGGGCTCCGCGAACCAGCCGTCGCCGCGGCTCCGCATCACCCCCAGCACCTCGCGACGGAGATCTTCGACCGGGACCGGGTCGACCAGGCCCCGGATGTCGGGGCCGGCCAGCGTGATGCCCTTCTCGCGCAGCTGCCATCGGACCACCAGGCTGTTGTCGTGATGCGAACGCTCGGCCACGACGCTTCCGTTGTCGAAGTAGAGCAGCGCTGGGCTGTCGGGCTCGTGGCGCCGCAGCGCGGCGCGGGTGATGTAGGAGCCTTCCAGGTGCTTTGCCCAGTTGGAGTCCAGCGCGAAGATCCGCGCCTGTATCGCCTCGAAGTCGGGCAACCGTGCGTCCTCGATCTCGCGCTCGACCACGATCATGTAGTCGACGTCGCTGGCCTCGTCGGCATCGCCAAGCGCGAAGGAGCCGTGCAGGTAGGCACCGACGAAGTCGCCGGCCAAGAGGCTCCGGTTGGCGGCGACGAAGTCGGTCAGAACGTGGTTCAGGTCCGGATAGACCGTCGGTTGTGAAGCCATGGAGAGGCAGTATAGCGAGCTTCTTTCGCGACCCGAATGCTTTGTCCGGCGCGAGTTCGGACCGATCCGAATCCTTGACTGGCCAAGCGGCGCTAGGCTAACGTAGCCCTCCTCGATCGACCCGAGGCTGGCCTCAGGACAAGGCGGACAGGCGGGATGGCGAAGGCCGAGCGCGGCAGAAAGAAAGAGCAGCGTAGGCAGGCCGAGGCGAAGGCGCGACAGCGCCGGCAATACGCCCTCGCCGCCCTGCTCGTGTTGCTGGTCGCTGGCGCCGCCGCGATGCTGCTTCGCGACCGGCCGGCCAGCGTGGACGAGGCTTCGGTCGACCTCCCGCTTCCTTCGCCGACCGCCGCGGCCGAGCGCCGGCCCGAGGGCTACACCGAGGACCTGGCCGCGATGTGCCAGGAGCTGACCGAGGGCGATCATCCCGAGCTGGGCCGCGAGCCCATGCGCGAGATGCTGGCGCGGGAAGAAGCGCTGCTGGCCGAGCTGGATCCGGCGGCGGCCGAGCAGAGCCTGGAGCTGGCCCAGCTGCGCTACGCGCTGGCCGAGGAGATGGTCAGCCAGGGTGACTTCGAGCCGGCCTTCGAGCGCTACGAGGCCGCCCGGCCGGTGCTGACGCAGGCCACCGGGCTGCCGGAGGTCATGCAAGAGCGGGCCGATGCCTACCACCGCTGGGAGGCGCTGGCCTACCTGCGGGCGGCCGAGACCGCCAACTGCATCGACAGCGACAACCCCTTCGTCTGCCTGCTGAACCGAGGCGCCGAAGGGGTGTACACCGATCAGACCCACTCGCTCATGGCCATCCAGCATCTCGAGATCCACCTGGACGGTCATCCGGACGACACGATCGCGCGCTGGCTGCTCAACCTGGCCTACATGACCATCGGCCGGCATCCCGACGGAGTTCCCGCGGATTGGCTGATCCCGCCGGAGACCTTCCTCTCCGAGAAGCCCGCGCCGCGCTTCGTCGACGTGGCCCGCCAGCTGGGCATGGCCCACAACTCGATGCTGGGCGGCAGCATCATCGAGGACTTCGACGGCGACGGGCTGCTGGACGTCTTGGCCACCACCTACGACCCCTGCATGCATGCCGTCTTCTATCGCAACGAGGGCGACGGCCGCTTCTCGGATCGCTCGGCCGATGCCGGGCTGACCGACCAGCTGGGCGGCTTCAACGCCCAACAGACCGACTACGACAACGACGGCGACATGGACGTCTTCATCACCCGCGGCGCCTGGCAGGCCGAGCGGGGCCGGCAGCGCAACTCGCTCCTTCGCAACGAGGGCGACGGGCGCTTCGTCGACGTCACCCACGCCGCCGGGCTGGCCGAGCCGGCCTACCCAAGCCAGGCCTCGGCCTGGGCCGACTACGACGGCGACGGCTACCTGGACGTCTACATCGGCAACGAGGTCGATGCCGAGGGCCAGCCCTACCCCAGCCAGCTCTTCCACAACAACGGCGACGGGACCTTCACCGACGTGGCCGTGCAGTCGGGCGTGGCGAATCGGCGCATGACCAAGGGCGTGGCCTGGGGCGACTTCGACAACGACGGCGACCCCGACCTCTACGTCTCGACCGTCACCGCCAACCGGCTCTACGAGAACCTGGGCGACGGCAACTTCGTCGACATCGCGCCGCGGCTGGGCATGCAGGAGGACGAGCGAACCTTCGCCACCTGGTTCTGGGACTACGACAACGACGGTTGGCTGGACATCTACGCCGCCGGCTACCGCGCCGAGGTCGACCAGGTAGCCGCCGACCACATCGGCCTGCCGGCCGGGGGCAGCCGCCCGCGGCTCTACCGCAACGACGGGGCCGGCGGCTTCGAGGACGTCACCCAGGCCGCCGGGCTGGGCGACGTGCGCCTGCCGATGGGCGCCAACTTCGGCGACATCGACGCCGACGGCTGGCCCGACATCTACCTGGGCACCGGCGAGCCCAGCCTGGCCGCCCTCTTCCCCAACCTGATGTACTGGAACGAGGGCGGCGAGCGATTCTGGGACGTCACCGAAGCGGCCGGGGTGGGCCACCTGCCCAAGGGTCATGGGGTAGCCTTCGGCGACCTGGACAACGACGGCGACGAGGACATCTACCTGCAGGCCGGCGGCTTCGTGCCCGGCGATGCCAACCCCAACGCGCTCTACCGCAACCCGGGCGGCGGCAACCGCTGGATCCACCTGCGGCTGCAGGGAAGGAGCGGCAACCGGGCCGCCATCGGGGCGCGGGTCCGGGTCACCGTCATCGAGGCCGGCCGGCCGCGCGACATCCATGCCACCGTCGGCAGCGGCGGCAGCTTCGGCGCCTCGAGCCTGCAGCTGGAGATCGGGCTGGGACGGGCCGAGCGGATCGAGTCGGTGGAGGTCCGCTGGCCCGGCAATCCAGAGCCTCAGCTCCTCGGCGAGCTGGCGCTCGACCGGATCTACCGCCTCGGCGAGGGCGAAGTCGCGCAGCCACTGGACCTGCCGCGATTCGAGCTCGGCTCGTGACGACCCAGGCCCGGCAGCTCACGAGCGGACGAGGCTGATCATGGCACGCGCTCGGTCCACCCGGCGACGTCGCGCCGTCAAGCCGCAGCCCGCCACGACGGCACGCCGCGGCATGGTGCTGGGCGGACTGGCACTGGTGGCCCTTCTGGCCATCGCTTGGCTGGTCTGGCAGCGCTCCGATTCGCAGGGGCCGCCGACGGTGGACCTTGGCGACACCAATACCGCCGTCCGGCAGGTGGTCGACAGCGCGATGACCATGATCGAGCTCCAACCCGAGTCGGCCGAGGCCTGGGCCGAGCTGGCGATGGTCTACCATGCCCACGATTTCGTGGAGGCCGCGCTGACCGCCTACCGCGAGGCCGAGTCCCTGGCGCCCGAGGACGCGCGCTGGCCCTACCTCATCGCCCACCTGATGCAGGACGAGGATGCCGAGCTGGCGCTGGCCGAGCTGGATCGAGCGCTGGCGCTCGGGACCGATTTCTCGGGTGCTTACTGGAACCAGGGCAACCTGCTGCTCGACCTGGGCCGGCCGGACGAGGCGCTGGCCGCCTTCCAACGCGCGGTGGAGTTGGATCCGGAATCGAGCTTCGCCCAGGCCGGGCTCGGACGGGCGCGCCTGCAGCGCGGCGAGGCGGCCGCGGCGGTCGAGGCCCTGACCCGGGCCATCGAGATCGATCCCGAGTATGCCGACGCGCACGCCTTCCTGGCCCAGGCCATGGTCCGATTGGGCCAGGACGAGACGGCGGACCACCATGCGGCATTGGCCGAGCTCTATGGCGGGGGGCCCAGCGTCGGGCCGGCCGACCCCATCTTCCTCGAGGTGGTACGCCGCGGGGTGAGCGTCCGATGGCTCTCGCGCCGGGCGCGCGGGCTGCAGACGGAAGGCAGCTTCGCCGAAGCCGAGGCGCTCTACCGTCAGGCGCTCGAAGACGATCCGGACAATGCCGAGGTCCTGGTCGGCCTGGGCATCACCCTGCAGTCGCAGTCCAGGCTGGAGGAGGCGCGCCTGCTCTACGAGCGCGCGCTACAGTCCGATGCGGAGAACATCCAGGCCCTCAACAACCTCGGGCAGCTGTTGAACCAGATGGGCGATCAGGCGGCCGCGGCCCAGCGCTTCGAGCGAGCCTTGGCTCTCGATCCGCTACAGATCGAGACGCGGCTGAACTACGGATCGATGCTCCTGGCGCAGGGGGATCACCAGGCGGCCATCGACATGGCCCGGTCGGTCCTGGATCAGGTACCGGCCCAGATCGGCGCGCTGAACATCGTCGGCGACGCGGAGTCGGCCATGGGCAACAGCGCGGCCGCCGCCGAGGCCTACCAGGCTTCGACCGATCTGGATCCGCGCCAGGAGCAGGCCTGGCTCAACTGGGCCCAGACGCTGGCCGACGCGGGCCGGCATGCCGAGGCCGTCGCCGTCCTGCGCGACGCCGAGGCCGTCCTGCCGGGCAGCGTGTCAGTGCGCGCCCTGTTGGCCTGGGAGCTGGCCACGGCCCCCGAGGCCAGCGGGGTGCGCGACGGCGACGCGGCGCTGGCGCAGGCCGGCGTGGTGGTCGAGAGCATGCCGGAGATCGTGGCCGGCTGGGACATCCTGGGCGCGGCCCAGGCCGCCTCTGGCGACTTCGCCTCGGCCGTCGAGTCGGCCCGGAAGGCCATCGACATGGCACGGGAGCAGGGCGGCACGGGCGCCATCGAGGAGATCGAGGACCGCCTGGAAGGCTATCGCGCGGGGCGCGCCTTCTATCAGACCGAGGATGGGTGATCGCATGCCGAGCTCGAAGACCAGCCCTTCCGATCCACCGGGCCCGAACCGGCTGTCCTCCGCGCGTCGCATCGCCCGGGCCACGATCCTGGTGACGCTCATGGCGGCCTCGGCCTCCTGTGCGAGCCCGGCAAGCGACTTCGAGGAAAACGCCGCGGCGGCCGGGCTCGACTTCGTGCTCGAGAGCGGGGCCAGCGGCGGCATGTACCTGCCGGAGATCGTCGGCGGCGGGGTGGCCGTCTTCGACGCGGATGGCGACGGGGACATGGACATCTACTTCAACAACGGCAACGAGGGCATCCCGGAGGTGACGCGTGACGGTCCGAGCATCAACCGCTACTTCGAGAACCGGGGCGCTGGGCGATTCGTCGACGCCACCGAGGCCTCGGGACTGGGCGACCCCGGCTTCGGCATGGGCCTGGCGGTGGGCGACATCGACAACGACGGGGACGAGGACCTCTACCTGAGCAACCTCGGGCCCGATCAGCTCTATCGCAACCTGGGCGGCGGGCGCTTCGAGGACATCACGGCGGCAGCCGGTATCGTCGAGAACGGCTTCTCGAGCTCGGCGGCCTTTCTCGACTACGATCGGGACGGCCTGCTGGACATCTTCGTGGCGCGCTACGTGGCCTTCAACCCCAGCCGCAGCTGCACCGGGATCGACGGCCGGCCAGACTACTGCGGGCCGGCGGCCTACGATGCGGTGCACGACGTCCTGCTGAGGAACCTGGGCGACGGACGCTTCGAGGACGTCAGCCAGGCCGCCGGCCTGACCTCGGCCTTCGGCGCCGGCTTCGGGGTCGTCATCTCCGACTTCGACGAGGACGGCTGGATCGACGTCTACGTGGCCAACGACGGCGATCCCAACCAGATGTGGATCAACCAGCGCGACGGGAGCTTCCGCGATCGCGCGGTCGCCCTGGGCGTGGCGGTCGACATGCACGGCCGGGAGGAGGCCGGCATGGGCGTGATCGCGGCCGACTTCGACGCCGACGGCTTCGACGATCTCTTCCTCACCCACCTGCGCGAGGAGACCAACACCCTCTACCGCAACCTGGGCCAGGGGATGGGCTTCAGCGAGGACAGCGGCCGCAGCGGCCTGGGAGAGGCCAGCCTGGAGTTCACGGGCTTCGGCACCGCCACCCTGGACCTCGAGCTGGACGGCGACCTGGACATCCTGGTGGTCAACGGCCGGGTCAAGGGCTACGAGCCGCTGGCGGGCGCACGCCTGCCCTCGCCCTGGGACCGTCTGGCCGAGCCCAATCACGTGTACCTCAACGATGGCAGCGGCGCCTTCGCGCAGCTTCCGGTCGAGGACTGCGGCTTCTGCCAGGAGCGGGCGATCAGCCGCGGCCTGGCCGTCGGCGACCTGGACGAGGACGGCGACCTGGATGCGGTGGTCACCAATGTCGAGAGCCCGGCGCGGCTGTATTGGAACCGGGTGGAGCGTCAGGGCCGCTACCTGAAGGTCCGGGTCGAGGATCCTGAGCTGAACCGACTGGCCATCGGCGCGCGGCTGTGGCTGGAGGTCGGCCAGCGGGTGCTGGCGCGCACCGTGTCCCCGGCCCAGAGCTACCTGTCCAGCAACGATCCCCGGCTGCACTTCGGCCTGGGACCCGCCGATGCCGTGGACCGAGCGCGCGTGCGCTGGCCGGACGGAAGCCAGGAAGCCTTCGAGGTCGCTTGCGTGGACTGCGAGATCACCCTGCGCCGCGGCGAGGGGCGGGTGCTGGACGGCCCCTGATGCACCACCGCTGTGAATCTCGGAACTCGCCCTCGAAGTCCGACGCGTTCGAGATCCCATCGCACCCAGGCTGCGCCGCTCAGGATCCGAGCATGAAGTCCGGCAAGGGCTGACGGCAAGGCAGGGACTGCTGGTAGCGCTGTAGGTTGGCCTCGACGTAGCGCAGCCACTCGGGCCGGTCGACGGACTGTACGATGTTCAGGACCTCGCGCTGCAAGGCAAGCGCGCGGTCGAAGTCGCCCACCTCGGCATGGGCCATGGCCGCCGCCTCGACGGCCTCGGCACTGCGCTGGTCGGCCAGCAAGGTCTCGGCCAGGGCCACCGCCCGCGCGCCGTCGCGCAGCTCGGCCACGGGAGAGGCGGCCAGCAGGCGCACCCGGGTCAGGGACAGGCCGAGGTCGTCCGGAGCGACCTGAAGGCCGGACTCCGCCGCTTCCAGCGCCGCTGCGTGCTGCCCGGTGGCCAGCAGGCAGAGCAGTAACTCCATGCGGGCCCGCGTGTCGGCGGGCTCGGCGGCCAGGGCCGTCACCAGGAAGCCTGCCGCCTCCTCACAACGCCCTTGGGCCCGCAGCGTCCGACCCAACATGCGATGGGCCGAAGCGTTCGTAGGATCGACGGCCAGCACCTCGCGCAGCCGCGCCTCGGCCCGCTCGGGCTGGCCAGTCTCGATGGCGATGCGGGCCAGGTTGTTGAGCGTATTGACGTTCTCGGGGTCGAGCTCGCGGGAGCGCTCCAAGGCTTGGCCGGCCGCCTCGAGCTGGCCCAGCGAGAGCAGCGCCGCGCCCAGGCCGCCATGCGCCATGGCGTTGTCGGGCTCGGTCTCCGCCGCGGCACGGTAGGTCGCGGCCGCCTCCTCGGAGCGCCCCTGCTCCATCAGCGTGGCGCCGGCGCTGATGCGGGCCATGGCGCTGCGTTCGATCCAGAACAGATCGCGCATCCTCGGATCGTCGACCAGGCTCGCCGGTCCCGGGCCGCGCTGGGCCAGGGCCGCGTCGGCCTTCTCGACCTCTCCCATCGCGCGATAGGCCTGGGACAAGGGAAAGTAGAGACTGCTGGCGGCCGGCTGGAGCTCGAGTGCCGACTCGAGATGCGTCGCGGCGGTGCGCGCGTCGCCCTGGGCCTGCGCGATCTGACCAAGGAGCGCATGGCCGCGCGCCTCGCCGGGTGCCCGTTCCAAGGCCGAGACGATCATCGGCCGCGCCTCGGCCCACCGGCCGAGCTCGATCAACGACTCGGCCAGGCGCAGCAGGGTCGGTGCGTCCTCGGGGTCGCGCGCCCGGGCCTCTTCGAAGTGGCCGACGGCGGCCTCGTGATCCCCGGCCTCCGCCGCCAACACGCCGAGGTAGTAGGGCCATCGGGCGTCCCGCCCCATCAATCGCGCGGCGTTGGTCAGGGCCGGCCGGGCGGATGCCATCCGTTCGAAAGCCAGGTAATGCATGCCGAGCTCCCCATAGGCCTGGCCGAGGAAGGCGGGCTCGGCGTCCGCGCTCTGACGGATCTGGAGCTCGAGCGCCTCGATGCGCTTGCGATCGGCGGGGTCCAGACCATCCAGGGAGGTCGGGAGCAGCGTCTCCAGGCCGGACGAGCCCGCGCCGCCCTTGCCGGTCGGCGCAAGGCGCAAGGCCACCGCGGCCGCGAGCAGGAGAACGACCAAGGCCACGGCCCCCACGAAGGGCCGAGACAGCTTGTGTTCGGGGCCTCGGAGGCCATCCGCCTTGCGCCTGGCGGGCTGGGTTGGACGTCTCTTGCGGCTCATGATGACTCCCCTTCAGTTGGCAGCGCGGCGGCAGCCGAACCCTCTGACCGCTCGGCCCCCGTGACGCCGCCGGCTCGATCGCGGCCCGATCGGGACAAATCTTAGCGAATCGTGAGCGAGGCCGTATCCTCAGGCCCGCTCATTCCGTTGTATTGGTGAAGACGGCCCGTCCTTCGGGCATCGTTTTCGTTGCGCCCGCCGTTCGTCGGCCGAGCAAGGCCGGTCAGGATGCGGCGGACCGTCCGCCATCGCGACATCATCGATAGCGAGTTTCGTAGCACGCCTCATCGAGACCGGTCGATCCAACACGCCTCCCAAGGGGGTCCATCACATGTCTAGACGACTGCTGTTCGGAGCACTGCTCCTCGCGCTCTTCGTCGCCAGCGCCGCCTGGGGCTCAGGCCTCGGCGTCAGCGCGCAAGAGGAAGAGCTCGAGTGCGAAGTCGGTGCATACGACGTCAATCAGGACGGCTTCCTGAGCTTTGACGACATCTGGGTCTGGGAGTCCTACATCGACCGCGCGTCGCCGGATGCGCGCGCGGACCTCAATGGGGACGGCAAGATCGAGAAGGCCGACATCCTCGGCTTCGACGAGCTCTACTACAGCCGCGGCTGCCAGAAGCTCGAGATCTCGCGTCCGCCTTCGCGCCGCGGCATCCTGCCGGGCGATGACGGCCCCGGTGCCGGCTCCGGCGCTTCCTTCTTCGGTGGCAACCAGGCAGCCTCGCCCGACGCGACCGGAGGCCCGGACAACTTCGGCTACACCTACAAGGACAGCGCCGAGCCGGGCTGTGGCGTCAACTTCGAAAGCATCGTCAACGACGGTGTCTCGCAGAACCTGGGCCTCGGCGACGACAACGGTGTCGTCTTGCCGCTGGGCTTCAACTTCTCCTTCTACGGCACGGACCACACCACGGTCGGCGTGGCCTCGAACGGCTACCTGACCTTCGGCGCGGACCTGGCCGACTTCACCAACGACTGCCCGGTGCCCAGCGGCATCGACCCCAACGACATGATCGCCGGCGTCTGGGACGACCTGACGCCCGGCGGAGCCAACCAGGTGCACGCCGGCTCCTACGCCGCGGGCGACTGCCCCGGCGGCCGCGCCGGCGCCTGTTTCGTGGCCGAGTGGGACGGCGTCCAGCACTTCGGCGGCACGGGCTCGAACACCTTCCAGATCATCCTCCACGAGGATGGCGTGGCCGAGGTGCAGATCCAAGAGGCCAACGAGGCCGGCGCGCAGTCGACCACGGCCCTCGAGAACGCGAGCGGTACCGACGGCTTGGCCTACGGCTGCAGCGACGGCTACCTGGGCGCGCTGCCGGTGGCGGTCTACTTCCTGCCGCCGGGGCGCACGGCCTGTGTCCTGGCTGGTGACGACGGCATCTCGGTCGATCCGAACCGCCAGCTCGGCAAGCAGGTTCACCTGCCCATCCTCAACTTCCAGGGCCAGGACGACGTCTGTCGGACCTGGATCGAGGTGCAGTACATCGGCTGCGATCCCAGCAAGGCCGTCTTGGTCACCTGGGGCGAGCCGGGCTTCTGCCCGCCGCAGGCGGCCGGTCCGCTCA
>CAZJWJ010000090.1:0-22216 GCA_964549495.1 uncultured Anaerolineales bacterium | reverse complement strand
ACGGTACGCCGCAATTCCATTCACCCAGATCGACGGCGTGATCCTCGGGGACAGGCAATATCTCATCACCGATCGTTTGGAGCTCGACGATCCGTGCGCGAGCGGCATGAAGGACATGGCGCGTCAAGCCTGGAGCAACGAGAGCCAGCACAATGGGCAGATCGGCGCAGGGATCGGCCTGGTCGAGCCCGGACAGGGCTTCGAGCTTTCCTTCGACCTCCCTTCGGGGCATCGAGCACATAGTCAAAGGATCCGACCTCGCGCTCTCGTCCATGTCGACAGGAATCGTGTGACGGGCCGAGCGACACCGTTCACGCGACTGCAGGTCGCTATCGATCGTGCTGGGCAGCAACTGGCAACGGGCGTCGCGCAGGCCGACGAGCTCGGACACTACGAGGTGGCAGTCTACACCACATCCGGAGAACCCGTGGTGATCGAGCCAGATGACCGGGTGAGGCTCGAAGCTGGCGATTCGGCCTTCGAGGTGGTTGTCTACCGACTGACCTACGATTACAGCGAGGAGGATGGCCTGATCCTCTACACGCTCCCGCACAGCGATGTCGACATCGACCTCGTCCTCGATGATGGTCGAGAATTACACATCGAGCGTCGGTCCGACGCCAGTGGTCAAGTTCGATATCGTACAAGCGACATCCCAGCTCGATCGGACTGGGATTTGGGTGATGTTTGGCGCATCGACTTGCTCCTGCACGTTTCAGGCGGCCATGGAGTCGTCTCAGAAGCAGCCATTCGAGAACGCCGATCGCCGAGACGGTTTTCGATCCACCTTCCGATGACCCAGCGTCGGTTCTGAGGGTTCGATGCGAATGCCACTTGTGGATCACAACCGGCTCGCTACAGAGTCGCATCGCGCTCAGCCCAGGAGCAGACCAAGGCCCTGCACGACCGTCCATCCAATCATCCCAGCGACCAGCCCCGATGTCGCCTGCGCCAGGGGAGCCGAATCGCGAACTCCGGACTGCAGGCCGGCCAAGCTCCCATAGCCCACCCAGAGCACCAGCCAGATCGGGTGAATCTCTGCTCCACTGCCACCGACGGCGCCGAGCACGGCCATGGCGGGCGCCGAACCCACGAGCAAGATCAGTGCCGCCGCGGGTAGAAGCCAGCCCAAGAGCCATGCACCGCTGGACCACAGCGCGGAGAAGCCGGCCTGCGCGGCCAGTTGTCGATCGAAGAGGGCAAGCAGTTCTCCGCCGGTCGCGCTGACCATGCTGCTGGCCGCAAGAGCCACACCGCCGGCCAGTAAGGCCCAAAGCCCGGCCGCGGTGCCGTCGGCGGCGGTCCCTTCGACGCTCAACCAGGACCACAGCAGTCCATGCAAGCCAATGCCGACCAGCGCCAGCAGGCCGGCGGCGGCGAGCCCGAGCAGCGAGGCGCCGAGGGATCGAGCCAGAGCCTCGAGCAGGGTCGACTCGGCGCTCGCCGACGATTCGTGGCCACCACTCTGGGCCAAGCTCCGGTAACCAGTCCGCGCCTCGATCGCGTCGCCGGCGCGAAGGCGGCCGGGCAGGCTGCGCAAGCCGATCGCTGCCGAACGCCCCAATCCCAAGCTGTTGCGAGCCGCCGCCGCGACCAGCTCGAAGCCCGGCAGTCCTGGCCGGTCCGAGCCGCCTTCCGAGAGGTCCCGCCTTGCCACCCGCCCGCCGCAGTCGGGGCAGCGGCGCAGATGGTCGCCGAAGACGTGGCCCTCGGCGCAGGCCACCAGATGATCTTCGGCCTGCTCGAGGGCCTGGAGCCAATCGCCGGCGCTGGGCCGGAGCGTGGGCCGGGCGTGGCCGTCGACGAAGCAGGCCAGGCAGAGCTCGGCCAGGTCGGGCCCCAGGCGGTCGAGGTCGGGCGCGCCCGGCGGCGGGACGAGCTGGGCGCCGGCCGCCTCGTCGTAGGGAAAGCGGCCGCCGGCGATCTTGGCCTCCAGCGAGGGCGGGTCGCCCGCGCCCAACCAGCGGCCGCGGTAGGGGTGATTGCCGTCCATCAGGAGCTGGAAGATCAGGACCGCCAGGCCGAAGGCATCGTGCTCCGGCCGGCGCATCAGGCCGCGGAAGGCCTGGCCCTGCAGCTCCGGCGGGGTGTACTCGGCCCGCCCCACCGGACAGGGGTAGACCACGATCTGGCCGCCGGACTGGCGCTGAACCTGGAAGGAGTCGGTGTCGATCAGGGTCACCAAGGTGCGCTGGGTGACCAGGATGTTGCGCTCGTTGAGATCGCCGACCACGTAGCCCGCTTCGTGCAGCGCCTCCAGCGCCGAGGCCAGGTTGCGGGCCGTGCGCAGCAGGTAGCGGCGGTCGAAGCCGGGCAGCAGGCGCTCGCGCCGGCGGGGGTTGAAGACCTCCAGGATGGGTAGCGCGTCGCGGATCCGGGGCATGGCGTAGCCGGCCAGCGCCCCCTTGCCGTCGAATAGCAGCTCGCGCGGCCAGGCGATGGAGGCATGGCCGAAGTCGCGCGCCGGATCGTCGGGGGGCCGGGCGCGCATGTGCTCCAGCTTCTCGCGCATCTCGGGCCGGGCGGTCAGGTAGACCTTGGCCAATTCGCCCGGCCGGCCCTGCAGCTCGTGGATGGCCGCCTCGCCGCCGCGGGCGATCTCGGGCCCCAGGTCCAGCGTCGCCCCGCTGGCAGCGCGCAGGCGGCGGCCGCTCACGAGCCGGGCACTTCCGTCGACGGCTTCGGCTCGGGATCCGAGGTCACCAAGTCCGCGCCGCGATCGATCCCCCGTGGAAGCTCCTGCCGCAGGGCGATCAGCAGGGTGGTGTCGTCGTCGGTGCGGGCGCGCACCTTGCGGCTGGCCAGGAAGCCGGCCAGCCGATCGGCGGCACCACTGGCCGAAGGCGCGCCAGCCACGAAGCGCAAGAGCGGCTCGACGAAGGGCGGATGGGGCTGCAGGCTCGGCAGCTGGAGCATCAAGCGCAGCAGGCCGTCGGAAGCGCTGACCAGCGCGGTGGGGACGAAGTCGAAGGCGCGGACTTCCATGCGCGCCAGCGCGTCGTCCGCGGTTAGGAAGTGGGCCTCGTTGGCGTACTCCCCGTCCTTCTGCGGCCGGCCCACCGTATGCCAGTCGCCGGCCGGATCGCGGGCCACCGCCACGCTGTCCCCGACCTGGACGGCCAGCAGACGATCGGAGGTGACCAGCAAGCCGCTGAGCGTGCAGGCGAAGTCGCGCAGCGGGCGGCCCTCAGTGGCCGCCAGCCGGGCGAGGGCCTTGCGGGCCAGCGAGACGGCCGCCGCGAGCTCGATCATGGTGGGCTCGGCGCGCCAGGCTTCGTCTACCCGATCCGAGGACGAGTCGGAAGGCTCTGGATCCAGTGATTCGTCCGGATGACTCGCGTCATCCGATCCACTTGCTTCATCCAATGCGCTCGCGACTTCCATGGCGCTCGACGCTTCTGGATCGTCCGGCGCCGGCTCGTCGAAGGGGATGACCTCGTCTCGCCAGTCCGTCGAGGCTGCCGCCTCCTCGAGCGTCTCGCGCGCATCCGATCGCGTGGGCGGATCAAGGGTCCGAACGCCGAACGACAGCGCTTCGACTTCGGCGTCCAGGTCGGCCGACGCCAAGGCCGCGACCCAGGCATCGGCCGCCGCGGCCGCGCCCAGCTCGGCGCGCGCGGCCGAGCCGGCCCCGTCGCAGACCACCAGGGCCAGGCGGCCGTCGGCCAGCTGGCGCCAGGACCAGGCATCCTGGCAAGGCAGGCCGCGGACCTCGTGGGCGCTGCCGGCCGCCGAGGCGCCGACAACGCGCCAGCCGTGGGTCGCCGGCTTCGCCTCCGGTCGCTCACCCATCGTCAGCCGGTCGAAGTGTCGATCTCGCCCCAGCCGACCGGTGGCAGGGGTGCCTGCTCGCCCGGGCGCGACTGGGAGACCGCGGTCAGGCTCTTGGAGAGCCAGACGAAGAGCTCCTCGAAGGCCAGGCCCCTCAGCTTGAGCGGCGGACGCTGGCCGGAGAAGCGGGCCAGCTTGGCCATGTCGGCGCCCTCGACCCCTACGGCGAAGAGCGTCAGGGCACGCGCCTCCTCCTCGCGGCAAGCATCGGCAGCCGCCTGTTCCCAGCCCGAGTCGGTGGGCCGGCCGTCGGTGATCAGGAAGATCCAGGGGCGGAAGTAGTCGATGCCGTTGCGCTTGTAAGCCGCCTTGCGATCCTGGATCAGCTGCAGGCCGATGCGCGCCGCCTGGCCCATCGGGGTGCCGCCACCGGCTACCAGCATCGGCGGATCGAAGTCCTCGACGCCCACGAAGGCTCGCTCGGCATCGGCCTCGATGGCCTCGCCCGAGCCGGAGCCGCGCAGGTCGATGGCCCTCGCCTGGCCGCCGAAGCCGACCAGGGCCAGCTCCACCCGCAGCGAAGCCAGGGGATCGGCACGCAGGGCGCGGCCCAACTCGCGCAGGCCGGCGTTCAGCTCGTCGATGCGCCGGCCCTGCATCGAGCCCGAGCAGTCCAGCAGCAGCACCACCGCGCAACGCGGCTCGGGGTTGTCGGCGAACTCGATCTCCTCGAGGGCATCGTCGTAGGGCACGATGTCGTCCATGGGGCGCTCCTGTGGGGCGGGCGAAGACTGCAGCAAGGATAGACCATGGCCGGTGGCACGCTAGAATGGTGCCCCTGAAACCACTTCTACGCCCCAGAAGGAGCAGCATCCATGAACGTCGACCTCCTGCGCCGCCTTTGCGAGACCCCCGGCGTGCCCGGCCGCGAGCATCGGGTGCGCGCCCTGATCGAAGGCGAGATCGAGGGGCTCTTCGACTCGGTCGAGACGGATGCCATGGGCAGCTTGATCTGCCGCCGGCATCCCCGCCCGGGCGGTCAGAAGGCCGATTCCGCCGACGGCGCCAAGCGGGTGATGCTGCTCGGCCACATGGACGAGATCGGTTTCCTGGTCTCGCACATCGACGACAAGGGCTTCGTCTGGGTCGACGCGGTGGGCGGCTTCGACACCCGCAACCTCTTCAGCCGGCGGGTCCTGGTCTGTACCAAGGACGGCGACCTGCAAGGCGTGATGAACCCCGGCGGCCGGCCGGTGCACATCGCCTCGGCCGAGGACCGCAAGAAGGTGCCCGAGGTCAAGGAGTTCTTCGTCGACCTGGGCCTCTCGGCCGACGATGCGCGCGAGCGGGTGCGGATCGGCGACTACGTCGTGATGGACGAGCCCCTGATCGAGATCGGTGACAAGATCGTCTCCAAGGCCCTGGACAACCGGGTGGCCTGCTGGTTGGGCATCGAAGCCGTGCGGCAACTGGATCGTGATGGCGCGGGCCACGACTGTGAGATCATCGTCTCCTTCACCGTTCAGGAGGAAGTCGGCCTGCGCGGCGCGCGCACCTCGTCCTTCGCGGTGCGGCCCGACATCGGCTTGGGCCTGGACGTGACGCTCTCGGTGGACACCCCGGGCGTCAAGCGCCACGAATGGGTGACCGAGCAGGGCAAGGGCTTCGGGCTGCACGTCAAGGACAGCTCCTTCATCGCCGATCTGGCGCTGGTCGAGGAGATCGAGGCCCTGGCGCAGGCCGAGGAGATCCCCTATCAACGGACCATCCTGGCCCGGGGCGGTCAGGACGGCGCGGCGGCCCAGCAGGCCGCGGCCGGCGCCCGCGCGGTGGGCATCGTCGTCGGCACGCGCTACATCCACACCGTCACCGAGATGATCCACAAGACGGATCTGGCCGCGGCGCGCGACATCCTGGCGGCCTATCTGGCGCGGGCCTGACGAAGAGGCGTCACGCTCGGGCTCGAAGTCCACGAAACAGGTCGAGTCGGCCGGGTTGATGTCGACGTCCGCAAGGATCAGGGCTCGTCGATCGATTGGGGTTCTCATGGATTGACGAGCCCGCAGCATGCCAGAGCCTGTGGTGCGCGGCTGCCTACTGGTGCTGTCCAAATCTCGGCGAGTTGGGTGTTATGGACTGTGATGTGCCGAAGCCGCCGATCTCAGCCCCCCGATGTCGATGAGAATCAGGATGCGCGCCATGATGCTCCTTGCTCCCGACCACCGATTCGATGCAGGCAGCGCAGGATCGAGCCGGTGGATCCGACTTACCTGGCTGGTCCTGCTCTGTTCGATGCCGACCCTTCTACAGGGCAACCGCGCCCGCTCCGAGGTTCTTGCCCTCGAGGGTGATGCGGCGGCACGGATGGTAGCCTCCGCCTCATCCTTGCCGATCGGCTTCGTCGAGAACCACGGACAAGCCCATCCATCCCTGCGCTTCCTGTGGTCTCGAGGGCGGACGGTCCACACCTTCGGTCCCGAAGGCGTGGCCGTGCGCACCGTCCTGGCCGACGCGCATCAGGATCCACCCGGCCGGCTGTCCGCATCGGTGGACGCGCCGGCGTCCGGGGCAGCGCCCGGATCGGCCGGCCCCCTCGACCCACCGGCCACGCAGCTGCTCCGGCAGCGCTTCGTCGGCGCCGACCCCGGGGTTCGAATCGAGGCCGGCGACGCCCTGCCGGGCAAGATCAACCTGCTGCTCGGCCAGGACAGCCAGCGCTGGCAGATCGGCCTGCCGCATTACGAGAGCATCCGCTATCGCGAGCTCTACCCTGGGATCGACTGGGTCCTGCGCATCGAAGATGGGCAGCCGCAAGGTCATTTCGTCGTCGCACCCGGAGCCGATGTCTCGCGCCTTCGGTGGCGCTACGAAGGCTGGCAGGGCGCGAGCCTCGAGTTCCGAGCCCGCGCCTGGTCCCTGAATGGAAGCGGAATCCGCCCCCTCCCGGCAGCCATCCAGCAGGCCCCCGACGGAAGCTTCGGGCTGGAAACGGGTCCGGTCGACGGCAGCGCATCGATCCTGGTGGCGCCGAACATCGGCTTCCAGACCTATCTCGGCGGCTCGCTGGACGATCAGGTCCAGGCCGTCGCCGTGGACTCCGCGGATCGGGCGGTGATCCTGGGCGACACCTGGTCGACCAACTTCCCGACCGTCGACCCCTTCCAGGACAACAAGATCGGCAGCGGGTCCTTCCCCGATCTCTTCCTGGCCAAGCTCAGCCCGAACGGCGATCAGCTGGTCTTCGCCACCTATCTGGGCGGTGCGCAGTTCGAGACCGGCCTCGGCCTGGCGCTGGCCGCCGGGGACGAGATCGTCCTGACCGGCTATACCCGATCGCAGGACTTCCCGATGGAGGCCGCCCTGCAGGATCGGCATGCCAGCCCCAACAAGGCCGACGCCTTCGTCACGCGCATGAACGCCGACGCCAGCGGCTTGATCTTCAGCACCTACTTCGGCGGACGGGACGTCGACATCTTCCGCAGCCTGGCCCTCGACCCCAGCGGAGCGATCCATCTAGCCGGGGACAGCTACTCGGCCGACCTGCCGGTGACCAACCCCTTGCAGCGCTCTCGGCGCGGGCCGCGCGATGCGGTCATCGCCAAGCTCAGCGGCGACGGTCAGCAGTGGATCTACGCCACCTACTTCGGTGGCACCGATGCCGAGGTGGCCACCGGCATCGCGGCCGATGCCGGCGGCAGGGCGCATGTCATGGGCAGTACCGGTTCGCGCAACCTGCCCATCGAGCGCGCGCATCAGTCCGGATCTCGAGGCGGCAGCGAGGCCTTCGTCGCCAAGCTGGAGGCGGATGGCAGCGCGCTGCTCTACTCGACCTACCTGGGCGGCCGGGACGCGGACAATGGCGGCACCATCGCGGTCGATTCCGCCGGGCACTTCCACGCCTTGGGCTACAGCCAATCGATCGACTTCCCGCGCTTGAATCCCTATCAAGCGGTGCACGGCGGCGGCGTCGATGCCTTCCTGAGCAGCTTCGACGAGACCGGGCAGCTGCTGCAGAGCGGACTCTTCGGAGGCAGCCGCGACGACTTCGGCGTCGGGATCGACGTGGACCGCGCCGGCCGTCTGCTCCTGGTGGGGCAGACCGACTCACCGGACTTTCCGGTGATCGACGCGGTCCAGAACGCGCCGGGCGGCCTGGGCGATGCCTTCCTGCTGCGGCTGGATCCCCAGACGGGCGATCTGGATCTGGCCAGCTACTACGGGGGCAGCGCCGACGATCTGGCCTCGGACGTCACCACTGACGGCCAGGATGCCATCTACGTGGTCGGCGCCACCCGCTCCTCCGAGCTGATCCCGGCCGGCCCCATCCAATCCAAGCTGGCCGGCTCCGCCGACGGCTTCGTGCTCAAGCTCGAGCCGGGCGCCGCGGTCGCCACGCCGACCCCCGTCCCGCCGACGGCGACCAGCGGCACGTCGCCCACCGATACCGCCACGCCAGATCCGAACGCCACGCCGACCGCGACGCCGACCGGCGCCCCGCCAGAGACCGCCACCGCGACCTGGACCGCGACAGCGGCGATCACGCCGAGCCCGCCGCCCAGCGCCAGCCCCACGGCGAGTCCGAACCCGACGACGGTGCCGATCGATGGGCTCTACTTCCCCTGGGTCGGCACCGGCGAGTAGCGCTTCGACCGAGTGCGGAACCTGCGTCCACGGATGGACGCTCGGGTCCGCGCGCCGCTCGAGCGGACAGGTCGACGCAGCTGCCATGGCGGCCGAACCTGCTCGGCTGCCCGGCCGACATCAGCCGCCGGGGCGGTAGACGTTGACCGCCTCGGGCAGCAGGTCCTCCATGTGGCCGGCGATGCGGACCAGGATGCCCGGGTCGTCGGTACCGGCCAGGACGTAGAGCTTCCAGAGATCGCGGTAGCTGCGCTCCAGATCGGCCAGGCGCGGCACGCTGTCGGCGAAGTCGCTCAGCGGGCGGGCCCGGTCCTGACCCGGGAAGCGCACGTGGGTCTGGGCTTCCTTGAGCTGCATCTTGCGGGCCGGGCAGTAGAGCATGAGGATGGGCGGCTCGTAGCCCTCGGCCTCCAGGCGGGCCTGGAGCTCGGACTCTACTTCCGCGCGCTCGGCCTGCCGGCCCGGCGCGAAGAAGCGATCGACCAGCTGCCCCTGCACCTCGCGGTTGGCGTAGCGCGGATAGACGCAGGCCCGCTTGAGCAGGCGGCGGGAGCGGAAGCGGCCGATCAGATCGCGAAAGCGGGCCGCCGCCTCGGGATAGGGCGGCTCGTGGGCCGCCAATAGAGGCCAGAGCGACTCGTCGGTCTGGTCGTAGAGCCGGGCCGGCTCCAGTTCGCCGCGCGTCAAGGCCGTCTCGACCACCCGGGCCACCATGGCCCCGGCGGCGATCTTGGCGTGGTGGTAGTAGACCCGCTCGCTGAAGAAGTAGCGCGCGTCGAGCACCCGCACCAATTCGCTCAGCACGTCCTCGCGCAGGAGGCCGCGCTTGGCCACGTCGACGAAGAGGTGGCCGCTGGCGCGGTCGACCTTGAAGAGCTCGATCACCCGACCGTCGTAGCGCAGGTTGAGGCCGGTGAAGTAGGCATCGCGCTCGAGGTAGTCCAGGATGTCGGCGCAGATGGTGTCCGAGAGGATCTCGCGCCAATAGGGCGGCACGTCGGGCAGGGCCGGCCGCTCGGCGCCGCCCATGGCCGGCAGGCCCAGCTGGGCCCCGCCCTCGCCGCGGGTCTCGGCCACCTCCTCCGGCGAGAGCAAGGTGGCCAGCACCTCCAGCCGGATGCCCATGTCCTGGAGCACCCGCCCCACCGCCGTGTCCGGCCCCAGCCGCTGCAGGTAGCGCGCGGCCGAGTCGTGGCGCGGCAAGAGCCCGCTCTGGTCCTCGATGTTGTGCCCGAATGGCAGGTGGGTGATGTCGTGCACCAGGGCGGCAGCCCGCAGCACCCGCGCCTCTTCCTCGGCAATGCCGATCAGCTCGCGCGGCGCCAAGGCCCGGTTGCGGTTGATGGCCTCGATCATCCGCTGGGTCAGGTGCATGCTGCCCAGGGAATGCTCGAAGCGGGTATGCTGCGCGCCGGGATAGACCAGGTAGGCCGTGCCCAGCTGCCGCACGCCGCGCAGCCGCTGCATCTCCGGCGTATCGAGGATGCGCAGCTCCTCGCGGCTCAGGTGGATGTCACCGTGCACCGGATCCCGGACGACCGTGTGGCTGCGGCCGAAGCTCATCGATGGGCCCTCAGCCGCCGCGGGCGAGCAAGGGCCCCAGGGGACGGCCGCCCAAGAGGTGCATGTGCAGGTGGTAAACTTCTTGGCCGCCGTGGGCGTTGCAGTTGACGATCAGGCGGTAGCCCGCGTCGGCGATGCCTTCCTGCTCGGCCAGCTCGGCGGCCACGCGGTGCATGCGACCGAGGATCGGCTCCTCCTCGGCGCCGACCTCGTTGGCGGTGGCGATGACCCGATTGGGCACGATCAGGATGTGGGTGGGCGCGGCCGGCTGGATGTCGCGAAAGGCGGTGACCAGCTCGTCCTGGTAGAGGATGTCGGCCGGCAGCTCGCCGGCCACGATCTTGGCGAAGATGGTGCTCATGCGCCCTCCGATCGCTGGACGCCGTCCGGTCCCGGACGGCGCTTGCCACTTGGGGAGCGGCATTATAGCCTAAGGACCCAGGTCGACCGCCCCCGATCCGGCCGCCCTGCCGGCCGGCGTGCCCGGCCGAGGAGTCGCTCCCTGAGCCACCAGCCGCCCCCAGCGAGCCCGCCCGACCGGGGTCACGCAGCCGCGGATCCGCAGACCCTCGAGCAGTTGCGCCAGGAGCGCGACATGCTGCGCGCCCTGGTGCGTGCCTTCGGCGAGGGTCTGTGCTTCCTGGACCCCGAAGGCCGCCTGCGCTTGATGAACCAGGCCGCCGAGGACCTGACCGGCTGGTCGCGCGAGGACCTGGCGGACCGCCCGCTGCTGCCGACCTTGCTCGGCGACGACCCGGAGGCACCGCCGACGCTGGATGGCTTGATCGGCAGCGGCCGTGCCTGGCGCGACGACGAGGCCTGGTTGCGGCGCCGCGACGGATCGCGCTTTCCGGCCGCCTGCCGGCTGGTGCCCGTCTTCGATCGCGAGCGGCTGACCGGCGCGGTCTTGGCCTTCCGCGACGCCAGCCGCCAGCGCGCGGCGGCCGAGGAGCTGCGCCGGGCCAAGGAAGCCGCCGAGGCGGCCAACCTGGCCAAGAGCCGCTTCCTGGCCAACATGAGTCACGAAATCCGCACGCCGCTCAACGCGGTCATCGGCATGAGCGGTCTGCTCTTGGGCACCGAGCTGAGCGAGGAGCATCGCGACTCGGTCGAGATCATTCGCAGCGCCGGCACGGCCCTCCTGTCCATCGTCAGCGACATCCTGGACGTCTCCAAGATCGAGGCCGGCCGCCTGGAGCTCGAGGCGCAGCCCTTCGACCTGAGGACCTGCATCGAGGACTCGCTCGACCTGGTGGCGGCCGATGCGGCGCGGGCCGGCCTGGAGCTGAACTTCGAGATGGCCGAGGGCACGCCCGAGCGGATCGAGGGTGATCCGACGCGCCTGCGGCAGGTGCTGGTCAACCTCTTGTCCAACGCGGTCAAGTTCACCCCGGCCGGCGAGGTCAGCGTACATGTCGAGGCCCAGGCCTATGAGCCCGGCGCCTACGCCCTGCACCTGCGCGTGCGCGACACCGGCATCGGCATCCCCGAGTCGGCCATGGGCCGGCTCTTCGAGCCCTTCGGCCAGGTCGATGCCTCGACCACGCGGCGCTACGGCGGGACCGGCCTGGGGCTGGCCATCAGCCGCCGGCTCTGCGAGCTGATGGGCGGCACCCTGTGGGTCGAGAGCCGGGAAGACGAGGGCTCCACCTTCCACGTCCGAATTCGCGCCCGCGCGGCCGAGGCCGGGGGCCGCGCGCGGATGATCGGCCGGCAGGCGGCCCTGTCCGGACGCGGCGCGCTGGTGGTCGACGACAACCGCAACAACCGCCGCATTCTGGCCCGCCTCCTGCGATCCTGGGGCATGCGGGTGCGCACGGCCGAATCTGCCGCGGCCGCCCTGGAGCAACTGGCTGCCGACGGCCTGCCCGACCTGGCCCTGCTGGACATGCAGATGCCGGGCATGGACGGCGGCAGCCTGGCGCGGCGCATCCGCCGCGATTGGCCGGATTCCCAGCTCCCCATGCTGCTCTTGACCAGCCTGGGCGCCGAGGAGAGCCGGGTCGAGGACGTCGACTTCGCGGCCGTCCTGACCAAGCCGCCCAAGCTGGCCCAGCTCTTCGGCGCCGTCCTGGAGGCCCTGGGCGAGGAATCCGAGGCGGTGCTGGATCCCGAACCCCAGCCGCGGCGGCTGGATCCAGAATTGGCCCGGCGCCACCCCTTGCGCATCCTGGTGGTCGAGGACAATGCCATCAACCAGAAGGTGGCGCTCAAGATCCTCGAGCGCCTGGGCTACCGCGCCGACCTGGCCTCGGATGGGCAGGAGGCCATCGATGCCTTGGACCGGCAGGGCTACGAGGTGCTGCTGATGGACCTGCAGATGCCCAATGTGGACGGCCTGGAGGCGGCGCGTCGCATCCGCCAAGAGCTGGACGAGGCGCGTCAGCCGCAGATCGTGGCCATGACCGCCTATGCCTCGCCCGGAGATCGCGACCGCTGCCTGGCGGCCGGCATGGACGACTACATGAGCAAGCCGGTGCGCATCGAGGAGCTGGTGGCGGTCCTGCGCCGTTGCAGCGCCGAACTGGCCGCGGAGCGCGGCGAGGCCGAAGGGCTCGGCGAGGACGATGCCTCCGAACCCGGCAGCACGGAGACCGCGATCGGGTCGGCCGCGGGCGCGGACGATGCCATCGTCTTCTCGGCGATGAGCGAGGGCGAGTTGGACCAGCTGGTCGACGACGTCCGATCGCGCCTGCGCGCCCTGCTCGGCCAGCCCTCGCCGGAGATGATCGCCGAGCTGATCGAGGTCTACCTCGAGGATGTCGCCGAGCACCTGGCCGGCCTGCCCGGCGAGGTCGAAGCCGGCCAGGTCGAGGCGGCCCGCCTCCGCCTCCACGCGCTCAAGGGCAGCAGCGACAACCTGGGCGCCCGCTCGCTGGCCCGCCGGCTGGCCCGTCTCGAGGCCCTGGCCAGCGAGGGCCGGCTGGCAGACTTGGCTCGGTCCCTGCCCGGACTGCGTCGCGATCTCGACCATGCCGCCGAGGTCCTCCGCCGCGAGCTCCTCGCATGATCCCGATCTCCGACGAGCGCGTCCCGGAGGCCCGCTTTCCCATCGTCACCATCAGCCTGATCGCGGTCAACACCTTCGTCTATTTCTTCCTCCAACCCTCGGCCGGCCAGGCGACCAGCCTCCAGACGCTGCCGGTGGCGGTGAGCTCCTTCTACGACCGCTGGGCGCTGGTGCCGGCCGAGATCGTCGCCGGCCAAGATCTGCACAGCCTGCTCTCCTCGCTCTTCCTGCACGGCGGCGCCTTTCACCTGGCTTCCAACATGCTCTACCTGTGGATCTTCGGCGACAATGTCGAGCATGTCCTGGGCCGAAGCCGCTTCCTGCTCTTCTACCTGCTCTGCGGACTCCTGGCCTCGGGAACGCAGATCCTGGTCTTTCCGGACATGGGGATCTGGAACCTGGGCGCATCGGGCTCCATCGCCGGCGTGCTGGGCGCTTACCTGGTGCTCTACCCCCATTCGGTGGTTCGGGTGGTCATCATCTTCTTCTGGTTCCACATCACCCGCGTCCGGGCCAGCTTCATGATCATCCTGTGGTTCGTCCTCGAGCTCTGGTCGGGTAGCGGCCTGCTGGCCGCCGAGGCCAGCGCCCAGGAAGGCGGCGTGGCCTATTGGGCCCACATCGGAGGGTTCGTGGCCGGCTTCTTCTTGATCTGGCTGGCCAAGGCACGGCCTTTGCACGCAATTGCACGCAAGCTTGCCGAGCTGGGCCGGCGGCGTTAAGATCTGCCCCGCGGGCCGGATCCGCCACCGACCCGAGAGCCACGGGCCCAGACCCCACATATGGACCAGCCCAGCACCATCCTGGTCGTGGACGACGACCGTCTGACGCGCCAGATCCTCAGCCGGCTGCTCGAGCCCGAGGGCCATCGCATCGTCACCGTCGGCGATGGCCAGGAGGCCTTCGAGCGCGCCGGCCAGATCCTGCCGGACGTGATCCTGCTGGACGTGCTGATGCCCGGCATGGACGGCTACGAGCTCTGCCGCCGCCTGCGCGAAGACCCCATCCTCGGCGAGGTGCCGATCATCATGCTGACGGCCCTGGACGATCGCCGGTCGCGCTTGGACGGCATGGAGGCCGGCGCCGACGACTTCCTCTCCAAGCCCTTCGATCGGGTCGAGCTGCTCACGCGCGTGCGCTCCATCACGCGCCTCAACCGCTTCCGGCGGCTCTTGCAGGAACGCTCGCAGCTCGAGCGCGCCGAGCGCGAGGTCTTGCGCCGGGTGCGCGAGCTGGAGCTGCTCAACGAGCTGATCACCTCCACCGCCGCCAGCCTGGATGCCCGCGAAGTCCTGGAATTGGGCTGCGCCTCCTTGGCGCGGGCCTTCGCACCGGCCAGCGCCTGCGCCTTGCGCCCCGAAGCGCATGGGCCGAAAGCGCGCTGCCTGGCTCGGGTCCGCACCGTCGGGGATGGCAGCGATGGAGAGCTGGCCTCGGACCCGCGGTCTCGATTCGAGGACTCGGATCTCGACCCCCTGCCGGAAGCTCCTGATTACTCTGACCGCATGGCTGCCGCGCGCAGCCCCTTTGCACTGGATGCCGGATCTCTGGCCCTGGGGGCCACGGAACGGCGCAACGGTCACGGCCCGACCGACGAACTTCCGTCGGTCGGCTTGGTCGTTCCCATCATCAGCCGCGGCAAGCCGGATGGCTGGATCGAGCTCCTGGCGGCCGGCCGCGAGGACTTCGACGAGCTGGAGCTGGGCCTGGCCGAGAGCATCGCCACGGCGGTGGCCCAGGCCCTGGAGAAAGCCGAGCTCTATGGGCGCCTGCAGCGCCATGCCGAGGACCTGGAGGTCACCGTCCAGCGCCGCACCCGCGAGCTGGCCGCCGAGCGAGACCGGATCCGGGCCATCCTGGAGGCCTTGGGCGAGGCTGCCTTCGTCATCGACGTCGAGGGCCGTTTGGAGTACATCAACCCGGCCGGCCTGGCCATGAGCGGCTACGAGCGCCAGGAGGTCATCGGCCAGGAGCTGAGCCGCTGGCATCCGGACCGACGCATCGAACGCTTCCTGGAATCCTACCGCGAGGGCGCAGAGCCCGAGCGCGGCTGGACCGGCGAGCTGACCGCCCGCCGCAAGGACGGCACCTACTACGACGCCATGCTCACCCTGGCCCCGCTCCTGGCGCCCGAGGACCCCCGACGCGCCATCGGCTTCGTCGGCGTGCAGCGCGACGTGACCCCGCTCAAGGAGGCCGAGCGGCTCAAGGAGCGCTTCGTGTCCAACGTCTCCCACGAGCTGCGCACGCCCCTGTCGGTCATCACCCTGCTCAGCGGGAACCTGGACGGCTTGGCCGATCGGATCTCGCCGGAGCGGCGTCAGCAGATGATCCGCGACATCCGCCGCCAGGCCCAGGTGCTGGACGAACTGATCCGGGATGTCCTGGAGATCTCGAGCATCGACAGCGGTCGCATCCGGCCCAAGCTGGAGCGCATCGATCTGGCGCCCCTCTTGCGCGACGAGATTCAGCGGCTAATGCCCCTGGCCGAGCGGGGCGAGCAGCAGCTCTTGGCCAGCGGCCCGGACAGCCTGGTGGTCGAGGGCGATCCGCAGCAGCTGCGGCGGGTGCTGCGCAACCTGGTCAACAACGCCCTCAAGTACTCCGACGAGGGCAGTCCGGTGCGCTGCGAATGGCGCGCCGTCGAGTCGGGCCGGCTCGAGGAGCCCGCGGACTGGCCCGGGAGCGACCAGCTGGAGGCCGGTGACTGGGCGGCCGTGCGGGTAGTCGACCAGGGCATCGGCATCGACGACGAGGACCAGGACCGGGTCTTCGAGCGATTCTATCGCGTCAACAACCAAGGCAACGTCCCGGGCACCGGCCTGGGCCTGTCCATCACCCGCGAGCTGATCGGCTTGCACGCCGGCATCATCAGCCTCCGCTCTGCTCCCGGATCCGGCTCGATCTTCGCCTTCTACCTTCCACGACCCAGGGAGAACAGCCCGTCATGAATCATGAAACCCCCGTCGGCGACGCCACCGTATTGATCGTGGACGACCAGCCGGACTTGGTCGAGAGCATCGGCATGGCCCTGGAGGCGGCCGGCTACGAGGTGCTCAGCGCGGCCGACGGCCAGACGGCTCTGGGCCTGCTGGAGTCGGAGACGGTCGACTTGATCCTGGCCGACATCGCCATGCCGCGCATGAACGGCTACCAGTTCTACGAGCGCGTGCGCGAGAATCCGGGTTGGATCCGCATCCCCTTCCTCTTCCTCACCGCCCGGACCATGGACAGCGACGTGCGCTACGGCAAGGAGCTGGGGGTCGACGACTACCTGACCAAGCCCATCCAGCCCGAGGACCTGTTGGCCTCGGTCAACGGCAAGCTGCGCCGCGCCAAGCAGCTGGCCGAGCATGCCGGCGGACCGGCCGAGCAGAGCGCCGAGGGCTTCCTGCGCACGGGCCGGCTGCAGATCGAATTGGGCCAGCACCGGGTCTGGATGGATGGCGAGCCGATCAAGCTCTCGGCCAAGGAGTTCGCCCTGCTGGAGCATCTGGGCCGCAACCTGGGTCGCGTGGTCTCGGCTCAAGACCTGATCCAGGTCACGCACGAGCTGACCACCGACTACGTCGAGGCCGGCACCCTCTTGCGCCCCTTGATCCGCACCCTGCGCCGCAAGATGGGCTACGACGTCGGCGAGATGGGCTGCATCGAAAACGTGCGCGGCGTCGGCTACCGTCTGGTGGACGAGGGCGCGCCGGACGCGGAGGCGTGAGCCGGCCGGGCCCCTCGCCCGAGCGTGCCGGTTGGTTCTGGACACTGCCCGTCCTGCTGGCGACCTTCGGCGGGATCCTCGGCGCGGCCTGCAGCGCCCCGACCGCCATGGCTCCCGTCCCGGCCGAGGGAGGGACAAGGCCCGCCGTTGACCTGGCCGCCCCCCTGGTCGACGCGACCGAGCCGGCGCTACCGCCGCTGATCGAGCACCGCATCCCGGGTGTCGCCCGGCTGCCCCACCCCGAAGGCTGGCCGGCCGCCCCACTCCCGATCGACGGCTTCGATACGGTGCTGCTCTTCGTCGATCCCGCCGCGGCCGGCCTGCCCGGCTCCGAGCAGCGGCTGGCTTTCTTCCACCGGCGCCCGGCCGATCGGGATTCAGTGGATCTGGACGCGGCGGATCTGGACGCGGCCGATCGAGATGACACCGATCGAGACCTGGCGGCCAGCGCGACCGTTCTCGACGAGGACTCGCTCGCGTCCTTCCTGGACGCCATGTCGCACAGCGGCATCGTCGCCGATGGCTATCAGCTCGAGGGGGACCTCGTCGACGCGGAGCTGGCGGGGCAGCCAGCCCTGGAAGCCCTGCTGTTCCGCGATGGCCTGGACGACCGCGGCCAGCGGATCGATCCGGACCGGCGGGCGCTTCTGCGCGCGGCTCGCCTGCCGGAGGGCGACCTGATCGGCTGGTCCTTCGAGGCCGAGGCCGGCGTTTGGACCCGGCTCGAAGCCTTGCGTCAGGCGCTCTTGGAGGGCGTGACCTCGGACGAGCCGGCGGCTCCCTGATCGGGCGGGGCCAGCCCGACGAGCGCTTTGGACCGGCGGCGTCCCGGCAGCGTGCCGACGAGGGTCGCCACCAGGATCAAGCCCGCCCCCGCCCAGCCGCGAGCACCCATGCGCTCGCCGAGCATCGCCGCCGCGAAGAGCGCCGCCCAGAGCGGCTCGCCGGTGTAGATGATGGCCGCCTCGGGCGCCGCGACGCGGCGCTGGCCATAGGTCTGCAATAGGGTGGTCAGGGCGGTCGCGGCCAGGGCCAGGTAGATCAGGCCAAGCCAGGAGGCGAAGGGCGCCTGCTGCCAATGCTCCAGTAGGCCCGAGGTGAAGCTCGTGACACGAACGCCGGTCGCGTCACCCGCCCTCGAGGCATCGACACCGGCCTCGAGCAGGGCCCAGGGGAGGGCGAAGGGCAGGACCCCGCCGAGCTGGGTCAGGGTCAAGCCTCGCGTGTCGTGCCGGCGCACCGCCCGCTCGAGCTGGAGCACGTAGAGCGCGTAGCTGAAGGCGGTCACCAGGGTCCAAGCGTCCCCGCGGTTGGGCGCCGGACCGTCGCCGCCGAGCAGGCCAACGCCGAGCAGGGCCAGCATGGCGGCCAGGTAGACGGTCCAGCGGATGCGCCGGCCGGCCAGGCCGGCCAGGAGCGGCACCAGGACCACGCTGAGGGCGGTGATGAAGCCGCTGCGGCTGGCGCTGGTATGCCGCAGCCCGATGGCCTGGCTGGTGTAACCCAGAAGGTTGAGGAAGCCGAGCAGCAATCCCGCTCGCCAGATGGGCCACCCTATCGCGTGCCGCCCGAAGAGTGGCGCCAGGAGCAGCGCGGCCAGCCCGAAGCGGCCCAGGATCAAGCTGCCGGGGTGCAGTCCGGCCACGGTCTCCTTGATGATGGCGAAGGTGCTGCCCCAGATCAGGGTGACGACGAGCAGCGCCGCCAGGCCCAGCCGCCACTGGGCAAGGCTCAGCGCGGCCCGCGACAACGCCAGAAGAACCAGTCGCGCGCCTGGTGCCGGCCGCCGCCACCGGCGCCGCCGGCGATCTCGTCGAAGTCCTCCTGGGTCAGGAAGAACACGCCCGGCGAGTTGGGGCAGAGCACGTAGCCCAGGGGATCGGTGGTGATCAGCCGCACCTCGTAGGGCGGGGGCACCGCCAGCACGGCCTCGACGTAGACCGCGGCCTGGGACTCGTTCTGCCGATCGAGCTGGCCGATCCAGTAGACGTTCTGGGCGTTGCCGGGCTCGGTGATGGCCGCCAAGAGGGGTTCGAGCGGCGCGCCGGCCGCGCCCATGGTGTCGCCGCTGGAGAGGACGCCGTCACAGCCCGTGCAGGCGTAGCCGCCGCGGCCGACCGTATCCGGGAAGGCCCGCAGGCTCACCCGCCAGCGCTCGGAGGTCTCGGTGGGCAGGTTGGGCGGATCCTCGGGCGTCGACTGCGCCGGCGCGGCGCGGATGGGCCTGTCGTCGATGGCATCGGCCGGCACATCACCCAGTAAGCCAAACGCGAGACCGACCAGCAGCAGCACCGAGAAGATCGCGGCCAAGTGGCCGATCTCTCCCGATGGTCTGGCTGCCGAGCTGCCTCCGGCCATGTGTGGGTTCCCCCCGATGGTCGCCGATGGGCGGTGTCGTCGCTTCGCCACCACGGGCGCGACGAATGGCGAAGAGGACCGCTTCGGCGGACCTCTACTATTAACGACGGGACCGGGGGGGTCAGGATACGGTCCCTGCATATGTCTTGCGTGCGATTGCGTGCGATTGCGTGTCAATCCTGGCCGTCGCGGAAGCTGGCGATCTCTCCGAGCGCCTTGCGACCGATATCGGGAACCCGCACGTCGTCGGCCGGATGACCGACCACCAGCAGCAGAAAGGGGCGCTCGCGCTCGGGCCGGTCGAGGATTTCGTTCAAGAAGCGCATCGGGCTGGGCGTGTGGGTCAAGCTGGCCAGACCGGCCAGGTGCAGGGCGGTGATCAAGATGCCGGTGGCGATGCCGACCGACTCCTGCACGTAGTAATGCTTGCGCCGCCGCCCCGCCTCGTCCAGCCCGTAGGCCTCGGCGAAGATGGCGATCAGCCAGGGCGCCCGCTCCAGGAAGGGCTTGTCGGCATCCGTGCCCAGCGGTCTCAGGGCCTCGAGCCATTCTTCGCTGGCCCGGCCGCCGTAGAAAGCCCGCTCCTCCTCCTCGGCCCCGATTCGAATGCGCCGCTTGAGCTCCGGGTCGGAGACGGCCACGAAATGCCAGGGCTGCTGGTTGGCGCCGCTGGGCGCGGAGCCGGCCGCGCCCAGGCAGTCCTCGATGATCTCCCGTGGCACCGCCCGATCCGAGAAGTCGCGCATGCTGCGCCGGCGGGTGATCCGTTTCCGAAAGGCCCGCGCCTGCCGGCGCATCTCTTCCGGCGGCAGATCTTGATACTCGGCATAGGGAATGCTCGGCGCGCCCTCGTCCATGACTCCTCCTCGCTCGCCCGACTCGCCGCCCTCGAATCCCCACGCGGTGGCGACACGCGGTACCGGCCTGATGGTAGACAGTCGGCGCCGCCAGGCAAAGGCCATCGCTCCGAGCCGGCCGAGAAGCATCCGTCGCCCGAGCGCTCGGAAGCCTCCGACGGAAGCAGTGCTCGCGGATTCGGTGGATTCAACCCAGCCGGTCCCTGGTGTAGACTCTGGGGGCGAAGCCGAGCGTCCTTGGACCCGGGTCCAGGGGCCGAGCGATTATCAGGGGAGTGCCGGACATGCCCAGCCCGCGGATGCCAGATCGAGCCAAGCCCAGCCGATTTCGGCGCGTCATGTTCACGCTGCTCGTCGTCCTGCTGCTGCTCGAGCCGGCACCCGGCTCCGGTGCGCCCATCGAAACGGATCCGACGGAAGGCCACTCCAGGCTGGCATCCCCGCTGGTGCCAGCTCAGCAGGCAGGTGATCCGGGCCTGCCCGTGGCCGGCGGCTACCGCTTGGCGCGCAGCTACCAGTCCTCGCCCGAGGTGCCGCTGGGCGTCATCGAGGACCCCTCCGGCATCACCGTGGCCGATGACGGCACGGTCTTCGTTACCGACCGGGCCCTGCACCGCGTCCAGCGCTTCGAATCCGACGGCACGCCGCTCATGGCCTACGGAAGTCCGGGTGACGGGCCGGGCGACCTCTACCAGCCCAGCGGCGTGGCCGTCGACCTGCAGCGCGAGCGCATCTACATCGGCGACACCGAAAACGACCGGGTGGCCATCTTCAAGCTCGACGGCAGCTTCGAGGCCAACTGGGGACCCTACGAGGCGCCGGAGGGCATCGCCGTCGGTCCGAGCGGCCTGGTCTACATCTACGAAGGCGACACCGGAGCCATCCGGGTGCGCGATATCGATGGCACCGGCGACGGACTGATCACCCCGGGTGCCTATATCGACCGCGAGGCCGGCGTCGCCGGCGGCATGGCAGTGGCGCCGGATGGACACCTCTGCGTAGCGATGAATTTGGGCGTGCGACGATATCCCCCGGAAGGCGGCGAAGCGGACGGCCAGTGCGCGCAGCGGCTCTATCCGACCGGTGCCCCCTTCACCAAGGGGGTCAGCTTCGATGATCGCGGTCGAATCTACGTACTCGAGCGCGATCGCATTCGCTACGAATGGTCCGGCGGTCTATCGCTCCCCGTCGGAATCAGTCTCGACGTTCGGGCCATGGCAGCCGGCGAGGCCGGCACGCTCTACATGATCGTGCCGAAATCGCGCGATCTGCCGGCCGGCGTGGTCGTCCGCCACTTCGATAACGGTCGCCAGACCGATGTCCGGCGCTGGGGCATCCCACAGACCGTCCTCGGCTGGCTCAAACAACCGCTGCGCCTGTCCCTGGGCAGCGGCGACGACCTCTTCGTCGTCGACGACCTGCGCCGCGCGCAGCGCTTCGGCTCCGACTTGCAGGGCGCCAAGGGCCAGGTGGTCATGCCCGGCATGCTCGAGGTCGCACCGATCGACGCGGACAGCCTGGTGGTGGCGCGCACCCGCTTCGGCTCCAGCGGCGACGATCCGGAGGACGAGGATGCAGCGCCGGCCGGTCAGCAGGTCGCCCGCGTCGAACGCTACGATCTACCCGGGGTCCTCGGGCCCGAGCCGCCGGCCTTCGAAGACCTGGGCGCCTCGTGGCGCCACGAGCGCATCGACGAGATCGTCGCCCAGGACGCCAGCCGCGTCCTGGGCATGGACCGCGCCCGCGCAGGCGGCCCGACCTGGGTGCTGGACGCCGGCCGCTCGAGCCTGACCGCCTACGCCGACGACGGATCGGTGGCCGGCAGCATCCCGCTCGAGGACCGCAAGGCCGGCTTCCCGGCCTGGTCGGACCTGGCCATCGATCCGCAGGGCAACCTGCTGGCCCTGCACACCGCCGAACGCAAGCTGCACCGCTTCGCGCCGGACGGCAGCCAGCTGCCGAGCCTGGAGCTCCCGGAATACGCTTGGCGCGTCGCCGTCGGCCCGGCGGGTGAGATCTTCCTGCCCACCGCCCGGCGCTGGGTCTGGCGCCTGAACGCGGCCGGCGGGGTGGAAGCCTTCTGGCCCTTGCCCGAGCCGGCCTACGGCGATCCCCAGCCACCCAGCGATCTGGCGGTGGGCGACGACGGCACGGTCTACCTGCTCGATCAGACCAGCTCGGCCATCTACGCTTTCGAGCCCGACGGCGGCCCGCGCACCCAGGCCCGGCCCGATCCAGGCCGCCTGAACTGCCAAATCGATGCCCAGGCCGCCTTCGATCCCGAGTCGGTCGAGATGGGCC
>CAZJWJ010000089.1:0-22857 GCA_964549495.1 uncultured Anaerolineales bacterium | reverse complement strand
GAGTCCCGCCTCCAGAACGTCTTATGTCGTAGCTTCCGTCTCGAAGCACAAAGCAACTAGGCCTTGACCAATTCGCCTACGGACGCAGCCGCCGCGCGCAAGATCTCCGCGCGATCCGTCCGCTCCCAAGGCAGGTCGAGGTCGTCGCGGCCGAAGTGGCCGTAGGCGGCCGTCTGGTGGTAGATCGGCCGGCGCAGGTCCAAATCGCGAATGATCGCGCCCGGGCGCAGGTCGAAGTGTTCGCGCACCAGTTCGCGGATGCGCTCCGGGTCGATGGTCTCCGTGCCGAAGGTGTCGACGTTCAGCGAGAGCGGCTCCGCCACGCCGATGGCGTAGGCCAGCTGGATCTCGACCCGGCTGCAGAGCCCCGCCGCCACCAAGTTCTTGGCCACCCAGCGCGCCGCGTAGGCGCCCGAGCGGTCGACCTTGGTCGCGTCCTTGCCGCTGAAGGCGCCGCCGCCGTGGCTGGCCATGCCGCCGTAGGTGTCGACGATGATCTTGCGGCCCGTCAGCCCGCAGTCGCCCTGGGGCCCGCCGATGACGAAGCGGCCGGTGGGGTTGGTCAGGATGCGGGTGGTGTCGTCGAGCAAGCCGGCCGGGATCACCGGCTTGATCACATGCTCGATCAGGTCGCGGCGGATCTGATCCTGCTCGATCTCCGGATCGTGCTGGGTCGAGATCAGCACGGTCGCGACGCGCTTGGGCTTGCTGTGGGCGTACTCGACCGTGACCTGCGCCTTACCGTCGGGGCGCAGATAGGGAAGCGTACCGTCCTTGCGGACCACCGACAGGCGGCGGGTCAGGGCGTGGGACAGGTGGATGGGCATGGGCATCAGGGCATCGGTCTCGTCGCAGGCGAAGCCGATCATCATCCCCTGGTCGCCGGCGCCGACCGCCTCGATCTGCTCGTCCATCGTGCCCTCGCGGTGCTCCAGGGCCTCGTCGACGCCCATCGCGATGTCGGCCGACTGCTTGTTGATGGCCGTGATCACCGAGCAGTGGTCGGCCGAGATGCCGTACTCGGCCTCGGTGTAGCCGGTGTCGCGGATGGCTTTGCGGATGACCTTGGGGTAGTCGACGACGGCGGTGGTGGTGATCTCGCCGGTGACCAGGGCCAGGCCGGTCGAGACCACCGTCTCGCAGGCCACGCGCGCCATCGGGTCCTGGGCCAAGATCGCGTCCAGGATGGCGTCGGAGACCTGGTCGCAGAGCTTGTCGGGATGGCCTTCCGTCACCGACTCGCTGGTGAAGAGGAAGCTGGGGGAGGACATGAACGAGGTGCTCATCGGGTGGCTCCTTGCTGCTGCAGGCCGGCACGGCTCTGCTGCTCGGCGCGCCCGAGGGCGGCGATCAGGCTCTGGGGCCGCTCGCCGAAATGTTCCTCGTAGCGCTGGGTGAAGGTGGAAACGTCATAGCTGTGGGATTGGGTGCCCAGGGATTCCAGGGCGTAGGTGGCGGCCAAGGCGCCGAGGCGGCCGGCCACCGGCCAGGGCAAATCGTGCAAGAGGCCGAACATGATGCCCGAGCGGTAGGCGTCGCCGATGCCGGTGGGATCGACCTCCTCGCGTGCCGGCACAGCCGGCACCGCGTAGGCCTCTCCGTCGGCGCGGATCACCGAGCCCTTCTCGCCGTGGGTGATCACCACCACCCGGGTCATGGCCGCGATGTCGTCCTCGCTCAGGCCGGTCTTGCCGTGCACCAGCTCGTACTCGTACTCGTTGGCCACGAAGCAGGCGCAGCCCTCGATGCCGGCCTTCAGCTCCTCGCCCGAGAGCCGGACGATCTGCTGGCTGGGATCGTAGACGTAGGGGATGCCCATCTCGCGGCATTCGCGGGCGTACTTGACCATGGCCGCCGGCGCGTTGGGCGCGATGACGGCCAAGTCCACGCTGCCGCGCGCCAGATCGCCGAAGCTCAGGCGCTCGGCCGCGCCCATGGCGCCCACGTAGAAGCTGGCGATCTGGCGGTTCTTCTGGTCGGTCGAGACGAAGAAGCTGGCCGTGCTCTCGTCCTCCAGGGTCGGGCTCAGCGAGAGGTCGACGCCCAGGGCTTCCAGGCGCTGGCGATCGGCCGCGAAGTCGGCGCCGACGGTGGCCATCACGCTGGGCGTTTCGCCCAGCAAGGCCAGGTTGTAGGCGATGTTGGCCGCGCAGCCGCCCGGCTCGCGGCGCAGGCTCTCGACCAGGAAGCTGACCGAGAGGACGTCGATCTTCTCGGGCAGGATGTGCTCGCTGAAGTCGCCCGGGAAGGACATGATGTAGTCGTAGGCGATCGAACCGGTGACGACGATGCGCAATGTTCGCTCCTAGGAATTGTTGGCGCGCGCCTCGGCCGCGGCAGCGATGGCCGCGCGCAGCCCGGGCTCGAAGGGCGCACGGACCACGCCCATCTCGGTGACGATGGCGCTGATGTAGCGCGCCGGGGTGATGTCGAAGGCCGGGTTGGCCGCATGCACGCCCTCGGGCGGGATGCGCCGGCCGGCCAGCTCGGTCAGCTCGCGCGGATCGCGCTCCTCGATGGGGATCTCGGCGCCGGAGGCGCAGCCGGCGTCGATGGTGGAGGTGGGTGCCACGACGTAGACCGGCACGCCGTTCTCTCGGGCCACCACCGCCAGTGGGTACGTGCCGATCTTGTTGGCCGTGTCGCCGTTGATGGCCACCCGGTCGGCGCCGACCAGGACCGCGTCGACGCCGCCGGCCTGCAGGAAGCTGCCGGCCGCCCCGTCGGCGATCAGGGTCTGGTCGATGCCCAATCGGGCCAGCTCCCAGCTGGTCAGCCGCGCGCCCTGCAGGCGCGGGCGGGTCTCGTCGACCAGCACCCGCATCCGCTTGCCCGCCTCGTGCGCCGCGCGGATGACGCCCAGGGCCGTCCCGTAGTCGACGGTGGCCAGGGCGCCGGTGTTGCAGTGGTGGATGACCGTGGCCGCCTCCGGCAGGAGCGCCGCGCCGTGGGCGCCCATGCTGCGGTTGGTCGCCACGTCCTCGTCGGCGATGCGTTCGGCCTCGGCCAGGGCCAGGGCGCGCAGCGTGTCGGGATCCTGCTCGCCCGCGGCCAGCGCCGCGTCGAAGCGCGCCAGCATGCGGTCCAGGGCCCAGGCCAGGTTGGATGCGGTCGGGCGCGCCGCGCGCAGGATCGCCGCGTCGCGCTCCAGGTCGGCGCGCAAGCCGGCCGCGTCGCCGGCCTCCGAGCGATGGGCCGACAAGGCCAGACCGTAGGCCGCCGCGGCGCCGATGGCCGGCGCGCCGCGCACCGCCATGTCGGCAATGGCCTCGGCCACCTCGGCCGGGCGCTCCAAGACCAGGTCCTGCTCCCGCTCGGGCAGCAGTCGTTGGTCGATCATGTGGACGCGCGCATCGCGCCAGTAAACGGTTCGCTGTGGGCTCATCGGCTTCGGGTCCGGGGCTCCGCCAGGGGTGGCGGGCGATGGGAAGGCCGGCGTGACGGGAGGCCCTCTGGACGGGCCCGGTCGGCAGGCAAGAAAAAGACGTCTCGCGGACGGCGCAGAGACGTCGGGGCTACCGCTCATCTACCGCGCCGCTGTGACGCGTCGGAATTGGCACCGTGGCGAGGCCTGGTTGCCGGGGTTTCGTCGGGCCGATCCCTCCACCCCTCTGGATAAGGCTGCTGATCTGCAGTTGTGACCGGGCATTGTACCGTAGGCGGCCGCTGGCACCAAAGGTCGCCGGCTCGCGCCGGGCGACATGTCACGCCGGGTCGGCGCCTGTGCTAGGCTGGTGCGCGCATGGACCTGATGGATCTGCTCCGAAGCCCCACCGACCCGAGCGTCGACGGCGTGGCCGCCGCCGGCAGCCTCGGCTCGCGCCTCTTGATCCTCGCGGCCTTGCTGCTGATGGTCTGGGTCGGGCGCCGTCTCTCCTGGCCGTTGGCGCGACGCCTGGTGCGCTTCTCGCCCTACTCGACGCGCGAGCGCGTCAAGCGCCCGGCGCGCCAGACCACCTTGCAGGGACTGGTGGCCGACCTGCTCAGCTTCAGCGTCATCCTCTTGGCCTTGCTCATCGGCGTGGTGCAACTGCTGGCCGTCGACGTCGACACCCTCGTCTGGGCCATCGGCCTGCTCAGCGCCGGCTTCGGCTTCGCCGCCCGGCCGATCCTCAGCGACATCCTGTCCGGCATCAGCTTCGTCTTCGACGATACCTTCACCGTCGGTGAGAAGGTCGAGTTCGGCGAGGTGGAGGGGGTCATCGAGGAGGTCAACTTGCGAACCACCCACCTGCGGGCGCCCTCGGGAGAGCTCTGCCTGGTGCCCAATGGCGAGATCCGCATCCTCCGCAACTTCAGCCGCGGCATCTTCTCGACCGCCGACTTGACGCTGAAGGTGGCCGGCGAGGACCTCGATCGATCCCTGAGGCTGCTCGAGGAGATGGCTCCCGAAGTCGCCGACGCCCTGCCCGACCTGATCCCGCCCTGGCGCGTGATCAGCAAGAGCGGCGCGCTGGGCAAGCGCATGGAGCTGACCCTCTTGGCCCGGACCCGCTTCGGCACCGGCGCCGAGATGCGACCGCGCTTGATGTCCTGGGTCCACCAGCGATTTCGCGAGGCCGGCATCGAGCTCGAGGAGATCGAGAAGGAGTCATGAAGACGCTCGCGGTCTTCTGGTCGAGCGGCCGGTCGCGCTACCGCTCTGGTATGGCAGCGGGGCTCTTGCTGATGGTCGTGACGGCTACGATCTTCGCGACCAGGCCGGCAGCGCCTCGGGTCACCGCCCAGGTCGAACCGATGGACGTGGCGGTGCGCGCCTTGGGCATCGCCAGATTGTACGCGGCCGAGATCGGGCTGCGCTTCGATCCCGAGCAGGTCAGCCCGGTCGACGCCATGCCGTCGATTCCCGGCCTTCAGCTGCGCGCCGGCCGGGGATGGGGCGGCGGCCCCTTCGTCCTGGTCAACGAGGTCGATGCCGAGGCCGGGACGGCGCGCTTCTCGGCCACTCTGCTCTCGCCGGCCGAGCCCCTGGCCGGCGATCTGGAGCTGCTGGTTCTGCCGCTGCGCTTGCGCCGGCTCGAGCCCGAGGATGCCTGGGGCCTGACCGACGTGCTGCTCCTCGACCGGCGCGGCGAGGAGATCGAGGCCAGCTGGGAGGGCACCGATATCCGGCCGCGTTTCGACTGGCCGGCCATCCAGCCCCGCTCCCTATTGCCCTGGACCGGCCGCTGATCGACCGCAGGGCCGTCCGCTGCCGGCCCTGGAGCCGCGTCGGCCGGCATTGATGGCCGTCGGGCCCGGCGCTACAATGCCAGCACCCGCGGCCCGGGCCATCGGGGCCCCGACGCCTTTCCTCCGCCGGCGGGCCGACCCACGAGGGGAGATCGATCCGTGAAGCGCACCCCGCTCTTCGAGACCCACCAGGCCCTCGGCGCCCGCATGGTCGAGTTCGGCGGCTGGGAGATGCCGGTCTGGTACGAGGGCATCCAGGCCGAGCACCAGGCCGTCCGCCAACGCGTTGGCCTCTTCGACGTCAGCCACATGGGGCAGTTCGTGGTCTACGAGCGCGATGCCAGCGCTTTCCTGCGCCGCGTTCTGACCAACGATGTCGCCGAGCTCGAGCCGGGCCAGGCCCAGTACAGCATCATGCCCAACGCCGAGGGCGGCACGGTCGACGACCTCTTGGTCTACCGATTGCCCGACGGCAAACAGGACCATCCGGTCTTTCTGCTGGTGGTCAACGCCGGCAACATCGACAAGGACTGGGACTGGCTGGCCGCCCAGCGCCGCGAGCGTGAGCAGGTGGGCATGGACGATCATTCCGACAGCAAGGGCTTGGTCGCGCTGCAGGGCCCGCATGCGCCGATGGTCCTGCGCGAGATCACGCGCCTGCCGGTCTTGCAGATGCCCTATTACGGCTTCGACCGCGGCGAGGTGGCCGGCGTGCAGGCCATGGTCTCGCGAACCGGCTACACCGGCGAGGACGGCTACGAGATCATGGCCGAGGCCGACGAGATCGAGACCATCTGGACGGCCTTGATGGAAGCCGGCGCCGACCGCGACATCCAGCCCTGCGGCCTGGGGGCGCGCGACAGCCTGCGCATCGAGGCGTCCATGCCGCTATACGGGCACGAGTTGGACGCGGAGATCAGCGCCGTCGAGGCCGGCTTGGGCTACTTCGTCGAGCTCGACAAGCCCGAGCAGGTGGGCGGCGAGCGACTGCAGCGCGAGAAGCAGGAGGGGCGCGCCCGCAAGCTGGTCTGCTTCCGGATGACCGGTCGCGGCATCCCCCGACAGGGCTACCCCATCCTGGTCGATGGCCAGGAGGTCGGCCAGGTGACCAGCGGCCTGCAGTCGCCCACGTTGGGACAGGCCATCGGCATGGGATTCATCCCCAGCCAGGCGGCCGGCCTGGGCGATGCGATCGAGGTGCGCATCCGCGACCGGGCGGTTCCGGCCGAGATCCAGCGCCGACCCTTCTACAAGCGCGCGCATTGATGCGGGATCGCTCGAGTCCGCGGCAGCACGCGCATCCCCTGCATCCGAAGGCCTCGCGCGGATGAGGGGCTCGGCCTCGCCGCCAACGCTGGCCGGCCGGCGGATTCGACTGCGTCCCTACGCTGCGGGCTTTTCGGAGGACGAACTTCGATCGCTCTACGATTGGGCTCGAGACGAGGAGTTGGCGGCCCTCACCGGAGGCCTGCCCTTGGACATGCCCTACGCGCGATTCCGAGAACGCTTCCTCGAGCAGCTCCAGCGGATCGATTCGCGCGGCGAGCGGATCTACGCGATCCTGAACCGGAACGGATCGCTCCTCGGTCGCATCGGCCTCTTCGGGATCGATGCCGAGCAAGAGAGCGCCGAGCTCGGCGTCATGATCGGCCCGCGAGAGGCGCGGGGCCGTGGCTTCGGCCGCGAGGCCGTCGGACTGATCGTCGATCACGCCTTCGATGCGATGGGCCTGCGGAGCATTCGCCTGACCACCTATCCCGAGAACCGACGGGCTCGCCGCGCCTTCGCCGCCGCCGGTTTCCGCGAGACCCGGCGCCTGCGGCGCTTCACGCTCGATCGCGGGACGCACGACGAGATCGAGATGGAGCTCCTTCCCGCCGATCGATCGAGCGCAGCGGCCGGATTCAGGGGCGCCAGGACTGGCCGAGCAAGGGAATGAAGATCGACTGGCGGGGCTCGACCACCTCGTAGCGGGCGATGGCCGGCCGCCGACCGGCCAGCCAGATGCTCACGTCGGGCCGCTGGGGATCCATCTGGACGACGCGCACGCGCAGCGGCTCGATCGATTCACCCAAGGGCGAGAGCACGTGGTACTCCCATTGGCTGCCGGTCCAGTGGAGCAGGCCGTTGGCATCGACCAGGACCCAGGCCTGACCCGGCATCGAGGCGTCCACGTCGATCAGTCCGATCCCTTCGGGGATCGGCAACTCCACCGGCTCCCAGCGCGTTCCGTCGAAACGCAGCAGTCGATCGGGCTCTTGCTCCTCGAGATGGCGGGCGATGGCCCAGCCCTCGTCCTCCGAGGTCGAGACCAGTCGTGGCACCCAGAACCCCTCGCCGATGGATTGTGGCGTCCAGATGTCGCCCTGCATGTGGTAGATTTCGCCTTCTGCGCCGAACCAGCCCTCCGGGTTGTCCCCACCGCTCCGCATGGACAAGGCCGAGAACCGTTCGGTGAAGGGAGCCGACACCACCTGCTGCCAGTCCTCTCCGTCCCAGCGCGCGACCACGTTGCTGCCCGAAAGCCAAGCTTCCTGCTCCGAAAGGACCTCCACCTCGTAGAGGCGCCACGACTTCTCGACTTCCCAGTCCTGCCAGGTTTGCCCGTCCCAGCGCCAGACCTTGGCATCCGGTGGCAGCTCGGGATCGGTGACGGGCTGGCTGCCCACGGCCCAGCCCTGATCGCGACTAGCCAGATCCAGGTCGATCACGCGCGTGCCGTAGCCGGCGGCCGGACCGGCGGTCCAACCACCGTCGACGCTGCCGACCATGGCGTGCGTGATGGAGGTTCCGCCCGCCCAGGCGAAGTTGCGCGAGATCGCGTCGACGGCTTCCAGGCCATCGGCCAGGGGCCACAAGTAATCACCCCGGTCTTGCTCCAGGCCCAGGCGCGAGATGCTGCCGCGGGTGCCGATGGCCAGAATCCCATCGATGTCCGCCGCGATGGCGGCGTAGCGCGGTCCGGTCGGCAGCGGGGCCACCCGCCAGTCTCGACCTTGATACCGATAGACCAGGTCCTCCACCAAGACGAAGGCGGACTCGCCGATCCAGACCACGTCGCGATAGCTGACGTCCTCGCTTCCAACCTGCTCCCAGCTGCCATCGGCCAGCTCCCAAGCTCCGCTGCCGAGGAAGAGGCCACGGCCCGCGTCCGAGAAGCGGATGGCGTTGGCGCGGAGAATCCTGGGTGCGCCTTCGACGAGCTGCCAAGTCCCGTCGACAAAGCGCAGCAGGTCGCCGTTGACCACCAGCGCATAGGCCCCCCCCTGCCCGTCGCCGGCGACCACGGGGACATCCAGGGTCTGATATCGGATGGGCAAGGCGGTCGGCAGCCACAGGCCTCCATCCCAGCGCAAGATCGTGCCTCGATCACCCGAAGCCCAGCCTTCGCTCCTGCGTACGAGGTGCAAGCTGGTCAGATTCTCTCCGGTCGGAGACGGATAGCGCGACCATCGTCCAGCGATCAGGCGGAAGATCGCTCCGCCATCGCCCACCGCGAAGCCGACATTTTCGACGATCTCCAGTTCCGACATGCCCACGTCGTTGACGACCTGGACGCTGCGCCACAGACCATCCTGCCAGCGTACGAAACTGGTCTGATCGCGCGTCTCGCGCCCCGAAACGAAGGCGTTTCGGTCGACGGCCCAGGCCTCGTCCGGACCGGTCACGGCCAGATCGTCCAGGTTTCGGAAACCACCGTAGAGGACTTCCCAGCTGGGAACCCATGGGCCGCGCGGCAAGTCGATCTGCTGCGCTCGGGCCGTGGGCGGCGCGGGCAAGGTCAGGAGCCAAGCGCAGCACAGGAGGGCCACAACAGCCCTTCGGTAGCCGTGGATTGCTAGACGATGGGGGAGCATTCGGAGCCTCCTCTTCACCTGCCGAATCGCCCCGGCATGATGCGGACGTTAGGGCTCCGAAGTCAAGCGACCTCGACGGCCGCGGCGAATCTCCGCCGTCGCGGCAGGAAGGCTCGGAGGGCAGGGCAACCAGAACAAATGTGCTATACTGCCGATGATCGGATTCGGATGGCGCGGCAACTGCACTGGTCGCGCCCCAGAACGGAAGGCGGATCATGAACGTAGAGGGTCGGCATGGGGGGGCCAGCGGCAGCCATGAGCTCAATCCGACCGCCTGGCTCGTCGTGGGGCTGCTCTTCTGTCTGATCTTGCTGGTCGGGCTCGGAGGGACCGGTCCGAGCCCGATCGGGCCCGGCCGGCCAGCCGCTTCGGCCGGCGAACGAGCGACCAGTCGCAGCGAGGTCGAAATCGAGCACTTCGAACGCCATGCGGACCAGATGCTACAGGATGCCGAGCTGGTCTATGGTGCCGAGGCCGCCGACTTCGATCTGCGCGCCTTCCTCGAAGCGCGCCCCGAGCTCCTGGCGGAGCCGCCGGCCTCGTCCGCGGCGGCCATCGAAGGGGTCGCAAGACGCCATTCCATCGACCCGAGGACGATCCTGGCCTTGCTGTCGCTCGACGGGGCGGCGCCCGCCGGAGCGGCCGCAGAGCGCGCGGCACGGGTCGCGGTCGCGCTAGCGGATGGCTACTACGGGCTGAGGAATCGGCGTGAGACCGACCTGGTCTTCGCCGACGGCCGTCGTGCCCGAGGGCCTGTGGAGCGAGGCGCGGGGCACTTCGCCGTCGCCCGCTACCTGGCCCGGCTGGGCGCTCCGGACGGTCAGGCGGCTCGCCAAGCAGGTTTCGCGGAGCACTACGCGGAGCTCTTCGGAGAGGCGAAGCGCCTGCGACCTCCAGTCCCAGCGGATCTCGTGCAGCCACCCTTGCTCCTGCCGTGGGATGAAGGTCAGCGCTGGCATTACACGGGCGGACCGCATGGCGCTTGGGGCGTATCGAGCGCTTGGGGCGCGGTGGACTTCGCCCCGCCCTCGCTGGTCGGATGCAGGGCAGCCCCCGAGAAGATCTTGGCCGCGGCCCCTGGGATGGTCACCTGGTCTCGTGACGGCCTGGTCTTGGTCGATCTCGACGGGGACGGCAACGAGGGCACGGGCTGGGTGCTGGCCTACCTGCATGTCGCCGGCCCGGGCCGGGTCGAAGAAGGGCGCTGGCTGCAGGCAGGTGATCCCATCGGACATCCCTCCTGCGAGGGTGGCGTGGCCGATGGCGCCCACGTGCATTTTGCGCGCCGTTTCAACGGGGAGTGGTTGCCGGCGGCCGAAGGTGTGGCCCCGCTGCAGCTCTCCGGATGGGCATTTCGGGCACTCGGAGCCGAGTATGACGGCAGCATGCTGCACCCGGAGCAGGGCCAGCGCAACGCGGTGACCAGTCGACGAGGTGGCGAGACCGGCGTGGTCAGCGACAATGGAGCCTCGCGGCGAGCGGAGCTGGCCGACGCCTGGGCGTCCTTGCGACGAGAGCCCCTGTCGCCGGGCGTTCTGGCCGATGCCGCGTCGCCTTACGCCACGGGCCTGCCGTTCGAGCTCTCGCCTTCCCAGGACCCGACGCCCGGATCGGCTCGAAGGGCGGCCGGCGGTGCCGAGCAGGGCGCACGACTTCGCATCCGACTGCGCCTGCGGGGTCGGCGCACGCAAGCCAGCCCGGTCTTGATCGGACTGCGCCGCGGAGACCAAACGCCGGTCGTGCTCATGGCTCGCAGCGACGAGAGCGGGCGGACGCCGGCCATCGATCTGCCACCGGGTGTGAAGGGTCACTATGACCTATCGGTGCGCGCTCCCGGATTCGCGCCAGGTCACGCATTTGGCGTCGAGCTGGGGCAGGGGCTGCGCGACGTGGACTTGAGCCTGGACGGTCGCGTCGAGCTTGCACCGGGAGAGTTCGATGGCGACGACCGGGTCGGGTTCGGGGACCTTCGAGCCTGGGTCCACCATTGGCGAGCCGGTCGAGAGATCGCTGATCTGGATGGGGATGGTCGGGCCGGACTCGGCGATGGTCTCAGCCTCTTGTGGAGCCTGGCCGCGGAGGATTGATCCGCGACGCCTGCCGGAGCTCGAAGCGCCGTGCTACAATCCGCCTCTCATGTCATCGCTGCTCACGATCGCCGCGCCTTCGATCTTGGCCGTCGCGATCGCCCTATGCTCGCTGCCCGCCGCGCGCCAACGCATTCGCTGGCAGGTCGCCCTTCCGAGCCTGCTCGCCTTGGCCTCACTGGCGGCCGGTGCGCAGATGGCCTGGATCTGGAATGGCCCGAGCCGCCGGCTGGCGCTGACCCTTTCGCCCTGGACGGCACGGCTCTTCGATGCCGGTCCGCGCTTCGAGGTCGATTGGCTGGCCGCCTTCTGCGGCCTCGCGATCTGTCTCGTGACCTTGTTGGGCTCCTTGCGGGCCCTGGATGATGGGCTGCCGGCTGAGGAGATGGTCACCCCCCTGGCCGTCGCGCTGGCATCGCTCATCTTCTGCCACGCGGCGGCAGCGCCCCTCGGTCTGGTCGGCGCCTGGCTCCTGCTGGACCTGGCCGTCTTCAGTGGCGGCCAGATTCGGCGCCGGGGCCTGCTCACCGGCCAGATCGGATTGCTCTGCGTGCTCGCCGGCTTGGTCGGAAGCTTGGAGGCGACCCGCTTGGGCATCGAGACCCCCGCAAGCGCGCGGTTCTGGCTGCTTTCGGCCGCCGGTATCCGAATGGCCACCTATCCCTTGTCGTGGGCCTTGCCTCGGAGTCGCGCCAGCCGTCCATGGCAGTCCCTGCCCTCGCGGATCGCGCCCAGCATCGCGGGGGCAAGCCTGGCCTTGCGGCTCGCCGACGGCAATCCGGGCGATGGTGATGCGCAGCTTCTTTTCGTGCTCCTGCCGGGCCTGATCGCGGTGGTCATGGGCGCGCTGCTGGCCTGGCTCAGCCTGGAGCGCGCCCGCCATCTGGATTGGGCGGCCAGCCATAGCGCGGGGCTCGTGCTCCTCGCGGCCGGCCTGGGTAGCTCGGTCGCGGCGATGCTCTTGCTGGTCGACCTGATCCTCGGTCGCTCCGTGCAGATGGTGATGCCGGGCACGCGCTCTCGCCCGGCTCGGTTGGCCGGCATCGTCGCCACGGCCAGCCTGGCCGGCCTGCCGCCCATGGTGGGCTTCGCGGCCCGGCTCCTGCTTTACGATGCCTTGCTCCGCTCGGGACTCGAGCTTCTCCTCGTCGCGGTGATGATCGCGACCGTCCTGGTCACCACCCCGGTCGGCCGCAAGGACCTGGCCAGCGCGGAGCCCAGCCGATGGTCGCGCTGGTTACCGGGCGCGCTCGCCTTCGCGGCCGCCTTGCCCCTCCTGGCCTTGTGGCAGGGCTGGCTGCCGCCATGGCTGCCGCCCGATCGTCCGCCATCGCCCGGCCAGTGGCCCACGGTCGCGCCCGGCTTGCTGCTGTCCATCCTCCTGCCCCCCTTGCTCGGTCAGGTACTGGCCCGGTCGGGTTGGGGCTGGCGGCGGGCCGGTGCGGACAGTCCCCGGCGAAGCTATGGCCAGCTCCTGGGACTGACCGCGCTCTTCGATGCCTTGCGGACGGGCTTGATCCAGGGCGGGCGCCTGCTTCACCGAAGCCTCGGTTTGGTGGAGGGGCACCGCACGATGGCCATCACGCTCTTGGCGGCCGTCGCCGTCGGCCTGACCTTGATGGTGGGCTCGGCGCCGGCGGCCCAGCCCTCGAGTCTGGAGCCTTTGGGGATCGGCCTATGGATCGCCGCCATCGCCATCGCCGGCCTCAACCTCTTCGCGACACAGCGCTGGGTGACGCTATCCGTGCTCTTGGCCAGTTACCTCCTGGGCGCCGGAGCCCTGCTGCTGACCGGTAGCCGCCCCCTGCCATCGTGGCTCTTGATCAGCGCCATGATCAAGCCGCTAGCCGGCATCGTCGTGGTGGCCATCTTGGCCATCAGCCTGGCGCAGCTATCCGCGGAGAGCCCGAGCTCGGCCACGGAGGGCCCGCGAAGCCCGCTCCTCCAGTCCGAACCGACGGATCGTTCCGAGCGGCTCCTGCGCTTGCTCGCCCTGGCCATCGCGGTGCTCCTGGTCGGTGGCTTGCGCAGCGTTACCCTCGGCGAGGTCCTGAGCGACGCATTGCTTCGACCGGCACTGACGCTGGTGGCCGGTGCCGTGCTCACGGCCATCTTCGCCCGCAGCACCTTGCGCTTGTCGGTGGCGGTCCTGGTGGCGCTCTGCGGTTTCGAGATGATCTACGCCCGCCTCGATCCCGGGCTGATCATGACCGGCGGCCTCGCGGTGTTTCACATCCTGTTTGCGATCCTGGCATCGCTCTCCGTCGGTCAGCCCTTGGATCCCGAGGCCAGCTGATGGCCACCGTCCTGCTCGGGCTGCTCTTGATCCTGCCCTTTGCTACCGCCTTGGCCTGTGCCTGGCTGGGCCCGCGCCAACCCGAGCGCGGCCTCCGCTTGTCGCTGATCTCGGCCTTGCTGCTGGTCCTGGTGGTCAATGTGGCGGTGGTCGATGCAGAGATCGCCTTGATCGCCGGCCGCAGTCTCGAGCTCAGCCCCATCGCGCAGCTCGGCATCCAGATCCTGGGGCTGGCGATGCTCGGCTTCTTGCTCTCGCTCTACCGGGCCAGCGCGGCCTGGCTCGAGACCTGGCTGCCAGTGGCCTGGCTCAGCCTCCTGGGCCTCATCCTCTCGCTCTTGGTCACCTCCTTGTCCATCGGCTTGATCATCTTCCTCGGAGCGGCATTGCTCTGGGCCTTCGGGCTGCCCGCCCGGGAGCGCATCGTCTCGGCCGGTGTGATCATGCGCTATGCGGCCCTGATCTCCCTGGCCGTTCCCCTGCTGCTCATCGCCTTGGAGATCGCCGAACTCCGCGGCAGCGCGCAGGATTCCGTCGAGCGTCTGGTCTTGGCCTTGGCGGTCCCCGCTTTCGGTCTGATCCTCGGCCTGATCCCCCTACATGCCTGGACCTTGACCCTGGCCGGCGGAACGCCGCGCGCCATGGTCTTCGGGGTCATCTCCTTGGTCCAGACCACCGGATTCCTGCTCCTCTTGGAGACCCTGGCGACCTATCCCTGGATGGCCGGTGTGGCCAGCGAGACCTTGGTGGCGGCCGGCGCGATCTCGGCTTGCATCGGCGGGTGGATGGCCCTGTCGGCTCGCCGGGACGACCCGGACGACTGGCTGGTCTACGCTGCCATCGCCAACAGCGGCATGCTCTTGGCGGGGCTGGGCACGCAGTCGGAGAAGGCCGGTGCCGGAGTGGCCTTGCTGCTCTTCGCTCGCGTGCTGGCCCTGGTGACCCTGGACCTCGCCCCCCGAGTGCCGGAGCTGCCGCGCCGGCTGGCCTATGCCGCCGGCGCATTGGCCCTGGCCGGCACGCCGGGTTTGGCCGGCTTCCCCGGCTTGTGGCTGATCCTGCAGCGACTGGAGGGGCAGTCGGAGCTTGCCAAGCTGGCGCTCTTGGCCGGAAGCGGCCTGCTCTTCGCCACCGCGCTGCGCCGCTGGCGAGCCGACGCGGTGGCCCAGGAGGAGGGCTGGGTGGCCGAGCCCGATCCCGGCGCCCGCCGAATGGTCATGGTCATGCTGGCCTTGCTGGTGCTCTTGGGCATCGCGCCGCAGATCGTGGCGCCGGCCTTCGACGACGCCTTGCGCGACATCTTCTTCTCACGGCCCTGATCTCGGCCGAGTTGGAACCTGCTCCGAGAAACAGGCGCTCAGGAAGCGTCGCTTTCCCTTCGGGGCTCACGCGCCGCATCCTGGCCCCGAGCTCGCCATGCGCGGATGCGCTTGACAGCCCGCCGCCGAGCCGCTCTAATTTTCCCTTAAGCCAGGCGTGACAGGCCTGCATCCCGAATCGCGACGCCAGCGCACGCCGGTCTTGCCGGCCCAGGGATCGGAGGTCGAACGTGTACCACGGATCGTTGAACGGCGGCAGGGGAGATCGCATGCAGGAGCCATCGGATTCTCCGAATACGAACATCAGCGAAGCCTATTGGCAGGTACTGATCGAGCAGGGTGAATCACCGGAAGAGGCCACGTCGCCCGTCGGCCCTTCGGCTGCCGGCGCGCCCATCGCACCCGGCAACGGGAGCGCACGCACCGCCACCCGGCGCACGGACGAGGTCTGGGAGCAGTTGGAGTCCTGGCAGGAGAGCGGCAAGGAGTTCGTCGCGCCCATCATCGGCTGCAACAAGGGGGGCCTGCTGGTGCGCGTTTGCGACGGCTTGGGCTTCGTGCCCGCCTCGCAGTTGGTCGAACTACCGCCCTCGCTGGGCACGCCCGATCTGCGCGGTGACCTCGAGGACATGGTCGGCGGGGAGATGACCCTGCGCCTGATCGAGATCGATCGCAGCCGCGATCGCGTCATCTGCTCCGAGCGGGCAACGAGATGGCATGGCGGCGATGCCGATTCGCGCCTGACCAGTCTGCAAGACCGCATCGGCGAGGACATCGAGGGCGTGGTCCGCAGCATCTGCGATTTCGGGGTCTTCGTCGATTTGGGCGGTATCGACGGATTGATCCACATCTCGGAGCTGAGCTGGCAGCGCGTCTCCCACCCCTCGGACATCGCCCGCCTGGACCAGCGCCTGCGGGTGCGCATCCTCAACGTCGATCTGGAAGGCCGTCGCGTTGGACTCAGCCTCAAGCGCTTGCACGACGATCCCTGGAAGCTCGTGGCCGAGCGCTATGCCGTCGGCGATCGCATCCAGGCCACGATCACCAACGTGGTGCACTTCGGTGCCTTCGCCCAGGTCGAAGAGGGGGTCGAGGGGCTGATCCACATCTCGGAGCTGTCCGAGGAGCCTTTTCTCTACGCCAGCCAGGTGGTCTCCGAAGGCCAGCGCGTCGACGTCCGGGTCCTGCACATCGACCCCGAGGCGAGGCGGCTGGGCCTGAGCATCCGCCAGGCTTGATGCCGCTCCCGGCGTGGCCGGGCCGGCCGCCGATGCGCCGGCCCGACCCGCCCGATCCGACGGAGCCTTGATGCAGCGGTCAGGAGCTCGCAGCGGAGCCGCCGGCCAGGCCCGGGCACGCTGGAACCCCCTGCCCTTCCTCGGCTGCGCCCTCCTGGGCCTCGGGGTCATCGGCAGCCTCGGCTTGCTGCTCGGCGCCCGGCTGGAATGGCAGCTGCTCGGCTGGTACCCGCTGCGCTCCGTGGCCGGCCTGTGGAGCCAGACCCTCGGCTGGGCAGCCCTGCCGGTCGGCATCGCCCTGGCCCTGGCCGGCCTGCTGCTGCTTGGCCGAGCCGAGGTCGACCCCTTGCGCCTGCCCTGGGTCCGGGTGCTGGGCGCCGAGATGGTCCTGCTCGCGCTCCTGGCGTTGATCGGCCTGGCACGCGGCCCGGCGCCCCTGGAGCCAAGCGGGCCTGAGGGCCGGTTGGGCTGGGCTCTGGCCAGCGCGACGCGCGAGGCGCTGGGGGGGCTGCCGGCCTGGCTGACCTGGCTGGCCATCCTGCTCTTGGGGCTGGCGGCCAGCCTGCGCATCGGCGCGCGGCAGCTGGCGGCGGGACTGGAGCAGTTGGCCGAGGCCCTGGCTGTCGAGCCACCGCCGGCGCCGGGTCCGGACACCATCGCGCCGGACTCCAAGGCGCGCGTGCCGGCCGCGGCCAGCGCGGCCGGTGGCCAGGATCGGCGCGCAGCGCGGCAGGTCGAGGGCTCCGACGCGAGGGACGCAAGGCCCACGAAACGCGCCGGAGCATCCGAAGCTCGATCCGAGGGCCAAAGATCCGGGCAGGCCCCGATGCCGGCAGCCACCGAGCCAGCGGCCCCCATGCCGGCGGCCGAATCGAAGCGCCGCGGCCCGCCGCCGGTCCGCGATCTGGGCCGCAGCAAGCCGGGCGGCCGCAAGCCACCGCGACGGAACCGTCAGCTGCCCGACATCGAGCTCTTCGAGGAAACCCAGCAGGCCGGAGCCGAGGTGGACGATGCCACGCTGCAGGACATGGGCCGGCGCATCGAGGAGAGCCTGGCCAGCTTCGGGGTGCCGGTGGAGGTGGTCGACATCGAGCGCGGCCCGACCGTCACGCGCTTTGGCCTGAAGCCGGGCTTCGTGACCCGCGGTGACCGGCGCCTGCGGATCAAGGTCTCCCGGATCACCGCGCTCCGCCAGGATCTGGCCCTGGCCCTGGCGGCGCCGACCCTGCGCATCGAGGCGCCGATCCCCGGCCGCTCGATGGTCGGCGTGGAGGTGCCCAACCCCAGCTCGAGCCAGGTTCGGCTCCGCGCGGTGCTGGAGGATCCGAGCTTCCGAGACATCGCGAAGCAGGGCGGCTTGCCGGTGGCCATGGGCCGCGAGGTGACCGGCCAGACGGTGGTGGCCGATCTGGCGCGCATGCCGCATCTGCTGGTGGCCGGCGCGACCGGCAGCGGCAAGAGCGTCTTTCTCAACGGGCTGCTGGCCAGCCTGCTCTTCCAGCACAACCCGGACGCCCTCAGGCTGGTGCTGATCGACCCCAAGCGGGTCGAGCTGCATCGCTTCGGCGGCCTGCCGCATCTGATATCCGATCCGGTGACCGATCCCGCCGAGGCGGTGGGCGCCCTACGCTGGGCGGCGGCCGAGATGGATCGGCGCTATCGCAGCTTCGCCGAGCGCGGAGCCCGCGACCGGGCTGGCTTCAACGCCAAGTCGCCGGCCGGCGAGGCGCCGGTGCCGGCCCTGGTCGTTGTCATCGACGAGCTGGCCGATCTGATGATGACCGCCCCCGGCGAGGTCGAGCCCTTGCTCACCCGCCTGGCCCAGATGGGCCGCGCCACCGGGATCCACTTGGTGCTGGCCACCCAGCGTCCCTCCATCGACGTGATCACCGGTCTGATCAAGGCCAACTGCCCGGCTCGGGTGGCTTTCGCCGTGGCCAGCGCCATCGACTCGCGGGTGATCATCGACCAGACTGGCGCCGAGGGCTTGCTGGGGCGCGGCGACATGCTCTTCCAGCCCCCGGACGGCCCGCATCTACGCCGCATCCAGGGCGCCTGGGTCGAGGACGACGAGCTGGATCGGCTGATCGATTTCTGGAAGGCATCGCATTGGCAGGGCCCGGGCCGGCTGCCGCCCTGGGAGGGGCTCGAATTGGCCGACGACCCGGACGCCGAGATCTACGCCGAGGCCCAGCGCATCGCCCTGGACAGTCCGCGCGTCAGCGCCTCCCTGCTCCAGCGCAAGCTGCGCATCGGCTACGACCGGGCGCGTAAGCTCTACCAGCGACTCGAGGAAGAGGGCATGACCGACGACAAGACCGACAGCCAAGGCTTCGACTGGGTGGACGACGAGTTCGAGGGCTGAAGTCGGGCGAGCGGCCTATGCTAGACTATGGAGCTTGAAACGAGATGGGTCGGCGCGAGCCGGCCCCGGAGATGAGGACGAAAGCTATGGCCGGTCATTCCAAATGGGCCAACATCAAACACCGCAAGGCCGCCGTGGACAAGAAGCGCGGCGCGCTCTTCACCAAGCTGGCTCGCGCCATCACCTCCGCGGCTCGTGAGGGCGGCGAGGATCCGGACATGAACTTCACGCTGCGCCTGGCCGTCGACAAGGCCCGCGCGGCCAACATGCCCAAGGACAACATCGAGCGCGCCATCCAGCGCGGCGTCGGCGGCCTGGACGGCGAGTCGCTGGAGACCGTCACCTACGAGGGCTACGGACCCGGCGGCACGGCGATCATGGTGGTGGCCACCACCGACAACCGCAACCGCACCGCCGGCCAGGTGCGCAGCACCTTCAGCAAGCACGGCGGCAACCTGGGCGAGAGCGGTGTGGTGGCCTGGCAGTTCGATCAGCGCGGCACCATCAACATCCCGGCCGCCGAGGTCGACTCGGAGATGCTGGCCTTGGAGGCCATCGATGCCGGCGCCTTGGACGTGGAGGTCGACAGCGAGCTGGTGGTGGTCTACACCGAGGTGGCCGACTTCCAGAAGGTCAAGACCGCGCTGGACGAGGCGGGTTACGACACCAGCGATGCCGAATTGGCCATGATCCCCAACGTGCAGATGGAGCTCGAGGACAAGCAGGCCATGAAGGTCATGCGCCTGGTCGAGGTGCTCGACGAGCTGGACGACGTCGATCAGGTCTGGACCAACCTCGACCTCTCCGACGAGTTGATGGCGCAGCTGGCGGCCGACTGAGCCCGCCGGCCCCATCACGCCATTTGGATTCCGGAGCCGCTGGCGGGATGCGCGTCCTGGGCATCGACCCCGGCACGGCCACGACCGGCTTCGGCCTGGTCGAGGGCGAGCCGGGCGGCGCCGATGGCCTGCGGCTGCTGGACTATGGGACGGTTCGAACCGAGGCCGGCACGCCGATGCCGCTGCGCCTGGCCGAGTTGCACGAGGGCATCGCGACCCTGATCGAGGAGCTCCGGCCGGACGAGATGGCGGTGGAAGAGCTCTTCTTCTCGAGCAACGTCTCCACCGCCATCAGCGTGGGCCAGGCCCGCGGCGTCATCCTCTTGGCCGGCGCCCGGGCGAGTCTTCCCATCGGCGAGTACAAGCCCATGCAGGTCAAACAAGCCCTCACCGGCTACGGCGGTGCCGACAAGCGGCAGGTGCAGGAGATGCTGCGCCGCATCCTCGGCCTGGAGGGCATCCCCCGGCCCGACGATGCTGCCGACGCCATCGCCATCGCCATCTGCCACCTGCAGATGGCGCGTGTTCAGGGTTGGTCTTGACCCTGCGAGGATCGCTCGGCTCCTGAAGAAGCGGCCGACACCGATCCCTCAACCAGGCGTCTAGTCCTCCTCTTCCTGCGCCCGCTGGACCTGGGCCACGATGTCGCTCATCAGCTGCTGCGGCACCTTGGCGAAATGCGAGAACGTGGCCGTGTAGTAGCCTCGGCCCTGGGTCATCGAGCGCAGGTCCGTCGAGTAGCGCTGCATCTCGGCCAGGGGGACCTGGGCCACGACCACCGCCTTGCCGGCGATCTGCTCGGTACCCTGAACCATGCCGCGACGGGTGTTCAGGTCGCCGAGCACATCACCCATCTGGGAGTTGGGCACGATGACCCGAACCTCGTAGACCGGCTCGAGCAGGCTGGCTCCGGCGCTGATCATCGCCTTCTTGAAGGCCTCGCGGGCCGCGATCTGGAAGGCGATGTCCTTGGAGTCGACCGGATGCTCCTTGCCGTCGTAGACCACGGCCTTGATGTCGACCACCGGGCAGTGGGCGACGACGCCCTCGCCCATCACCTGCCGGACGCCCTTCTCGATCGAGGAGATGAACTGGCTCGAGATGGCGCCGCCGAAGACCTCGCTGGCGAACTCGAAGCCGCCGCCGCTCTCCAAGGGCTCGAGGCGCAGATGGACCTCGGCGAACTGGCCCGCGCCGCCGGTCTGTTTCTTGTGCCGGTACTGGGCCGATGCATCGCGGGTGATGGTCTCGCGGTAGGGCACGCGCGGGATGGCCGTCTCGACCGAGACCCCGTACTTCTCCTTCAGGTGGTGCACCGCCACGTCGATGTGCGCGTCGCCCATGCCCGAGAGGATCAGCTCGTGCGTGGCGTCCTCGAAATGCGACTGCAGGGTGGGATCTTCCTCGACGATCTTGTGCAGCGCCGGCCCCAGCTTGGCACCGTCGGCCTGGCTGGACGGGCTGAGGGCCACCGAGTACAGGGGCTGCGGGACCTCGTAGGCCGGCAGCTCGATCGGTCGGTCCTTGTCGCAGAGGTTGTCACCGGTCTGGCTGTGGTTCAGCTTGGCCACCGCGCCGATGTCGCCGGCGTGCAGGTGCCCGACCGTCACCTGTTCCTTGCCGCGCAGCACGTAGAGCGGCCCGATGCGCTCCTCCTCGTCGTGCTGGATGTTGTAGGCTCGGGAATCGGCGGTGAACCGGCCCGAGGCCACGCGCACGTACTGCAGCTTGCCGACGTAAGGATCCGCTTGGGTCTTGAAGATCCGGACGGCCAGCGGACCGTCGTCGGCGCAGGCCAGCTCGATGGTCTCCCCGCTGGCCTTGTCGAGGGCCTGGCGGGCCGGCGCCTCGGCCGGCGTCGGCGCCAGGAGCTTGATCGAGCCCAGCAAGGGGCGGACGCCGATGCCCTCGGTGGCGGCGCTGAAGAGCACCGGCACGTAAGCCCCGCTTCGCGCGCCCTTGAGCAGGCCGGCGCGCACCTCTTCGGGATCCAGATCGCCCTCGTCGAAGTACTTGAGCATCAGGGCGTCGTCCGACTCGGCCGCCGCCTCGACGATGGCCTCGCGGAACTCCTCGGCTTCGGCCACCACCTCGGCCGGCGCCTCGCCGTCCTTGCCCTCGGCCCCGAAGCTGGCGGTGCCGCTGTTGATGCGGTAGATCCCCTGGAAGCTATCGGCCTTGCCGATGGGCAGGTGCAAGGGTACGAAGCGGGTCTCGGGGAAGTGCTCCTCGAGCATGCCCATCACCTTGCGCCAGTTGGCATTGTCGCGGTTCATCTTGTTGATGACCACCATGCGCGGCACGTTCAACTCGTCCAGGTACTGCCAGGCCAGCTCCGTGCCCACCTCGACGCCCGAGACCGAGTCGAGCACCACCACCGCGTAGTCCACGGCGCGCAGCGCGCTGATCACCTCACCCACGAAGTCGGCGTAGCCGGGCGTGTCGATCAGGTTGATCTTGATGCCGTCCCATTCGATGGGAATGAGGCTGCTCGAGATCGAGATGCCGCGCCGGTGCTCCTCTTCGTGGAAGTCCGAGACGGTATTGCCCTCCTCGGTCTTGCCCATCCGGTTGATGACTCCGGTGGCGAAGAGCGCGGCCTCGGCCAGGGCGGTCTTGCCGGCCCCGCTATGGCCCACCAGCGCGACGTTGTTGATTCTGTCGGTCGGGTATTCCTTCATCTCGGTGCACGCTTCCCTGTTGGATGAACGGGCCGAGGGATGCACGGTCCGTTGCGGATGATGGCTCGAACTGCGAATGCCCCAGCGACGGGTCACCGGGGCATGAATGCGCGCATTGGGCATCTGCTCCTACGCCAGGGAGTATAGTCGCCTTGACAGAGCACGACCAGCGGCCTTTTTGGCCGGCCGGAATCATCGCGGCTCGCTCGGCCGGTCGAAGCCCGCAGGCCCAACCGATTCCCGGACGAGCCCTCAGTCGGGATCGACGATCTCGGGCGTGGACAGCGTTGCCAGGCTGGACGCGACCCGGTCGCGCGCCGCTTCGGCCAATCGCTTCAGGCGCGCTTCGTCCTCGGCCCGGCTGCTGCCGACCAACACCAGCGCACCGCCCACCCGGAAGGAGGCGGCTTGGTAGCCGGCCGCGGTCCAGCGCCGCGCCTCGGTGACGCCCTCCAGCTCGAGCGCTGCGTCGCTCAGTCCCAGCACGCTGCGCAATAGCGGCGCGGCGGCCGAGTCCAGGGCTCGGGCCTGCTCCGGATCGTCGTAGAGCAGCACCGCCTGGGTGATCTCCTCGCCGCTACGGCCGTCGACCCAGCTGCGCAGCTCGCGGCTATCGGGCCGATCGAAGCGGCCCATCGACGCGCCCATGGCGATGCGCTCGGCTTGCTGCAGATCGATGGGCGGCGTGACGGCCCGCAACTCGCCGAAGGCGCCGGCCGCCTGCAGCTCGTCCTCGGCCAGCATCAGGCTGGCGGCGCGCGTGTCGGCGGGGCCGGTAGGCGGGCTCAGGCAGCGGTTGACGGCCAGCGCCAGGACGGCCAGGATGGCCAGGAGGAGCCAAGTTCTTGGGAAGCGTCGTGTTGATGCCGGGGGCTGTTGGTGTTGGGGCATGGGACGGATTATAACGGCATTGTCGAGTCGGGGGGCGGGCTGGGGGGCGGTGGGGGGCTGGGCCGATGTGCCGTCCGGACCCCGTGGCGCGGGGGTGGGGGCTGGCGGGTGG
>CAZJWJ010000088.1:22915-23169 GCA_964549495.1 uncultured Anaerolineales bacterium | reverse complement strand
GGGAGGCGGCAGGGTGGACGGGTTGGGCGGATCGCAGCAGTCCGCCGCCCGACGGCACCCCCGACCTGCGACGACCGCTGGGTAGGGAGGCGGTTTCGAGCCGGGGGGGGAGGGTTGGTTCTCGGCCAAGGGGGCGCGAGGTACGGCTATCGGAGGTGAGGGTCCGAGGAATTGAGCGCCAGTAGGCTCGGGAGGTAGAGGGTGGGGGGCGGGATCGGGGGGGAGATCTCGACCGGTTCGTCGAAGGCGTGGTA
>CAZJWJ010000088.1:0-22905 GCA_964549495.1 uncultured Anaerolineales bacterium | reverse complement strand
GCGGGCGGGGCTGTAGCGGTGAGCGGAGTGGGGGGCGGGTGGGGGAGGTGGGGGGGGGGGGAGAGGGAAAGGGGGGGAAGATCTCGACCGGTTCGTCGAAGGCGTGGTAGTGGTAGGTGGTGACGATGCCCGGGGCGCCCCAGGGGTCGTCGTCGTAGAGTTCGGCCTTCAGCAGCAGGGCTCGCTCGAGGTCGATCCACTCGGTCCAGAACTCCGTGAAGGGCCCTTCTTCGCCGTGTATCACACGCTCGTACTTGAGGCGCTGGGAGGGTCGTCCATCGACCTCCTCGGTGCCGTCGAAGCGCAGCGAGGCGGGGGGATAAGCCCAGGGCTCCGCCCGTCGGTAGGCCGGCCAGCGGAAGGCTCGGCTCTGGATCCGATGAGACCAGTCTCCGGACTGACGGCGATCCCAGCGTTGAACGCCGATTTGCACCCACGAGTGTTGGGGCTCGTCGTCGTCGAACCAACTCTCGAAGTGATCCCCGCTAGATCGATCCGGCGCATGGTAGCGCATCTCGACCCGTGACCAGCTCGACTCCGGATAGTCCGTGTAAGACTCGACACGAAGGGATTGGAGCCGGTTCATCGCCTCGTCGGAGCGCTGGAGGAGGGCCAGGGCATCGGGTTCGGAGGTCGGAGGGATGTCGGTGGGAGCGGCGGTGGGGAAGGGCGGGATGCCGGGGATCGGGGTGGGGGTGGGGGTGGGCTCTTGTTGGGCTTGGAGGGGCGGGGCGAGGTCGCGGGCTCGGAGGAGGGGAGAAGGCGGGGCCGGCACGGACAGCAGGAGGGTGCAGGCACCGGCGAGGATAAGCGCGGATCGGAGGGATGGGTGGCGGGGCATCTCGGCCTCCTGGAGAGTCCTTGGGTCGACCTAGGGAATCAAGCTTCAGCGGCGCGGGATCCGGGCGAGGATGGGGGCGCCGGCTGCCTGGGCGGCGGCGGCCGGGTCGTGGAGGCGGGGGTCGCGGAGGTGGAGGAGGGTGGCCAGGGCCAGGGCCAGGAGGGTGGCGGCGATGACGCGCAAGGGGAGGTCGAGGCGCTGGCGGAGGCTGGGGGGAAGGCGGTGGGCGGGGTCCGGGCGGTCGATCAGGGTGAGCTCGACATGGTCCTCGCCCAAGGCAGAGAGCCAGGGTTCGGGTTGCTGCTCGAGCTCCTCGATGACCGCGCGGGCGATGTGGTCCAGGTCGGAGGCCAGGGCTGCCTCGGCCTCGGGGGAGGCAGCGGGCGGGGCCGTGCCGGTGACCGCGATCTCGATGATGCGGTGGCGGTCGTCGGCCGAGAGGCTGCTGGAGATCATGCCCACCAGGTCCTTGGGGGCGCGGGATCGGGCCAGGTCGGCGGGGAGGCGGTTGGCCACGGCTTCGGCGAAGACATCGCGGCCGATGATGCGGGCCAGATCGTCGACGATGGCCTCGGCGACCTTGGCACGGGTGCCCTCGTCGCTGCCGGGCAGCAGGGAGCTCTCGGGAACGTTGATGGCGAAGGCCAGGTCGACCCGGTAGGAGGAGGGTGCGGGCTTGGTGAGGAGGACGGTGAGCAGGGCGGTGAGCAAGGGCAGGCCCAGGACGATCCACCAGCGGCGGCGGAGGATGGGCCAGAGCGCGGTCAGAGGAATGCCTTCCATCAATTGTCGCTACCTGGGATCCGTGGCTGCATGACGGTAACGATACCCGATTAATCGCTTCGCGACCGCAGCGCCCGCTGGAGGCAGGCGCGCAGGCGGGTCTCGAAGGCCGGCCGGCCGAAGGCCTCGGCGTGGGCGCGGATGGCGGCGGGCTGCCAGTCGACGGCGTCGGCGGCGCGGACGGCGGCGGCCAGGTCGGCCGGCTCTGGATCGTCGAAGAAGAGGCCGGTTCGCCCCTCGTCGATGGTGTCCAGGACGCCGCCGGCCCGGCGGGCGATGACCGGCCGGCCGGAGGCCATGGCCTCCACCGGCGCCAAGCCGTAGTCCTCGACGCCGGGCCAGATCAAGGCGCGGCAGCGGGAGAGCAGGTAGGTGACCTCGGCTTGCGGGAGGCGGCCGCGGAACTCGATGGTGGGGCCGGCCAGCGACTCGAGGCGGGCCCGGTCGCGGCCGTCACCGACGACGACCAGGCGGCGACCGAGTTGGTTGAAGGCCTCGACGGCCAGGTCGATGCGCTTGTAGGGCACCAGGCGGGCCAAGATCAGGTCGAAGTCGTCGGGCTGGGGGTCGGGGGAGGGTCGGAAGTCGGAGAGGTCGGTGGGCGGGAAGATGACCTCGCTGTCGCGCTGGTAGTAGCGGCGGATGCGGTCTCGGACGACGCTGGAGATGGCCACGAAATGGTCGACGCGCTGCGCGGCGGCACGGTCCCAGCGGCGCAGGAGCGGCAGGATGGCGCGCAGGGCCAGGCGCGCTCCGGGCGGGAGGTCCTCGCCGGCCAGGTAGTCCTCGGGCGTCCAGACGTAGCGGGTGGGGGTGAGGCAATAACAGACGTGCACCGCGCCCGGGGCGCGAAGGCCATGGCAGAATCCGCTCTTGTTGGACAGGATCAGGTCATAGCCCTTGATGCGGCGGGTAGACCAGTCCAGGGGGTAGAGCGGCAGGTAGGGCTGGTGGCGGGCGTGGATGGCCGGCAGATGGTCCATCCAGCTGCTGCGCACATCCCAGCCGGCGATGGCCGGCACGCGCTCCGGATCGGCGATGCTGGTATATATCGGCGCGGCCGGGAAGATCTGGTGGAGGACCTCGAGCACGACCTCGGCGCCCCCGGCCTGGTTGAGCCAGTCGTGGACCAGGGCCACGCGGGCTTGGTCGAGGGAGACGGGGGACCGTATCGACTGGGAACTCACGGCACGATGATCCATCAACCGGGCTGCGGCGCGACAGGCGGGGTGACCGGGCGACCGTCCCGCTCGGCCGACTCGATGCGGCCGGCGCGCACGTGGAGGACCAGGGCCGAGTCGAGGAAGTCCCGCGGCAGGAGATCGAGGTCGGTGGTGGTGATCCAGGTCTGCTGGCCCTCGTCGAGGTGGGCCAGGAGCAGGGCGCGGCGCTCGGGGTCGAGCTCGCTGAGCACGTCGTCGAGCAGGATGACCGGGCGCTCGCCGGTCTCGGACCACATCAAGCGGGCCTCGGCTAGCTTGAGGGCCAGGGTGACGGTGCGCTGTTGGCCGCGCGAGCCGTAGGTGCGCACGTCGACGCCATCCAAGGCGAAGGCCAGGTCGTCGCGGTGTGGGCCCAGGACGGTCATGCCGCGGGCCAGCTCCTCTCGGCGGTGCTCGGCCAGGCCGGTCTGGAAGCGTTCGGCCAAGGCATCTCGCTCTTGGGGCAATTCCGAGCGGTACTCGGCGCGGCGCTCGGCCAAGCCGGCCGTCGAATTGGACATCGAGCCGGCCAAGGGCGTCGGCCGGCCACCGGTCTCGCCGGCCAGCGAGGCCCGGTAGCCCAGCGTCAGGCGGGCGCCATCGCCGGCCAGGGAGTCGTGGGCCTCGGCGGCCAGTTCGTCCAGGCGCCGCAGGGCGGCGATGCGCCGGGCCAGGATCGCACTGCCGTCGCGGACCAGGCGCTCGTCCCAGTAGCGCAGCTGCTCGTCGACGCCGGCGCCCCGCTCGCCGCGGTCGCGCAGGCGCCGCAGCAGGTGGTTGCGCTGGGTCAGGACCTTGTTGTAGCGCGAGAGCGCCTGCGTGTACTGCGGGTCGATCTGGCAGAGCAGGCCGTCCAGGTAGCGCCGGCGCTCGCCGGGCGCGCCGTCGACGATGCGCAGGTCCTGGGGGGTGAAGAGCACCACGTTGAGCCGGCCGAGCAGGTCGATGGCCCGCTTGGGCGCGCCGTTGACCTTGACCCGCTTGCCCCAGCGCATGTCATCGCCCGAGCCTTCCTGGCGCAGGTTGAGCACCTCGATGGTCAATCGCTCGCCGGCCCGCTCGACCTCGCCCTCGACCTTGCCGTGGGGCAGGACCTCGTCGCCGCTGTCCCAATGCACCCATTCCCGATCGCTGGAGGCGCTGGGCGAGCGGCTGGTGGCCAAGAGGTAGACCGCCTCGAGCAGGCTGGTCTTGCCCTGCGCGTTGCGGCCGGTCACCACGATTGCGCCCTTGGGCAGCGTCAAGGAGAGCTGCCGGTAGCAACGGAAGTTGGTCAGCCCCAGGCGCCGCAGGTACATGCGCGCGATCATAGCACAGCGGCGAGATCGCCCCTGGCGGACCGGGGCGGGTGTCGACGCGACCGACCGCTGGACCGCGACGACCGACTCGAGGGTCGGCCCGCCGATCAGCGCGCGATGTGCATCGGCATGATCACGTGGATGAACTCGCTGTCATCCACCGGCCGGTAGACCCCGGGGCTGGAGGCGGTGCTGACCTCGATGGCCACCTGCTCGCTGCCGACGGCGCCCAGGAGATCCAGCATGTACTTGGCGTTGAAGGCCACCTCGAGCGCCTCGCCCTCGACGGCCGCCTCGAGCGCGCTGTCGTTGCCGCCCACCTCGGCCGATTGGGCCGAGACGGTCAGCATGCCGGGGTTCAGGTCGTCGCCCGGCTCGAGCTTGAGCCGCACCACGTTGGCCGAGTCGCGGGCGAAGAAGCTGGCGATGCGCACCGCGCCGTGCAGGGCCTTGACGTTGACCACGGCCCGGGTGCCGTAGCCGGCCGGGATGATCTTCTCGACGTCCGGGAAGCTGCCGTCGATCAGCTGCGAGACGATGTCGACCCGCCCGGTGTGGAAGCGGATCTGGTTGCGGTTCTCGGTCACCGAGACCCGCACCGGACCTTCGGCGTCGCTCACCGCCCGGCCCAGCTCCTGCAAGGCGCGGGCGGGGATGACGACGCTGATCTTGCCATCCAGCGGCGTGTCGAAGCCGGCCTCGCGGATGGACAGGCGGAAGCCGTCGGCGGCCGACATGGTCACGCGGCCGGCATCCGGATCGACCACGGTCTGCACGCCGGTCAGGATGGGCCGCGACTCGTCGGTGGCCGCCGCGATGGTCACCTGGCCCACCATCTCGCGCAGCTGCTCCGGATCCAAGTTGAAGCTGGTGCCGTCGTCGATGCTGGGCATGACCGGGAAGTCGTCGGCGTCGATGCCCTTGATCTCGGCGTGGTAGCGGCCGGCGCTGACGTCCAGGCTCTTGCTCTTGGGATCCAGCTCGAGGGAGACCTCCTCGGCCGGCAGCGAGTTGACGAAGTCGCTGAGCAGGCGCGCCGGCACGGTGATGGCGCCCGGCTCGACCACCTCGGCCTCCAGCCAGCAGCTGATGCCGATCTCCAGGTTGGTCGCCGAGAGCTCGAGCCGATCGTCCTCGGCCTTGAGCAGGATGTTGGACAGGATGGGCAGGGTGGTGCGGGAGGCGACCGCGCGATTGACGGTCGACAGCCCGCGCGCCAGTTGATCCTGCTGGCAGCTCAGCTTCATTCCGGTATCTCCCGCTCACGGCCGGGCTAGGGGTCGCCCGGCTATCTTGTGGTATCGGCGCTTCGGAGAGCACAACCGGTAGTGGTTGGCGCGAAAATACGGCCGGCGCAATCGCGCAGTATAGGCCAGCTTCCCCCACCGGGCAAGAGAATCGGCGGGGCCGGGTTGGCGGGGCCGCGGGCCGGCGGCTAGAATGACCGGCCGCCGCGGGCGGATAGCTCAGCTGGTCAGAGCACCTCGTTTACACCGAGGGGGTCGGGGGTTCGAGTCCCTCTCCGCCCACACCCGGCGGCCGCGCGACCGCCTTCGGGACTGCACCCGCGACCCGGCCGCCGGCCCCATCGACCGGAGACCGCAGGACCGACTTGGCCCCATGAGCGCCCGCCCCAGCATCTCGGCCGTCTTCCCGGCCTACAACGATGGCGGCACCATCCCCAGCATGGTGCTGCGGGTGCGGGCCACCCTGCGCGAGCTCTGCGATGACTACGAGATCATCGTCACCAACGACGGCAGCGCCGACTACACCGGCTCGGTCCTCGACGAGCTGGCCACGGTCTACCCCGAGCTGACGGTCCTCCACCACCCCCAGAACAAGGGCTACGGCCACGCCCTGCGCAGCGGCTTCGGCGCCGCCACCAAGGACTGGGTCTTCTACACCGACGGCGACGCCCAATACGATCCGGGCGAGCTGAAGCTGCTGGTGGCCGAGATGGACGAGGGCGTAGACATCGTCAACGGCTACAAGATCAGCCGCAACGACCCCTGGCACCGCATCGTCATCGGCCGCGTCTACCACCACCTGATGCGCCTGCTCTTCGGCTACCCCATCCGCGACGTCGACTGCGATTTCCGCCTGATCCGCCGCAGCTGCTTCGAGGCGGTCGACCTCCAGAGCCCCGATGGCACCCTGCCCTTGGAGATGGTCAAGAAGTTCAGCGACAAGGGCTTCCGCTTCGTCGAGGTGCCGGTGCACCACTACCACCGGATTTACGGCCAGAGCCAGTTCTTCAACCTGCCCCGCCTGGTCCGGGTGGTCTTCGAGATCATCGGCCTGTGGTGGACGCTCGAGGTCAAGCAGGCTCACCTGCATGGAGAGGAATCGACCGGGCAGACGGTTGCGCGCTATGCGAAGAGGCTGGTCACGGAGCCACGCCTGGCGGGGCGGATGCTGGCCATCGCGGCGATCGGCTACCTAGGAATGGGGGCGATCTACGCAGCGGTCACGGCGGTCGCCTTTCTTGCCTGTGCCAACCCCTCGAGCCCGAGTCTGATCGGGCACTTGTGGGACTCGCTCTCATTCAGCGTGGGTCTCGTACTCACGTGGCCCTTGGACCTCTTGGGCCACTTCGGCATGATGCCTGAGATGACCCGTGAGCTCTTCTACTTCCACGGCTGTCGATTCGACATTCGTCCCGCCTGATGAGCGCAAACACTCCCAACGATCCGGCCCGACTCGACCTCCCGGCCTTCTACGCCGGCCGGCGCGTCCTGGTCACCGGCGGCCTGGGCTTCATCGGCAGCAACCTGGCGCGCCGGCTTGCTGACCTGGGCGCCAAGGTCGTCGTCGTCGACTCCTTGATCCCGGAGTACGGGGGCAACCTGGCCAACCTGGAGGGTTACGAGGAGCGGGTGACGGTCAACATCGCCGATGTGCGCGGGCATGGGATGGAGTACCTGGTGCGCGGTCAGGACATCATCTTCAACCTGGCCGGCCAGGTCAGCCACATCGACAGCATGCGCGATCCGCTGACCGACCTGGACATCAACTGCCGGGCGCAGCTGTCCATCCTGGAGGCCTGCCGGCGCGGCAACCCGGAAACCAAGGTGGTCTTCGCCAGCACCCGCCAGCTCTACGGGACGCCAGAGTACCTGCCGGTGGACGAGGAGCATCCGGTCAAGCCGGTGGACGTCAACGGCATCAACAAGATGGCCGGTGAGTGGTATCACATCGTCTACAACAACGTCCACGGCATCCGGGCCTGCTCCTTGCGGCTGACCAACACCTACGGGCCGCGCATGCTGGTCAAGCACAGCCGGCAGACCGCCCTGGGCTGGTTCCTGCGCCTGGCGGTGGACGGAGCCGAGATCGAGATCTGGGGCGACGGCAAGCAGCAGCGCGACTACAACCACGTCGACGACGTGGTCGATGCCTTCCTGCGCGCCGGGGCCACCGACGCGGTCAACGGACAGATCATCAACCTGGGCGGCCGCGCGCCGGTCAGCCACCTGGAGTTGATCTCGACCCTGATCGAGGTGGCCGGCACCGGCAGCTACCGCATCGTGCCCTTCCCACCCGAGCGCAAGGCCATCGACATCGGCGATGTCTACTCGAGCTACGACAAGGCCCGGCAGCTGCTGGGCTGGGAGCCGAAGGTCGGGCTGCGCGAGGGCCTGGCCTCGACGGTCGCCTTCTACCGCCAGCACAAGGCAGACTACTGGTAGGGCGGCCGGGCACTAGGGCAACCGCGTGACGCGCAAGTCGGAGTGTCGGTCGCCCGGACGACGTGTCGGCAGACGGCCTTCGACCGGGATCGAGAGGAGTGATGAGCGAGCGGATGGCAGAGATCGAGTCGCGGGCGGCGAGCGGCGAGCGGGTGCGCAAGGTGCCCTTCGGCGACCTGGCGCGGGTTTATCGGCGCCACCAAGCCGAGATCGACGCGGCGGTCGGCGAGGTGCTGGCCGGCGGTTGGTACATCCTGGGCAGTGCGGGCGAAGCCTTCGAGACGGCTTTCGCGGAGTATTGCGGGGCCGACTTCGCCATCGGCGTGGGCAACGGCACGGATGCCATCGAGCTGGCCTTGCACGGCCTGGGCGTCGGACCGGGCGACGAGGTGATCACCAGCCCGCTCTCGGCGGCCTTCACCGCGCTGGCCATCAGCCGCATCGGAGCCACACCCGTCTTCGCCGACATCGAGCCGGGCAGCTGCAACATCGATCCGGAGGCGGTAGCGGCGGCGATCACGGCGCGCACGCGGGCGATCCTGCCGGTGCATCTCTACGGGCAGCCTGCCGACATGGACGCGATCCTGGCCATCGGGCGGGCGCATCGCATCCCGGTGGTCGAGGATGCGGCGCAGGCCCATGGGGCGCGTTGGCGGGGCCGGCCGGTGGGCAGCCTGGCGGCCGCAGCGGCCTTCAGCTTCTACCCCAGCAAGAACCTGGGCGCCTTCGGCGACGGCGGCGCGGTGACCACCAGCGACCCGGCCCTGGCCGAGCGCTTGCGCATGCTGCGCAACGGGGGCCAGTCGGCCCGCTACGCCCACGAGCTTGTGGGGGTCAACAGCCGGCTGGACGAAGTGCAGGCGGCCATCCTCTCGGTGCGCCTGGTCCACCTGGAGGCCGACAATCAGCGCCGGCGCGAGATCGCGGCGCGTTACGATGCGGCCCTGGCCGGCAAGTCGGAGGCCCGACCGGTGGACCGGATCGAGGGCGCCGAGCCCGTCTACCACCTCTATGTCGTCCGCGCCGCGGATCGCGACGCGCTAGCCGAGCGCCTGGCGGCCCAAGGCATCGGCAGCGGCCTGCACTACCCCACGCCCATCCCCGAGCAGCCGGCCTACGCCCACCTGGACGCTCCGCCCTGCCCGGAGGCGAGCCGTGCCGCGGGCGAGGTACTCAGCCTGCCCATCCAGCCAGAGCTGAGCGAGGCCGAGGTGGCACGCGTCGTCGAGGTGATCGGGGCCCTGCGCTGACATCGACCCCGGTCGATTCCTTCAAGGCATGGCGACGGACCGGTCACCACGCCACCCGAGACCTTCCCAGGAGCGTTTCCCGCGATGGAGAGCCTCAACCCCCGCCTGATCAGCTTCCTCTTGCTGCTGCTGGCCATCGGCATCAACATCAGCGGCGAGACCGTGCTGAAGCACGGCATGAACCAGCTGGGCGAATTGCACTTCACGCCGGCCTCGCTGATCCGGGCCTTCACCACGCCGGGAATCATCCTGGGCTTCGCCCTGGTCTTCGGCGCGGCCGTGTTCTGGCTCAAGGTCATCTCGCGCGAGCCGCTCAGCTGGGCCTACCCCATGCTGGCCCTGGGCTACCTGCCGCTGATGGTCAGCTCGCGCGAGATCCTGGGCGAGGAGGTCTCGGCCCAACGGCTCTTCGGGGTGCTGGTGGTCATCGCCGGCGTGGTGCTGGTCTTCCGCTCGTGAGGCACGTGAGGTACCGGCCGTCGGCGAGATCCAAGCGCTTCACGCCACCCGCCGATTTCGAGCGCGCTCGAGGATGAGCCGGAGCCGAGAGCGTGCGTCTGCACCGGCTCCGGTCCTGCGCGCGGAGCTGGCGGTCGTCGCCGCCCTCACGCTGCTGGCGGCGCTGCTGCGGCTGTACAAGCTCGGCCAGCTGCCGCCGGGCATCCACGTCGACGAGGCCTTCAACCTGCTGGACGCGCGGGCGGTGATCGCGGGCTGGCGCCCGGTCTTCCTGCCCGACAATGCCGGCCGCGAGGTCCTCTACACCTACCTACAGGCCCCCTTGCTGGCCCTCTTCGGCGAGCGCATCGCCGTCGCCCGCGCCGCCTCGGCCCTGGCCGGCACGCTCTCCATCCCGCTCTTCTGGTGGACCAGCCGCCAGCTCCTGGCCGCGCACTCGGCGCTCGACGCAAGCGGCCAGCGGCGCGCCGCGTGGCTGACGGCCGGCCTGACCGCCTTCTCCTTCTGGCACCTGCACTTCAGCCGCTTCGGCATCCGCGCCATCCTCTTCCCGGCCCTGGTCTGCAGCCTGGTCTGGGCCTGGTGGCGCCTCGTGGGCGGGGCTCGAGGTGTGCGAAAGGCCGAGACCGAGATCGCGACGTCTGGATTGCGGGCCACATGGCGTGGAACCCTACCGGTTGCCCTGATCCTCGGCCTGGCCTTCTACACCCATCCGGCCGGCCGCGCACTCGTCGTCCTGCCCGCGGCCCACGCCGCTTGGCTGTGGTGGCGCGAGCGCGACCCGCATCCGATCCGCGCCTTGGGACTGGCCTTCGCCGGCGGGCTGCTGATCGCCTCGCCCCTCTTGGCCTTCTGGTGGCGCCACCCGGAGAGCTTTACCAGCCACGCCGAGGAGACGTCGATCCTCGGCCAAGGGCTGGGCGCGTTGACGGCCAACCTGGGCAAGGTGGCCGGCATGTTCTTCCTGGCCGGCGACCCGGCCCCTTGGCGCAATCTGCCCGGCCGGCCGATCCTCGGCCAGCTATGGCCCATCGATCCGGCCCAGCTGCCCTTGACGCTGCTCCTGGCGGCCGCCTTCCTCGCCGGCCTCTGGCAGGTATCCCGCGCGGCGCGGGCCGGCCAGTCCTGGGCGGCGCTGCTGCTCTGCTGGCTGGCCGTGCTGCTGGTCCCAACGGCCGTGACCGACGCCGCACCCAACTTCTCGCGGGCCATCGGCATCTTGCCGCTGCCCTTTCTGCTGGTCGCGCTGGGTCTCGAAGGCTTCCAGGCCCGTCTGGTCACCGCCCGTCCGGGCCTGGCGGAGGGATGGCACTCCGCCGCGCTGCCGGCCGCCATCCTCGTCCTGGTGCTGGCCGCGACGGCCGGCGACTACTTCCAGCGCTTTGCCGAGCATCCCGACACGCCGCTGGCCTTCGACGACGACAAGGTGGCGCTGGGCAACCTGGTGCGCGCCGAGCGCGAGGCCGGCGCCGCGGTCTACCTCTCGCCGGCGATGGCCGATCATCCGACGGTGCGCTTCGTGGCCGGCCAGTCGGTGGTCGGCTTCGACATGTCCCAGGGCCTGGTCCTGCCGCCGCTGGAGGTTGCAGAGGCCGTCTATCCCCGCCTGCCGGGCATCGACGACACCGAGCCCTTCGGCCGGTGGGGTGACTACACGCGATTCATGTACCCGAGCGATCTCGAAACCGTCCAAGCGCCCGGCCTCCTGGGCAACGGGACAGGCCACGCCGTCCAGTTGCATCGCCTTCGTCTCGGACTAGAGGGGCCCGAGAAGGATTACCGAACGTTCGGGGGCCTGCGGCGGATCGATTTCGACAGCTACATCGAGCTAATCGCTGTCGAGTATCCCAGCCCACCCTCGGCCCCGATCGGCCGGGAGCTCATCCCTGGCGTCGAGCTTCCGATGCACATGTTCTGGAGGGCCAAACGACCGACCGAAACCGACCTCAACGTCTCGCTGCAGCTCGTGACCGGGGCCGGCGAGGGTATCGTCCAAGAGGACGGACCGCCACTAGGGGGCAGCTACCCGACGAGCCGATGGCGACCTGGCGAGACGATCATCACCCAAACCGTTCTGCGCATCCCCGACGATGCGCCGATCGGTCCCGCCATCCTGCGCGTTGGCTGGTACGACTGGCGCGATGGCAGCCCGCTGACCGACGAAGAGGGCAACAGCGTCACCGAGATCGCGCGCTTCGAGCTCGTGCCGGAAGTGGCCGGGTCGGCGGGCCCCTGAGCTCCTCTCGGCCTCGGGGAATCTGCTGCGGCAGGGTCGTCCATCGCTTCGGTGCGGCCGACTCGCACCATCGCTCTCGCCGGCCCCTTTGCCCTGCCATATACTCAGGGCCATGAGCCACCCCACCGATCTTGCCGAGTCGCTGGCCCACACTGTCCGCGACGGGCTGCGGGCGCATCCCGAGCTGCTCGACGAGACGCTCTAGCGCCACCGGCCCCCGCGAGACCCTGCCCCGATGTTCGCCTTCCGCCCCCGCCGTGACGGGCCGCCCCTGCCGCAAGGGCTGCTCCTGGCGGCCTTGCTCTTCGACTTCTTCCTGGCCGCCTCGCTCTACAACGCCTTCATCCCGGTCTTCGAGCAGCCGGACGAGCACGGGCATTACTTCTTTGCCCAGCACGTGGCACAGACCGGCGAGCTGCCGGTGCAGGTCTCCGATGTCGACGCGCGCGGGCCCTGGGAGCAGGAGGGCAGCCAGCCGCCGCTCTACTACTACCTGGCGGCGCCGCTGGTGACGCTGGCCGGCGCCCATTTGGAGGAGGACGAGCTCTGGTACAACCACCAGAACTCGATGGGCACGCCCAGCGTGGAGGGCAACGAGAACCGCTTCATCCACAGCGCCGAGCGCGAGGGCTGGCCTTGGCAGGGCTACGCCCTGGCCGTGCACCTGGGGCGCTTGCTCTCGACCCTGATGGGCATGTTCACCCTGTTTTGCATCTGGGGTATCGCCAGGCGGGTGCTGCCCGGCCGGCGCTGGCTGGCCCTGGCCTGCGTGGCCCTGGTGGGCTTCAACCCACAGTTCCTGGCCCTCTCGTCGGCCTTCAGCAACGACAACGCCATCGTGGCCCTCTCGGCCGCCACGCTGCTGCTCCTGCTGCAGCTGGCCGACGGCCGCGACCCCGGCCGGGTGGTGCCGCTCTTGGCCATCACGGCCGGCCTGGCCCCCCTGGCCAAGCTCAGCGGCCTGGCCCTCTTGGGCTTCACCCTGCTCAGCCTGGCCTGGCTGGCCTGGCGCCGGCGCGACCCGCGCTGGCTCCTGGCCACGGCCGGCCCGGTGATCTTCGCCGCCGCCCTGCTCTCGGGCTGGTGGTACTGGCGCAACATCCAGCTCTACGGCAGCCTGACCGGCCTGAACTTCATGCTGCCCGAGCAGATGGGCCGCTCCTGGCGCTTGGAGCGCTGGCTGCGCGAGGAGGCCGCCGGCGAGATGGTCGGCATCTGGTGGTCCAGCTGGGGCCTCTTCGGCTGGTTCACGGTGCTGATGCCGCGCTGGATCTACCACACCATCACGGGGATGGCCGGCCTGGCCCTCGTCGGCCTCGGCCTGGCCTGGCGCGAGCGCGGCCAGGACCAGCCCGGCCGCCTGGACGATTCGGACTGGATCGCCTGGCCCCAGCTGGGCTGGCTGCTGCTCTGGGCCGGCATCGTCTCCGTCAGCCTGCTGCGCTGGCTGACCATCTCCAAGGGCGGCCAGGGCCGCCTGCTCTTCCCGGCCATCGCCACCCTGGCCATCCTGTTGGTGGCCGGCTGGCGCCGCCTCTTCGCACCGGCCTTGGAAGCCCTCGGCCGGCGCTTCCTGCCTTCCTTCGACGAGGAGGCCGAGGACCCGGAGGCCGCCGCCATCCTCGACGCCGAACGCGGCGACACGATGCTGGCCGGCCTCCTGATCGCCACCCTGTACGCCCTGGCGGCCTACGCCCTGCTCTTCGTCATCCGCCCGGCCTACGCCCACCCGCCCATCATCTCCCAAACCGCCATCCCGGCCAGCGCCACCCCGGTCGACCTGGTCTTCGGCGAGGGCCTGCGACTGGTGGCCGCCGAGCATCCCGAGCGGGTGACGGCGGGCGAGGACTTCCCGGTCACCCTCTACTGGCAGGCCGAGCGCGAACTCGAGCGGGACGGCTACGTGGCGATGTTCGCCATGCGTCAGTGGCCGAATCTCAAGAAAGACAGCCTGATGTGGCAATCGATGGTACCCGAACTCGGTTACCCGGGCAGGGGAACAACACCGCCCCGACTGCTGCGTCCAGGACCGGGCGCGTTCGTCGACCGCCGCCTCCTGACGACCCCCGAAGTCGATCAACACGTCGCCGGTCGTTTGGTGCTGAGCATCTTCGATCCTGATACGGATTCGTCCTGGCCGATTCGAGGCCAAGATGGTACGACATGGGTATCCGAGTTCGCTATCGATGCCCCTGACGCAGACTCGGACTCGCTTCCAACTGGCCCTCCCCTGGCCAGCTTCGACAACGGGCTGCGGGTCTGGCTGGCTCCGCAGCAGTTCCCGCCGATTCGTGGTGGACTTCAAACGCTTGCCTGGTACGACATCACGTCGCCGAACAGCACCAGCCTCGTGTGGCATGTGGATCAGCCCCTGCAAGAGGACCTCCAGATCTTCGTACACATACTTGATGAGGACGGCAACTTCCTGGAGGCCTTCGACGGTACCCTCGGTTCGAGTCACGCTTACCCAGCACGGTACTGGCGGACTGGCGAGGTCGTAGGACATGCTGCCTCTTGGTGGCCCGTCCGACCGACCGACCAGGGGGTTTGGCCCGACGAGCGCTGGGTGGGCACGCGCTACCAACTGCGCTTCGGCCTCTACCGGCTCTCGGATGGAACTAGGATCCCAGCGTACGACGCAGCCGGTGAGCGGTACCCGGATGACGCGATCCGGCTCCATGACGTCGAGCTTGCGGAACAATCGGGAGGCGGCGAATGAGCCGCGCGGACCAGCACGAAGATCCGGATCTCGGCTGGGATGACGAGAGCCTGGGCACCTGGCCGGCCGGCGAGGACCGCTACGCCCGGGTCTGGCGCTCGGGCACCGGCCGGCATCGGGCGGTCCGCGCACTGGCCATCATCCTGGCCGCGGCGGCGCTGATCCGGATCTGGGGCCTGGGCGGGATGCCGCCGGGACTGCAGTTCGACGAGGCGCACAATGCCATCGACGCGGCGCGGCTGTTGGACGGGGAGTCGGCCAGCCCGCTCTTCTTCACCGACAACGGCGGGCGCGAGCCGATGGCCACCTGGCTGCACGCGCCGATGCTGGCCCTGCTGGGCCGCGACCAGCCGACCTGGGCCCTGCGCTTGGTCAGCGCGATGGCCGGCCTGGCCACCATCGCTTTGCTCTACGCCTTCGTGGCCCGCGTCTTCGAGGATCGCCGGCTGGCCCTGTTGGCGGCGGCCTTCCTGGCCACCAGCTACTGGCACCTGCACTTCAGCCGCTTCGGCATCCGCGCCATCCTGGCCCCGCTCTGGACCATCCTGGCCGTCTGGGCCTGGTGGACGGCAACGCATGGGCGGGTGGATTGGGAGGATGGCGATGAGGATGTCGTCGACGGCAGGACCTCGGAAGGTGGTTCCGCTCTCCCATCCAGCCACCGCTCCACCATCCGATCCGCAGTCCGTTCTGCATTCGACCCCGCGATCGGCGCCCTGCGCACGCTGGCCGCCTGCTGGTGGGTTCAAGCCGCGCTCTGCGGTCTGGCCCTGGCCGGCGCGGTCTACAGCCACCCCTCCGGCCGGCTCCTGCCCCTGGTCCTGATTGCCCACTGCCTCTACCACCTCTGGGTCGACCGGCGGGAGCGCCCGACCCAGCGTCGATTCGTCGGCGCCCTGCTCATCGCCGGCCTGGCCTCGCTCGTGGTCTTCCTCCCCCTAGGGCTTTGGTTCCTGAAACATCCCGAGTGGTTCCTGGCCCACCCCGGCGACGTCTCGCTGGCCGCGGTGGCCGAGCGGCAATTCGACGGCAGCCTGGCACGAGCGCTCTGGGATCACGCCCTGGCCATCGCCGGCATGTTCTTCATCGCCGGCGACCCCTCCACCTTCCACAACCTGCCCGATCTGCCGGTCTTCGATCCGCTCAGCGCCCTGTTTGCCCTCGCCGGCTTCGGCATCGCCCTGGGCGCGCTCTTCGGGCCGCGACGCGAGCCGCGCGACCGGGCGGTGCTGCTAGCGATCTGGATGGCGGTGATGCTGCTGCCGACCCTACTCTCCGACCGGCCACCCAACTACTCGCGGGCCATCGCGGCCCTGCCGGTCATCGTGCTCTTGCCGGCACTGGGCCTGCGCTGGTCGGTGGCCGCGCTGGATCTGCGCTGGCGCGACGAGCACCGGCTGGGCCTGCCGGAGAAGGCGCGCATCGGGCTCCTTGCCGGCGCGGTGGTCGTGGCCGGCCTGTGGACCAGCTGGCATTACTTCGTCACCTTCGCCCGCCGCACGCCCCACGTCTACTACTCCTACGACGTCGAGAAGCAGGATGCCTACGCCTGGCTGCGCGAGCAGGCCGAGACGGCCGATGTCTTCCTCCATCCGCTGTGGGCCGAGCATGCCACCATCGCCTATCTCAACCGAGAGGGGTCGGTGCGCAGCCTGGATGCGACGGAGACGCTGGTGTTGCTGGCGCCGAGCGCCCCGCGATTTCCGAGACAGGCCCCATCCGGCCCCAGCCGCTTGCCTTCCCATGGGCGGATCGACACCCTCATCGCATTCCCGGCCAAGGAGGCCGATCGCGAGGGCTGGGCGGAACAGTTCGCCTCGGTGTTTGGCATCGGGCTGCGGGAGACGATCTACGATGCCCAATTCAATCCCATGCTCACGACCTTTCGAATCAGACCGGGCATGGAAGATCTCTTGTCCTACTACGACGACGTGCCCGGCGACCGCGAGAGCCCGACCTCGAGCGGGCCGTTGACTCCCGAGACCTGGACGCCGACGCGATTCGGCGACCCGACGGCCATCTTCCTGCATGGGTACTCCGCCGGTGAGGCCACTCCCGGCGCCCCGCTGCCCATCACCTTCGTGTGGAGCGCGCATTCCCAGATGGACATCGACTGGACGCTCTTCGTCCAGCTGGTCGGACCCGAGGGAGAAGCCTGGGGGCAACTGGATCGTCAGCCGGCCAAGGGGACCTGGCCCACGAGCCGGTGGACCGTCGGCGACATCGTCATCGATCGCTATGCGCCAGTGCTCGATGCGGATGCGGAGGGCGAAGTCCGCGTGCGCATCGGCTGGTACGATCTGGACACGGGCGAGCGGCTACCTGTCGGCGATGACGAGGCTACGAACCGAACGATCGACGAGGGAACGGCGCTCGAGCTGGCGCCGATCGCGGTCGAAGGCGGCGCGGACGATGGCTGAGGCGGGAGCGGAGGAGCGCGTCGAGCCGACGACCGAAGGGGCACTGCCCTGGTGGCGCCGGCCGGCCACCCTCCTAGCCTTCATCCTCCTGATCGGCCTGGCGCTGCGGCTGATCTGGCCCTTCGACCACCTCGGTCCCCTCGACGATCGTCCCGAATTCGGCACGCTGCCCGGCGACGTCCCCTTCGGATTTCATACCGACGAGGGCCACAATGCACTGGATGCCTGGCGCATCGCAAGCGAGGGCTGGCGGCCGATCTTCCTGGAGCGCAACAACGGGCGCGAGCCGCTCTTCATGTACCTGATGGCGGCCTGCATGGCCCTCCTCGGCCCGACCATCCCGGCCGCGCGGCTGGCCGGCACGCTGGCCGGCCTGGCCACCATCGCCGCCCAGCTGCTCTTGGTCCGCTCGCTTCCCCTGCGCCGGCCGGCCCGCGTGGCCCTGCTCTCGGCAGCCTTCCTGGCCTTCGCATTCTGGCCGGTCGCCCAAGCCCGCTACGCCCTGCGGGCCAACCTGCTGCCGCTCTGGGTAACGCTGATGCTCTGGGCTTGGTGGCGGGCCATCGGGGGCTCGACTCGCGGGGCCTGGGCCGCGCTGGCCGGCCTCTTCATCGGCCTGGCGGTGCACACCCACCTGACCGGTCGCGTGCTGCCGGCCGTCCTGGTGGCCTCCGCGCTCTGGGTGCTGGTCCGCGAGCGCCGGCCGCGGGTCTTGCTGCAGCTCGCCATCGCGCTGCTCGTCGCCCTGATGGTCGCCTGGCCGCAGATCGCCTTCTTCCGCGCCCACCCGGAGATGCTCACCTACCGGGCCGACCAGGTCTCGGTGCTCAATCCGGAGGTCAACGAAGGTGACCTGCTGGGCACCTTGCTGGAGAACGGCTGGAGCCTGATGGCGATGCCGGTGCTCGAGGGCGACGGCAGCTGGTACCACAACCTGGAGGGGCAGGCGGTCTTCGTCGATCCGCTGTCGCGACTGGCCTTCCTGATCGGTCTGGTGGTGGCCGCCGCCTGGCTGCTGGGTCGGGCCGGCCGGCCGGCGCAATCGGCCGCGGTGCTGCTCCTGGCCACCCTGGGGGTGACGCTGGCCCCCTCCTGGCTGAGCGTCGGCGCGCCCAACTACGTCCGGCTGACCGGCATCTGGCCGGTGCTCTTCCTGATCCCGGCCCTGGGCTTGGATCGGGCCGCGGCCTGGATCGAGGGTCGCCGCTTGCCCGTGGGCCTGAACGGACGGCGTGCGGCCAGGCTGCTGCTGGTCGCCACGCCGGCCTTGCTCTTGCTCGTCACCAGCCGCGACTACTTCGGGCGCTACGCCGGCCGGCCCGAGGTCTACGATGCCTTCAACGCCGCCGCGGTCGAGCGCGGCCAAGCCCTGGCCCGTTTGTCCGGACCGACCTACGTCTCGCCCGCGCTCTGGCGGCAGTCGGTAATCCGCTTCACGACCATGGGCTCGCCGCCGGCCGGCAGCTTCGATCCGCGCGCCGGCATCGTCTTTCCGCGCAAGGTCGAGCTGGAGGGCCAGGATGGACTGACGGTCGAGCTACGCGCCTTGGCCAACTACGCCTTCGACCCGGTCGAGCTGGACGCGGCGGAGGACTTCGGCCAACGCTGGCCGATGGCGGAGCGCCGCCAGCATGGCGGCAGGACGGAAGGGCCCCTCGCCGATGCGGTCAACCTGGTCACCTTCACCCTGCAGGGCAGCCAGATCGAGGAGATCCTGGAGGGCATGCCCGCGGTCCCGCCGGTGCAGTTCGGCACGAACATCCGCATGGACCGCGCCCGCGTCGTCACCGAGCGGCCGGCAGCCGGCGCGCCCTTGGAGATCGAGCTGGTCTGGGAGGCCCTGTCACCGACCGAGCTGGACCACAACTTCTTCCTGCGCTTGACCAGCCAGGTCGATGGCAGCACCGTAGCCCAGTTCGACGGCCCCCCGCTGGAGCAGAGCTATCCGACGAACGCCTGGCAGCCGGGCGAGCGCATCCTGATGCCGCTGCGGCTGGAGGTCGCACCGGATGCGCCAGCCGGGCCGGCCATCCTGAGCCACGGCTGGTACGATTGGCGCGACGGCCGGCGTCTGCCCATCGCGGGCGACGAGGATGCCGCGGCCGATATCGCCCAGCTGGAGGTCACCGCGCCCTGAGCCGGGCCGCCGTGGTCGCAACACCAGATCCACCGAAGCTCGAACGAGTCACCGAGAGGGATGCGCAATGGACACGAAGGACTTCAAGGAACCGCTGCTGACGCTGCTGGCCGAATCCTTCGGCCTGGCCGACCCCGATACGGCCCACTTCCTCGATGCGGGCGACGCGGGCCTCTTCGGCCAGATCGCGGATCTCGACGCGGCCACGGCCTCCGATCCCATCCTGGAGGGCCAGGAGACCATCGCCGGCCACTGCCGCCACCTGCTATACACCTTCCAGTTCTTCCTGGCCGGGGAGGCGGGCCGGCCGATGGAAACGGACTGGCCGGCCAGCTGGCTGCCGCCGACGGTCGACGAGGCGGAGTGGGATCGACTGCGGGCCGACCTGCGTGCGGCCCACGACGAGTTGATCGGCAAGTTCGAGGCGCGCGAGGAATGGCCGCGGCCGGCCATCGGGGCCGGCCTCTCGCTCCTGGCCCACACCTGCTACCACGTCGGCGTGATCGACAAGCTGATCCCGCTAGCGCGCTCGCGGGCCCAGGCCTAGCGGTCGAGTCTCGGGCGGCCGGTGCTCTGTGGAGGTCGCAGGATCCAGGCCGCTTGGCCGGCGTCGGTCTCCGGATATACGATTGCCGGCATCCACTCGATCAACGATCCGGGTTCGATTCCGGTGGGCGGACTTCGGTCACCCGCTGCCAACGCAGCCTGTCGAATGAGGCGGCCACGCGAGATATGGATCCAACCAGCCCGATGCTGCAATCGATGGATGCATCGATGATCGCCGCCTTCTGTCAAAGGTGGCGAATCGTCGAACTCAGCCTGTTCGGCTCCGCGGCCCGGGGCGAGTTGCGACCGGATAGCGACATCGACTTGCTGCTGGTCTTCGACCAGGAGAGCCATCCAAGCCTCTTCGACTTGATCGACATGCAACAGGAGCTGCGGGAGCTCCTAGGCCGCGAGGTCGACCTGGTCGAGAAGGACTCCTTGGTCAACCCCTTCAGGCGCGCGGCGATCCTGGCCGAGAGACGACTCCTGTATGCAACCTGATCGCACCGACGCTGCCCTACTGTGGGACATGCAGCAGGCGGCACGGGACGTCCTCGCCTTCATCGAGGGCATGCGATTCACGGAATTCGCTCGGGACAAGCGCACTCGTTATGCCGTCGAGCGTCAGCTCATCGTGATCGGGGAGGCAAGCCGGCGGGTGACCGAAGGCTTCCAGCTCGCTCACCCGGAGATCCCCTGGTCTCGGATCATCGGTCTGCGCAATGTGCTGGCCCATGACTACGGCGAGGTGTTGGTCGAACGCGTCTGGCTGGTGGCCGTGGACCATCTACCGAGCCTCGTGGCTACGCTCGATACACTCGTACCGGATGCCCCAGGGCACGATCCCTAGGAAAGTGCGCTGAATTCGACATCCTCGGCCGTGGCGGTGCGGGTGCTGCGGCCCGGGTAGCTCAGCCAGGTCATGGCGATGTTGAGGTCGCGGACCACGCCCTCGGCTTCGACGGTCGATCCGTCCTCGAAGTGCATCGACTCGGTGGTGTGTGCATCCTCGATCAGGGTCAGGTCGTAGCCCCGGTCCAGCGCGCCGTAGGCCGTGGCGCTGATGCACCAGTTGGTGGCCGCGCCGGCCAGCGCGACGTGGCTCGCCCCAAGCTCGGCCAGCCGCTCCTCCAGCTCCGTCCCCTCGAAGGCCGAGTTGAACTGCTTGTGGATGCGCGGCTCGCCCTCGGCCGGCACCAGCTCCGGCACCCACTGCCAGTCCGCGCTTCCCTCGGGCAGCTCCTCGTCGGCATGTTGCACCCAAATCACTGGCAGCCCTTGCTCGCGCGCCCGCTCGACCGCCCGCGCCACCTTGCCTATGACCCGCGGCGCGTCCCAGGTCCCACGCATCACGCCCACCTGCACGTCGACCACCACCAGCGCGCCCTTGCTACCGTCCCGAACCGTTGCCATCTCCACCTCCTTAATGTGAATGCGTTGATCTTGGCGTAACAGGGGGGATGGAGCAATATCTCACGGTCGTCCTTCTCGGAGCCGCGGAAGGAGTCGGTGCCAGCGGCGTGAGCATTATCCTGGTGTCGACGGGCGCAATTGCGACGGAGAAGGGATTGGCGTAGGGTAGGGATGTGATCGAAGAGTTGACGGAGCATGGAGTTGCCAAGGAAGCCGAAGCTCGTTTCCGGTGGCCCATCTTCCTAGCAACACTGCCACCCATCGGCTATCTCTGGTGGTCCCTCGGCTTCGGAGAGGGACCGATCGGTGGGCTGTGGGGCATGCCTTTGATCGTAGGGGCGGGGCAAGCATGTAGGTTTCTATCGTCCGGTCGAGGCTGGTCGTGGGACGATCGACCTCTACTCATCCTTTTGGCCACGCTACTCTCCTATACTTCCGGCTTGTTCGTGGTCGAGCTTGCCATTGGCGCCGCCGGTTTCCCGATCCACTTCCGTCATGGCATCTGGGGTCCGATCCACGAAGGGCGCGGTATCGTCGACTTCGAGATGCGCTGGCTACGCTTCGCACTCAACACCGGCTACTACGTGCTGGCCCTTGGCTTGGCCGGCATGCCCCTCCCACAGGCGGCGGCCAAGGCCGCAGCGACGGGCCGCTCGAGATGAACATACCCGGGCCAAGGCACAGCGAACCGAGAGCCTCGAGCAGAGATCGCTCTACGCCGAAGATTGGCGGGCACGAGACGCCGAGGTGGCGGAACACAACCCCGGCGGCGACGATCAAACGACAACCATGTGCCTTTACGGACTCCGAGTCTGGAGCATGTCGAGAAACTCGCAGCCGGCAAGACGAATGCATGACTCCCGACCACTCGGCGACCGCGCTCCTTCCACCTCGGCCAACATGGTTCGTCCTCGCCCTCCTCCTGATGCTGACGGCCTGCTCGACCTTCCGGACCGATCAGCGCTCGCCAGTCGTCAAGATCGAGGGCGGAGTTGGCGGCGCACCAGTCGGCTGTGACGCCGATCTCGTCGCCGAGCGCCTGCAATCACTCCTAGACGCCTTGGCGGATCGGGACGAAGCGGTACTGCTCGAGCATCTGCCGTCGGAGGACTCCGAGGTCTTCCAATGGCTCTCGTGGAGTCTGCCCACATCGAGCCCGCAAGGAGACGCGGCGGTGGTGGCGCGAAAGCCCGCGGATCTGAGCACATTGCTCGCGGACCCGAGCCTACCGAACGGACCACTCCAGCTCGAGTACATGACGATCAACGGCTGGGACGCTTCTCGGGGTGTGGTTCATTTCGGTCCCATTCGCATCCGACGCGAAGCGGAAGCCAGCGCAACTACGGGCGATTCGCAGATGATGATCGGCAAAGGTGCCTTCCACTGCGATGCTGCTGGCTTCGCAGTGCTCAGCCTGGCCGAAGGAGAGCTTCCGATCGCAACGCAGTGACCCACGTCCCCCAAATCGAGCAACGGTCGCCTGCCGACGTCGCGTTCCGGCTCGTGCTGAAGCTCACCCGCTTCCCATATTGGTTTCATCGGCCCCCGATAGGGTGAATCGAGACGATGCTTCTCGACCCGGCGCAGGCAGCTTGCCCGATGACCTCACGCTCGAAGCAGACTCTGTTCATCGCGATGGCCTTTGCGGTCAGCATGCTGCTCTCGATCCGGACGCAAGCCGATCGAGACGCGGAGCGGCCGGCATCGCCGGATGCAGCCCCATCGCTGCGCGCCGGTATCGTGGTCACGCCATCTCCAACGGCTACCTTGGCCCCGATGGCACCGAACGCGGTGTGGAACCTCCCCTGGCCGATGCCGACGACCATGCCCGCGAGACCGGGGACCGGACTCGTCAACCCTCAGTGCGTGACAGAACATAGGTTCAGCATCCGGCCGGGATGGAGCCGGGGAT
>CAZJWJ010000087.1:0-23309 GCA_964549495.1 uncultured Anaerolineales bacterium | reverse complement strand
TCGTGGGGGTTTCTAACTGTCGCCGCTGTCCAATTCTAACTGTCGCTGAACAGACACGAGCGACATGCGCGGAATCGATCTGCCCGAGCGGGGCGAGGATTTCACGGCCGATCCGGTCGAGCTCTTCTTCGATCTGGGCTACGTGCTGGCCTTCACGCAGCTGGTGGGCCATCTGGTCCATCATCCCGACTGGGTGGGGGTGGGCGAGGCAGCGCTGCTCTTCGGGCTGATGTGGCTACCCTGGTCGCAGTTCACCTGGTCGGCCAACGCGGTCTCGGGCAACGGGCGGGCGGTGCGGCTGCTCTTCCTGGTCGGCACCGCGGCCTGCGTGCCGATGGCGGCCTCGGTCAGCACGGCCTTCGGGCCCGGCGGGCCGGCCTTCGCGCTGTCATTGGGCCTGATCTACCTGATCGCGCTGGCGACGATGGTCCTGGGCTTGCCCAAGGACTCGCCGGTCTTGCGTTCCATCCTCGGCTTCGGATCCTACAACCTGGTGGCCCTGGTCGTGCTGATCGCGGGCGCCTTTCTGGATCGCGAGGCGCGCATCCTGGCCTGGACGATCGCGGCCGGCATCGTAATCGTCGCCATGATCGCCGCCGGTCGCGGCCAGTGGATCGTCCGCGCCGGCCACTTCGCCGAGCGGCACGGGCTGATCGTCATCATCGCCCTGGGCGAGGTGATCGTGGCCATCGGGGCGCCGGTCGTGGCGGCCCTGGAGGGCGGCGAGGGTGTGTCGACCGAGGCGCTGGTGGCGCTGACCGCATCGGGCGCCTTCGCCGGCATGCTCTGGTGGGCCTACTTCGATCGCACCGCACCGGCCCTCGAGCACCGGGCCGGCCAGCTCGAGACCGACGCCCAGAAGGGGCGCTTCGCGCGCGACGTCTACACCTGGGCCCACGCGCCCATCGTGGCCGGCATCATCCTAGCCGCCGCCGGGCTCGAGGAGATCGCCTTGCATCCCGGCGATCCGGTTGACCTGGCCTTCCGGGCCATGCTGGCCGGCGGCCTGGGGCTCTCCGTAGTGGGGGTGCTGGCCGCGGTCTGGCGTGCCTTCCGCGTCTGGCCGGTGGAGCGCCTCGCGGCCGCGATCGCGATCGCGACGCTCGCCGGCCTGAACCTCGACGTCAGCGGATTGACCCTGCTGCTCGCAGTCGACGCCATTCTCCTATTGAGCCTGATCATCGAGCATCGCCGCGTGGAGGGCTGATCGGGTGTTAGCCCGTTGGGGCCAAGGGACGCACCTCGGCTTCGAGACGCTCTCCAAGCCGATCCTTCTCGACCTCCAGATCGTACCGGGCCTGAAGATTGATCCAGAAGCGCTCGGTGGTCCCGAAGTAGCGGGCCAGCCGAAGCGCGGTGTCCGCGGTGATCGAGCGTCGACCGTGGACGATCTCGTTGATCCTCCGCGGCGAGACGCTGATGTCCTTGGCGAGTCGATACTGGCTGATCGCCATCGGATCGAGGAACTCCTCCAGGAGAATCTCGCCCGGATGAATGGGTTGGATATCTTGCGTCATTTCGCCATCCCTAGTGATAATCGACGATCTCGACATCGTATGCGTCACCATCGCGCCAGCGAAAGCAAATGCGCCACTGATCGTTGATCCGGATGCTGTGCTGACCGCGCCGGTTGCCGACGAGCTTCTCGAGTCGATTCGCGGGTGGGATACGAAGGTCTGACAGCGCTTCCGCGGCATCGACGATCAGGAGCTTTCGCAATGCAATGCGCTCGATGCCGCTGAACTTTCGCGAGTGGTGACGCCGAAAGATCCTCTCGGTTTCTTTGCAGCGAAAGCCCTTGATCATGCAGGAAAGCATAGCGCGGCGAGATAATAGCGCCAAGCGATATGCTTCTTTGGCTTGACCCGGGTCGCCAGCCCGCGGACAATGGGCTCTTAATATTGCTTAACGAAGGCAGGGACGCTCTCGCGAGCGCCCCTGCCAGGGTCCCGATCTCCATATACCCCCCAAATGCCGTACACGGATCCGGGAAACCCCCTGCGCCGGCCCATGGACTGCAGCTTCCGAGTCGATAAGGCTCCCGGGCTGCATTCGATGGGCCGGCGTCGTTGTGGGAGGCCGGCCTCCGGCTCAGCTCCGGTTCGGGTCGTCCTGCGCCTCGCCGCCCAGCACCTCGTTGTAGGTGTCGATGGCCTCTTCGCTGGCGCCGCCCTGCGGAGTCTGGGTCGTCGGCGCCGGCCCGCCCGTGCTCGTCGCCGGATCGTTGGGCGTCCCGCTGATCGGGTTCGGTCCCGTCGGGCTCGGGCCGGCCGGGCCGTCGGGCCCGGTCTCGGGTCCGCCGTCGGTCCAGTCGCCGCCGCGGTTGGCCAGCCCGTCGAGCAGGCTGTAGACCACCGGCACCACGATCAGGGTCAGGACCGTCGAGGTGAAGAGGCCGCCGATGACCGTCGTGGCCAACTCGGAGGCGATCAGGGCGCCCTCGGTCAGGCCGATGGCCTGCGGGATGAGGGCGAAGATGGTGGCCAGGGCCGTCATCAGGATGGGCCGCAGGCGGTTGCTGCCGCCGCGCAAGAGCGCGGTGCGGGCGTCCATGCCCCGATCGCGGTACTGCTGCACCAGGTCGACCAGCACGATGGCGTTGGTGGTGACGATGCCGATGAGCATCATCACGCCGATCAGGCTGGAGAGGCTCAGCGGCCGGCCGGTGACGAAGAGCGCCACCAGGGCGCCGCTGATGGCGAAGGGCAGGCTGAAGAGGATGGTGAAGGGGTGGATCAGCGAGCCGAAGGCCACCACCATGATCAGGTAGACGATGATGATCGAGATCGGCAGGGCCAGGAGCATGTCGGCAAAGCCCTCGCGCTGCTGGCTGGACTGCACGCCCGCGCCGACCTCGACCTCGTCGTCGAACTCGTCCTCGATGTCCAGGTCCTCGATGATCGCATCGGCCGCGTCCAGGACGCCGAAGGTGTCCGAGTCGTCGATCTCGGCCGACAGCAGGGCCGCGCGCTGGCCGGCGATGCGCGTGATCTGCACCGGGCCCGGCGCCTCGCGGATCTCGGCGATGTCGCCCAGGCGCACCGCGTCGCCCGAGGGCGTGTCGATCTCGAGATCGGCCAGGCCGTCCACGCTCTCGATGCTGTCGTCCGGATAGACCGCGAAGACCTCGAGGGTCTCGGACTCGCCCTCCTCGTCGATCAGCTCGACGTCGCCCAGATCTTCGCCTTCGACGATCTGGCGTAGGGCCAGGCCCACCTGGATGGTCGACAGCCCCTCTTGGGTGGCCAGATCCGGGTTCACCTGCACCGAGATCACGTCGCGCGCCTCGGTCAGGTTGCTGGTGAGGTTGAGCAGTGGGATCTCGTCGTAGTCCTGGTCCTCCCAGTTGTCCTCGTCGCGCAGGGCTTCGAGAATCATCGCGTTGGCCTCGGTCAGCAGGTCCTCGTCGTCGCTGCGGATCTGCAGGTCGAAGGCATTGCCTTCCGGGCCGCCGGCCGCGCCGCCCGAGACGGTGAAGGTGACAGCGCCGGTGCTGTCGATCAAGTCGGCGTCGACCAGAGCGACGCGCAGCTCGTCCAGGTCGTCACGCACCGTCTCGGCCAGGTCCGAGGCGTCGGTGTCCTCGTCGAAGAGGCCGGAGAGGAAGCCATCGTCCTCGTCGTCCTCATCTTCCTCTTCATCCTCGTCGTCCTCGTCCTCGTCGTCGCCGAAGAGCTCGGAGAAGAAGCCGTCCTCGTCCCCGTCTTCATCCTCGTCATCACCATCCAGCGAGGCATAGAAGAAGGCGCGCGAGGCATCGGCGCCCGAGAACTCGCCGAAGAACTGGCTGCCGCGTCCGACGGTGGTCTCGACCGAGTCGATGCCGTCGGTGTCGGCCAGCAGCTCCTCGACTTCGATGGCCACGGCGTCCGTGCTGGCCAGGTCGGTGCCCGGCGGCATCTGCAATTCGACCGTCACCGAGGGCTCGCCGAAGCTGGGCAGGAAGGTCTGGTCGATGGCGCCGAGGAGGCCCAGGGTGGCCAGGAAGAAGAGCAGGGCCAGGATCAGAGTCGCCCAGCGATGATCCAGCGCCCATTCCAAGCTGGGCACGTACAAGCGCTGCAGGGCCGTCTCGCGCTCTTCGGGCAGCACCTCCTTGCGGAGCAAGCGGCGGGCCAAGAGCGGCACCACCGTCACGGCCACCAAGAGGCTGGCCAAGAGCGCGTAGGAGGTCGTCAGGCCGAAGGGCAGGAAGAATTCACTGGTGATGCCGCCGACGAAGCCCAGGGGCAGGAAGACCGCCACGGCCACCAGGGTGGCGGCGGTGATGGCCGTGGCCACCTCGCGGGTGCCCTCGATGACCGATTCGCGCAGGTCGTCGCCGCGCTGGATGTGACGGTAGATGTTCTCGAGTACCACGATGGTATCGTCGACCACGCGGCCGATGGCGATGGTCAGGCCGGCCAGGGTCAAGAGGTTCAGCGTCAGGCCCTGGACGCGCATCAGCAGCAAGGCGGCCAGGATGGACAGCGGGATGCTCAGGGCAACGACCAGGGTCGAGCGCACCGAGAAGGCCAGGAAGATCAAGATGACCAGCACGGCGAAGATGCCGCCCAGGATGCCCTCGTTGCGCACCCCGCTCAGCGACTCCTCGATGTAGCTGGCCTGCTCGAAGATGGTGTTGAATTCCAGGTCCTCGCCGGCGAAGTCGGGGTAGTCGTCGAACTCCTCGTCGTCATCCCACTCGTCGATGCGGTCGAGCAGGTCGTTGACCACGTTGACCGTGTTGGCGTCCTGCTCCTTGTAGACGATCAGGCTGAGCGAGACCGTGCCATCGGTGCGGTTGAGCGTCTCCGGCTCCTCGGCCGCCCGCTCGACCTCCGCCACGTCGGCGATGCGCAGCGGTCCTTCGCCCGAACGGTCGCGCGCGGCGGCCTCGACCAGCGGCAAGAGCTCGTCGCGGGTCTCCTCCGGCAGGCGCTGCACGAAGGGCAGGGGCAGCAGTCGGGCCGATTCGCGCGGCAGGTCGAGCAGCTGCTCCGCGCTCAGGTCGGCCACCGCGTCCGGCTCGGTGGCCAGGACCAGGCCCATCAGCTCGGGCCCGATGTCCGAGGCCTGTTCGATGCCCAGGCTGCGCCAGACCGCCGGCAGGTCCTCGTCGACCGCGTCGGATTCCTCGTCCGCGCCCTCCTCGTCCGCGTCGTCCTCGTCCGCTTCATCCGAGGTATCCTCGTCCGCGGATGCTTCGGCTATGGCGATCTCGGCGTCCTCCAAGGCGTCCAGCCGCTCCTCGAGCTGCTCTTGGACCTCGTCGGGCAGGGCCTCGCGCACCGCGTCGGTGATCGGCGGCGGCTCGGCTGCCGGCAGGTTCTCGATCAGCTGCTCCGACACGTCGCGTAGCAGCTGGGGCTGCAAGAGCTCGAGCTGGCCGATGACGGCCGGCGTCAGATCGGCCGTCGTCTCGTAGCCCAGGTCGACCGCCGCCTGGGGCAGCGGGATGGCCAAGATCTCCTGGCCGTCCACCTCGGTCCGCTCGATGCCCATGGCCTCGAGGTCGATGGTCGCGGCAGCGTTCAAAGTCCCGAGGTCCTGGTCGTCTGCCGGCGAGTCCTCGCCGTCATCGTCCGAGGATCTCGAAGTCGCGGCCGGCGGCCTGCCGCTCGGGCCATTCGAACCGCCTTGACCGCCCGAGATGGCCAGATCCGCCACGTCGTCCAGCGACTCGACGCGATGGACGACCTGCAAGGGAAGCGCCTGGCCTTCGACCTCGAGCGTGCCGGCCGGGAAGCCCAGGTCGTTGCTGCCCAGGCTATTGCGGATGCTGCTCAGGCTCGCGCCGCGCTCCGAGAGCGCGTCCGGATCCACACGCAGGAAGATCTTCTCCTCGCGACCGCCGGTCAGGGCCACCTCGCTGACGCCCTCGATGGACTCCAGCTCGGGCACGATCTCGTCCTCGACCAGGCGCTGCAGGAGCACCAGGTCCTCGAGCGCTTCGACCTGGCCGCGAACGCTGGCCTGGAACACCGGCAGGTCGCTGAAGCTGAAGAGCAGCACCTCCGGGTCCTCGGCGTCTTCCGGCAGGTCGACGTCCTCGAGCTCGGCGTCGATGGCGTCGCGCAGCGCATCCTGATCCACGCCGTACTCGGCCAGGACCGTCACCGCCGAGAAGCCCTCCGATGCGCTGGCCGAGACCTCGACCACGTCGACGTCGGTGATGCCCTCCAGGGCGTCCTCGATGGGCTTCACGACCTCTTCGGTGACCTCGTTGGCCGAGGCGCCGGGCCAGATCGTGACGATGCTGGCCTGGGGGAACTCGACCGGTGGGGTCAGCTCTTGGTTCAGGGAGAAGCCGGCCGCCGTCCCGCCGAGCAAGAGCAAGAGCATGAGCAGGATGGTGATGGCGGGTTGCCGAAGGGCAAACCGAGTGAGGCTGGTCATGACGGGAGGCTCCTATGGCGTCGCTTGACTTCGCTCTTCATATCGCGGGTCGGGCGCCGCTCGGGTGGCGACGGACATTCCGCGTGTCGGGTGCTCGGCGCACCGTGGACGCGTCGAGGCAACCCGGACGAACCGACAGGCATCGTCGGCGCTGTCGTTCACCGGCCGGAGGCTCCGTGGGGAAGGAGGGGGGAAGCCGTGGGCACTGGCTTCCGTTCCGGGGATTCGTGCTAAATTGTGCGCATAGCGTGCAATAACATAGGGATTTTAGCCCATCTCGTGCGCTGGTCAACCGAATTGGCTCAAATCCACATCGATCTCGGCCCCCGCTGGGCTTCCGTGCTCGTGCTCAGCGGAGGCTAAGGTGCCAGCTGGGCCGGCTGGCAGGCCGGCGCAACAAAGTCAGCCGCAGCCCGGCGGCTGGATCGAAGAGCTCCAAGCCATTGGGTCCGGCCAGAGCGGCAAATCGCCCGCCCGGCGCCCATGCCAGCTCGCTGTCCGGATCCTCCAGGATCGACCGCCCCAACGCCTCCGAGTTCGCTTCGGGCGCGGACAAGTCGAGAATGCGGACCTGACGCGAGTCGCCGGCGCCGACCAGCGTCACCAGATGGTCGTCGGCCCGCAGGAAGCTGGCCCCCGTGTTCAGGATGGGGGGCAGGAGCTCGCTGACCGCGAAGGCCGGCTCGAAGCCCAAGATGCGCAAGCCGTCCCCGGCCAGCCAGACCGCATCGCGGCCGGGCAGCCAGCCGGCCGAGCGCACGCCGTCGATGGGCAGTCGCACCGGCCCGGTACCCTCGGCCTCCGGCTCGAAGATCACCAGCCCCGCCGCCTCGCGCGCCAGGAGCCGCCTCCCGTCCGGTGACCAAGCCAGGGGCTCGGCATCGATGTCCGTGGCCTCGAGCGGCTCGAAGCCCGGCACACCCCAATGCAGTCGTCCCTGATGGCTGTAGGCCAGATGCCGGCCATCGCGCGACCAGAGCATGTCGCTGGCCGCGGTGGGGGTCAAGACCCGGCGGCTGTTGCCCTCGGCCAGCATCAGACGGTCGCCTCGGCTGTAGGCGATGCGGCCGTCACTGGCCACGGCGTAGTCCAAGATCGGGTCGCCGGCTGGCAGGACCGGCTCCGGATCGCCGTCGCTGGCCGACAAGCGCCAGAGCGCGCGATGGCCGGCTTCCAGGAAGTAAAGATCTGCCGGCAGCACCCGGGCCGCCGCCGGGCGGGTGCTCTGGCCCGGCTGGGCCGCCCTCGGCGGGGACGGCTCGGCGGTGGCCGCGGAAGCCGAAGTCGCCGATGGCCGTGGACGCTCGACCGACCGGGTCGGATCGACCGGCCGAACCGGGCTCGCCGGCGCGTCGACATGCGGTGCTGCATCGCGACCGGAAGCCTCCGGGCTCGCTGTGAGATCGGACGCGACGCGCGTCGCCGCAGCGGCTTCGGGCTCCGATGGCTCCGCGGAGACCGGTGCTCGTGTCCCGGAGGCCCCGGCCGGCCGCGGCGTGGCGATGACGATGGTCGGTCCGGCCCGGGCCAGCTGCGGTGCCGGCGTGGCCGTCGGTCCCTGCACCAGCACCTGCACCAGGTTGCTCGGCGGCAGGTCCAAACCGATCAGCCGCAGGGAGGCCTCGTAGGATCGCGCCCGCTCGTATCGATGCTCCAGGCGGAAGACCCGCGCTACCTGGCCGAGCTGGCAGCCCTCGGCCTGGCTGAGGACGACCTCGCCATCGTCGCGGCCGTCGAGGGTCCAGGCCAGGGTGGGGCAGTCGAAGCCCTCTCGCGCGTCCACCAGACCCACCAAGCGCGCCTCGAAGCGCACCGTCAAGGGGGCATCGCCGCGCACCGGCTCGGCCGACAGCTCCAGGTAGGCCTCGTCGATCGGCGCCCCCTCGTCCTGGCTACCATCCGACGGCAGCCCGGCCGGCAGCTGCAAGCCGGGCCGCTCGTCCCCGCCGCCCTCCTCCGTCGGCGCCACACAGCCGGCGCTTGCCAGCAGGACCGCCAGCAGGAGCAGGGTCGCTCGGACATGTGATCGCCCATCGAGGACGGGACTTCCAGGGAAGCAATGCACACGTCGCCGAGCCCGATCGGCTCGCCATCGGGCGACACGCGCTCGGGGCGGCAGAATGCCGCCCGCCTGCCATCGATGCGGTTCTCTGGAGCTCATGACCGCGCTGGCCCATCGCTAGGTGGTTAGAAAAACATTAAGTATCAGTATAGCCCCCTCGCTCGAGGCCTGCAATCCTCGACGCCATCCGAGATCGGATCGTGGTCGTCTCGAAGTCGTCTCGTCGCGCGTCGCGCGCTGGTCTCGCCGATGCTCGACCTGCCTCATCGCGCCGCGGGTCACTCCTCGGCCTCGTCCTCCTCGGTCGCCTGTCGCAGATGATCGAGCATCGACAGCTCGCTGGGCAGGCGCTGCGGATCGGAATAGGGATCGAAGTCCAGCGCGCGGGTCCAGATCTCTTCGGCCAGCGCAGCCGGATCCGAGTCGACGCCCTGGCTGGCGAAGTACTGGCAGATGCGCAGGACGTCGCGGTCGAAGATCTCGCGGGCCTCGGGGTTGGCGTGGGGGTCGACCACCTGCGGGAAGTCGATCAGGTGGATCTGGCCGCCGAGGTAGAGGACGTTGTAGGCCGAGAGGTCGCCGTGCACGATATCGCATTCCAGCATGCGCTCGATGTTGTCCAGGCAGCGCGCCAGGAGCCGGCCGGCCTCCTCCGCGCCGAGCTCGATCTGGCTCAGCGGCGGGGCCGGTCCGGCATCATCGCCCAGGTAGGCCATCAGGATCACGTTGGGACCGCTGGCGTAGGGCTCGGGCACGTCGGCGCCGGCATCGTGGAGGCGTCTCAAAGCGTTGAGCTCGTGGGCCAGCCAGGAGCTGTGTGCCAGCTCCTTGCCGCGCGCGGTGCCCTTGAAGATGGCCCGCTGGGCGCGGTCGTCGCGCAGCAGCTTGCCATCGGCATCCAGGCTCTGCCGGCCGCGCCGGTAGCGGGCGTCGTTGCGCAGGTTGCGGAAACGCCGCGGGCGATAGATCTTGGCCGCCACCCGACCGCCGCCCAGGTTGGGGCTGGTGGCGCATTCGTAGACGCAGGCCTCCTTGCCGCCCTTGACCATGCGCAGCACGTCGGTCAGCTCGCCCTGCAGGTAGAAGGGCGAGAGGGCCTCGTAGAGCCAGCCGCGTTCGTGCTTGGAGGGTTGGTAGCTGGTCGAAAAGCCCGTCTCGAGGCTGTCGTCCGCCTCGGCCACGGTGGCGATCAGCTCGGATCGGTCCAGGCGCGCACCGCGGCCGGCCTGCTTGCGCGCGGCGCGATGCATCGCGCGGTCGCGCCGGCTCAGCTCGCGCTCCAGCTCGGCGCCCAACTCCTCGTAGGCGTCCAGCTCGTCGAAGTCGTAATCGTCGAAGATTTCGTCTTCGCGCCCGTCGGGCGCGTCCATCGCGTCTTGCAGCTCGAGGTTCATCCTCGGTGATGCTCCGTTGATCGCGGAGCGCCGGCCGGCTTGCCCATGAGCGGCGCGGCGGCTCCGAACGAAAAGAGGCCACGGGATCGCGTCGATCCGTGGCCTTTGGGCATCCGGAGCGGCCGGGTCGAGCGGAGTCGGGCTCCGCTATCGATCGGGCCGAAACGAAAAGGGCCACGGGCGGACGAGCCCGTGGCACCGCAAGCGCGCTAGCGCTGGGAGAGCGGCGACTCTAGCAGGCAGGTCCGCACGACGCGCGAACGTCGCGGGGGGCGACAAGGGTCACTTGCATCGTGCTGCCTCCTTTCGGTCGGTCGATCTCGAGCCCCGTCCAGGGCCCAGCGTGAGGACAGATTAGCATGGACCGCGGCCGGCGGTCAATCTTCGAGCTCGCTCGCGTTCGCGCCGCCCATCTCCGGGTTGTGGAAGCGGTAGCCCTGGCCGCGCATGCTCTCGATGGCCTCGAAATCGACGCCGGCGGCTTCGAGCTCCTTGCGCAGCCGGCTGATGGTCTTCTCGATCATCGCATCCGAGACGCCCATCGGCTCCTTGTCGTACTCGGGCCAGACCACCGCCGCGATGTCGTCGCGCGAGGCGATCAGACCGCGATGGTCGATCAGGTAGGCCAAGAGCGCGCGCTCCTTGGGCGGCAGGTCGATCAGGCGCTTGCCGACCCGCACCTTGCCCGTCTCGTCGTTGAGCTCGATGAGCCGCAGCTGGCTGCGGATGTAGTCGCGGAAGGCGCTGGAGAAGATGCGCCCGTCGACCACGTAGCCGCGTCGCTCCAACGAGCGAAGTGCCTTTTCGAAGTCGATGCCGGTGGCATCGGCCGGGTCGGCGCCGATGGCCAACCAGGTCAGCGCGATGCGTTCGGACTCGGGCAGCTTGGGCCAGGCATCGTCGAAGAGCGCACCGGTGCGGGTGGCGAACTCGCGGCGGATGGTCTCGATCTGCTCCTCGGTTACCCGGCTGTCGCCGCCGGCATGGAAGTAGAAGAGCGCCGAGGCCACCTGCATGTAGAAGGGGAAGCGACCGGCCAAATCGGCGATGACCTCGCGCACCTGCGAAAAGTCGAAGTCGGTCAGCTCGGTCTTGTCGGCCAGAAAGAGCTCGACCGTAGCGGGCGAGAAGGAGCCGATGTAGATGCTGCGGAAGGTGTTGAAGAAGGGCGGCCCGCCACCCTGCTCGGTGCGGAACTGGCTCAGGTCGACCCGCGAGGTGGCGATGATGGCGATGTCGTACTCGTTGACCAGCACTTCGAACCATTCCCAGAAGCTGGGATCGAAGTCGGCCAGCACCTCGAACTCGTCCATCAGCAGCACCAGGCTGCGGTTACGGTCGGCCAGGTCCTCCAGATAGTCCACCAGCCACTGGCGATCGATGGTGTCGGCGCCGAAGTCGACGCCGGCCGAGGGGTCGGCCCGGCGCAGGGCCCGCGCGATACGCCGGAGGAGCGCTTCGGGGCCCTCGGCCGCCAGCTGCGAACTGACGAAGGCGAAGCAGAGCGCGCTGTCCTCGGACTTGGAGAGGTGCTCCGAGCGCACGCTCTCGTCGAGCATCTGGTAGATGATCGAGGTGTTGCCGCAGCGGTGCTCGCCGACGATGGAGACCCGCTGGCCGGCGGTGGCGGCGGCGAAGGCCTCGCGCAGCACACCCTTGCGGCCGTAGAAGTCGGCCGGGTTCTTGATCGGCTTGCCGAGCACGAAGGGCGTGCGATGCGTGGCGCGTGGCTCGGTCATGGCGCGGCTCCTGAGGTGGCGCGGAGACCGCCGCTTGGCGGCCTCGAGGATGGCCGGCATGCTATCACGCGGGCGCGCGCGCTGTCAATCAGATCGTGATGGTGGACGATCGATCCCCGAGCCCCTTCTCCGCGGGGTCGGGGGCGGCCAGGACGGAGCGACGGGAACCGACTTGCGGCACCGGAACGGATGAGCTAGACTGCTCGATGTCGGCGCACGCAGGGCGCCACCCGGTCCGCGGAAAGGGACGATCCCACCTGCCGCAGCATCGATCGCAGGCCACGACACTCTTTCGGCCCGGCATCGGCGGACCTCGGGCGATGCACGAAGGAGGGTCGTCATGACCTCGCGCCGTCTTCCCCCCCGCCCTAGCCTCGAGCATGCGCGCAAGTCAGCCAAGGACCTGCTCGAGGCCTACCGCGCCCGCGATCCCGAGGCCGCAGCCCGCCTGCGCCACGCCCATCCCCGGCTGACCGATCGCGATGACGAGGCCATCCTCGACGCCGGGCTCCGTCTGGCCGATGCCCAGCTGGTCATCGCCCGCGAGCTGGGCTTCGACAGCTGGCCCAAGCTCAAGGAGCGGATCGTGCAGGCCGGCCTGGACTTCGAGGCCCGCGTGCGGCGCGCCATCGAGGCCGCCCTCGAAGGCGGCTTGGACCGTGTCCGCATCATGCTCGACGACCGGCCCGAGATCGCCACGGCCGATGTCTTCGCCGCAGCCACCTTCGGCGAGTCGGAGGCCATGCAGAGCCTGCTCCAGCGCGACCCGAGCCTGGCCAGGGCCCGCGGCGGCCCTCGCGATTGGGAGCCCCTGCTCTACCTGGGCCTCTCGCGCCTCTTGGGTCGCGACGAGGCCCGCTCGGCCGGCCTGCGCGCCACGGCTCGCCTGCTGCTCGCCTCGGGCGCCGACCCCAACGTACACGCCGTGATGGGCTCGCCCGAGTTCAAGCAGACGCCGCTCTACGGTGCGGCCGGCCTGGCCTCCGACCCCGAGCTGACGCAGATGCTCCTGGAGGCCGGCGCCGACCCGAACGACCAGACCGAGTTCCTCGGCCCCGAGTCGCTCTACCACGCCTCGGAGCACCGTGACAATCGCTGCCTGGCCTTGCTCCTGGCCGCGGGCCCAGATCCGGACAAGGTCTCCTACTGTTTGGGCCGCAAGCTCGACTTCGAGGACCCGGCCGGCGTGGCCCTCTACCTGCGCCACGGCGCCGACCCCAACTTCCGCAACCCCTTCGGCGACGAGCAGACCCGCCTCCACAAGGCGGTGCTGGCCGGCCGGAGTATCGAGATCGTCGAGATGCTGCTGGAGGCCGGCGCCGATCCGGACCTGCGGACCAAGAACGGACACAGCGCCCTGGCTCTTGCGGTTCGCCTGGGTCGCGTCGAAGCCGCCGAGCGCATGCGCGCCGCGGGTGCCGACATGTCCCTGGTGAGCGACGTGGACCGCTTCCTCGGCGCCTGTGCTCGCGGGGACGAAGAAGCGATCTCCGCGAGTCTCGACGCCGATCCAGAGATCCTCGCTCGTCTCGAGCCCGGCGACCAGGCTGTGCTGGCCGCCGTGGCCTTCGAGGGCCGGGTCGAGGCCCTGCGCGCCATGCTGCGGGCCGGCTTCGACCCCAACGCGCGCGGCGACTTCGGTCCGGCGGTCAACTTGGCCGCCTGGCGCGGCCAGGCCCTTGCCGTCCAGGCTTTGTTGGAAGCCGGCGCCGACCCCGCCCTGCGCAACGACTATGGAGGCACGGCCCTGGGTTCGGCCCTGCACGGGCTCGAGCACTGCCACAGTCCGGAGGGCGGGACCACCGCCGCCGGGAGCGTCTCCGAGGCCCGCCAGGCCGACTACGCCCGGATCCTGGACCTGCTGCTGGGCGCCGGTGCCGATCCGGCCGAGCTCCCCGAGCCGCCGACGGGCCGGCCGGAGATCGACTGGGTGCTGGCGCACTACTCGGGCTGATCGAGACGACTCCGGCCGAAGATCTCGCTCCTGGCGAAGTGGTCATGTGACCCGCGCGTGACCTTCGGCACTGTCGCGCATGACCCGGGGCCGGTTAGGCTGCTCCTCGTTCAGGGAAGCAGCCGGCCGGCCCCCTTTTTTCTAGGCGGCCGCCGGCCCAAGCGAGGAGCGAGCCGTCATGATCGAGCTGCCCGAGATCGTCGAGCGGGGCATCGTGCTGATCCACGTCGGATTTGGCCTGGTGGCGCTGGTGGTGGCCCCCTTGGCCATGGCGGTGGCCAAGGGGGGCGCGGCGCATCGGCGGTGGGGGATGATCTTCGTGCGCGCCATGGCGGTCGTCTTGCTGTCGGCCGGCCTGCTGCTGCTCATCGAGCCCACCGTCTTCCTGGCCATGATCACCATCCTCAGCGCCTACGCCTGCTTCAGCGGCTACCGCGTGCTGCGGCGCAAGCGGCCCGAGCGGGGCGATCGGGCCAGCGGGCTGGATCGTGCGGCGGCGCGGCTGGCCTTGGCGGCCGGCCTGAGCTTCATCGCCTGGGGCGTGGGTAAGGAGCTGGGCTTCTGGAATGCGAACTGGCCGGCCGGCTTCGGCTTCATCGGTATCGGTTTCGGCTTCTTCCTGGCCCAGGACGGCCGCTCGGACCTGCGCGAATTTGCCCATCCGCCCAACAAGACCGGCCATTGGTGGATCTTCCATATGAGCCGGATGATGGGCGCCTACACCGCCATGCTGACCGCCTTCGCGGTCAACGTGCTGACGCGCTTCATGCCGCAGGGCTGGGCCTGGCTGCCCTGGGTGGTGCCGCTGGTGGTCATGCTGCCCCTGATCACGCTCTGGGTCCGCCGCTACGAGCAGCGCTTCGCCAAGGCCGATGCGGCCAAGGCGGGGCGCCGGCCGGCGGCCCTCGAAGCCGGTGCCCCCGACGGGTTGGCCGCGGACTGAGCCCGCGGCTGGTATGATGGCGGACATGGATTCCACGGCCACGATCCCCGAGGCGTCGGGCTTGGATATCGGACCCGAGGAATCGGGTTTGGATGTCGGAGACGATCAGGAGCGGCGAGAGTCCGGCCTCGAGCGTCCCCAGGGCCCGCCCGGCATGTCCAGCACCGAAGAAGGGATCATGCTCTTCGGCGTCCTGGGCATGGCGGTCGCCCTGGCCATCGCCACCGGGCTGGAGCGCGAGGGCATCCAAGCGCGCTGGCTGCCCATCCTGCTCTACGGGATCTTCTCGGCGCTCTACGTCAGCGGTCTGGCCGACGGGCCGCGACGCCATCGGCGCATCTACCTGGGCTTGCAGACCCTGGTCATGCTGGGCCTGGTCGGGCTGAACGCGCCGGCCGCGACCGTGCTCTTCTTCGTGCTCAGTGCCGAGGCGATGGTGCGCTTGCCGGCCCGAGAGGGCCTGGGCTGGATCGGGCTCTTCGCGCTGATCACCGGCGCCCGTCACCTGCTCGTGCAGGGGTGGATGGGGGGACTGCTCAACTTCGCAGTCAACGGTGTCGGATTCCTCTTCTTCGGCGCTTTCGGTAGCGCCTTGGCGCGCGCCGAAGCGGCGAACGCCGAGAGCCAGCGCCTCCTGGCCGAGCTGGAACGTGCCCACGCGGAGCTCGAGGCGCGGGCTCGCGAAGCCGAGGACCTGGCGGTGGCCGAGGAGCGCAACCGGCTATCGCGTGAGCTGCACGATACGCTCGGCCATCGACTGACGGTGGCCGCGGTGCAGCTCGAGGGCGCGGCCCGACTCTGCCAGCCCGATCCGGACCGGGCTCGCGGGATGATCGAGACCGTGCGCCAGCAGGTCCGCGATGGGCTGGCAGAGCTGCGTGCTACCGTGGCTACCCTGCGCGCGCCCTTGATCGAGGACTTGCCCTTGCCCTCGGCCTTGCGCCGGCTGGCCGAGGACTTCTGCGCCGCGGCCGGCCTCGAGCTGGACCTGGACCTGCCCGCGACCGTGCCGGAGCTGGGCGAGGCTCGCCGTTTGGCCCTCTACCGCACGGCCCAGGAAGCGCTGACCAACGTGCAGCGCCATGCCGGCGCCAGCCGGGTCGGGTTGCGCCTCGCAGTCGAGGAGGACGACTTGGTCCTCGAGATCCGCGACGACGGCTCGGGACTTCCCGAAGCCTACGAGGCCGAGCCCCAGATCGATCGAGGCTTCGGCATCCGCGGTCTTCGCGAACGCGCTCGCCGCCTCGACGGTCAGATCACGCTCGACCGCGCTCCCGAAGGCGGCGCCCGCTTGCGCCTGCAATTGCCGCTCTCCGAGGACTCGGATGGCTGAGTCAGGCCAGACCATCCGCCTGCTGCTGGTCGACGACCAACAGCTGATGCGGGAGGGCTTGCGCACCCTGCTCGAATTGGAGCCCGACCTACGCGTGGTCGGCGAAGCCGCCGATGGACGGGCGGCGGTGGAGGTCTTCGAGACCGAGGGTCCCGATGTGGTCTTGATGGACGTGCGGATGCCGGTCATGGACGGCGTCAGCGCCACCCGGCGCATCCTGGCTCGCGAACCCGAGGCCAAGGTGATCATCCTGACCACATTCGATGATGACGCCCAGGTCTTCGACGGCCTGCGGGCCGGAGCCCTGGGCTACCTGCTCAAGGACCTGTCGGGCAGCGACCTGGCCCGGGCGGTGCGCACGGTGGCAGCCGGCGGGGCCCTCATCGAGCCTTCGGTGGCGCGCAAGGTGCTGGGCGAGCTGACGCGCCGGCCGGCCGGCCCACGGACCGAAAGTGAGGGAAGGGGATCCGGCGAGGCTCGTCGCGCTTCGGGAGAGCAGCGCTGGATCGAGCCCTTGGTCGCACGCGAGCGAGAGGTGCTCGAGCAGCTGACCCGAGGTCGAAGCAATCGTGAGATCGCGGCGGCCCTGTCGCTGGCCGAGGGAACGGTCAAGAACTACGTCACGGCCATCCTCCAGAAGCTCGGCGCGCGCGACCGCACCCAAGCCGCGCTCATCGCGCGCGACACGGGGCTGATCGACTCGGGCTCCAGCGCGAGCTCGGGACCGCGAAGTGATCGATCCGGCAACCGGAGCGCGGAGGATCGCCGAACTCCGGATTGAGTGACGTCAATCGCTTCCTTGGAGATCGCTTTCCAGGACGGCCTGGATCGATTCGATCGCGTCCTGGGATAGCTCGACTTCGGCCGCGCCGGCGTTGTCGCGCACCTGCTCCGGGCGCGTGGCGCCCGTGATCACGCTCGAGACGCCCGGCTGGCGCAGGATCCAGGCCAGGGCAAGCTGGGCGCGGCTCAGCCCGAGATCCTCGGCGATGGGGGCCAGCCGGCGCACCCGCTCGACACTCTGCTCGTTCATGTAGCGTTCGCGGGCCCAGGGCTCGCGGGCGAAGCGCGAATCCTCGGGCAGGCCATCGTCGTACTTGCCGGTCAACAGGCCCATTGCCAAGGGCGACCAGGTGACCAGGCCGATGCCTCGGGCTTCGGTCACGGGCAGGATCTGACGCTCCACGCGGTCGCGATGGAGCATCGAGTACTGCGGCTGCTCGGAGCGGGGCGGATGCCAGCCGAAGCGCTCGCAGAGCGCCTGCGCTTCGGCGATCTGGGAGGCTTCCCATTCGGAGGTGCCCCAGTAGAGCACCTTGCCGGCCGTAATGAGGTCGTGCATCGCCTGCGCCGTTTCGCGGATGGGTGTGTCCGGATCCGGACGATGGCAGAAGTAGATGTCCAGGTAGTCGGTGCCCAGGCGTGCCAGGCTCTTGTCGATCGACTCGAAGATGTGCTTGCGAGACAGACCGCGATCGTTGACGTCCTCGCTCATCGGATGGAAGACCTTGCTGCTGATGACCAAGGTATGACGCGGGAACTCGGCCAATAGCTTGCCCATCTGACGCTCTGACTCGCCCCTGCCGTAGACGTCGGCCAGATCGAAGAAGTTGATGCCCTTCTCGATGGCCTCGTGCACGACGGCCGCGGCGGTGTCGGCCGCGACCTTGCCCTCGCCGAAGTTGATCCAGCCACCGAGGGCGACGGTACTGACCTTCATGCCGGCCTGTCCGAGATTGCGATGCTTCATCCATGGCCTCCTGTGGTCGAGCGTTCTCGATTCAGGGTAGCAGCTCGCTCACGGCCAGGCTGAAGTCCAGCGCGGCCCGGGGCGCGATGCGATCCTCGGCCTCGTGGACCGAGATCGATCGGTAGCCCCGCAGCTGTTCGGGGTCGGGATCGCGGCAGACCTCGATCCGGCGCGCCTGGAGGTCGACGATCCAGTACTCCGGAATGCCGGCCCGCGCGTAGGCTCGCGCCTTGCGCGAGCGGTCGAAACGCAGGCTGCTGTCGGAGACCTCGACGACCAGCACGGCCGCGTCGGGATGCGATCGGGAGAAGTCGCGGATCTCGCCCTCGACCACCGCGATATCCGGCTCGGGTTCCGAGTGCTCGTCGATGACGAGGGGAAGCTGCGGTCGGACCACGTAACCGCTTGCGAAGCGGGACTCGAGACAACGGGTGACCAGCAGGATGCTGGTTGCGTGAGGACTGTTCATGGTACCCATGTCGAAGATCTGACCATCGAGCAGTTCGACCCTTCGACCTTCGAACATGCCGAGATCATCCAGGCGATGGTATTCGGCGCGCGTCCAGCAATAGGGGCGTGGAGATGCCAGGATGCTCATCGGTTACTCCTCTCGGGCGTTCGATGGCGTCGGAGGTCGAATTGGAATCCGTGGGTACCGTGCCCACAGTGGGCACATGGTCTAGGATAGCAGCCGGGCGTTGCAGTCGCGTCCCGGCCGGAAAGGCTGCGCCGACGGCTCCTTGCCGGCGCAACAGCCGCACCGATCAGGAGGGATGATGCGACCAGAGGCAGACGAGGACCGACAACCGGAGGCGGAGGGCCGGCGATCGGCACGGGTGGCGACCCCGGAGATCGAGGCCATCGAGATCGAGCTGGGCGAAGCCGGAGCCCTTCGGGTCGACGCTGCATGCCGGCTGCTCGCGCTGGCCGCGCGGCTCGAGCAAGCCGGCCGCTACCTGCCCATCGACGCGCCCCGTCCGAGCAGCAGCCTGATCGAAGCCCTGCGCTGGCCTTGGCCCGGACCCCGCGGCCTCGGCTATGGTTCCGCCTCGCGTTGGCTGGAGGGCGTGACGCTGGCCGATGGTCGGACGTTGTCCAAGACCGATGGAGCGACGCGCGGTGATCTCGAAACAACCCTTCTCGAGGAGGACGTGGCGAGCGTGAGCCTGAAGACCCTGGCGCTGCCCTCCGCTTCGCGTACCCTACTCGGACGCTTCCGCGACGCCGATGCCCTGCGCCGCGCGCTGGCCCCCTTGGCGGCCGAGCGGCCGGATGCCCTGGTCGCGGCGGAGCTCTGTGACCGGGTGGCGGCGCGCTGGCTGATCGGGCGGGACCCCGGTCAACCCTTCAGCCTGATCCTGCAGGCCGAGGGCGACGCCGAAGCGACCGTCCTGGCCTGGCGCAAGGCCTGGCAGTCGATCGAACTGGCCGGTGGTCAGCCCGACACGATGCCGGTCGGACTCTGGCGCTGGGGTGCATTGGCGCCCGATGGTGGCCCGCCTACACGCTGCCTCCGCCTGGCCGATGCCCCGGACGCCCTGGCCGGCTGGATGGAAACCCTGGCCGAGCTGCGACCGCTTCTGGGCGGGACGGCGATTCGGGCCCAGGTCTTGCTGGGCCAGCTGTGGGTTTGGCTGCCGGCCGGTCCGCGCCTGGAGGAGGCCCTGACCTGGCTGCGCGCCCGCGCGGCCGAGGCCGGGACCCCGCTCGAGCCGATCGAAGCTTGAATCATCTGCAAGGAGATCCCGATGGAATACGCCCAACGCATCCTGGTCGGTCTGGTCCTGATCCTGCTCGGCTTCGGCGTCCTGTTCTGGGGGAGCCCCGACCGGACCGGTGCGATCGCCAACCCCGTCTATGCCTACGCCTTCGTGCTGCTCTTCGCGCTCGGCTTCATCGTCCTGGCCATGGGGCTCTTGGCCCTGCAGGGCTATCCCGGGCTGCTCAGCAGCACCGTGCTCTACTTCATCGTCGGTGCCCTGGTGGCGGTGATCCGCTATGTGATGTACGAGGGCACCTTCAGCCTGGGCGATGCGGGCGACCCGACCTTCTGGTTGCTCTGGTTGCAGCGCATGGCCATCTGGCCGCTGGAGATCGTGCGCCTCACCGGACTCTTCGGGTACGCCGTCGGCTATTGAGGTCTTGGGAGCGGGCGCGTCGCCGCCTCGACGATTCGAGACGGCGACGCGCTCGGCCGGCCGGGCGGTCAGGTCGACTCGCCCGTTCCGGGTAGCAGGTTGATCAAGCGGTCCGGCACGATGATCACCCGCTCGGGTGGCAAGCCGCCCAGCTGATCGGCAACGGCCGGCTCGGCCAGGGCACGTGCGCGCAGCTCGACCTCGCCCGTGCCGGCCGGCACCCGGATGCGCGCCCGCAGCCGGCCTTCGACCTGCACCGCGATCTCGACCTCGTCGGCCCGCGTCCGCTCGGGATCCCAGTCCGGCCAGTCCGCCTGGTGGATCGACCCCGCGCCGCCGCGGCGATGCCACAGCTCCTCGGCCAGATGCGGCGCGAAGGGCGCCAGCACGCGCAGCAGCGCATCCAGGGCCGCTTCCCAGACGGCAGCCGGGCCGGCCGTAACCCGCGTCTTGGATTCCTCGCTGGCGTCGGATCGCGCGGGCTTCCGGCCCGCTTCGCGCCGGATGGCATCTAGCTCCTTGGTCCATTCCATCAGCCTTGCGATGGCCACGTTGAAGCGCAGCGCCTCGATGGCCGCGCCCAGGTCGCGCACGCAGCGATGCCGGGAGCGCTCGATGGCGCGCGCCCGCTCCGGGCTGAGGCACGTCGGCGCCGGGGCCTCGACCAATCGCCAGACGCGGCCGAGCCATCGGCGCATGCCGGCCGCGCCCTCCTCGCTCCAGGGCACGTCCTGGTCGAAGGGCGCGATGAACATCAAGCAGGCACGGATGGCATCGGCACCGTGGCGCCGCACCGCCTCGTCCGGCGAGATCAGCGTCTCGGGCCGGCTCTTGGACATCTTGCGCCCAGTTTCGTCCAGGACCATGCCCTGGTTGCGCAGGCGCGCGAAGGGTTCGCTCATCGGCAGCAGGCCTTCGTCGTGCAGGAACTGGGTCCAGAAGCGCGCGTAGAGCAGGTGCATCACGGCGTGCTCGGCGCCGCCCACGTAGAGGTCGACCGGCATCCAACGCGCCACCGCTTCGGGATCGAAGGGGCGGTCGGATTCGCGCGGGCTGGTGAAGCGCAGGAAGTACCAGCTCGAGCAGGCAAAGCCGTCCAGCGTGTCGGTCTCGCGCCGCGCATCCGCGCCGCAGCGCGGGCAGCGGGTATCGACGAACTCGGGGATGGCGGCCAGGGGCGAGACGGGCCGGCCCTGGGCGTCGCGGCCGGGCAGCGGCACGCGCTCGACCTCGGGCAGCCGCACCGGCAGCTCGGAATCCGGCACCGGTACCTCGCCGCAGTCCGGGCAGTGCACGATCGGTATGGGCGCGCCCCAGAAGCGCTGCCGGCCCACCGACCAGTCGCGCATCCGCCAGCGGGTCTCCGCGCGCCCGCGGTCCGCCTGTTCCAGTGCCTGCAGGATGGCGCGGCCGCCCTCCTCGGACGTCAAGCCGTCGAAGTCGCCTGAGTCGACCAGGATGCCGGGCTCGACGAAGGGCAGGACATCGTCGGGAGCATCGACTTCCGCGTCAGTCGCCGCGGTCGGACGGATCACCCGACGTGCGGGGATGTCATGAGCGACCGCGAAGGCCGCGTCGCGCTCGTCGTGAGCCGGCACCAGCATCAGCGCACCGCTGCCAACCTCGGGCAGCACGTAGTCGGCCACCCAGACCGACAGCGCCTCGCCGGTCAGCGGATGCCGCGCCTGCGCCCCGGTGTCCACGCCGGTCTTCTCGCCTTCGGTCGACTGGCGTTCGATCTCGCTGCGCCGCGCGGCGGCGGCGACGTAGGACTCCACCGCCTCGCGCCGCTCGGGCCGGGTCCAGCGCGCGACCCCCGGATGCTCCGGCGCCAGCACCAGCGCGGTGACGCCGAAGATCGTGTCGGGTCGGGTGGTGAAGACGGAGATCCGGTCGATCCCGACGCTCGAGTCTCGATCGGCCTCACCTTCGCCCAGGTCGTCGATGACCTCGAAGTCGATGCCCGCACCCTCGCTGCGGCCGATCCAATGCCGCTGCATGGCCAGGATGCCTTCGGGCCAGTCCAGCGCTTCCAGGCCGTCCAGCAGGCGCTGGGCGTAGGCCGTGGTGCGCAGGAACCACTGGGCGATCCGGCGGCGGTGGACGCCCCCGTGGCCGCGCCAGCAGACCGGCTGGCCGGCCTGCCACTCGATCTGCTCGTTGGCCATCACCGTGGCGCAGTCGGGGCACCACCACTGCCGGCTGTGGCCGCGATAGGCCAGCCCGCGCGCGTGCAGACGCAGGAAGATCCACTGGGTCCATCGGTAGTAGTCCGGGTCGCTGGAAAAGATCTCTCGCGACCAGTCGTAGCCGACGCTGACCAAGTTCAACTGGCGGCGATAATTGGCGGCATACTGGCGGGTGGTCACCTCCGGATGCCGGCCCCGCTCGCGCGCCTCGTTCTCGGCCGGTAGCCCGAAGGCGTCCCAGCCCATCGGATGCAGCACGTCGTAGCCCCGCATCCGCTGGTAGCGTGCCACGACGTCACCGCCGACGTAGTTGCGCAGATGCCCGACGCTCAGCCCCTCGCCGGAGGGGTAGGGAAAGAACTCCAGCGCGTAGAAGGCCGGCCGGCCGGAGGGCGGCGGTGTGGTGTGCAAGTCGGTCTCCGCCCAGTGCTGCTTCCAGCGCGATTCGATGTCGGCGAAGTCGTACTCGGTCGATGGGGTCCGTCTCAGGCGAGTCCCATGGGAATGCTTTTCTCCTGGCTTGTTGATGTCGATCGAAGCGTGCTACGGCATGCAAAAAGGCCTCCCGCGGGGGAGGCCTTGCCGTCCGATGCTGGCGACGTCTGCGCTAGCGCATGCTCCCACGCGGTGATGGCTCCCCCGGAAGGAGGAGCTCGAGAAGGAGGAGCGGCAGGTGTCGCGTGTGCATGGTGATCTGCATTCTAAGTGGGCCGGTTCGGTATGTCAATCTGTTGGGTGTGGCGTGTGGCGAACGGACGGGACGGTGAACGGACGGGACGGCGAACGGACGGGGCCGTGGTGGTGGTGGCGGGCGGTGAGGTCCTTGGGGCGCGAAGCCGAAGTGATGACCGAACCTCGTGACGCGGGGTCCGTGCGCCAGAAGGCGGGCGATGGGGCACGCTGAGGGACGCCGTCGCACACGGCCTGTGGCTTCGCGCCCCAAGGACCTCACCGCCCGCTTGGACCGGGGTTGGGAGAGGCCTCGAGGCGACGGCCGAGTGAAGTCCAACATGAGGTCTATGCGAATCGCATTCGAAACGCGGTCACGAATTGCCTGGCTCGCCCGTAGGCACACAGCGAGACCCGCGTTCCTCGCTGCGCCGCGAACTCTCCTGGTCTCGTGCCAAGTCCCAGCGCTCTTCAACAAAGCGCATCTGTCGGTCCCCGGCGTCGCCTGTCCGCGCGTCCAGGGAGGCCGGCTGCCCCAGGAGGAAGCCCGTGCTCGACCGCCCCGACCGACGATTCGCCCGCCGCCTTGTCCGATCCCTGCCCTTGCTCGTGCTTCTCGGCCTCCTGTTCGGGCCCACTTCGGGCCGCCTCCGAGCGGTCGTGAACGATCACCCACCGCTTCTCGAAAGCGCCGAGGCCGATTCACTTAGAGCGTCTAACAATACCGACGCCGAGCGAGCCCGAGGGATCGAGTTCGCAG
>CAZJWJ010000086.1:0-23567 GCA_964549495.1 uncultured Anaerolineales bacterium | reverse complement strand
TGAAAACGGCTCAGCTGAAAGCTGAGGGTTTTAGACCCTATCTACAGACAATAAACGTTCGCTCCGATCGTCTTCGATCGGCCGAAATGCGAGCTCCCGGCGTCGGCGCCAAGTCACCGGAGGGCACGCGAGGAAGGACCGAGATGGCCCTTGACGGCTTCGGCCGCGACATCAACTACCTGCGGATCTCCTTGACCGACCGCTGCAACCTGCGCTGCGTCTACTGCATGCCCACCGAGGGCCTGGAGTTCTTCCCGGACGAAGCGCTGCTCAGCGCCGAGGAGATCGAGCGGGTGGTGCGCGTGGCGGCCGAGCTGGGCTTTCGCAAGGTCCGCCTGACCGGTGGCGAGCCGCTCCTGCGTAAGGACGTGGTCGACATCGTGCGCCGCATCGCCTCCGTGCCCGAGATCGAGGATCTGGCGATGACGACCAACGGCCTGCGCCTGCCCAGCCTGGCGGTGCCGCTGCGCGAAGCCGGCCTACAGCGGGTGAACCTGCACGTGGACGCGCTGGACGCGGCCAAGGTCGAACGCCTGATGCGCTGGAGCAAGCATGCCGACCTCTGGGCCGGCGTCGAGGCGGCCGAGGCCGCCGGGCTGAAGCCGATCAAGCTCAACGCGGTCATCGCCAAGGGCTACAACGACGACGACGTGGTCCCGCTGGCCCGCTTGACCCTGGAGCACGAATGGACCCTGCGCTTCATCGAGTTGATGCCGCTGGGCACGGGCGAGGAGTCGGCCTTCGCCATCGATCACCTGGTCAGCAACCGCGACATCCAGGCCCGCATCGAGGCCGAGCTGGGACCCTTGGAGCCCCTGCCCAAGCGCGACCCCTCCGACGAGGCGCGCAACTTCCGATTGGCCGGCGCACCGGGCCGGATCGGCTTCATCTCGCCGGTCAGCGATCCCTACTGCGGCACCTGCAACCGCATGCGGCTGACGGCCGACGGGCGCTTCCACCTCTGCCTGCTGCACGACGACGAGATCGACATCCGCGCCATCCTGCGCGGCGGCGGAGGCCGGCCGGCCCTGCGCGCCGCCCTCGAGCGGGCCGTGGCCGCCAAGCCCACGGGCCACGATCTGGCCCACGGCGTCCATACCGAAGGCCGGCGCATGCACGCCATCGGCGGTTGATCTGACCGACGACCGACATCTCCCCGGCTGTCTTCGGACGGCGAATCGGGTAAGATGGGCCTTGGCCGCCGCACGGAAGGGCATGCGGGTCCGCGCGGTCGTGGTCCGCCGTGGCGAGGAGCGATCATCCAGGTGAGCATGAACGAGCAGCCGGCACAGGAAAGCCGATCCCGTGGTGTTCTGGCCACGCTACTAACCCTGCTGTTGGTGGTCGCGGCCGTCGGGTCGGCCTATTGGCTGGGCATGGGCGGTGTGCGACCCTGGGAGGAGCCGAGCGCTGGCGGTGATGGCAGCCGACAGTGGGCCAGCCCTTCCACCGGGCAGGACGAGGCGACCCGCGAGCAGGCCGAGTCCGGCGGCACGGATGCCGAGGGGCTGCAAGCCGCCGAAAAGGGTCGCATCGGCCGGCCGGCCTTGGTCTACTTCCACTCGGACTTCTGCCGGGTCTGCAAGGAGATCGCACCCGACGTTGAGCGACTGAGCCAGACCTTTGCCGACACGGTCTCGCTGGTGCGCATGAACATCGATCACGACGACAGCCGGTCGGCGGTCCGGCGATATGGCGTAGCCGCCACGCCGACCTTCGTCTTGCTCGACGCCCATGGCGAGCAGCTGGAGTACTTCCGCGGCTGGCCGGGCGAGGAGCGTCTGTCGCGAGAATTGGACGCGGCGGTTCACTAGTACTCCGTCACGGATGTTCTTTCGGGCTCGAACAAACATCCGTGGCAGAGTACTAGGTCTCGTCTGCAGAACGCGGCCTAGATTTCATCGCACGCCAGCACCGACTCGCCAAGGAAGCTCGGGTTGGCAAGGACGAATGCCGGAGTGGGCGTGTTCGTGATCGAAGGGGTCGGCGTGATGCTCGGCGTGGAGCTGGGGCCAAGCGTGCGGGTGGGCCGGGCCGTTCGGGTCGCGGGCGACGTCGGGCTCGAGATCGTCGTCGAGGAAGGCGTCGGCGTGGACGTCGACGTCGCAGGCATCGCCGTTCCTGGTTGATGTAGCTCGGCGAGGCCTGCGACCAGGAAGGGCAGCCAGAGCTTGCGGCGCGGCGCGGTGGGGCTGGGCGTCGTGGTCGGCGTCGGGCTCTGCGTGCTGGTCGGTGTTCGAGTCGGCGTCGGGGTGGCCGAGAGCAGCGGAGGGGAGGTCGGCAGCGTCTGGCCCGTCCTCGAGACCTCGACCGAGACCGGAGGAAGGTAGAGGCTGCCGGAGTCGCCGGCCATGGTGCGGTAGTCGACGCGCTGCCAGAGCGAGCGCGGCAGGCGACCGGAGGTCAAGGCGCGCAGGTCCTGGCCGACGGAGACGCCGGCGGCCGGCGGCAGGCCGAAACGCCAGAGCTGCGGATCGGGACCAAAGCTGGTCGGCGGCGCCTCGCTACCGGGCTGGATCAGGAGCATGTCGTGGCCCTGGTCGCGCAGGTCCAGCTCGCTCGGCCGTTGGCCGACGACGCTCTGGGCCAACCGATCGAAGAGCGAGACCAGGTCCGGTCCATCGGGCACCCGGAAGAAGAAGGCCGGCCGGCTGACCATCTGACTCAGCACCGGATCACAGTTGCCGCCTACGCAGACCGCCATCAGCTCGGCCAGGTCCTTGAGGGCCTCGGCCGCCGCCAACATCGAGTCGTCGCCGAAGGTGTTGCGGCCGTCGGTGAGCAGCAGGACGAAACGCCGCGCGCCGGGTCGGGCATCGTCGAGCAGCAGGCGGGCGCGGTTGAGGGCCTGGCCGATGTTCGTCTCGCCGTCCGGCTCCAGCTGAGCCAGGCGGGTCAGCAGGATCTGCCGATCCTCGGTCAGGCGCTCTTCGGCCAGGATCTCGTCGCTGAAGGCCACCAGGCCGAAGCGTGCATGATCTGTACCGCTGGCCGTCAGGAGACCTTCGACCGCTTGCCGCGCGGCATCGATGCGCTCGCCGCGCATCGAATGCGAGTGGTCGATCACCAGAACGATCTCCAGGGGCTGGCTGGATGGCTGGCAGATCAGGGACAGGCTGGTGCTCGATCGGAGCAGCTCTTCGACGGCCACCGTGGCCGGCTCGCTTCGCTGATCGATGCGATCGAGCCGGCAGGGACCGGTGGAGTCGGGCGGTCGGACCTCGATCTCGGGCAGGATCAGCCGTGACTGACCGGTGCCCCCGTCGCGATCGCGCCAGCTAGCGACGATCTCGCGCGCGATGGGCCAGCGACCCACCGCCCGTGCCACCAGCGGGTAGCGCAGCTGGCTGCGCCCAAAGATCGGGTCGGCTTGCTGCCAGACCAGCTTGCCGTCGGGTTCGACGGCCGGCCGATCGTGCCCCGGCGGCTGGCCGCTGTACTCGAAGGCCGGATGCGGGGCTTGCTCGACCGCCAAGCGCGCCAGGTCGGCCAGGCCCAGGTAGCGGGCCAGATCGGCATAGAAGGCCTCCAGCTCGTCCCCGCCCGGCAGGGTCCGGAAGTAGGTCTCCGGACGGGCCATCTGTCGAAACTTGGGGTAGCAGGTCCCGGTATCCGACAGGCAGACCACCACCATGCGGATGCCCTCGAGGTGGGCCCAGTAAGCGGCCTGCAGCCAGGGGTCGTCCGGATCGTCGACCGGTTTGGGGAAGACCGTGTCGCCGTCGGAGAGCAGGATGATCACCGGCAGGGCATCGCTCCGGCGCCCGCGCAGGATCTCCCGCGCGCGTGTCAAGCCTTGCTCGAAGTCGTTCTCGCCGGCCGCCGTCAGGGCCTCGATGCCATCCAGAAGCGTCTCTCGGTCTTGGCTCAGGTCCACCAGCAGCTCGGCCTGGCTGCCCAGGGCCATCACCGCCACGCGGGCCAAGTCCAGATCGACCGTCTCGACGAAGACCCGGGCGGCCGCTTTGGCATCGGCCAGCCGGCTGCCCTGGCGCATCGAGCCGGAGCGGTCGACGGCCAGCACCACGTCGATGGGCCGGCGCTGACCGGGGCAGCCGGCCTGCAGGGTGAGGGTCACCCAAGCCGTGGCATCCAGGGCCACCGGATCCGGGCCGGCCTCCGCCGCGGCATGGACCTGGCAAGCGCTGGGCTGCTCGGGCGCGGGATCGACGACCAGCCCCAGAGGCTCGGTCGAAAAGACATCGAAGGCCATACCGGTATTGAAGGTCCCGCGGACCTCGACGAAGCTGGAGACCAGGAGCGGATCCTCGGCCAGGGTAGGGCGCAGGCGGTATCGGAAGCTCCGCTCCTCGCGCAGATCGCGCAAGGACCAGCCGATGAAGTTGCGGTCCAGCCGCCCCATGACGTCCGCTTCCGGTTCGGCCGACTCGAAGACGTAGTCGGCGCGGGCGCTGAAGTCGGCGCGGATCTCGGCCCGGTCGATGGCCACCTCCACCGGGCGATCGCGCAGCGCGGCCAGCTCGGCGGTCACCGCGGCGGCATCCGGCATGTCGATGATGTCGAAGCCCTCGATCTCGGGACAGCCGCCGCCGATGCAGTACCAGCGGACGTCGATGGCCTCCTCGCGGGCCGCGGCGGCCTCGAAGCGCAGGGTGCTCTCGCGACCGAGCAGCGCCCCGGCGTGGCCGATCATCACGATGTGCCGACGGCCGTAATGGGTCGGCTTCTGGTCCTCGTGGTCGAGGTAGAGGTCGCGCGCCTTGCGGATGAGCGTGTGGCTGGGCAGGCCGGCTCGCGTGGGGCCGAAACCGGCCAGAACCTGGCGCAGGCCTTGGCGGTCTCGGGTCAGCGGCACGACGCCCGGCAGGTCGCTCGGCACCGCCGTCGGCAAGGGCGGAGGCGGCGGGGTGGGCGTGGGCGCCGAGGGGTCGGGCTGCCCCAGTACCAAGCCCACGTAGCCCTCGCCGAAGGCCGGCGAGTCGAGGAATCCATCCAGGGCGGCGCGGAGCTCGTCGACGGGCTCCGCGTCCTCCCAGGGCTGCAGGACGAGGACCCAATGCCGGCTCAGATCCTCTCCGTCACAGCCCGGCCTCAGCTCGATCTCGACCTCGACTTCCTGCCCCAGGGTGATCCGCTGACCGTCCAGGCGCTGCCCGATGTCGACGACGCAGCCGCCGCCGACGGCGCGCGCGGCGGGTGGGCCGGCCAGCCAGCCGGTCAGCAGTAGGCCCAGGAGCAAGCCGAGCCCCCGAAGCGCAGCCGGACGCCGCGATCCTCGTCTCGAGCGCATGCTGTCTCCTCTTGCTGGTTCGAAGTATCGTGCAGGCCGACGGCCCGTGTGCCCGAGGGCTGCCGATCCCAGGGCTTGGACGCGTAGAGCGCTGCCAGGCGTCGAAGGATGCAGCGCCATGCCGGGGCCTCGAGTGGCGTCGGTGCCGCACCGCGCGCCTAGTATAACGTGCGAGCGGCACGCGATCGGACAGGTCCGCGGGCGATCGACGGCTTTCGGGAGCCCGGGGCGAGGCCCGCCCGAGCTCCCGAAAGCTGCTTCATTCGCCGGAAACCAGGCGCGGGAGGTAGAGCTGGCCGGCCGGCGGCTGGACGGTCGGCGTGGTCGGTGTGGCGCTGGGCTCCGGCCCGCTCGGCGTGCGGGTGGGCAGGGGCAGGCTGGTCGGCAGCAGCGGCAACGGTTCGCCCTCGATCTCGACGCTGGCCGGCGGCAGATAGGCACTGCCCTCGGCACCGGCCAGGGTACGGAACTCGACCCGCGACCACAGAGCGGCCGGCTGCAAGCCGGGCAGGCTGGCGGTCAGCACCTGGCTGGCCCGGGCCTCGCCCGAGAGAGCGAAGCCGAATCGCCAGATGTTGGGATCCGGACCGAAGCGTACCGGCGGCACCGCCGATCCCGGCCTGGGCGGCAGGGCCGGGCTGGATTGGTCGACCAGCCCGATCTCGGCTGGCAGGGCGCCGGCCACCGCCTCGGCCATGCGCTCGAAGAGCCCGACCACGTCCGCGTCGGCGGGCAGATCGAAGTAATAGGACGGACGTGTGACGGCTTGGGCCAAGACCGGGTCGCAAGACGCGCCGATACAGGCCGCCACCAGCTCGGCGCGTTCCTGAAGGCCTCCGGCGGCGGTGAGAATGGTCTGTGGATCGACCGAGTTACGGCCGTCGGTGACCAAGATGACCACGCTGCGCGCGCCCGGTCGGGCCGCGTCCAGGAGATCGCCAGCTCGGTTCAGGGCCTGGCCGATGTTGGTCTCGCCGGCGGGCGATGTGGTCAGGAGGCGCTGGAGGAGGGCAGCGCGATCCTCCGTCAGGGCCTGCTCGGAGAGGATCTGGCCGCTGAAGGCCACCAGGCCGAAGCGGACGTTGCCGCCGGGCCGGTCCAGCATGGTCTCCACCGCCTGGCGCATGGCCGTGATGCGCGGGCCGGCCATCGAGTCCGAGTGGTCGAGCACCAGGACGACCTCGAGCGGATCGTCGCCATCGCTGCAGACCACGCTGGCCGAGAGGGTTTGGGTCAGGGTCTGTCCGAGGTCCAGCCTGCCGGGCTCGACTTCGGTCGCTCCGGAGGCGAGCCCGCAGGGCCCGCTGATCGGCGGCGGCTCGACTTCGATCATCGGCAGCGGCAGGCTGGCCTGACCGAAGCCGCCCGCGCGATCGACCCAGGTGGCCTCGATGCGCCGCGCCAGGGGCCAGCGGCCGATGGCCGCACCGCGCAGGGTGTAGCGCAGCTCCGAGCGCCCGAAGAGGGGATCGGCCCGTTGCCAGGTCACGCGCTGGCCATCGACGGCCGGCAGGTCCTGGCCGAAGGGCACGCCGACGTAGGGCAGGGCCGTGTTCTGCAGGTGCGAGACGCTCAGGCGCTCGACCTCGGCTCGGCCCAGGTAGCGCGCCAATTCGGCATAGAAGCGTTCGAGCTCCTCGCCTCCCTGGCTGAGTCGGAAATGCGAGCTCGGCGCGGCCAGCTGCTGGAACTCGGGCTTGCAGGTCTGGGCATCGGTGACGCAGACGACCACCGAGCGGATGCCTTCGAGATGGGCCCAGAAGGCAGCCTGCAGCCAGGGGTCCGAGCGCAGACCGGTGGGGAAGACCGTGTCGCCGTCGGAGAGCAGGACGACCGCCGGCAAGGCGCCCTCGCGGCGATCGCGCAGGATCTGACGGACGCGGGTATAGGCCGCGCCGAAGTCGTTCTCGCCCGCGGCCTCGAGGCGATCGACGGCCGCCAGCAAGGCCGGGCGGTCGCTGGAGAGCTCGACCAGGGTCTCGGCCTGGCTGCCGACGGCCAGGATGGCCACCCGCGCCACGCTCAGGTCGACGGCCTCGATGAAGATCCGCGCTGCGTCCTTGGCCTCCTCCAGACGCTGGCCCTGCAGCATGGAGGCCGATCGGTCGATGGCCAGGACCACATCGAGCAGGCCGCCCTGGGCGCTGCAGTCCACCGCCAGGCGCAGGCCGGCCTCGAGTTCCCGATCGAGGCCCAGCACGTCCGGCTGGACGAAGGTCTCGGCGGCCAGCCGGCAATCGCTGGGGCGGGCTGCCTGCTCGCCCACCTCGATGCTCAGGCGCTGGGAGACGACCCGGCTCAGCTCGGCGCCATCGTTGGCCACACCCGCCAGCTCGATGTTGCCCACCACCGGCACCGCCGGGCCGCTGTCCAGCGGACGCAGGCGATAGTCGGCCGTGAAGGTGGCCTCGAGCGGTGCGGGCATCCACCGGATGTAGTTGCTCTCCAGCCGGCCCATCCGATCGGCCTCGGGCCGGGCCGATCCGTAGACGAAATCGGCCCGTTCGGAGAACTGGCTGGTGATGGCCAGCCGCTCGACCCCCAGCGGCGCGGGCTGGGCGTGCAGGGCATCCAGCTCGGCCTCCAGCTCGGCCGGCGTGTTCAGGTCGATCACCTGCACGCCTGGCAGGTCCGGACAACCGCCGCCGATGCAGAACCAACGGACGTCGATGGCGGTCTCTTCGGCCAGGCCCAGCTCGAAGTCCAGGGTCGAGGCGCGGCCCAAGGGCGCGTCGGCGCGACCGATGATCAGGATGTGGCGCCGGCCCCGAAAGTCCGGATCGCGCGCCTCGGCATCCAGGAACTGACCGCGGGACTCGACGACCAAATCGGAGAGCGCCAGGCCGGGATCGGCCGGCGCGAAGCCGGCCAGACCGGTCTGCAACAGGAAGCGGTTCTGGGTCAGCCGCACGGCCTGCGCCCGGGGACGCGGCTCGGCGGTGGGCAGCGGCGTCGGGCGCGGCGTCACGGTCGGCGCCGCCGGGTCCTCGTTGCCCAGCACCAGGCCCACCTGGCTGTCGCCGAAGTCCAGATCGGCCAGCCAGGCATCCAGCGTGTCCCGGACGCCGCCCAACCGGTCCGCCTGGGCCGGCGTCCAGGGCTGGGCCGCGATGACGTAGTGCCGCGGCAGAACCAGTCCGCCACAATCCGCTTCGACATCGACCTGCACGCCCACGTCCTCGCCCAGCGCGATGCTGCTGGCATCGAGCGAAGCGCTGGCGTCCAGCTGGCAGTCATCGGCCTGCGCCAGCACGCCGCTGTCGGGCCGACTCGGCCGGTACATCGCGACGACTGCGGTCAGCAAGAGCAACGGAAGGAGGAAGACTCGGATTCGGAAGGTGGTCGGACGGCGTCGATTCTCGTTCAAAACTGCGTACTCCCTTGGCACTCGTGTCATCGATCCGGAAGATGCGATAGGGCACGATAGCGAGTTCGCACCGTGGCTGTCAATCCCGCGTCAGCTTCGACCCGCCTCGTCAGATTGGGTCCGCCCCTCCCGGTCGGCGTCGCGCACGACTGGAGGTCGCGTCATGGCCTGGGCGCCGAGACGATCGTCGGGTGCGTGACGCACCAGGTCGGCGTACCAGGTCGGCGCGGCTGACGCGGCTGGGTGCTCAACGGGGCGCTGCCCCGTCTCCGCGCCCATCCACGCCATCCACTTGTCACCGAACGCGCTGACCCATGCTCGCTCGAATCCGTTTTGCAAACGCGCCCTAGTACCCGCGCTCGAGGTCGACCAGGTTGCGCAGGTCGGTCCGGCCATCGGCCAGGCGCCGGAGGTTGTCGATCACCTCGTCCCAGCGCGGGAGGTCGTCCATGGGCGAGGCGGCGCGATGCGGCGACAGCAGGACGTTGTCGAGGCGGTGGAAGGGTTGGTGGGCCGGGTAGCGCCGGCCGGCCTCGTCGGGCTCCGGCTGGTAGTCGTACCAGACGTCGATGGCCGCGGCCGCGATGCGCCGCTCGGACAGGGCTCGGTACAGGGCCTGCTCGTCGATCACCGGACCGCGCGCGACGTTGACCAAGAGCCCGCGTGGACCGAGGCGATCCAGCTCCTCGGCGCCGATCAGGCCTTCGGTCTCCTCGGTCAGCGGCAACGCGACGATCAGGATGTCGACGGCATCCAGGAAGTCGCCCAGGGCCTCCGGCCCGAAGCGCGAGGCCTCGGTGGGCAGGGGATCCGACTGCCGCGACCAGTCCCGGCGTAGGATGGCGAAGTCGATGTCGAAGCCGGCCAAGAAGCGATGGACCTTGCGCCCGATCGCGCCATAGCCCAGGAGGCCCAGGCGCCGGCCGCGCAGGGGGATGGAGGCCGCGTCGGCATCGCCCTTGCGCCACCGGCCCTCTCGCATCCAGTTGTGATGCTCGACCAGCCGATTGGTCAGGGCCAGGAGCAGGGCTACCGCGTGCTGGGCGGTGAAGTAGGTGTTGCCGTGCCCGTTGGCCAAGTGCGGGAAGGGCCGATCCTCGGCCCGACGCCGCGCGACGAGATCGCGGAAGGTGGGCAGGAGATGCTGCACCCCGACGCCCGGGTTGATGAAGAGCCGGAGGCCCGGCGCCGCCTCCAGGAGCGCGCGGGTGGGCCGCCAGCCGACCATCACGTCGGCCTCGGGCGCCAGTGCCAGCAGGGCCTCTGCTTCGACCGACTCGGGGAAGACCAGGCGGATGTCGGGCCGGTCGGTCATGCCGGCGCGCAGATACTGGCGCAGCGCGGCGCGCGGCTCGAAGAGGAAGAGTGCGGTGATCGGGCTCGGCTCGGCGGTCATATTGTTATCGCCGCGTTTGCCTGCGACGGGGACGTGGCCCGAGCCTCGAGCTCGGTACTCGTGTCAGGGCTCGCCCAGCAATAGAATCCCCGACCGAGGGCGTCGCTGCGCCGCTGTGTTGGTGCGCTGTGAGGAGGGAATAGCAGAGCTATTGCCGACGAACAGCGGGCCGACACAGTGGATGCAGCGGCGTCCGAATCGGGGATTCTATTGCTGGGCGAGCCCTCAGAAGAGCCAGACCGGGCGCCCGGCAAGATCACCGGCCGGCCTCGGCAACCAACCAAGGCAGCCACAGGGTCGACCCGTCGGTCGCCCGCTGGAGCAGGTGGTTGCGGTTGGGCTGGGCGCGCAGCTCGGCCGTCGTCAGGGTCTCCTCTCGGGGCTCGAAGCCCTCGGCCCGGGCGCCGATAACGGTCTTCTCGCATTGGTTGGCGTAGTCGGCCGGGATCAGGAGCACGTAGCGGCCTTCTTCGTCGCTGCGCGTCTCGAAGGGCTGGCGCGGGAGGCAGGCCGGCCGAGCATGGACCGTGGCGCCGGTCAGGGGCATCAAGAAGTCCGGATTGCTGGCATCGAGCACCCGCCCGTGGAGCTCCATCGCGCCGAGCGGGGTCGGGCTGGGCTCCGGAGTGGGTGTCGGGGTGGGGCTGGGCGGCGCCTCGGTGGGGGTCGGCAAGGGCTCGCCGGGGGCCTCGCCATAGCGGATGGTCATGTGTCGGTTGCGCTCGACCTGGCTGCCCTCGATGCGCGTGAAGGTGCGGTCGGGCCAGACGATGCGCAAGCGGAAATCGCAGCCCAAATCGCCCAGGCCGAAGTGGAGCGTGCGGCCGTCCATCGAGTTGTACATGCCGCGGCTGCTCTTGACCTCACGGCGCAGGACGCGATCGGGGTAGATCAACTCGACCCGCGCTCCGATGGCATCGCGGTTGACGTTGACGCCGTCGCCTTCGAGGCGGATGGCCAGCCAGTCGTTCTGGGCGCCGATCTCGTTCTGGAAGAGGAAGTTGGGCCGGCCGGCCTTGCCGCCGGTGCGCCCGCCGACCAGGAGGTCCAGATCGCCGTCGCGATCCACGTCGGACCAGGCGCGGTCGTGGGCGCTCTTCATGCGGTTCGTCTCGGGCGGGTCGTTGCCGATGTCGTTGATGCCGCTGATGCCGCCCACGCTCTCGAAGCTGCCGTCGGGCTGCTGGTGCATCAAGCCGAACCAGGCCTTTTGCTCGAAGTCGGTGTAGGCGCCCTCGTACTTGCGGTCGCGCGAGAGGGCCAAGTCGAAGCGGCCGTCGTTGTCGAAGTCCACCGCCGAGCCGTCGACGTCGCCCTCGTTGAAGGGCAGGCCGCGGTCGAGCCATTCGTTGACGAAGGTGAAGCCCCCCTCGGCGCCCTGGTTGATCAGCAGCTGCGAGGGATCGGACCAGGTACGGCCGTAGTCGCCGGCGTTGGGATGCGAGATGTTGGTCAGGAAGACGTCGGCCAGGCCGTCGTTGTTGATGTCCTCGCAGGCCAGGCCGAAGCCGTTGCCGCCCACCCACTGCCCCGGACCGCGGCCGGGCTCGGGATCGCGCCCGAAGCCGGTTTGGGACAGGAAGTAGTTGCCGGTGGCCAGGGCCTCGAAGCCCCGGGCGCGGGCCCGGTTGTCGAAATGGCCGTCACCCCGGCTCTCCCAGAGCAGGTTGTGGCCGTTCTCGATGCTGATGCCGTAGACGCTGACGAAGATGTCGGCGTCGCCGTCGTTGTCGTAGTCGCAGGTGGTCGTGCCGTTGGAGGCGCGCTGGATCACCGGACCCTCGAGGTTCTCGAAGGCATAGCGGAAGGTCCCGTCGCCATTGCCCAGCCAGAGCTGGTCGGGCGCGGCGACCGAGCTCTGGCCGTTGCCGACGTAGAGGTCCAGGTTGGCGTCGCCGTCGGCATCCAGGAAGACGGCGTTGCCGGCGAAGTGCAGGATGTTGCCCGAGGGGTCTTGGAAGGGGCGATTCACGCCGCTGTTCGGCAGCTCGGTAAAGTGGCCCTGGCCGTCGTTGAGCAGGATCCGGTGGGCGTTGTCGGCGCGCGGGATGGGCATGTCCAGGCCGGCGAAGGCGTCCTGGTCGCCGTCGTTGTCGACGTCGCCGAAGAGGAAGAAGCCGGCCTGGACGTCGCGCAGGCCCGAGGCGTCGGAGACGTTCTCGAAGCTGCCGTCACCCCGGTTGCGGAAGACCAGGTGCTCATAGGGGATGGGGTCGACCTGGTTGGGGTTGGGGAAGAGGTTGTGGGCCACGATGTCGTCGTAGCCGTCGCCGTCGATGTCGGCGAAGGCCAGGCGGCTGTGGTCGTTGATCTTCATGTTGTCCGGAGGGTCCGGATCGAAGTTCTCGTCGCGGATGCCGCTTTGCTCGGAGACGTCGCGGAAGAAGCCTTCGCCGATGGGGGTGATCGGGCGGGGGTTGGCGCAGGCTTGGGATGGCGAGGCCGGTTGGGCTTCGGTGGCGAGGCTCGGTCGGTCGTCGGCCGCGAGGACAGACGCGAGGGCGACTGCGATCGCGAGTAGGGCGAGCGAGAAGAGAGCGGGCAATCGGCGCATGGGGCACCTCGTGACATCGAAGGCGAATGGGTCTCGAAATGCAGGGTAGCCGAGACGAACGGCCTGGGCAACGAGGATCGGCGGGTAGGACGGAGGGACGGCGTTTGGGAGCGAGGGTGGTGGGGCGGGCGGGCATGCCGCCGGGGGGGGCGGCAACAGGTCTTGGTTGGCCGGGGTGGGATGCCAACGGGGGAAGGGTAATGCGGGCGCGCGACGCCGCCCCGCCCGACGGCACGCCCGCCCTCTTGGGGAGTTTGGGGTGGGGGAGGTCGTGAAGCGCGAGGGTGGGACTTGACCGGTGGGGGATCTACGACCGGTCGAGGTCCGAGAAGGGGAGGGTGATGTCGAGGGCGACGTCTAGGGCGGGGGCGCTGTGGGTGAGCCAGCCGGCGGAGAGGAGGTCGACACCGGTGGCGGCGATGGTGGCGGCGGTTTCGGGGCGGATGCCGCCGGAGGCTTCGGTGGTGGCGAGGCCGCGGGCCATGGAGACGGCCTGGCGGAGGGTATCGGGGTCCATGTTGTCGAGCAGGACGGCGTCGACGCCCAGGTCGAGGGCGACTTGCAGCTGCTCCAGGTCATCGACCTCCAGCTCGATGCGGACCATGTGGCCGGCGGCGGCGCGGGCGCCTTCGACGGCGGGGCGGATGCCGCCGGCGATGGCGATGTGGTTGTCCTTGATCAGGATGGCGTCGTCCAGGCCGAAGCGGTGGTTGTGGCCACCGCCGCAGCGGACGGCGTACTTCTCCAGGACGCGCAGGCCGGGGGTGGTCTTGCGGGTGCAGACGATGCGGGCGCCGTGGGGTGCGGCGGCCTCGACCATGCCGCGGGTGGCGGTGGCGATGCCCGAGAGGCGGCCGAGGAGGTTGAGGGCCACCCGCTCGGCGGTGAGGATGCCGCGGGCGGGGCCGCGGAGGGTGGCCAGGCTGGCGCCGGCCGGGGCGTCCTGGCCGTCGGGTAGGTCGATGTGGAAGTGGATGTCGGGATCGATCCGCTCGAAAGTGGCGGCGGCCATGGGCAGGCCCGCGATGCGGCCAGGCTGTCGTGCGACGATGCGGGCCTCGGCATGGGTAGATGAGGGGACGATGGCATCGGTGGTGAGGTCACCGGCCCGGCCGAGGTCTTCGGCCAGGGCGGCGCGGATGAGGTCTTCGTAGAGGAGGGGGTGGGGAGGCTGCAGGGGCATGTCGGGGCTCCGAGCGGGCGTCAATCGATGGGGTGATGCCGGTCAGCGACCGAGATACCCTGCCGCGAGCTGATGCCTTCCGGCTCGAGCTCGATGGCCACACCGATCTCGGACGGCGAGGGATCGAGGATGACGCGGCGGGCCAGGGAGGGATCGCGGTCTGGAAAGTCGCTGCGAAAGTGGCCGCCGCGGCTCTCCGGGCGGGCCAGGGCGGCGCCCGTGACCAGCCGGGACAGGGTCAGCAGGTTGCGGAGCTCGCCCGTTCGACGAGAGGGGGTCTGGGCGGACAGGGCGGACTCGATCTCGGGCAGCTGGTCGAGGACCTGTTGCAGGCCGCTCCGGTCGCGGACGAGGGACACATGCTCCCACATCAGGCGGCGCAGGCGGGCGCGGGCCTGGCCGAGGGCGTCGGCCGGCGGCTGGGAGGCCGGGAGGCCGTAGGGGCTGGGATCCGGCAGGAAGCGAAGCGCGAGGCTGGACTTGCTGGTTGAGGCAAGCGAGCGGGTCGCTTCTCCGTCGGAGGACCGATCGGTCGGGATCCCGTTGCGATTGCGATCGAGCTCGCGGAGCAGATCCTCGGCAACGCGACGGCCGAAGACCAGGCCTTCGAGCAGGGAGTTGGAGGCCAGGCGGTTGGCGCCGTGCAGGCCGCTGCAGGCGGTCTCGCCGCAGGCCCACAGGCCGGGCAGGGAGCTGCGCCCGCGGTCGTCGACCAGAATGCCGCCCATGAAGTAGTGGGCGGCCGGCGCGACCGGGATGGGCTCGCGGCGCGGGTCGATGCCGCGGGCCTGGCAGAGGGCAATGACGGTCGGGAAGCGCTCGGGGAAGCTGGCGCCGAGGGCCTGGCTGGCGTCGAGGTAGACCCGGTGCCCGGCGGCCTGGTGACGGTGGATGCCGCGGGCGACGATGTCGCGCGGGGCCAACTCGCCGGCCGGATCGGCCTCGAGCATGAAGCGCCGGCCGCGCTCGTCGATCAGGACGGCGCCCTCGCCGCGCAGGGCCTCGGTGACCAGGGGCATCGGATCGGCGCCCACGTCCAAGGCGGTGGGGTGGAACTGGACCATGCACATGTCGGCCAGGCGGGCGCCGGCGCGGGCGGCCATGGCGATGCCGTCGCCGGTGACCTCCGGCGGGTTGGTGGTCTGGGCGAAGAGCTGCCCGCAGCCGCCGGTGGCCAGGACCACGGTCGGGGCCAGGTGCAGGACCGGCTCGCCCCCGTCGTGCAAGGCCAGGAGCCCGACGACGCGGCCGGCATGGGTCACCAGGTCCCAGGCGAAGCAATGTTCGTGGATCCGGATGCCCGGCGCGGCCGCGACCGCCGCCAGCAGGGCGCGGACGATCTCGGCGCCAGTGGCGTCGCGCGCGTGGAGCACGCGCCGCCGGCCGTGGGCTGCCTCGCGGCCCAGGGCCAAGCGGCCGTCGCCATCGCGGTCGAAGCGCGCTCCCAACTCGATCAAGCGGCGGACGGCATCCGGACCCTCGCGGGTGAGGATGTCGACCGCTGATGCGTCGCTGGTCCCATCGCCGGCGGCCAAGGTGTCCCGAGCGTGCAATGCCGGCGAGTCGTCGGGCCCGACGGCGGCCGCCACGCCGCCCTGAGCCCAGGGGCTCGAGCCGCCCCCGCGCGAGAAGGCGGCCTTGGTCAGCAGATGGATCCGCTGCCCGCCGGCAGCGAGCGCGGCGGTGAGGCCGGCCACCCCGGTGCCGACGACGATCACGTCGGCGACGAGCACCCGCTCGACCGGCAGGCTGCCTCGGTCGAACGGATCGAGACCTCCCATCGGGTCCATGCCGCAGGCCTAAGGTCGGCTAGTTCTGCGGGTCGCGGCCGACGTCGATCATGCGCTGGACCGCGCGCCGGGCGCGATCCGCCACCGCGGGATCGATCTCGACCGGGTGCTGCATGGTGAGCAGGCTGTGGTAGATGGCCGGCAGGGTGATCTTCTTCATGTAGGGGCAGAGGTTGCAGGGGCGGATGAAGTCGACGCTGGGATACTCGACGGCCACGTTGTCGCTCATCGAGCATTCGGTGACCATCATCACCCGCTCGGGCCGATGCTCTCCGACGAAGTGGATCATGCCGGAGGTCGAGCCCACGAAGTCGGCCTCGTCGAGCACCTCGGGCGGACATTCCGGATGGGCGATGATCGACAGGCCGGGATGGGCCTGGCGCATGTCGCGCAGCTCCTGACCGGTGAAGCGCTCGTGCACGATGCAGGTGCCGTCCCAGAGGATGACCTCGACCTCGGTCTGGGTGGCCACGTAGCGGCCCAGGTAGGCGTCCGGCAGGAAGATCACGCGGTCGGTGCCCAGTGACTCGACCACCTGCACCGCATTGGCCGAGGTGCAGCAGACGTCGGTCTCGGCCTTGACCTCGGCCGAGGTGTTGACGTAGGTGACCACCGGCACGCCGGGATGCTGGGCGCGCAGCCGGCGCACGTCCTCGGCCGTAATCGACTCCGACAGCGAGCAGCCGGCCCCCAGATCCGGGATGAGCACGGTCTTCTCGGGGTTCATCAGCTTGGCCGTCTCGGCCATGAAGTGCACCCCGGCCAGGACGATCACGTCGGCATCGGTCTCGGCGGCCATGTTGGCCAAGGCCAGCGAGTCGCCGGTCAGGTCGGAGACGCCGTGGAAGATCTCGGGCGTCATGTAGTTGTGACCCAGGATGATGGCGTTGCGCTCGCGCTTGAGGCGGTTGATGGCCTCGATGTAGGGCGCGTGCACCGGCCACTCGATCTCCGGCACCACGCCGCGCAGGCGCTGGCGGACGGCATCGGTGGCGCGGGCCACCTCGGGCGTATAGGCGGGAGCGGTTCGGTCTAGAACCGCGGGATCGGCGGTAGGCATAGGTATCTCTCCTTGTCGTTAATGCTCAATTTGAGTATAACGGCCGCCAGAAAAAGAGAGCCTGGTGCAGGCTCAGGTGGCTCGACGCGTAATTCTCAATGTGAGCATTAGGAGTATAGGCTGGGCCCCTGGCCCTGTCAAGCGCATGCGACCAGCCGTCAGCCAGCGGTCAGGCCTGGCCAGAGGGGGCTCATCGCGCGCGTCGTCCACCGGGCAGACCGACGCCCGGTGCGCGGCGCTCGCGCAGTACCTCGCGCCGAAAGCGGAAGCGTTCGGCCGGCCGCCCGCCGGTTCGGGCGTAGGTGCCGGTGCCTTCGACCAGCCGGCCCTTCTCGACCAGGCGACGAAAGTTACCCTTGTGCAGGCGCAGCCCGGAAAGGGACTCGACGACCCGTTGCAACTCCAGCAGGGTGAAGGTGGGGCGCAAGAGCTCGAAGACCACTGGCCGGTACCGGATCTTGCCCCGCAGTCGCCCCAGAGCCGTAGCTAGGATGCGCCGATGGTCGTGGGCCATCGGCTGACCCAGCGCCGGATGGGAGCCGCCCAACGAACCTGCGTCAGGGTCGGGGGACTCCCGGGCCCCGGCATCCGGCAACGCTCGGGCGAGACCGGGCCGCTGGTCGTCCGGCAACCAGGGCGGGTAGCGCGGCTCGACGCCCGCCGCTCGGCTTTGCCCGGCATCGCGGTGGCTCTCTTCTACCAGGCCGACCTCGTAGAGCAGCTCGTAGCGGTCGAGCACGCGGTCGCCGTCCCAGTCCATGTCGCCGCGGCCGAAGGCGATGTCCACCCGTTCGCGCCGGCGTCGGTGCTCGGCATCGTCGCCGGCAGCGCACCAGCGCTCCAGGACCGGCAGGATGCAGTCGTCGATGATCGCCGGCCGCCCCTGGCGCCAATCCTCCCAGGGGAAGAAGGCGTAGCCATCGCTCCAGCGGGCGCCGGGGCTGCTGGGGCGGCGTCCGGCCTCGACCAGCACCAGATAGGCCACCGAAACGATGCGCGGACCGCCGGTCAATTCGCGCGGGTTGCGGTGCTGGTCCCCGAAGGTATAGAGCTGCTCGACCCAGTCGAGCTCCAGGCCGGTCTGTTCGCGCACCCAGCGCAGGAGCGCGCGTTCCAGGGTCACGTCCTCGCGAGGGTCCAAGGGGCCGAAGGGCAAGGCTGTCTCGGTGCCCAGATCCACCGTCAGGACGCGGGGCACCTCGCGCTGCACGGTGATGATGACGGCGTTGAGCCCGACCGCGACGGACGGCTCGTCACGGCGCTCGGCCGGCGCCTTCGCCTCGAGTTCTCGCATGTCGCTATGCTGCCCGAGGCCGGCCGCGCGGTCAATCGTCATCATTCCCCTGCGGATTCGACCAACACGCGACCGGTGGACCACGCCTCGAGCTGGAAGATGGTAGGATCAAGCTCCATTTGTCTCGCTCGCCATTCCCCGCAGGAGGACCTGCATGTCACGTACTTGGCTCGTTCCGATCGCTCGCGGCATCGCGTTGGCTTTGCTCTGGCTGCTTCCCGCCGCAGCCGGCACCCTCGATCCGGCCGACGCATCCGAGAACAGGGCTCGCTCCGCAGTCGAGGCGCCGATCGCAGAGCCGGGTGCCGACCCGCTCGCTGTTCGAGTCGGAGACGGGATCTCGACGGAGCGCTACATCGTCGAGTTGGTCGATCCCCCCATCTTGGCCTACCGCGGGGGCCGGGCGGGCTTGCCGGCCACGGCGCCGAAGGCGGTCGGGCTCGAGGCGGGAAGGAAGTCGGGCCTGCTGGACGATCGGGGCCGAATCGCGGTCGATTCCGCTCCCGTCCGCGCCTACGCCGACCATCTCGCCGAGCGTCGGGCAGCCTTCCTCGACGCGCTGGCCGCGGTGGCGCCCGGTGCCCGCGCCGACTACCACTACCGTCTGGCCTTCAACGGCATCGCGCTGCGGCTCGAGTCCGGGCAGCTCGAGGCCGTGCGCACGCTGCCAGGCCTGCGATCGATCACGCCGGCCGAGCAGGTGGTTCCGCTGATGGACGCCAGCCTGCCCCTCATCGGCGCGCCGGGGGCCTGGGCGCACCCGGCGATCGGCGGCCGGACCGAGGCCGGGCGCGGGCAGCGCATCGCGGTCATCGACAGCGGCATCACCGCCGCACATCCCTTCTTCGACCCGGAGGGCTTCGAAGCGCCCGAGGGCTTTCCGCGATCGAGCCTGCGCATCGGCGAGCGGGTGCTGGACTACGAGCCGGCGCAGCGAGAGCAGTACACCAACGCCAAGGTCATCGTGGCCCGAGCCTACGTCAATCCCGAGCTGGTCGATCCGGCCTCGGAGACCGACCCGCGCGAGCAGTACACGCCCCTGGCCGATGGGCCCGGCGGCTTCCATGGCGCGCACGTGGCCGGCACGGCCGCCGGCCGCCTGACGCTGGGCGCACCGGGCTCCAGCTCGGGCGGGCTCGAGCTCTCGGGCGTGGCGCCGGGCGCTTACTTGATGGCCTATAAGTTCAACAATGCCTACACGCCGGAGATCCTGGCGATGATCGAGGACGCGGTGGCCGACGGCGCCGACGTGATCAACAACTCCTGGGGCACGGCGGCGATGAACCTCTTGCCGCCGGGCGAGCATCCGGTGGCGCGGGCCTTCGAGGCGGCCATCGATGCCGGCGTGGTGGTGGTGGCGGCCGCCGGCAACGCCGGCAGCACCGGCGAGGCCAGCCTGGGCGGACCGCATCAGATGAGCCCGCGGGTGATCACGGTGGCCAACAGCCAGACCGGGCGCGGCTTCGACTGGCGCCTGACCGCCTCGGGCGAGGGTCTGCCGGCCGAGCTGGAATCGCATCCGACGGCTTACGAGGCCTTCGGCGCCGACTTCTCCGTGATCGAGAAGCCGGCCGCGCGCTTGGCGGACTTCTGCAACCCGCTGGGCCTGGCCTTCGGCGCGGCCGGCAAGGTGGTGCTCGAGCCCATGTCCGGCAGCTGTCCCATCCCCGGCTTCGAGCTGCCGGTGGAGCTGCCCGACGAGCTGGGCTGGCTGACCAAGCTGCTCCTGGCCGGCGTGGCCAACGCCGCCACGCCCCAGCCCGCGGTCGAGAGCATCGTCTTCTACGCGCCCGAGGGCGACCCGACCACCCTGGTCGGGCTGCTGGGCCTGCTCGATCAGGTCGCGCCCTTCTTCGAGCAGCTGGGCCTGGCGGTCAAGTTCCCCATCGTCTCCATCATCACCGGGCCGGATGCCATGGCTCTGGCCGATTGGGCCGACGAGAACCCGGGCCAGCTGAGGCTGCGCCTGGACGGCACGCCGCTGGCCAGCATGGCGCCGGAGCTGGTCGACGCGGCCAACCCGACCAGCAGCCAGGGCCCGGCGCCGCGCGGCCCCTGGAACGAGAGCGGCCTGGGCGCGCTCAAGCCCGACCTGAGCGCGCCGGGCACCGACATCGTATCGGCCAGCACCGATGCCGAGGGTGCGCCGGAGGGTTACGCCCTGGCCAGCGGCACCAGCATGTCCAGCCCGCACGTGGCCGGCGCGGCGGCCGTCCTGGGCCAAGCCCACCCCGACTGGGGACCGGAGGAGATCAAGTCGGCCTTGATGGTCACCAGCGCGCCCAGCGTCACCGTCGAATCCGAGCTGGCGCCTGCGAGGGTGCAAGGCGCCGGCCGGCTGGATCTGGCGCGCGCCGTCGACCCCGGCCTGCTGATCCTGCCGCCGGCGGTCGACCTGCGCACGGCGGCCGGTGACGAGCTGACGATCGACTTGCGGCTGCGCGATGTACGCGGCGATGCCGACTCGGGCATCTCCTACGCACTGCGCGAGGAGCCCGGCGTCGGGGCGATGGCGGACCGCAAGGTCTTCGCGATCGCCCCGGCCCAGCGCGTCTCGCTGGCGGCCAGCGGCGAGGCCGAGCTGCAGCTGCGCAGCCGAACCGAAGGCCTCGTGCCCGGGGTCTACGATGGCTGGATCGTCTTCGAGGAGGCCGAGGCAGCCGGGGCCGGCACGGGCCTGCGACTGCGCTACCGGCTGGAGATCCCGGGCGATCGTAAGGACGTGCTGCTGCTCGATCTGCGGCGCCGGAGCGCGCCGGGCGGGGGCGCGATCCCGGGCATCCCCGGCCTGCCGGGCGGAGGCGGCTTCGAGGATGGTCCGGACTACCTGGTGCACTGGCGCTCGGCCCTGGACGCGGCCGGCCTGAGCCATGAAGTGTGGACCGTGGCGGATGGCGCCGAGGACAACGGGCCTCCCTTGTCGGTCCTCCAAGGCTACGACCTGGTCATCTTGGCCGCCGGTGACGGCGACGCGCCGCTGGACCGGATGGAGCGCGGCATGACCAGCCTGCAGATGTACCTGCTGGGCGGTGGTCGGCTCCTGGTCAGCGGATACGCCTGGCGTCACGAGCCGCAGGCCAGCCAGCTGCTGGGCCTGCAGAATCAGGGTGCGATGTACCTGCTGAGCCGCTACTTCGCGGGATTCGAGCGCACCGAAGACGACCACGACCTGGCGGCCGACGGCCGCTCGCTGCGTCCGCTGCGGATCTTCGACCGGCCCGTCGCCCTGGCCAGCGAACCCGGCGGGGATCACGCGGGCAATGGCGACCTGGTGGACCTGGGCCGGCCCTTGGCCGCCCTGCGGACCACCACCGAGGACGGAGGGCTGGCACCCGACCTGGGACTGGCGGCGCCGCTGGTCGTCGATCGGATCCTGCCCTACATGCGAGCCTACCTCGAGTTGCCGGGACAGGGTGCGGTCATGACCGGCGTGAGTGCCGACGCCACCCTCGAGCAAGCCGAGCGGGCCGAACACATCCCGTGGGGCGCGCTGTTCGCCGGCTTCGCGATCGAGTCGGTCGCGCCCCAACCCGGTCACACGAGTCGCGCCGAGCTATTGGCAGCGGCGCATGCCTGGGCGACCGAGCCCGATGGCACGCGGATCGAGATCAACGGCCCCGCGACGCTCCGGACCGGTGAGCCCGCAAACTTCCGGGCCGAGCCCAGCCTGGCCGATGGCGTCCGGATCGTGAGGTGGCGCTGGGATCGGGGTGACGGTCGGGCCTTCGCGAGCACGGACGCAGGGTCGCTCTCGGACAGTTGGATGCAAGCCGGGCGCTACACCCTGCGTGCCGAAGGCATCAGCGCCACCGGCCACAGCTATGTCGGATCGCTCTCGATCGAGGTCACCGGACCGAACCGTCTCTTCATTCCGACGAGCTTTCGCTGACCGGACCTGCCCATCGCGGCCCGCGATCGAGGCCTTGGGGGCATGGATCGTCGACTTCCGAGACCCCTAGCCCGAAGACCGATCAGCGCCGACCGGCCCCTCGCGATCGCGAGGGGCCGGTCGGACACTGGAAGCCGGGCAATGCGGTCACAAGGCTACGGACCGCACGCGTCGGTCTATGGAGTCGTCGCCGGCTGGCCCGGGCAGATCGGCAGGAAGTGACCGAGGCAGACCTCGAGATCGCTGTTGCGCTCGAAGGGGATGCCCCGCGAAGCCGCGGCCTCGTCGCCGGGCACGTCCTCACCCAGGCGCGTGCCGGTGCGCTCGATGCTGACCGCGCCCAGCCCCAGCAGGTTGCGGACGAAGCCGCTCGGCCCCCCATCGTCGCCGCCACCGGTCGCGAACTCGTAGTAGACCGTGCCGTTCCAAATCCGCGGGTTGAAGGGCGTCGACGAGAAGGCGGTGTTGTTGGCCGAGCCGAGACGAAGCTCGAGATTGCCGTCGTTGAAGAGCTGATTGGTGCCGTCGCCGTTGGTGTAGGCCCAGTCGCCGGTTCCGGCGAAGGCCAGACCGTAGGTCTCGCCCGGCGGGATGATCACCGTGCCGTCGGGATCGAGGTGCTCGGGATCGTTGAGGATGCCCGTATCGGTGACGAATCCGGTCCCGATCAGATTCCATCCGGCGGTGGTCGTCTCGAAACCGAAGGCCGTACCCTCTCGGTACCACACGTCGACGTCACCACTGCTGTCCTTGTTGACGTCGTAGGAGATCAACTCGATCGGCTGGCCCGAGACGTTCTCGACATCGAAGTAGGTGCCGCCACCCACCGAACCGCCGTTGTTGCGGGCGAAGAGCGTGGTGATCATCATCGCGCCGTGGTTCGGGCTATCGATCGTTTCGACGCGGCTCGGGAAGAGCCGGTTCATCCGCAAGGGGCTCAGCGAGAAGAGCGGCGATCCACCACCGCAGGAGGGATCCGGATCCCCGGCGGCACCGCCCGGATAGGGCGTTCCGTCGTCCATGTAGCCGCAGGGCACGCCGCACTTGCCGCAAGGATCGCCGCTCATGCGCACCGGCTGGCTGGCGCGGGCCACGGTGTCGGACGCCTCGCGGCTGGAGATCCGAAGCGGAGTCGAAGCGCCTGCCGGATCCTCCAGCGTGGCCGGATCGACGAAGACCTCGTGCTCCCAGAAGGTGGCCGAGATGATGGCCGAGCCCTTGAAGCCGTTGTTCACGTAGCCCCAGGTCTGCAGGTCGATGTACTCGACCTGGCGGTCGTGCAGCTTCTGGCAGACGAAGTCCAAGAGGCCGTTCTGGTCGTAGATGTAGATCGCGAAGTCGGTGAAGCCGGGCTTGGAGACCAGGTTCATGATCGCCAGCTCGCTGGTCGTACCCGTATTGTCCAGGTCCTTGAGCAGGCTCGGGATGGCGATCAGGCCGACGCCGGAGGTGGTGCCACCATCGCCGTCGCCCACCTGCCAGATGAAGCTCTTGTGCTCCGGCAACAGGTTGTAGGCCACGGCCTCCTGCGTCTCGGTGCGGGCCACGTCCGAGTACTTCATCAGCGTCGCGACGCCGACGATGTCCGGTGCATGGACCGGGTTCGTTCCCGGCGTCCACCAGTCCTGGCTCTCGATGCGGATCGAGCCGACCCAGGCACCGGGCAGGTCCGCGACCACCGGCAGGAAGAAGGTCTGGCTACCGCGCGGGCAGATCCAGTCCACCAGGGTCGTGATCACGTCGCCCGAGCGGTCCAGGAAGTAGACCTTGACCTTGGCGTTGA
>CAZJWJ010000085.1:0-23899 GCA_964549495.1 uncultured Anaerolineales bacterium | reverse complement strand
ATGCGGGCGCGAGACCCGGGCGCAGCCGGCGGGAGGTATTGTTAGACGCTCTTAGCACCTCTCGAGCGCAATAGACCCGATCCGTTTTCGCCCGCCCCCGGCCGGCACCTATAATCGAGCCCCATGAGCCTGAGCCCGTCCGATCGGATCCTATTGCAGCGCCGCCTCTCCCATCTCAACCGGCGCTCATCGCCCCTCCCGCGCCTGCTGGCCGCCGCCGCGGTCCTGCTCCTGCTGCTGCCGGTGGCCATGGCGGCCGCCGGCACGGTCAGCGCCGCCATGGTCTATGCCGCGCTGGCCGAGGAGCTCGAGCAGGGCGTCGAGACCCTGGGCACGGTCGAGGAGCGCGAGCTCTTCGAGACCACGCGCATCCTCGACCGCGAGGGCCGGCTGCTGCGCGAGCTGGCGCCGCAGGGCAAGCGCGACTACATCGCGCTCGACCAGCTGCCCGAGCGCCTGCTGCAAGCCACCATCGCCGTCGAGGACGCCGACTTCTACGAGAATCCCGGCATCGACGTGATGGGTATCGGCCGCGCGATCTACGGCGAGGTCTCCGGCCAGCCCGGCCTGGGCGGCGGCAGCACCATCACCCAGCAGTTCGTGCGCTGGGTGGCCTTCGACTACGAGGAGCGCATCGCCCGCAGCTACGAGCGCAAGGCCAAGGAGATCGTGCTGGCCCTGATCCTGACCCGGCAGCACGACAAGGATCAGATCCTCGAGTGGTACCTCAACGAGATCTACTACGGGAACCTGTCCTACGGCGTCGAGGCCGCGGCGCAGACCATCTTCGGCAAGTCGGCCCGCTCGGTCGACCTGGCCGAGGCGGCGCTCTTGGCCGGCCTGCCCCAGTCGCCGGCCGAGTTCGATCCGCTCGATCCCGATCCGGCCGTCCAGGCCTCGGTCAAGCGCCGCCAGCGCACCGTCTTGAACCTGATGGCCCGCGAGGGCTTCATCAGCCAGCGCGAGGCCGATGCGGCCGCCGCGCGCGAGCTGCGCTACGCCGAGGAGCCGGACGAGCGCTTCCTGGCGCCGCATTTCGTGGTCTGGGTCGAGAAGCAGCTCGAGGATCGGGTGGGCGCGGCGCGCTTGGCTCGCGGCGGGCTCTCGGTCTACACCACCTTGGATCTTCGCTTGCAGGAGCTGGGCGAGACCGAGGTGCGCGAGCATGTGGAGGCCCTGCGCGAACGACATGATCTGACCAACGCCGCGCTCGTGGCGATGGAGCCGGCCACCGGCCAGGTCCTGGCCATGGTCGGCAGCGCGGATTATTGGAACGACGAGATCGACGGCAACGTCAACGTCGCCCTGCGAGAGCGCCAGCCGGGCTCCTCGATCAAACCCATCACCTACCTGACCGCCATCGAGCAGGGCATGCCGCCCTCCCAGGTCATCTGGGACGTGCCGATGGAGCTGGCCACCCCCCAGGGAATCTACGAGCCGGTCAACTACGACGGAAGCTTCCACGGTCCCGTGCGGCTGCGCCGGGCACTGGGCAACTCCTACAACATCCCGGCCCTCAAGGTCCTGGGGACCATCCCGCCGGGCGAGGACGAGGACGGCAGCCCACGCTACGGCGTGGAGCTGGTGATCGACAAGGCCCATGCCATGGGCATCACCGGCCTGCAGCGCGACCCCTGGGAGTACGGCCTGTCGCTGACCCTGGGCGGCGGCGAGGTGACGCTCTTGGACATGACCACGGTCTACGGCACCCTGGCCAACCTGGGCGATCGGGTCCGGCCCAATGCCATCCTGCGCATCGTCGGCTCCGATGGCGAGGTGCTCTACGATCTGGCCGAGGACGAAGAAGCCCTGGCCGCCGAGCCGGCGGCCGATCCACGTGCGGTCTACATCATCAACGACATGCTCTCGGACAATGCGGCGCGCCAGCCCTCCTTCGGGACCAACAACCCGCTGAACGTGGGCATCACCGCGGCGGCCAAGACCGGTACCACCAACGACTACCGCGACAACTGGACCATGGGCGCCACGCCCTACCTGGCGGTGGGCGTCTGGGCCGGCAACAGCGACAACACCCCCATGCGCAACTCCAGCGGCGTCACCGGCGCCGCACCGATCTGGAACGGCTTCGTGCGCAACGCGGCGGCCGACGCCGAGACCCGCGGCATCATCGAGCAGGTGCGCGCCGCCTTCGATCTGGACACGCCCACTCGCTGGAGCCGGCCCGAGGGCGTGGTCGAGACGCAGATCTGCCGCGTCGAGTCCCTGCGCGCGCCTTCGGCCGGCTGCCCGGCCTACGAACGCGAGCTCTTCGTCGAGGCGTGGATGCCCGAGACCGACGCGGCCTGGCTGATGGCCCCCTCGGTGGTGGTCCAGCTGCCGCCCGAGGCGCTCGCGCCGCCGGAGGGCGAGGTCGAGCCCGAATCCTTCGAGGCCAACCGTCCGCCCTTCCTCCTCTGCAGCGGCGAGGCCGGCCCGGGCGGCGACCGGGCCCAGCCGGTGGCCGTCGTGCCCTTGCCGGTCGACCAGCCGGGCAGCGCCATCGGCGAGGAGCAGCGCTTCGCCCTGGAATGGGCCCAGCGCCGCGGCTGGCCGAGTTTCTTCCCCCAGCCACCCTGCACGCCGGAGATGGCCGGCGCCGCCCTGGAGCCGGGTAGCTTGCCGGCCTTCTCGACCGCCGGCCTCGATTCGACGCTCGGCATCTCGAGCACGCTGGGCATCTCCGGCACGCTGGGCTACGATCTGTCGGGCATCGCACCCAGCACGGCCACCTATCGGCTGGCGCTCGAGCCGGGCAGCGTGATCCGCGAGCGCACGGTCCTGACCGGAACGGTGCTCTTCGATCCGGGCCAGATCGACTTCTTCAAGGTCGAGTTGGGCGTGGGCAACAATCCCAGCGAGTTCTTCACCTTGGGCGACATCCACCGCAGCCCGGTGCCCGCGGGTGGCGCCCTCGAGGTGCTCGACGCACCCTCGCTGGCGCCGGGCGCCTACGTGCTCAGCCTGGCCTTGGTCCAGCGCGACGGCAACGTCCTGGAACCGCCCTACCGCATCCCGATCCGCATCGAACGCTAGCCCGAGCCCATGATCCCTGTCTCGGCGCGGCGTGCATCCCAGGAGGCAAGCTGCCGATGAAGACCGTCGTCCTGGGCCTCTTCGATCGACTCGAGGACGCCGAAGGCGTGTTGGAGCAGCTCTCCGGCGCGCCGCTCGATCTGGACGCGGTTCAGGTCCTGCACCGCGATACGGCCCTGCAGCGCCGGCTGAGCGAAGGGGTCGGGATCGAGCCACGGCGCAGCCTGCGCACCGGCTTCGTCTTCGGCGGTCTGCTCGGCGCGGCGCTGGGCTTCGCGGCCGGCTGGGGAGGTGCCGACGCCGCACCGCTGCTCGATGGTCCGGGCGTCCTGCTCAGCCTGGCCGGCGGCAGCCTCTTGGGCAGCCTGGTCGGCGCCTTGGGCGGCGTCCTCTCCGAGTCGAGCCCCATCCCCGACCGCCACGCCGAGGTGACCCTGGAGGCCTTGCGCCAGGGCGCGACGATGATCTCGGTGCAGACCGCCAGCCTGCCCACCGCGCGGGCCATCGGCGAGCTCTTCCGCGCCGGAGGCTCGCGGCTCCTGGACGAAGCGCCAGGCGTCGAGGGTGCTGCCGGTCTGCCATCGGATGCTCGCTTCCAGACGCCGGAAAGCGGAACCGACTCGCCCGGATCGACGGGGGAAGCGGAATCGGATCTGCCCGAGGACCACGCACCCTTCGCGCCGCCCTGGCGACGCGAAGCCGGCGGCGACCCATCCGCGGATGACCCGGAGTCGAGCGCCGCGATAAGATCCGCGCAGGCAGACGCTGGCGCGGTGACCGCCGATTCGACGTCCTCGCCCGATCCGTTTCGAAGCGCGAATGCGGCGGAGCCCGAGGCGGCATCCCCAGTTCGCCCGATCGAGGCCGATCCGAATCCGGATGCCCGGACTGGCATCCGCCACGGCCAGACGGTCACCGCCGTCGACCGCAGCTCTCGCGAGGTCCATCCGCGCGACCTGCCGGCACCCTCCCCTTCCCCGGATCGCCCGGACCCGGAATCCCCAACCGGTGGCTCCGAGATCTCCGAGGCCTCTCGAGACCCTGCCGTGATGGGCGCATCGAAGCCGACCGACAGCGATCCGAAACTAGAGACCCTGGCCTTGCCGAACCGTGTCCTGACGGCCCTGCGCAAGGCCGGTCTGGAGGATCTGGCGGCGCTGCGAGCGGCCCTGCGCCGGCCGGGCGGCTTGGAAGCCATCCCCGGCATCGGTCCGGCATCGCGGCAGGAGATCGAGCGGGTGCTGGGGGCCGCCAGCCAGGGCGCCGCGGAGCCATCGAAGGCTTCATCCGCCACTTCCTCGGAGGCAATGTCCCCCCGCGGATCGGCGGCGAAGCCCGCGTCGAGATCGGAGTCCGCGGCCGCAGCAAGCCTCGAGGACGCCGAGACGCGGGACCCGCGCCTGGAGCCCGTGTCGCGCGCTGCCGACGAGCTCTTGCGCGAGCTCTTCGGCCACCGCGATGGCTGATCGGGCCGGTCGCCGCAAGGGGTCGCCCGATAATGGGATCCCCGAGCGAGGGCGTCGCTGCGCCGCCGTGTCGGTTCGCGGTGAGGAGGGAATAGCAGTGCTATTGCCGACGAACAGCGGGCCGACACAGCGGATGCAGCGACATCCGAATCGGGGAGGCCATTATCGGGCGACCCCTAAGCAGCGTCTGCCGTGACGCCCGACGAGCGGCAGCTGCGCCTGCTGGAGTTCATCGAGGGCTACCAGCAGCAACGCGGGGACGCCCCGACGGTGCGCGAGATCGTGCGCGGCACGGGCGTCCATACCTTGGCCAATGTGGGCCCCGACATCGAGGACCTGGTGCGCCGGGGCCTCTTGGCCTACGTCTCCGAGCAGGTCACCGGCAGCGAGCCCTTCACCTCGCGGCAGGTCCGCTTCACCGGTCCGCCGTCGGGTGCTCGAGCCGGGGGCCGCAGCGGCGGCGCGCCGACCGGCAGGGGGCCGGCCGGTCCCGCGGTTGCCTCACCGGCGCCCGGCGGTGGTGGGGCGCCCGGCCGGGGGCGGCGCGTCGGCGGGCAGCGTCCGATGCCGGCGGGGCGCGGAGGACCGGAGCGGCAGCGGGGCGGCGCATCGCCCGATCGGACCCGCGCTTCGCGACCGGCTTCGCCTCGGCGCGCCCTGCCCGACAGCCCGCCCCTGCGCGCCGGTTTGATCGCCGCCATCCTGGCCAGCATCCTGGCCATCGCCGCCCGCCTGCGAGGCGAGCCCTTGCCCGCGGCGCCGGCCCTGCAAGTGGGCGATCGCAGCCTGCCCTGGGTCTTGCCGGCTGCCATCCTGGCCTGGGCGCTGGGCGCCGCGATCCTGACGCGCGCGGCCCTGCGCGCCAAGCCGTGGCGCTGGCAGGGCCTGCTTCGTGCGGCGGCCATCGGCCTGGTCGCGGGCCTGCTATTGGCCGGCTACGAGCAGGCCTTGGCGCCCGGGCTGGAGATCATCGAGGACAGCGGCCTGCCGAGCCTGGTGCATGGCACGATCTACCTCTCCAGCCTGCTCTTGCCGCCGGCCTTCTCGAGCTGGGCCGGCGCGGCCACCATCGGCGCCCTGGCCGCCGAGCTGCCCAAGCTCCTGGTCGCAGGCGAGAGCCTGGCTTTCGGCAACCTCTTGCGTCTGCCGCTGATCGCCCTGCCGGTGGAGTTGGTCGTCATCTTCGGCGCGGGCCTGCTCGAGCGCCGCCGCTGGATGCTGGCCGGCGTGCTGGGCGGCCTGGCGCAGGTGCTGGTCTCGGCGGCCTTCCTGCCCGGCGCCTTGGCACCGGACAGCCTGCCCGACGATCTGGCAGCGGCCCTGGCCGGCGGTCTAGCCGCCGGCTGGCTGGCGGCCTGGCTGACGGATTGGCTGCCGCGGCGCTGGGCAGCACTTCGAGGGAAGGGCCCCAAGCAGCCCTGACCGGCCTCGGGGATCGCATCGCGCGCCATGGGACTCCGTGGGTTTCCATCGGTCTCCGGCCTCCACCTCCGAGCTCCTCCGCGCATCGAGCGGAGCCGGTCGCTCACACAAGGGAGAAGCCCCATCGATGAAGATCTACACCCGCCGCGGGGATGACGGAAGCACGGGACTCTACGGCGGCCAGCGGGTGAGCAAGCGCCATCCGCGGGTCGAGGCCTACGGCGTGGTCGACGAGCTGAACGCCTTGCTCGGTCTGGCGGCCGGCCAGCTCGCGGAGGATCCGAATCTGGCCCAGCGGCTGCGGGACATCCAATCCCGGCTCTTCGATCTGGGCGCCGACTTGGCCACGCCACCCGGCTCACGCGCGGCCGAAGGGCTCCCCCGCGTTCCAGCGTCCTGGACCTCGGAGCTTGAGCGCAGCATCGATGCCATGGATGCCGAGCTCCCTGCGCTGCGCAGCTTCATCCTGCCCGGCGGCAGTCCGGCCGCGGCCTACCTGCATCTGGCGCGCACGGTCTGCCGCCGGGCCGAGCGCCGGACGGTGGAGGCCAAGGAGGCCGGCGAGGAGATCTCGCCGGCCCTGCTGGGCTACCTCAACCGGCTCAGCGACTGGCTCTTCACCGCCGCGCGCGCTGCCAACCTGCGCGCCGGTCACGCCGACATCCCCTGGCAGCCGTCGGCCGGCGGCGAGGCCTGAGAGCCTGTTCCTACCTGACGATCTCGACAGCCTGCGCGAGCGGCGCGGTGGCTGTCCTGAGCGGCCGAGGTCACGCAGGCCATCCGCGTCCGGTTTCGAGTTCAGAGCCCCTTTCTCGAAGCATGCTCTCACAGACTGGCGCTGCGCACCTGTACCATGTTGGTCGTGCCCGGGATGCCGTGGGGCAAGCCCGAGGTGACGACCACCAGGGCGCCCTCCTCGACCAGCCCACGCCGCACCGCGCTGCGGATGGCCGCGTCGACCATCTCGTCGGTGGTGGCGTAGTCCGGGATGAGCAGGGGCCGGACCCCCCAGGTCAGCGCCAGGCGTCGGTAGGTGGTCTCGCGCCGGGTGGCGCCGATGATGGGGATGTCGGGCCGGCGATGCGCCACGCGCTGGGCGGTCCAGCCGCTGGAGGTGATGGCGATGATGGCCGCCACCCCCACCTCGCGCGCGATCTGCACCGCGGCGCCGCTGATGGCGAAGGTGACCCGCGCCTGACCGTGCTCCACACCGCGCCGGCCCAGGGCCGGGTAGTCGAGCACCGGCTCGATCTCGGCCGCGATGCGCGACATCTCGGCCACCGCGGCCACCGGATGCGCGCCCACCGCCGTCTCGCCCGATAGCATCACCGCGTCGGTCCCGTCGAGGATGGCGTTGGCCACGTCGGAGGTCTCGGCGCGGGTCGGACGCGGCGCCTCGATCATCGACTCCAACATCTGGGTGGCGGTGATCACCGGCCGCGCATGGGCATTGGCTTCGCGGATCAAGGCCTTCTGCACCAAGGGCACGCGAGCCGCGCCGATCTCCAGGGCCAGGTCCCCCCGCGCCACCATCACGCCATCGGCGGCCTCCACGATCTCGTGCATGGCCTCCACCGCCGAGCTGCGCTCGACCTTCGCGATGACCGGCACGTCCCGATCCCGATCGGCGATCAGGCGCTTGAGCTCGGAGACGTGCGCGGCCGATCCGACGAAGGACAGCGCGATGTAGTCCAGCTCTTGGTCCAAGCCGAAGGCCAGATCGTCGCGGTCCTTCTCGGTCAGCGGTGGCAGGTCGACGAAGGTGTCGGGCAGGTTGATGCCCTTGCGCGAGCGCAGCTTTCCGCCGCGCCGCACCTCGGTCTCGACGCGCCCGCCCTGGCTTCGGCGCACCACCAACTCCAGCCGGCCGTCGTCGATCAGGATGCGGTCGCCCGGCGAGACCTGGCTGCCCAACTCCTCCGAGTAGGACATGCCCACACCGTCCGCGTCGCCGGGCTCGCGCCGGCCGTCGAGCAGGAAGGGCCGGCCCGGCTCGAGCTCCGGGACACCGTCCACCGCGCCGACCCGCAGGCGAGGTCCCTGCAGGTCCTGCAGGATGGCCAGCGGCCGATCGACCGTCCTGGCGGCTTTTCGCAGGCGCTCGATCAATCGGGCGTGGCTTTCGTGATCGCCATGCGAGAAGTTGAGCCGCGCCACGGATAGCCCGGCGCGGAGCATGCCTTCGATGGTCGCTTGCTCGGAGCTGGCCGGACCGATGGTGGCTACGATCTTGGTGCGCGCGGGCTCGCCTCGGATGTCGCCGTTGGGCATGGATCTCACGCTCTACTCCTCGTCGGGGCCGGCCGGCTTCGGCCGTTCGTAACCATCCACATGCTCGGTAGCCATATCTACATCAATGATAGTAGACCGTCGTAGGGGCGTGGATTGTGGAGAAGTCCGGCAGTCGGTCGCGGCAGGCCCGGATCTCGTGCCCCGGGCTTCGCGCGGCCACCAGATCTACGGCCCTCCCCTCGCGGTCCGTTTTCGCGCACTGTGGACGGTCGGTGGATGGCTGGATCAAAGATGATCAGCCTGTTGGAGCCCGGCTTGCGCAGCGTCCTCGGGGCGCCATATGTCGTGGTGCTCGATGGAAGGAGGAACGAGAACCGGCCGCCGTTATCCCCAACGGCGGCCGGTTATCCCCACAAAAAGGGCAGTTATCCACATCCACATGTACGCTATTCGTACAATCGCTCCCGAATTTGCATCACGTCTCGCCGCAACTTGGCGTCCTGCTCGATCAGTCGGCCGATCTTCTCGCAACCATGAAGCACGGTCGTGTGATCGCGCCCGCCGATCACCGCGCCGATGGCCGGAAAGCTCGACTCCGTCTCCTCGCGCATCAGATACATCGCCACCTGCCGGGGCTCGGCGATGCGCGCGGCGCGCTTGCGTCCCTTGAGCACCTCTTCGTCCAGGCCGTAGTAGTCGCCGACGATGCGCAGGATCTGGGGCAGGGCCGGGGGCTCGCGGCGGATCATCAAGTCGGATAGCGCGCGCTGGGCCGTCTCCGGGTTGAGCGGAACGCGATTGCATTCCGCATAGGCCACCACGCGGTTGAGCGCGCCTTCGAGCTCGCGCACGTTTTGCTGGACCGCGCCGGCGATCAGCTCGATGACGCCGTCCGGCACCGGCCGGGCATGGCGTGCGTTCTTGTCGCGCAGGATGGCGATGCGGGTCTCCAGATCCGGTGGCTCGATGTCGACCTGCAGGCCCCATTGGAAGCGCGAGCGCAAGCGGTCCTCGAGGGTGGCGATGGCTTGGGGCGGTCGGTCGCTGGTCACCACGATCTGGCCGTCGGCGCCGTGGACCGCGTTGAAGGTGTGGAAGAACTCCTCCTGCGTGCTCTCCTTGCCGGCGATGAAGTGGATGTCGTCGACCAAGAGCATGTCGGCCGCGCGGTAGACCGAGCGGAACTCCTCGGTGCTGTGGCCGCGGATGGCGTTGATCAGCTCGTTGGTGAAGGTCTCGCTGGAGACCATGATCACCTGCAGGCCGCGCGCGATGGCGGCATGACCGATGGCGTGCAGCAGGTGGGTCTTGCCCAGGCCGACCCCGCCGTAGATGAAGAGCGGATTGTAACGCGCGGCCGGATGCTCGGCCACGGCCTGCGAGGCGGCGTGCGCCAGGCGGCTGCCGCTGCCGACGACGAAGGTGTCGAAGGTATATCGCGGGTTGAGCTTGGGGCTGCCGAGGGCCTGGGTTGCCGGATCGGGCTCGGGCAGGCGCGGCTGCTCGAAACGGGCGGCAGCCGCCGGAGCATCGGCCGGCTGGGCCGGGCCGGATGCGCCGCTGACGACGAAGCTGCAGGCCAGGCTCGTGCCGGAAACCTCGGCCAGGCTCCGCTCGACCCGTCCGTTGATCCGCTGCTCGATCCAGTCCTTGACGAAGGCGTTGGGCACGCCGACCACCAAGTGGTCGTTCTCGAGGGCCAAGCCCTTGGTCGACTTGAGCCAGGTGTCGTAGGTTGCGGCAGGCATCTGCTGGCGCAGGTGGCTGAGGGCCTGCTGCCAGGTCTCGTTTGGATTCATGGGGGCTCCCGGGGCCGGAACGCTGGACGGAATGGGCATTCGAGCGGCTTTCGACGCCTCATGACGGCGTCCGATGGGCGATCGGCCGGGCAAACCGATGGGCGAGCACCTCGAGTCGTCGGAAGCTGCTGGCATTCTAGCCGGCGCCGAAAAGGCATCGCAAGTGCTCGGAAGGAGGCAAGACGAGGAGCGGATGTTCTACACAAGATGTGGCGTGTGACGGGCCGGCCTGCGCCGGCTATCTCGTACCCGCGGCCGAAGGCCCTGCGGGCCACAAAACTTTAAGGAAATTTCATGGGATTGCACGCGACCGCCTTTCATCCCCCATTAATCCCGTCGTGCTTTCCTGGGAGGTCGTGAGATCGTTGCCTCCCGCGAGCATGACGATATAATACGCCGCCCCTAGGGCCGGAGCACCAGCCTGGCGACTTCGGCTCGCTGCCGGCACGAGGCATGCCCGTGGGTCCCGGGGGGACCTGCCCGAAAACCATCGCGCCGGTGTCCTTGGCGGCCACGAGACGCGGGACCCGCTGCATTAGACTGCACATGGAGGAGCGCCGATGACAGCAGCTTCACACAACGGAGGCCTCGGGGGGGATCGCGAGGTGATGATCGAGGTCGATGGACTCACCCGCTACTACGGGCCGGTCCCTGCGATCCACGAGGTGAGCTTCCGGGCCTACCGGGGCGAGATCCTCGGATTCCTGGGCCCGAACGGCGCGGGCAAGACCACGACCATGCGCATGCTGACCGGCTACCTGCCGCCCTCCGGCGGGACGGCGCGCATCGCCGGCCATGACGTGGTCGAGGACTCGATGGCCGCCCGCCGCAAGATCGGCTATCTGCCCGAGAGCACGCCGCTCTACCCCGAGATGACCATCGCCGGCTACCTGCACTTCATGGCCCGGCTGCGCGGGGTCGAGAACCGCGACGCGGCGGTCGAGCGCGTGATGCAGCGCGTCTCGATCGACCATCGCGCCGACGATCTGATCGGCCATCTGTCCAAGGGCTACCGGCAGCGCGTCGGCATCGCCCAGGCCTTGGTGCACGATCCCTCGGTGATCATCCTCGACGAGCCGACCATCGGCCTCGACCCGCGGCAGATCCGCGAGGTGCGCAGCCTGATCGAGGAGTTGGGCGGCGACCACACCGTGCTGCTCTCGACCCACATCCTGCCCGAGGCCCAGCAGATCTGCGACCGCGTCCTGATCATCAAGCGCGGCCAGATCGTTGCCGAGGACACGCCGGGCGAGTTGACCTCGCGCCTGGCCGGCGGCGAGCTCTTGCGCCTGGCGCTGGGAGCCGAGGTGTCCGCCGAGGATGCGGTTTCGGCGCTCGGAGCGGTGGCTGGTGTCGAGCGGGTCGAGCCGGAGGCCGAGGGGGGCTACACCTTGACCGTCGCGGCCGGCAGCGATCCCCGCGCCGAGATCGCCCGACAGGTGGTCGAGCGCGGCTGGCCGCTCCTCGAGCTCCGGCAGGCCGGCATGACCTTGGAGGACGTCTTCCTCGAATTGACGCGCAGCGATGACGAGATCGCGGCCCCGCTTCCGGACGAGACCGCGGACGAGGATCTCGACGAGTCGACGATGGAGGAACCGAATGCCTAACGCGATGACGATCGCGCGGCGCGAGATCGGCAGCTACTTCACCTCACCCCTCTTCTGGGTGCTGGCCACGGCCTTCTTGGCCTTCAGCGGCTTGATCTTCGCGCTCTATGTCACCCAGCCCGGCGCCGAGGCCTCGATGGCCCCGCTGCTCGGGCTCAAGGGCACGGTGCTGCTCTTCGTGACGCCCCTGCTCAGCATGCGGCTCTTGGCCGAGGAGCAGCGCTCCGGCACCCTGGAGCTCTTGATGACCTCGCCGCTGAAGGACTGGCAGCTGGTGCTCGGCAAGTGGATCGGCGGCATGGCGGCGCTCCTGTCGCTGATCGCCCTGACCCTGATCCACGTCGCCATCATGGCCCGCCTGGCCACCGACGGCATGGCCATGGGCGTGCTACTCAGCAACTATCTGGGCCTGGTGCTGCTGGCTTCGGCGCTCTTGGCCCTTGGCGTGCTGACCTCGGCGCTGACCGAGAGCCAGGTGGTGGCCGGCTTTTTGGGCATCATGCTGGTCATGATCCTCTGGTTCCTGCCCATCCTGGGCGAGGCGCCCAGCGCGGCCGACAGCCCGGTCATGCAGGCGGCGGCCTACATGGGCCTCTCCGACCACTACCTCAACTTCGGCCAGGGTCTGATCGACTCGCGCGACCTGATCTACTTCCTGAGCCTCACGGCCGGCGCGCTCTTCCTGGCCACCCGCATCCTCGAGACCCGGAGGTGGCGCTAGATGAAGCAGCTCAAGGTGATCGCGCCCTACCTGTCCGTCTTCGGACTCTTCGTCCTGCTCTCCAGCCTGGTCGCGCCGACCCTGGCCGCCCAGAACGGGGTCGATACGCCCGACTGGCTCGGCCGCGGCCTGGCCATCGCCGGCCTGATCCTGCTCCTGGCCTGGCCGGTGCTGCGCTTCGAGGACCTTCGCGAGGCGCTGGGCACGCGGCAGGCGCGCTATGGCGGCAACGCCCTGGTGCTCATCGTCTCGCTGGTGGCCATCCTGGGCGTGCTCAACTTCTTCGGCACGCGCTACTTCCGCACCTGGGACCTGACCGAGAACAAGCAGTTCACCATCTCCGACAAGAGCATCCAGATCATGGAAGGCCTGGCCGATGCCGGCAAGCCGGTGCGCGTGACCGCGGTCTTCCAGGGCCAGGGCCCCGAGGCGCAGGAGTTCGAGCGACTGGCCGATCAGTACGAGCGGCGACACCCGGGTGCCCAGTTCGAGGTGCTCGATGCCCAGGTCGACCCCTTTGCCTACAATGCCCTGGCGCAGCGCACCGGCGAACAGCTGGGCGGCCGCTTGTTGGTGGCCGAGAGCGGCGAGCCGGGCGAGCCCGACTACAAGCATGCCCTGGTCTACACGGGCTTCGACGAGCAGGCGCTCACCGAGGCGGTGGTCAAGGCCACCCGCGAGGAAGACAAGCGCATCCTCTTCAGCGCCGGCCACGGCGAGTACAGCCTGACCGCGCCCTCGGCGCAAGACGAGCAGGGTCGCAGCTACAGCGCCATCCAGCGTTCGCTGGAGAGCGAGGGCTATACGGTCGAGACCCTCAACCTGGTCACCTCGGACATCGAGGCGATCGACGCCGAGGCCCTGGTCATCGCCGGTCCCCAGACCCCCTTCAGCCAAGGCGAGATCGACCTGGTGCGCGACTTCCTCGAAGGCGGTGGTGGGCTGATGGTCATGCTCGACCCCGGCACGGAGGTCGATCCCTTGCTGGCCGAGCTCCTGGACGAGTGGGGCATCGGATACCGCGACGACATCGTGCTGGATCCGGCGCGCAGCTACCTGCAGCGGCCCCAGATCCCGGCCGTGGTGGGCAATGGCTACCAGCCCCACACCATCACCGAGGACTTCGTGGGCAGCGATCTGGTGACCGTCTTCCCAGGCTCGCGTTCGCTGCAGCTGGCCGAGCCCGCGCCCGAGGGCGTGATGCTCTCGCCGCTCTTCGAGACCACGGGCGATGCCTGGGGCGAGACCGACCTGACCAGCCCGCAGGCCGAGCCGGGCGAGGAGGATGCCTCCGGCCCGCTGGTGCTCGGTGTCGCGGCCGAAGGCACCGGGGAGGACGGCGCGCGCCTGGTGGTCCTGGGCAGCAGCCAACTGGCAGCCGACGGTCTGCTGCAGGAACTGCAGCTGGCCAGCATGATCGGCGGCGGGATCTACAACGGCGAGGTCGTCCTGAACTCGGCCAACTGGCTGGCCCAGGACGAGCTCTTGATCGGTATCGAGCCCACCACGCCCGACCAGCGGCCGATCAACGCGCCGCAGAACCCTGGCCTCTTGCAGCTGACGACCGCGCTCCTCATCCCCTTGTTGGTGGCGGGCGTCGGTTTCTGGATCTGGTGGGGCCGGCGCTAGGGGCGCCGACCGAGGAGCGAGGAGAACGCGGATGAACAAGCGCTATACCCTGATCATGCTGCTGGTGGCGGTGGCCCTGGGCATCTTCGCCTGGATGCAGCGCGACGTCGAGCCCCGGGACTTTACCGACGGTGGCCCGACGCCGACGCCGGCACCGCTCTACGAGATGGCGGCCGAGGACCTCCAGGAGCTGCAGGTCGAGAGCCCCGACGGTGACTACACCGCCGTGCGCGTGGCCGGCGGTTGGGAGATCGACGAGACGGCCCTGTCGGACTTCGCGGGGACGACCATCGAGAACCTGGCCAATCCCAGCGTGCTGCGCTACCTGCCCGAGGATCGCGATCCGGGCGAGTACGGCTTCGACTCGCCGACGATGACCGTCACCCTCTCGACGGCCGCCGGCGACTCGCAGGTCATCACCGTCGGCGACGAGAACCCGGTCGATCCGCAGTACTACATCCGCCTAGGCGAGGATCCGCGCATCGCCATCGTCTCCAGCGCCGACTGGAGCAGCCTGCTCGATTGGGTTAGCGACCCACCCTATGCCCCGACCGCGACCCCCGAAGCCTCGGCGACGCCCGAGGGTGACGCGGAGGACGCGGGCGAGGACGGGGACGCAGAAGCCGAAGACGGTGATGCGGCCTCCGATGAGGCGGGTTCCGAGGACGAGGAAGGCGATGATGCGGCCGATTCCGAGGACGAGGCGGGCGAGGACGACCCGTCCGGCGAGGAGGACGCGGAGGAGGACGATGGCGCCGACGAGGACGCGACGCCGGAGGCCACCGAGCCGCCCGACGACGCGCCGGGCACGGACGAGCCCGAAGACGAGGGCTGATCGGTCCGGATGATCTCGAGACGACAAGCCGGGCTGGCGGGATCCCGCCAGCCCGGTCGCTGTGTCGGACCCAGCCGAGCGCGGTGCGCGATCGCTGCGATGCCGCTCGGGCGGTGTGAACCGGGCCGAATCCTGCCGGGTCTCGCCCGATGCCTGGTCGTGATGGCCGCGTTGATCGGATTCCACGGCGGCAGCGAACTCGCCGCTGCGCACGGCGAGACGGTCGAGAGCCGGCCCGCGCCGGGCGCGGTCCTGGACCGGGCGCCGACCGAGGTCGAGCTGCAAATGAGCGCCGCGCTGGGCGAGGGCAGCAGCATCCAGGTCTTGGACGCGGACTTTCGGCGCATCGAGCTGGGTCCGACGCGGATCGACGAAGCGGCGCCGGACCGCATGCGCGTCGACCTGCCCCCCTTGGATCCCGGCGACTACACGGTGCAGTGGACCGCGGTCGACGCGGGCGACGGGCATCGGACCCACGGCAGCTTCGGCTTCAGCCTGCGCGCGGCCCGTGGAGCGGGGCCTCTCGGCGCCATGGGGCTACTCTTGGTCCTGGGGCTGGTGATCGGCTGGTGGATCCGCGGGAAGCACCGGGCCGACGAAGGGTCTTCTCTCGACGAATTGGAAGGTGGCCGATGAAGCATCCAGACCTCGACGTTGGAGCCCGGTTACGACGGCGGGTGGCCCCGCGGCGCGCGCGAGTCGCGGCCCTGCTGGCGCTGTTGTGCGCCGCCCAGCTGTCGATCGGCTGTGACGGGGCCGAGCCTCCGAGCGAGGCCGGCGCGGGGATCGAAGCGACGACCGCCGAGGTCGAGGGAGCGACGGGCGAAGCGTCCGACACCGGGGCCTCGTCTGGGACCGCGGACGCGGACGAGTCCGCGGATGAAGGTGCCGCCAGGATGCCGACCGACACCGTTCTTGCCGCGGCGGATGCCGCCGGCCTCCAGGTGGTCATCGCTTCGACCGACCTGGCCGTCGGTCGCGAGCGGGTTGCCCTGGGCATCCTGGACGGATCGGGCGCCATCCTGCCCGACGCGCGGGTCGGCATCCGCTGGTTCTTCCTGGACGGAGAGGAGGCGCGGCCGGCCGGCGAATCGGAGGCCATCTGGTACCCCTCGTCGCTGCCGGGCGCCGGGCTCTACGTAACCTGGTTCGACTTCGACCGCGCCGGGGTCTGGGGGGCCGAGATCCAGATCGGGCTGCCCGAATCCTCCGGGCTCGCCGAGGATCCGCCGCCGCAGCGCATCCGCTTTCCGGTCTCGCTCGAGTCGGCCGCGCCGGCCCTCGGCGAGCCGGCCCCCGCCACGCGCGGCCGCAGCCTGCAGACGGAGGCGGACATCGGCGCGCTGACCAGCGATCCGGATCCGGACCCGGATCTCTACCGCCTGACGGTGGACGAAGCGGTCCATAGCGGCCGGCCGACGGTCCTGGTCTTCGCCACGCCCGGCTTCTGCCAGACCCGCATCTGCGGACCGGTGCTCGAGGAGATCAAGGCCCTGAAGGCCGACTGGCAGGACCGGGTCGACTTCGTCCACGTCGAGGTCTACCAGGACTTCGAGCCCCTGACCTTCGCCGACGCGATGGAGGACTGGGGGCTCTCGACCGAGCCCTGGGTCTTCGTGATCGACGCCGAAGGCCGGGTCGCGGCCCGGCTGGAAGGCAGCAGCACCCGGGCCGAGCTGGAGCCAATCTTGACCCGCGTGGTCGCCGGCGAGCAGCCCTGAACCGGTAGTACTCTGCCACGGATGGTTTTTCGGGTAGCTCGAGTGCCGATGCGCTGCTGATGTGGTTTGATGCGACGAGGTCGTAGCAGCGCTACGGCCGAGGAGCAGCGGGCCGCAGCAGCGGATGCAGCGGTGCTCGAGCCCGAAAAACCATCCGTGGCAGAGTACTAGGGCTATAATCAGGGCTCGGCCAGCGAAGAGATCCCCAACCGAGCCCGCACTGGTCGCGCTGGTCATGTCCAATTCCAACCGGCGTGCATCGAAACCCGAGACGCGGAGGAAAGCCATGCGACGCGCCCGTTCGATCATCCACCTGTTCTGCGGCGGCATCCTGCTCTGCGCCCTGTCCGCCTGCCAAGGCGATCCGCCGACGATCACGCCGGAGGGCATGCAGCCCGTCGGCGAGGGCGCCGACCCGGCCGAGGCCGACGAGCAGATCAGCGTGGAGATCCTCAACAGCGAGCTGGCCTTGGGTCTCGAGCGCTTCGCCTTCCGCATCCTGGATGCCGGCGGCACGCCCATCCGCGACGGCAACGTGCGGGTGCGCTTCTTCCGCATCCTGCCCCAGTCCGGCGAGACGGCCAACGCCGCCGACGGCGAGGCGCTCTACTTCGGCGCCAACCTGCCCAACGGCGGATCTTGGGTGGCCTACACCGAGTTCGACTCCTCCGGCCCCTGGGGCCTGGAGGTCGAACTGACCCGCGCCAGCGGCCAGATCGGCTTGGCCAGCATGGAAGTGGAGGTGGCCGGCGATACCGATACCCCGCGGGTCGGCCTGACCCCGCCCGATGTCGAGTTGCCGCGCCTCGAGGACGTTGGCGACGTGAGCGAATTGACCAGCGATCCCAACCCGCTGGAGGCGCTCTACACCACCAACCTGGCCGAAGCGCGCGCCAGCGGCCAGCCTTCGGTCATCCTCTTGGCCTCGCCGGCCCATTGCCCGACCGATCTATGCCGCGCCGCGCTGTCCTCGCTCAAAGGCCTGCACGGCACCTACCAGGATCGGGTCGACTTCCTGCATTACGAGACCCGCGATCTGGACGACCCGGAGCAGTTCTCCGAGGCCTACGAAGCCTGGGGCCTGCCCAGCGAGCCCTGGTTCTTCTTCCTCGATTCTCGTGGCCTGGTGGCCAGCCGCGTCGAAGGCGCCCTGGACAGCACCGAGCTCGACCTGCTCATCCGCCTGGCCCTGGGCGAACCGGTCACCCAACCGCAGCAGTGAGCCCAACCCGATCCCGTCGATTCGACTCGGAGGATCAACTCGAGGCCGTGCCGGCCTCGAACTGCGCCAGATCCGGCAGGTGCAGGGGACCGCGGACGCGGTCGTAGAAGCGACCCAAGAGCCAGGTGCCGAAGAGCGCGCCGGCCAGCGCGGCCAGCGCGTAGACCTTGCCTTCGCCGATGTTGACCATCATCGGGCCGGGGCACATGCCGGTCAGCGCCCAACCGCTGCCGAAGAGGATGCCGCCGACGATGTTGTTGCGGGCGACCAGGCGGCGGCCCGGCAAGGTGATCGCTTGGCCGGTGATGGTCTTGCCATGGCGGCGCAGGAGCTGTAGGCCGACCGTGTTGAGCACCACGGCACCGCCGAAGACCCCGTAGAGGTACCATTCCTCGAAGAGGAACATCCGCTGCACCGCGCTGAAGTCGGTGAAGCCGCTGCGGCTGAGCACGAAGCCGAAGATGCTGCCGTAGAGGACGAAGAGGACGGTGTTGCGCATGATCTTGCCTTTCGGTCGAACTCAGCCCGCGAGGAGTAGGCGGTAGAGCAGGTTGGAGACCAGGATGGCGGCGCCCATGAAGCTCAGGACGCCGGCCAGGCTGGCCGGTTGGAAGAGCGCCAGGCCGGTGATGCCGTGTCCGCTGGTGCAGCCGCGGCCGATGCGCGTGCCCAGGCCGATCAAGGTGCCGCCGGCGAACATCCAGACCAGCTTCACGATCGGTGTGTCGCCCAGGCTCGTCGCGACGGTGGCGTCCCAGACGCTGCCCAGATCCCAGATCGGCGCCCAGCCGCCGGCCAAGAGCGCCGAAGCGGCGCCGCCGATCACGAGCCCCAGCAAGAACCAGGGGCGCCAGCTGCCGCGCAGATCGGGCCGCTGAAAGTAGGGCAGCCGGCTGCCGGCCAGCGCGCAGAGGTTCTCCAGGCCGGTCGACAGCCCGAAGACCCGCCCGGTGGTCCATAGGAGCAGGATCGAGATGGCCGCGATCCCGATGGCGGATAGCCACCAGGGTGCGGGCGTGAGGTCGTGCAGGATCAACATGAAGGCTTGTCTCCTCGGATGGGGCGTGAGCCGCCAACCTGCGTCTCGTTCGGTCGTTGGGTCGTCGATTCGATACGCCAGCCCGTGAAGCCGACGCGGAATCTTGGAGACAAGCCAGGCGACCGCGGTTCCCGAACGACTAGGGGCAGCCGACCCGCCAGATCGGCGCGTTCCAGAGCGGGTGGTAGGCGATGTTGCGATCCACCAGCGTCAGGCATTCGCGCAAGGGGTTGGACGGGCTGGGCGGCTTGTTCGGGTCGAGGCGCTGGCGCCAGCCCCAGTAGCGCGCCGGATTGGCCAGCGCGTCGCTGATGATGGCCGGCGGCACCTGGGCCCGCACCTCGCGGCAGACACAGCCGGCCGTTTCGGTCACCGGCGCGGCAGGGGTTCGGTCGGGCGTCGGGCTGGGCGTGGGCAGCGGCGTCGGGCTGGGCGGAGGGGGGACGGGCGCCGCGAAGGCCGCACCGCAGATCGTACCGGAGGAGTCCATGCCCAGGCTGCCGATCCGCCGATCGATGCCGGCCGTCCGGTTCGCCAGGTCCACGGCCAAGAGCAGCAGCTGCCCCTTGTTGCTGTCGAAGGTGAGCCAGCTGCCGGCCGGCAGGTCCGTCCCGCCGGGACCCGGGATGGCCGCCGGCGCGCGCACCAGCGTGCAGGCCGCGATGCCCGGTAGGTCGCCCAGCACCACGGCGCGTCCGGTGAAGGGCGAGATCTGGATCAGCTGGTTGCTGCCGCCGCGCGAGGTGATGGCCAGGAAGGTGCCCCGATCCAGGTCGAACTCCAGGCTCGAGGCACCGAAGGTCTGCCCGCTGGCGTCGCGGACGGTGGCCAGCCAGCGCAGCTCGCCGGTCACGGTGTCCAGGGTCGAGAGCTCGCCATCGGTTTCCAGGACGTGCAATGTGATGCCGTCGGGACCGAAGGCGATGCCGCGCCCACCGACCGATCGGCGGGTCGCGACCAGCTTCTCCACCCGGCCGGTCGTCGGATCGGCCACTGTCACGTAGTCCCGCCCGTTATCGGCGTCGGCCAAGAGGCCGAAGAAGGTGCCGGCCGGGAACACGCGTGATCCGGGCCCCGGCACCGGCCCTCGCGCCGCGGACATCGCCGCGGCGCTGGAGCGGAAGCCGGTCGGGCCGACCTCCCGCGCGCTGCCGAGCTCGGTGTCGATCTCGACGATGCTGAAGCGGCCGTTGTCGTGCCCGAAGAGACGCCAACCCTGGCCGATCTGTGCTTCGGCCGGCGGAGCGAAGCCGGCGAACCGAAGGCCGGCGAGCCCGAGGAAGATCAGCAAGGCCAGAGCCGGTCGGCGGATCGATGGGACCGATCCGCTCGCGCTTCGATCACCGTGGTCTGGACGGGGAGCCATGGCCGGATGATATCAGCGCAGTGCGCTCCGAGCGATCCAAGGCAGCTGGTTGCACGGCGGTGCGGGGTCGAACTGGCGGTGTGACGGGCTTTCGGGCGCGGCATGGCGCCGGCCGGCGCCCGCACCTATCATGAACACCCGGGCCTCGATCCGCCAATGTCCATCCATCGTCCTGCAGGGAGCTGCCCGGGATGTCCGAGATCGCCAGCGCTTCGTTCGAGCTGCTATCGCATACGGCCGACCTGAAGGCCCGCCTCGATGCGCCCGACGCGACCGGCCTGGCCCGCGCCGCGGCCGATCTGGCCCGCTCGATCCTGATCGAGTCGGGCGAGGTTCGCGCCGACGAACGGCGGGCGCTGCCCATCGAGCGGTGGCTGCCGGAGGACGAGCGCTTCTTCCGCTTTCTGCGCGAGCTCTTCTTCCTGGCCGATGTGGAGGGCTTCCTGCCGGCCACGGCCGAGCCGGACGACGAGGGTTGGATCGTCCACGGCGAGCGCTTCGACCCGAAGCGCCATCGGCCGCGATACCAGGTCAAGGCGCTGACCCGGCATGGCTACGTCTTCGACTGCGAGGAAGACGCGCCCTGCCATGCCGAGTTGGTGTTCGACCTCTGAGCCCATCCGAGGAGGAAAGTCCAGGCATGAGCAAGGCAAATCGAGATCGGATCAGACGGCCGGCCTACGAGATCGAGCGCATCGACGACTGGCGCTGGCGCATCCCTCGCCACGGCGGCATGCGCAGCTACGGCCTGGTCTTTGCCGACGCCGACATGATCGACGATCTGGAGGGCGAGCAGGCCCTGCAGCAGGTGATCGACGTGGCCCATCTGCCGGGCATCGTCGGACCCTCCATCGCCATGCCGGACATCCACTGGGGCTACGGCTTTCCCATCGGCGGCGTGGCCGCCTTCGATGCGGCCGCCGATGGAGAGGGCGTGATCTCGCCCGGCGGCGTGGGCTACGACATCAACTGCGGGGTGCGCCTGCTGGCCACGCCGTTGACCGAGGAGACGGTTCGCCCGCGCCTGGCGGACTGGATCGACGACTTGGCGCGGCGCGTGCCCTCGGGCGTCGGCTCCTCGCGCGGGGATCTGGTGCTCTCCGAAGACGAGCTCGAGGCCGTCTTGCACCGCGGAGCCGAATGGCTGGTCGACCGGGGCGACGGGCGGCCCGAGGACCTGGACCACTGCGAGGCCGGCGGCCGCCTCCAAGGCGCCGAGCCCGAGAAGGTCTCGCGCCGCGCGCGCCGGCGCGGCCGCGATCAGCTGGGCACCCTGGGTTCGGGCAACCACTTCCTGGAGCTGCAGGTGGTGCGCGAGGTCTACGAGCCGGAGGCGGCGCGGGCCCTGGGCTTGGAGACGGGTCAGGTGGCGGCGATGATCCACACCGGCTCGCGCGGCCTGGGCCATCAGGTCTGTGACGACCATCTGGACATCATGGTGGCGGCGGCGGGTCGCTACGGCATCGATCTGCCGGACAAGCAGCTCTGCTGCGCGCCGCTATCGAGCCCGGAGGGGCGCGACTACTGGGGCGCGATGAACGCGGCGGCCAACTTTGCCTTCGCCAACCGGCAGCTGATCATGCAGCAGGTGCGGCGGAGCCTGGCCACCCACTTCGGCGAGGCGGCGGCCGAGGGGTCGAGGCTGGTCTACGACGTGGCCCACAACATCGCCAAGATCGAGACCCATCGGGTGGACGGTCAGCCCCGCTCGCTCTGCGTGCACCGCAAGGGCGCGACGCGGGCCTTCCCGCCGGGGCATCCCGAGCTGCCGGAAGCGTATCGGGCCTTGGGGCAACCGGTGCTGGTGCCGGGCGACATGGGGCGCGACAGCTACGTGCTCTTGGGGACGCGGGCGGCCTTCGAGGAGAGCTTTGGTTCCTGCTGCCATGGGGCCGGCCGGCGGATGTCGCGGCGGGCGGCCAAGCGGGTGGCGCGGCCGCGCGATGTCCGGGCGGAGCTCGAGTCGCGCGGGATTCTGGTGCGCGCGGCCAGCCGGGCGACGGTGGACGAGGAGATCTCGGAGGCCTACAAGGACGTGCGCGAGGTGGTCGACGTGGTCGAGGGTGCCGGGATCGGGCGCAAGGTCGTGCGTTTGGAGCCGCTCGGGGTGGTCAAGGGTTGATGGGGTGGGGCGAGGCGTGCGCCTCGGAGTGGGTTGTCGGGCGGAACGGCGGACGGATCGACGGAACGGATTGACGGAACGGAGGTGGTGGGTTGTGGGACGGGCGCCTGTGGCCTTGGGGCGCGAGGTCCGGGTGCCAGAAGGCGGATGTCCGGTCCCGCTGAGTGCTGCCGTCGCACACGGCCTGCGGCCTCGCGCCCCAAGGCCACAGGCGCCCGCTTGGAGCCCTGTAGACAGAGGCGTAGGAGACCCGTCTACCAGGGGCGGTCTAGTGGTGGTGGTGAAGGTGGGGATCGTCGGTGGGGGGATCGAGGTTGCCGCGGGTGGAGAGGTAGCAGGCGAGCGCGGTGGTGATCGGGACGGCGGCGATGAGGCCGATGGAGGCGACCAGGGTGCGGACGACCTCTTCGGCGACGACCTCGTAGTTGATGGCCTGGCGGAAGGAGGTCTGACCGGAGGTGAAGAGCAAGAGCAGCGGTAGGGCCGAGCTGGCGTAGACCAGGACCAAGGTGTTGACCAGGGAGGCGATGTGGTCGCGGCCGACGTCCATGGCCCGCGAGAAGGTCTCGCGCAGCGAGATCTCGGGCGAGACCTGGCGCAGCTGCTGGACGATGGCGGATTGGGAGATGGTGATGTCGTCCAGGATGCCCAGCAGGCCGATGATGATGCTGGCCAGGAGCAGGCCGCGCAGGTTGATCTGGCCCGGATCCGCCGCCTGGATGAAATAGGCTTCCTCTGAAGCGTAACCGGTGAGGCGGGTGGCGCGGACGGCCAGCTGGGCCAGGAGGCCGGTGAAGAGCAGGGTGATCAGGGTGCCGATGACGGCGGCGGTGGTCTTCCAGCTGCGGCCGTGGGCCAAGTAGAAGCTGAAGGGGATGATCAGGGCGGCGGCCAGGATGGCCACCAGGATGGGATCGCGGCCGGCCTCGATCTGCGGCAGCACGAAGGCGAAGAGGACCAGGAAGGACAGGCCCATCCCGATCAGCGAGGCGGCGCCGCGCGCCCGACCGACCACGAGCGCGACGAGGACGAAGAGCAGGAAGAGCCCCAGCATGGGCGCGCGCCGCTGGTAGTCGGTGATGTAGTAGATGGCCCCGCCCGCGGCGTCGGTGGCGCGCTCGACGATGATCCGGTCGCCGGCCTGGTAGCGCTGGACGTGCACCGCGGCCCACTGTCCGTGCTCGATGATCAGGCTGCGGCCGGCCTCGTCGCCGCGCGTCAGCTCGATCTGAAGGGTCTGGACCAACTGCGCCCGACCGCCCATGTCGACCTGCTGCTCGTCGAGCACCTCGACGACGCGCGCTTCGAATTGCTCGGTCGATGCTGCGGATGCGTCTTGAGCCAGGACGGGCGGTGCCCACGCGGGGCCGCTCGTCAGCAGGGTCGCGAGGGCCAAGAGCAGGGCGGGAATCGTGGTCGCAGGAGGTCTGTTCATCGCGCACCAGATGATGGCAGGCGACTGCTGGCTGGCAAAGTGCTTGTGTGGCCGGTATGGCGCTCAACTCGGGAAACCCGATCGGAACAGGTCGGCGGGCGGATGGACAGAGGTGGTGGGTTGTGGGGCGGGCGCCTGTGGCCTTGGGGCGCGAAGCTTTCGGGCTTGGCCAGGACCAGGATCCCCAATTCGGGTGCCGCTGCATCCACCGTGTCGGCCCGCTGTTCGTCGGCAATAGCGATGCTATTCC
>CAZJWJ010000084.1:0-24079 GCA_964549495.1 uncultured Anaerolineales bacterium | reverse complement strand
CCTCGTGGGGGTTTCTAACTGTCGCCGCTGTCCAATTCTAACTGTCGCTGAACACCGCCGGGCAACTCCAGCAGCGTTTGCTCGGGGCCCGGACGGTATTGCTTGGCCAGGATGACCTCGTGCGCCGCTGTGAGTGCCAGGACGCAGACGGGGCGACCTTCGTCCTTGATGTTGTATCTCTCCACGCTGCCATCCGGCAGGCGGAAGGTCTTCTCGAGCATCCGACGGTAGCCCATGCGAAACGCGGACTCACCGATCTTACGCCACTTCGCATTCATCCGGCATCGTCCTCGGCATCGATGTCGAGGAACCCGTCCTGCGAGTCGTCGGACTGCGGTTGCCAGTCCAGCACGAGCATCGGCTCGTAGCCATCGCCGCGCGACTCGGCCTCGCGAAGCAGATGCGTGTAGAAGTCCGGTGGATCGTCCGACCAGGAATCCGGCGGCTTGGTGAGCAAGGTGATCCCCCGATCGCCTTCCCGGCCTTCGATGCCGGGGGCATCGACCCGATGCGCGAAGCTGGAGGAGCGATCGCAGCCCCCGCGCCGCGAGACGACGAAGCCCTCGATGCCGTCGGTGGTCGAAATCGGGTCGGTCACCCGCAGGACGATGGGTCGGAAGATGCCGTGTTCGTTCTCGGTGATGTCCGATGCCGTGATGCCTGAGGCTCGCTTGTCCTGCCAGGCCGGCGCTCCGCTGGCTGTGTCGTAGCGCGCCGGCAACACGGCTTCGATCTCGACCAGCGCGATGGCCGAGGCCATCGAAACCAGCACCTCCGGTTCCAGTTCGGCCTCGTCGATGGACTCGCTGGTCTCGAGCGATGCGGTGAAGCCCTCGCAGTCCGCGTCCGCTTCGGAGATGGTGTACAGCTCGATCCCAGCGGTCTTACCGGGCTCGCCGGATTCACGGGCTGGCGCGAGCGGCGTTGGCGCCTCGAGGCACGCGCTGATCGCCAGGCAGAGCAGCAGGCCGTAGAGCGGCAGCAACGCACGAGGAGACATGGTCGACCTCCATGGGTCCAGGATGACGCGAGCAAGCCAGTGGAGCAAGAAGCAAGCCACATCCGACAAGAAGTGATTAACGTCGCGGCTCCCCAAACAGTTCCCCCGCAACGTAAGGGCTCTCCCGCTGACGACCAAGGATTCCGCCGCGTTGCCTGGACATCGATGTGGATCGATTGGCCCGAGCCTGAATGCAGCCACTTGACATGCAAGCACGCACTTGCATAAACTGTCGGCGATGAGCGATGTGTTCAAAGCCCTGGCCGATCCGACCCGCAGGTTCATCCTCGACGAGCTGACCGACAAGAACGGCCAGACGCTCTTCGAGATCTGCACCCGCCTCACGATGAAGCATGGGGTGAACTCGACCCGCCAGGCCATCTCGCAACACCTCGAGGTGCTCGAGGCAGCCGGGCTCGTGTCGAGCCGGCGAGAAGGACGGTACAAGTACCACGACGTCGACACGTCCCCGCTCCAGCGCATCGTCGAGCGCTGGCCACCCACCGGCGATACAGGAGAATGAGATGCGAATCTACGTGACCAGTGTCTTCGTCGACGATCAGGACAAGGCGCTCCGCTTCTACACCGACGTGCTCGGCTTCCGGACGAAGCACGACATCCCCATGGGCGAGCATCGCTGGCTGACGGTCGTATCGGCCGAGGAGCCGGAGGGTGCGGAGCTCCTCCTCGAGCCGGACGCGCATCCGGCCGTGGGCCCCTACAAGACCGCACTGGCGGAAGACGGTATCCCGAGCGCCTCCTTTGCCGTGGACGACGCGCATGCCGAAGCCGAACGCCTGCGCGGCCTCGGCGTCCAGTTTACGCAAGAGCCCGCGACGATGGGCCCGGTGACGACGGCCGTGTTCGACGATACCTGTGGCAACCTGATCCAGATCGTCAGCCAGGTAGGCGAATAGGGCCCATGTGCCGCGCCTGACAAAGATCTGGCCGGGGAGCGCTACCGTCGATCGCGCTCCCCGGTCGGCATCATCTCATCGCACGCCCGCCTGGTTCCACAGCCCAGGCAGGTAGACCGTCGAGCCGAGTTCGAAGTCGAAGTCCTCGACCGCGAGGGCGGCCGAGCCGCCGTCCAGGGCGTAGACCAGGTGGCGGATCCTCAGCAGCGACGCGCCGGCCCGCGGTTCTAACGAGTATTGGGGTGCGCGGCGGTCGCCACTGGGGATGTGACCGAGCCAGGCGACGCCGACGGTCTCCTCCGGAGATACCGCCAGGCCGGGGAGGGTGTCCGCGCCGTTCTCGCGGAGCGCCTCCAGCAGGTCCTCGGCCGGCATGCCGACCGGGACCATGCCCTCACCACGCGACGCGGGGACCATGGCGGACCGCTCGTCGAAGTCGGCGTAGAAGAGGAGCCGACCGGCACCGCCCACGTTGCGGATGCTGGGCTGGATGCCGAGTGAATCCAGACTGCCGTCGACGCCATCGATCCAGGAGAACAGGGTCGTCGGCTCCAGCTCCGCCGCCCAGGGATTGCGCCAGATGCGCACCGTGGCTTGCGAGCCGTCCTCGGCCTCCTCGACCACCTCGAAGTGGAAGCCGAAGTGCAAGCCCGAGTCGCCCGGGTTGCCGCTGTGCTGGCCGGATACCTCCTGCTCGTCGGCGATGCCGACGCTAATGGTGTAGATCTGGCCGGCCCGGTCGACGTACATCGTCTCCTCGGTGCTCACGTCCGCGCTGGGCGGGCTGGTCTCGGCCCCCAGGCCGCTGAAGCCCTCCGGCGTGCGCGGGGCGTAGTAGCCGGCGGCCGGGATCACCAGGCCGCCGTCCGGGTCGCTGAAGGCGTAGCGCTTGATGCGCTGACGCTCGCCGTCGTCCTCCAGCGTGATCGGCGCGGGCAACAGCTCGACGCCGGCCGTGTGGCCCAGGGCGTCGTGGAAGGCGCGCACCGCGGGTAGCCCGCCCTGTAAGGTGGCGGTGAGGATGGTCGTCTCGGCCATCTCGGTGCCGCTGGCGGCGGTCAGGGTGATCTCGGGCGTCGTACGCAGGTTGAAGGCGGCGTCGGCGGTCAGGACCCGGCCGTCCCAGTTGTTCTCGGGCGGGAAGTCGAAGCGGCCGTACTCGTTCTGGATCTTGCCGCCCAAGGGGCCGCGCAGGGGCTCGGGGTGAGCATCGACCACCATCAGGCCGCCCTTGGCGCCCTCGCTGGGCAGGCCGCGGAAGCGCGAGTTGGAGAAGGTGTTGTTGTTGCTGCCGAAGCGCGTGTCCCAGACCCAGGCCAAGAGGCCGGGCGCGTTGGTGGGGATGTGGTCGACCCGCAGCTCGCGCCGGCCTTCGGGGGTCTGGCGCGAGTAGATGGTGTTGTAGGCGTACTTCAGGCCCAGATCGAAGCCATGGGTGCTGCGCCATTCCAGGATGTAGTAACGCGGGTAGCGGCGGGCCGCGTCGGAGAGCCGCCAGCCATCGCCCTGCGTGTTCTCGAAGCTACCGCCTTGGCGGGTCCAGCCCATCTCGTCGTCGTTCTCGACCAGGTCCTCGAAGAGCAGGCCGGCGCCGGCATCCACGCGGATGTTGTCGACGTAGGCGCCGTAGCCCAGGCCGAAGTTGTCGGTGGCGTAGCGCAGGCGCAGGTGGATGGACTGGCCGGCCCAAGGCGAGAGATCGTGCCGTACGCGCAGCCAGCCGGAAGAATCGTCGGTGTAGCCGAAGCGCAGGTTGCCGTAGCGTTCCAGCCGGTCGGCGGGATCGTCGTAGTCCTCGCTGGTGGTCCGCTCCTCGCCGCTGTCCGCATCGTAGCCGCGGGTCTGGGTGTAGGTCTGGCCCCCATCGGCCGAGACCTCGACGAAGAAGAAGTCGCGGTTGTTGTGGATCTCGTAGGCAAGATCGAAGGTCAGGCTGACCGGCGTGCCCGGGTCCAGATCGCCCAGGTCGAGCTCGCGGTCCAGCTTGACGTCGGCCCAGTTCTGATCGGAGCCGCTGCTCCAGACCTGGGTCGATCCGGGCAGCAGGCGGATGTCCGGTTCGACGGCCGGAGGGATCTCGATCATCAGGGCCGGCTCCGTGCCCTCCGGCGGCCCGGAAGCCTGGCCCAGCACGAACTCTTCGGCATCCTCGGTGGGCGTGATGACCCGCGGCTCGCCCCAGTCCAGCACCATCTTGCTCCAGCTGGAGAGGTGGGTGGGGTCGGAGCCGTTGAGGCGCCCCGTGCGCGCGCCAAGGCTCATCTGCTCCCACCAGGCCACGCTGTTGCGCCCGGCGCCCGAGGTATCGTAGAGGTCGGGCAGGCCCAGGTCGTGGCCGAACTCGTGGACGACCACGCCCAGGTAGAGGTTCTCGGGCTGGATGGTGTAGCCGCGCAGGCGCACGTCGTCCGAAGGATCATCCGGCGTGCCACCGTCGTCGGCCAGATAGCCGCCCTGCCGGCCGTCCACGCTGCCGCGGTGGGCCCAGATCTGCTGCCAGCCATACTCGCCGCCGCCGTCCGACTTGTCGATGCCGGCGTGGATCAGGATCACGTGGTCGATCTCGTTGTCGTCGTCGGTGTCGTAGTCCTGCCAGGGAAAGTCCGGATCGGCCTCGTTGATGGCATCGACCACGTCGGCCGCCAGCGTGCTGACGCCATTGGGGTAGCGCGGGTTGTCCGGCAGGCCGTTCATGCTCTGGATGCGCCCGGCATCGCCCTCGTCGCAGCGGTTGGCCGCGTAGTAGGCCACCGAATGGGGCACCTGGACCCAGGCCATCACGCCGGCCGGTCCGGCATCGAAGCGCACCTTGCCGCCGGAGACCTCATCGTAGTAGTTGGCCATCGTCAAACCCGAGAAGTCGATGCCCGGCTGGCCGTCCTCCGGATCGATCAGGTCCGGCCGCGGCCGCTCCTCGATGCCCTCCTCGGAGAGGATGATCTTCTCGTAGAAGTCCTGGTCGAAGTTGGGCAGCCAGAAGGTCTCGTTGTCCATCGGGCTGGGCTCGGGGATGGTGTTGTGCAGCGGTCCGGTGTAGGTGGTCATCGTGTCGGTGACGCAGGTCCGATCGATCTGGCTGACCGGATGCGAGAACTCCTCCACCGTGTCCTCGCCGGCAAACTCGACGGCCACGACGAAGAGCCGCAGGGTGCCCTCGATGTCGGGCGCGTCGAGCGCATCCGGGGCCTCGGCAGTCATCTCGCCGGCGCCGGCCATCTCCGGCAGCACGGCGCCTCGCGCATCGAAGGCCGCCGAGGGCGGCAAGCCCTGCTCGAGGGCCGAGACGACCGCCCGCTCGCGGGCCCGGAAGGCGGCGTGACGCTCCGGCGCGGGCCCGTGGTAGGCCTGCGACTGCCACTGGGTGCGCAGGCTGCCGGCCGCCCGCGCCAGCTCGGCCGGGCTGGCATCGGGGCCGACCCGGGCCGCGGCCGCTTCGTAGACCAGGGCGTCGGAGGGCGGGACGTAGCTTACTCCCTCCCAGCCGGCGAGCTCGATGGCGGAGGTCGATTCACCGAGCGCTGGTGTGCGGGTCGTGGTCTCGCTCGGGTCGGACGGGAGCGCCGCCCCGGCCGTGGTCGACGACGCGGCCGGCTGCACATCGGCCGTCGCGGCGCGGCTCGGCCGGCCGGCGGAGCTCGGCCCGGCCAGCACCGGCAGCAGGATCAGCCCGGCCAAGAGGCCGCAGACCAGACCGGTGGCGATGGCGATCGGAAGGCGGCGGGCAGCGGTGGGACGATCCCCGGACATGGTGGCGCTCCTGGCAGCTCGGTGCTCCGACGAATTTGGGATGGCGGCGATGTCTGCCGCAGGCGGACCCTTATATCACCAGCCGCGAGCGGAGGGAAGGCGGCCTGTCGATCCGTCAGGTTCGGCGGGCACCGAGATGATCGTCAGCCAGCGCATTCGAGGATCTTCACAGGCGGCAAGGCGGGGAGTATGGTTAGGGCTCGCCAAGGAACAAGATACCCAACCTCCCTTCATCCGACGAGCTCGACATCGATGATCCAAGCCAGCGCCCGATTCCTCTCCCCGCGCAGCCGCTGGCGCCTGCGCAAGCTGCTGCGGGTCCTGCGCCACGGGCCGGCCGATGCCCTGGACGCCCTCTTCGGCCGGCGCGAGCCGACCACGCCGCCGCGGCGCCTGGTCTTCGTCGGCGGGCCGGAGTACCGGGCGGTGGGCCGAGCGCTACGCCAGCAGCTGATCGATCTGGCCGGCCTGCGGCCCGAGGATCGGGTGCTCGACGTGGGCTGCGGCATCGGGCGGGTGGCCGGGCCGCTCACCGGCTACCTCTCGGAGGCCGGCAGCTACCTGGGCTTCGACATCGTGCCCGAAGGCATCGATTGGTGCCAGCGCAACATCACGCCGCGGCACCCGAACTTCCGCTTCCTCTTGGCCGACCTGCACAACGAGGTCTACCAGCCGGCCGGCCGGCAGCCGGCGCGCGACTATCGCTTCGAGAGCCCGGATGCGGACTTCGACGTGGCCTTCGCCACCTCGGTCTTCACCCACATGCGCATGCCAGAGGTCGAGCAGTACCTCTCCGAGATCGCACGCGTCCTGAGGCCGGGCGGCCGCTGCATGCTCACCTTCTTCCTCTTGGACGAATCCAGCCAGGCACGGCTGGACGCGGGCCAGACCCGGCTGGCCCTACCCCATCGCCTGGGCCCCAGCCGCTGCGCCAGCGCGCGCGAGCCCGAGCAGGCCATCGCCCATCCGGAATCCTGGCTGCGGTCGACGATGGAGGCCCTGGGCCTTCAGATCCTCGAGCCCATCCACCGCGGCAACTGGAGCGGGCTGGAGACCGAACAGAGCTACCAGGACATCGTGGTGGCGCGCAAGCGGACGGCTGACGAGGCGAGCCAAGAGACGGGCGTCGAGACCGGCGTCGAGACGGGCGTCGAAGCGCAAGGATGATCGGGGGATGAGCCGAGCGCGCGGGGCCCAGCTGGCGATGCTGGCCTTGGCCCTGCTCGCCTTCCTCTGGGTACTGCGCGCACCGATCAGCTACGCCGGCAGCGACCCCCGCGGCAGCCTCCTGGTCAGCCTGGCCATCCTGGAGACGGGATCCTCGCGGCTGGACGACTACGTCGGGCCGGCCGACCTGCCATCGCGCAACCTCTCGCGCCACGATGACCGGGTGGACTACTTCTTCCCGCTGGGCGCGCCGATCCTGGCCCTGCCGGCCGTCTGGCTGGCCGATCGGCTGGGTTGGGAGCTGCTGAGCCTGGAGGGTGAGGCCCGGCTGCATCGCTGGCTGGCGGCCGGCAGCGTGGCCCTGGCCCTGCTGCTGAGCTTCGCGCTCTTCGAGGCCCTGCGCCGGCGGTCCCTGGCGCGCGAGGGCTTGCCGCCCGACGCGCCAACCCGCGCCGAGTCACCGAGCGGCCGGCTGGCGCGCTCGCCCGCGCTCAGCCTGATCCTGGCATCGGGCATGGTGCTGGGCAGCGGCCTGACCAGCACGCTGGGCACGGCCTTTTGGAGCAGCAATGCCGCGGCCTTGCTCAACCTGGCCGTGCTGGCGCTGCTGGCGGCCTGGGCCGGCCGCGACGAGGAGTTGGGCTGGCGTCGCGCCGCGGCCTTGGGGGCCCTGCTCTTCTTCTCCGACCTGGCGCGACCCACCTCGGATCTCTTGACCCTGCTGGTCCTGCCCTACGTCCTCCTGCGCCACGGCTGGCGCGACGCGCTGCGGCTGGCCCTCGCGCTGGCCCTGCCGATGCTGCTGCTGGTCGCCTATTCCATGCAGGCCTACGGCCAGCCCATCTTGCCCTACTACGATCCACGGCGGCTGTCGGGCGAGGGCCGCTTTGCGGAGGCCCTGCTGGGCCACCTGATCAGCCCGGGGCGGGGCCTCTTGGTCTTCAGCCCCTGGCTGATCCTGGTCGCCCTGGGCCTGCTGCGCCACGGCCGGCGCCTGGCCGGCCGGCCCCTCTTCTGGCTGGCAGCGGTCTGGTCGATGGGCCACTGGCTGGCCATCTCCCGCTTCCCGCATTGGTGGGGCGGCCACAGCTTTGGCAACCGACTCTTCGTCGAGCTGCTGCCGGCGCTGCTGTTGATCGGCTACCTGGTCGTGGATGCCGCCTTGGTCGAGTGGGATGGGTCGAGGATCGAGAGTGATGGAACCGCAACGAGCAGGGTGGCCGGCTACACGCTGGCGGGAGCGGTCGCGATCAGCCTGGCTTTCGCGATCTGGGTGCACGCCTGGCAAGGGCTCTACAACCTCGACACCGTGCGCTGGAACGGCGGCGACTGGGGGCCGGAGCTGGGCGACGTGAACGTGGACGTGCGCCCGGAGGTCCTCTGGGATTGGCGCCATCCGCAGGCCCTGGCCAGCGAGGCGATGATCCGCGATCGCTACCTGCGCATCCATCTGGCCGAGTTGCCGATGCTGGAGCCGGGGGGTGCGATCCACGCCGATGGGGATGACCGCTTCTTCGTCGAGGGCGACTGGCACCCGTCAGAGCAGTCGGGGGATGTTGTCTGGCGGTGGTCGGAAGGAGACCGGCCGGGCCTGCGTTTCCGCTTGCCGAAGGCGCTCGTCCAGGCGCACCATTCGGGCGAACATGAGGGACTGCGTCTAATCTTGCTGGCGGGTTCACACGAGGGCCGGCACTCCGACTTGGTCCTGAACGGCGAGCATCTGGGTCGGGTCGAGCCCGAGCGGCATTTCGAGCCGCAGACCTGGCACTTCGAGCTACCATCGGGCAGCTTGAAGGAGTCGAACCTGTTGCACTTTCGCTTGTCGAGTGCCGAGCCGCTAGGAGGCGAGGATGGGCGGGAATTGGGCTTGGCCTTTCGGCGACTCCGATTGGAGTAGTCGCCACGCGATGGGAGACATCGAGGTCCGAGACCCGCGGCTGCCCTGGGTGGTGGCCTTGGTCCTGGCGGCCCTGACCTTCGTCTGGGTGTTGCGGGCGCCGATCAGCTACGCCGGCAGCGATCCGCGCGGCAGCCTCCTGGTCAGCTTGGCCATCCTGGAGACGGGCTCGCCGCGGCTGGACGACTACGCCGGGCCGGCCGACCTACCCTCTCGCAACCTCTCGCGGCACCACGATCGGGTAGACTACTTTTTTCCGCTGGGCGCGCCGATCCTGGCCTTGCCGGCCGTCTGGCTGGCCGACCGACTGGGCTGGGATCTACTGAGCCTGGAGGGCGAGGCCCGACTGCACCGCTGGCTAGCGGCCAGCAGCGTGGCCCTGGTCCTGCTCCTGGCCTTCGCGCTCTTCGAGGCCCTTCGGCGATCGGCCTCGACGCGCCTGGGCTCCAAAGGTCGGGACGCGCCCGATGGGACCGCGGGGTCGGTCGGACCCTGGGTCGGGCTCGTCTTGGCCGCCGGCCTGGTATGGGGCAGCGGCCTGACCAGCACGCTGGGCACGGCCTTCTGGAGCAATGACGCCGCGGCCCTGCTCGATCTGGCGGCGCTGACCCTCTTGGCCGCCTGGGCACCGTACAAGCAGGAGCTGGGCTGGCGCCGGTTGGCGATCCTCGGGGGCATCCTCTTCATGGCCGCCTTGTCGCGCCCGACCTCTGCCTTGCTGGCCCTGGTCTGCCTGCCCTATGTGCTGCGGCGACACGGCTGGCGTGACGCCTTGCGCTTGTCCGCGCTCCTGGCCCTGCCAGGACTGATCCTGGCCGCCTACTCGATGCAGACATACGGTCAGCCGATCCCACCCTACTACGATCCGCGCCGGCTCTCGGGCGTCAGCACCTTCGGCCAGGCCTTGCTGGGCAACTTGATCAGCCCGGGCCGCGGTCTCTCGATCTTCAGCCCCTGGCTCGTGCTGGTCTTGGCCGGGGCGATCCGATACCGAAGGCGATTGGCGGGCCAGCCGATCTTCTGGCTGACGGTGGTCTGGTCGCTGCTGCACCTGATGGTCATCTCGGACTACCCGCATTGGTGGGATGGACACAGCTTCGGCAGCCGGCCCTTCGTCGAGGCCCTGCCGGCCCTGCTCGTGATCGGCTACCTCGTCGTGGAGGCGGCGCTGGCCGAGTGGGATGGGTCGAGGAACGAGGGCGATGGGACCGCATCGAGCAGGGTCGCCGGCTTCGCGATGGCGGGGGTGGCCGTGATCTGCATGACCTTCTCGATCTGGGTCCACGCCTGGCAGGGGCTCTACAACCTCAACACGGTGCGCTGGAACGGCGGCGACTGGGGGCCGGAGCTGGGTAACGTGAACGTGGATGCGCGCCCGGAGATCCTCTGGGATTGGCGCCATCCGCAGGCCCTGGCCAGCGAGGCGATGATCCGCGATCGATATCGGCGCCTGCAACTGGCCGAGCTGCCGCTCTTGGAGCCAGGTTCTGCCATCCTGGCCGATGGGGATGAACGCTTCTTCGTCGAGGGCGATTGGCACGCGGTCGAGCGTGCCGGCGATGTGGTATGGCGCTGGTCCGAGGGGCCGGAGCCGGGCTTGGTGTTTCGGGTGCCGGCGAGGTGGGTCACGCGCGGTGGCGGCGCTTCGGCGCAAGATCTTCACTTGGAACTGGTGACGGGAACGCAGCAAGGCCGGAGCTTCGAGGTCTTGTTGAACCGGCAAACCCTGGGCATCGTCCGGCCGGAGGGCCACTTCGACGCGGGGACCTGGTCCTTCGATGCGGTCGAGGAGAGCCTGCGCGAGGCCAATGAGGTGCGCTTCCGCCTGCTCGAGGCGGAACCGGTCGGTGGTGGGGACGGGCGAGTGCTGGGCTTGGCCTTTCGGGAGCTCCGCCTAGTACTCTGTCAGGGAGATGCTTGCGGGTAGCTCGAGCGCCCTGAGAAGGCAGTCAGGGGACGGGTTTCGAGAATCAGGAGAGAGAAATGCGCAAGCGATCGAGCGTGGGTGTCGGGATCGTCGTCATCTTGTCGGTGATCACGCTCTGGATGCTACGGACGCCGGAGCCCGGTGCGGTTTCCGGGACCGATTTCGCGATGATGAACTCGTCCCGGGCCACGCCGAACATGCTTGTCGGAATGGTCAATGGAATGGCGCTCGACTTCCTGCAAGATGTCCTCGACCGAGATGTCGGGGAAGAGGTCGTCATCGACGAGATCGAGGCCAGGCGCATGAGCCTTGGCGAGTACAAGTCCCTCATGCATTCGGCGGGCGTCACGATGGGCGATTCGCCGATGATCGGAAATGCGAGCAGCGATGCGGACGATGCGCTGTGGGTCTACGTCTTCCGGACGACCTATCCGCTTCACGCCTCCGGCTTCACCTTCGCGACCGAGGAGCAGATCGAGTACTACCGCAGCGGAGGCGGCAGCGCATTCGTCGACGCCTCTGGTCTCGTGACGGCGCTCGTCGCGGTCCTCGACTTCGACATGGAGGTGGTCGCGCGACAGGTCCTCAGTGCGGAAGAGGGCGCCGATGCCTTCGAAGCCATCTCGGCGCTCCCGGAGGTAGAGTACACGTATTAGCGATTCGGCCGAGACATCAGCCAGCGGGTGCCGGCTGCCGCTGCGAGAGGCCGACGAGGTTGCCGTCCGGGTCGCGGACCGCGGCCAGGCGGTCGCCCCAGGGCTTCTCGACCGGGGCGTAGTGGCTGGTCGCGCCGAGCGATAGGCAACGCTCGTAGCAAGCGTCCAGATCGTCGACCCGGAACCAGAGCGTCAGGGAGCCGGCACCGTGGGCTTCCTCGACCTGGTCGAAGCCCAGGTAGAGGCTGGGGAGCTGGAAGCCCATGTGGCCGGGGGCGGTCTCGGGCTCGCCGAGGTCCAGGGCTTGGCGGTAGAAGTCGGCCAGCGCCTCCATCCGGGTGGTGAAGACGATGGCGGTGTCCGGGTCGGCGTGGAGCGGGCGGGATGTCATGTCGTTGTCCTCGGATCACGGCTGAACGATCGAGGGAGAGAAACGGCGCGCCCCGCCGGAATGACTCCGGCGGGGCGCTAGGCAACGCTCGGGCAGGGCAACTGCGAGCGGTGGCCTCGAGGTTGGGGCGTCGGTCAGACGCCTGGAGGTTGGTTAGGGAGCCGGGGCCGGGGCGGTCGGCTCGTCGGTTGGGTTCGGTTCCTCGGTGTCCGTAGGCTCCGGCTCGGGCGTGTCCGTTGCGGCCGGCGGTGATGTGTTCGTCGGAGGAGGTGGATCGGTGGGGCGAGCCGTTGGCGGCACTGTCGAGGTCGGCATCGTGATGGCGGTCGGCTGGGTCGTCGCCGCCGGCCGCGGCGTATTGCTGGCCCGCGGGGTTGCACTGGCTTCCTCGGGCTGGCGGACGGTGACCTTGGCCGACTTCTTGACCTCTTCGTCGTTGGGCAAGATCACCCGGACGTTATAGGTGGTGGTCTTCTTGGGACAGACCTCTTTGCTGCCGTCGTCGCCGACGCCAGCGCCGCCGTCCAGGTACCAGGCCTTGATGTTGCGGAAGCGCCAGCGCAGCTCGGTGCACTCGCCCAGGTCGATCTCGTCGTCCTCGGCCCAGAACTCGACCGTGGACGCGGCGCCGGTCGGGGTGGGGGTGGGCGTACGGGTGACGGCCAGGGTCGGGAGGGTGGTCGGGATGACCACCGGGGCGCGGGTGGGCAGCGGGGGCGGGGTGTTGGTCGGGCTGGTGCCCAGCTCCTCCGGCGGGTCCATCGAGACGCCCATGGCCGGGCCGTTGCAGTCCAGGTTCTCGCTCATCACCCAGGCATCGAGGAGGTCCGCCGGGATCTCCTCGTCGACGGTGTCCTTGAGGTACTCGAAGAAGCGCTCCTCGGTCACCCGGAACCAGCTGCCCGGCTCGTCCCGCTGGAGGACGACCACCAGGGTACCCTCGGCCAGCGGGTCGCCGGCCGAATCGGATTCCTCGTCGGGCTCCGAGTAGATGGCGGCCTCGCTGGTGACCTCGCAGCGGTAGGCGATGGAGGCCATGTCGCCGACGGTATTGCCGGCCTCGACGTCGTCGAACCAGTCGCCGAGCAGCTCGCCGTCGATCTCGTAGGCGGTGGGCATGTCGCCCTGGGCGGTGATGGCCGCCACCTGGCCAGCGTTGAGCGTCAGGCTGTCCTCGTCGCCGCGCAGCACCGTGGCCTCGCCCTCCAGCACCGCGACCCAGCTGGCCGGCTCGGTTCCGGGCACGATGCTCACGATGACCTCGGCCTCGCCCTCGGTCAGCTGCACGTCGCTCCAGCTGGCGGCCTTGACGGTGACCGTGGCCGCCTCGCCGGCGCCCAGGAGCTCGTAGCGGGCGGTGCCGGTGGCCTGGTCGATGATGGCGTAGCGCATCTCGGGCTGCGACAGGCTCAGCAGGCTGTCGGTGCCCGAGAGCAGGTGCTGGCTCAGGAAGTCCTCCCAGACCAGGGTGGCCACGCCGCCCTCGCTGGTGATCACGTTGGCGCCGGGCTCCACCTCGACCGTCTCGCCTTCCTCCAGCTCGCGGCCCTCGGCCAACTCGCGCTCGCGGAACTCGACCATCGGTTGGCCGGCAGTGAGCATCGGCGCGGTGGTCTCGGTGATCTCCTCGACCTCGGGGTTCATGTCCTCGTCGGGCGTGGGCTCTTCTTCTCCGCGGCAGGCGCCGATGGCAAAGGCCATCAGCAGCGTCAGGGTCAGCCGCATCCATCCTCGCATGGGGTCATCTACTCCTTTTGCCCGCCGGTTGGGCACGGCCGGGCGCATCGAGATCTCGGCCGCGGCGTCGCCACGGCCGAGGCGATTATACACAATGCGCCGGGCCAGTTGAATCAGGTGGGCCGAGGTCGAGCCGATCGCGGGCCTCAGGTGGCGACGATGTTGACCAGGCGGCCGGGGACGACGATGACCTTGCGCACCGTCTTGCCCTCGATGTGCCGCTGGACCTGCTCGTCGGCCAGGGCCAAGGCCTCGATGGCCTTCGGGTCGGCGTCGGCCGGCACCTCGATGCGCCCGCGCACCTTGCCCATCACCTGCAGCGCCAGCTCGACGCGGTCCTCGACCAGCCAGGCCTCGTCGTAGGCCGGCCAGGCCGCGTAGGCCAGCGAATCGTCGTGGCCCATCCGCTGCCAGAGCTCCTCGGCGATGTGAGGCGCCAAGGGGGCAAGCATCAGGACGAGGGGGTCGGCCACTTCTCGGGGGAGGCCGTCGCGACCGACCAGGTCGTTGTTCAGCTCGATCAGGGCGGCGATGGCGGTGTTGTAGCGCATGCCGTCCATGTCCTCGGTCACGCGCTGGATGGTCTTGTGGAGCAGGCGGCGCAGCTCGTCCGGGGCGGGCTCGTCCGTCACCTGCAACTCGCCCGAGTCCGGGTCGACGAAGTTGCGCCAGATGCGCTGCAAGAAGCGGTGGGCGCCCACCACGTCGCGGGTGCTCCAGGGCTTGCTGGCGTCCAGCGGGCCCATGTACATCTCGTAGACGCGCAAGGTGTCGCAGCCGTACTGCTCGGCCATCTCGTCGGGGCTGACGGCGTTCTTGAGGCTCTTGCCCATCTTGCCGTACTCGCGCTGGACTTCCTGGCCCTCGTACACGTAGCGGCCATCGCGCTCCTCGACCTCGTCGGCCGGCACGTAGACGCCGCGATCGTCGGTGTAGGCATAGGCCTGGATGTAGCCCTGGTTGAAGAGCCGGCCGAAGGGTTCTTGGGTACTCACGTGGCCCAGGTCGTAGAGCAGCTTGTGCCAGAAGCGGGCGTAGAGCAGGTGCAGGACGGCGTGCTCGACGCCGCCGACGTAGAGGTCGACGCCACCCGGCGCCATCCAGTAGCGTTCCTTGTTCGGGTCGACCATCGCGTCTTCGTTGTCGGGGTCGATGTAGCGCAGGTAGTACCAGCAGGAGCCGGCCCACTGCGGCATGGTGTTCAGCTCGCGCCGCCAGGTGACGCCGTCGATCACCACCTCTCGCCAGTCGGCCGGCGCGCGGCCCAGGGGCGGGCGCGGCGGGGCGTCGGGATCGTCGGAGGCCTCGGGCGAGAAGTCTTCCATCGGCGGCAAGGTGACCGGCAGGTCGTCGGCATCGACGGCGCGGATCTCGCCGTTCGGGCCGTGCAGGATGGGGAAGGGCTCGCCCCAGTAGCGCTGGCGCGAGAAGAGCCAGTCGCGCAGCTTGTACTGCACCTGGGCGGTGCCCAGGCCGGCCTCCTCGAGCCAGGCGGTGATGCGCTGCTTGGCCTCGGCCGAGGGCAGGCCGTCCAGCGAGACCTGGTCGTTGGCGGAGTGGATGCTGGTACCGAGGCCGGTGAAGACGGCGTCGATCTCGGCGATCCGCTCCAGATAGGCCTCGGCGGTCAGCTTCTGCTCGGCCAGCCACTCGTCATCCGGGACGATCACCGGGACGATGGGCAGATCCATGGTGCGGGCGAAGGCGAAGTCGCGGTCGTCGTGGCCGGGCACGGCCATGATGGCGCCGGTGCCGTAGCCCATCAGGACGTAGTCGGCGATCCAGATGGGGATGGGCCGGCCGGTGCAGGGGTTGATGGCCTGGCCGCCGGTGAAGACGCCCGTCTTGGTCTTGCTCTCGGCCTGCCGGTCGCGCTCGCTGCGGGCGGCGGCTTCGTCGCGGTAAGCCTCGACCGCCGCGCGATGGTCGTCGGTGGTGACGCTGTCTACCAACGGGTGCTCCGGAGCCAGGACCATATAGGTAGCGCCGAAGAGGGTGTCGGGGCGGGTGGTGAAGACGCGGATGGTCTCGCCGGAGCCCTGGACCGAGAAGTCGACCTGCGCGCCCTGGCTGCGGCCGATCCAGTTGCGCTGCATCTGCTTGATCGAGTCGGGCCAGTCGACGCGGTCCAGGTCGGCCAGCAGACGGTCGGCGTAGGCGGTGATGCGCAGCATCCACTGGCGCAGGGGCCGGCGGTAGACCGGAAAGTTGCCGCGCTCGCTGCGGCCCTCGTTGGTCACCTCCTCGTTGGCCAGCACGGTTCCCAGGCCGGGGCACCAGTTGACCGGCACCTCGTCTAGGTAGGCCAGGCGCTGGCCGTCGATGATGGCGCGCTGGGTGGGCGGGTCGAGGACGGCGTAGTGGAAGGCGTCGTCGGGAGCGTTGGCGGCCAGGTAGACTGCGCCCTCGGCGTCGACGAAGCGCGCGCCGGATTCGAGCTCGGCGACGAGCTCGGCAATCGGGCGGGCCTTGGCGGCATCGGGATCGAACCAGCTTTCGAAGAGCTGGATGAAGATCCATTGGGTCCAGCGGTAGTAGGGCACGTCGGTGGTGGCGATGCGGCGATCCCAGTCGTAGGACAGGCCGATCCGCCGGAGCTGGCGCTCCATGGTCTCGATGTTGCGCTCGGTGGTGATGCGCGGGTGCACGCCGTGCTCGACGGCGTACTGCTCGGCCGGTAGCCCGAAGGCGTCGTAGCCCATCGGGTGCAGCACGTTGTGGCCGGTCATGCGCTTGTAGCGCGCCACGATGTCGGTGGCGATGTAGCCCAGCGGGTGCCCGACGTGCAGGCCGACGCCCGAGGGGTAGGGGAACATGTCCAGCACGTAGTACTTGGGCTTGCTCTCGTCGAAACCGGGCTCGCCGGGGCCGAGGCTGCGGAAGGTCTTGTGCTCGGCCCAGAGGGCCTGCCACTTGGCCTCGATGGCTTGGGGGTCGTAGCGGTGGCTGGGCTGCATGGTGGCGTGGTCCTGGGGCTGGCCGGGGGCGCGGCGACTTGGGTTGGCGATTCTACGGGATCGGTCATGGAGGGTCAACGGGTGCGCGCTTGGGTGTTATGGGCGCTAGATCGGGAAGATCGATGAAAGACGGTGGGCGATCGGGGCATCGTGATTGAACAAGAGACGTGTGGAACGGAGTATTGACGCACTGGCTAGATCGATGGCGAACCATAGGAGGGGGCGGTGGAGATCCGAGCCTGGATCTGGACATGGAGTGGTCTCGGGAGCTTGGCCTTGGCGTTGACCCTGGCGCTTGGCGGTAGCGCAGCAGCCCAGGAAGGGTCGATGGCGGAGCTAGCGCCGGAGCTGATCGGGGATTTCGGAGGGCAGGTCAGCGCGGTCGAGATCGGGATCGATGCGGTCTACGTGGGCGCGGGGGCGCGGGTTCGGGTGCTGGAGCGTGGGCAGCAGGCATCGTTGTTGGGACGAAGTCCGATCTTGGGCGGTCGGGTCCACGACCTGGTCTACGAGGATGATTTGCTCTTCGTGGCGGCGGGCAAGGCAGGGCTGCTGATGCTGGACGTGACGCGTCCGGACGATATCGCGCCGATCGGCCCGGTGGCACTGCCGGCGGCCGGCCAGCGCTATACCGAACTGGAGTTGCTGAAGGATGATCATGTCGTGGTATCGGTCGAGACCCGGGAGGGTGGGGGCCTCGTGCACGTGTTCGAGCGCGGGGAGGACGGGAGTCTGCGGTTGATGGCGGCCACGGCCTTGGATGGGATCGCGGCCGGTCTGGACCTGCTGGGGGATCGCTTGGTGGTCGGGATGCCGGGGATCGGCGTGGTGTTGTTCGAGATCGACCGCGCTTCGGGTCGGCTCGTAGAGCTAGGTCGAGTGGAGGACGGTCTGGGCATGGCGACGGTGCTGGGCGATCGGTTCTTCTTTCCGGACGAGATCTGGCTGCACGAGATCGATTGGTCGGAGCTCTCGTCGCCTCGCTTTCTCGGAAAGATCGTACACGATATGCGATCGGTCGCCTCGATGGAGTCCGAGTCGGGGCGGGTCTGCTTGGGCGGCGAAGGATTGGGGATCAGCGTGGCCGTACGTTGTTTCGCGCTCGATGGCGGTGGAACGTTGGTTCCGGATGTGCGCTTCGGGCTGGAGGAAGATCGCCGCCGCTTCTGGTCGGCATCGATCGATGGGCCAGCGCCCGTGGCCTTGGATGGCGACGTGATCTACGTTGCGGTGGGCGCGGAGGGACTGCATCGACTGGAGCCGGGGCAAACCGGAGCGGGTCCGCGCCTGCTGTCGGTGTTCGAGACCAGGCCCCAGGACCTGGAGTTGCAGGGGGATCTGGCATTCACGACCAGCCAGTGGACCGGATTGGAGATCTGGGAGACCAGCATGTCCGGTGAAGCCCGGCGCCTGTGGGCCCAAGCCGATCTGCGCAGCAACGAGCTCGCGGTGGATGGGAATCGCTTATATAGCCGCTTGGCGACCGAGATCCAGGTCCGGGATATCACCGATCCCGCCACGCCGACCTTGCTGGGCGCGTTCGACTCGCTGGGGGCGAGTCGCGACATCGTGGCCAGCGATGGTCTGCTCTTCTTGCTCGGCTATGTCGGCACGGAAGGGCAACGACTGCTGCGCATCCTCGATGCGCGGCTCCCGAATCAGGTGAAGGAGCTGGCTACCCTGTCGCTGCCGGGTCGTGTCAAGGGATGGAATGTTCGAGGCAAGCGTCTCTGGTACGCGACCGGCGCCCACGAGTTGGTCGAGGTCGACCTGGCCGATCCCTCGCGGCCAAACGAGCGAGCCCGGCATGTCATGGATTGGGCGGACGCCCGGATCGACCTGACCGAGGATCGGCTCGTCGCCAGTACGCGCGATTGGGTCCGAGTCTACGATATCGGGGAGCCGGGGAGCCTGCGCGCGATCGGCGATCCGATCGTCGTCGAGCCCCTGATGAATGTAGCGGCGGATGGCCACCTGCTCGCGCTGACCGGACTCGGGGAGGGTGTTCGCATCCTGGACACGTCGGGGCCGAATCGCGTTGCCGAGGTCGCCCGGTGGGCACCCGAGGCGGGGCCGGCCGAACGCTTCGCCAGCGACGTGAGCCTGGACGCAGGCCGCTTGGCCGTCGGTTTCGGGCCCGGCACGTCCAAGAACGTGCATACGCTCGATCTTGCGCAGCCCCACCAGTTTGTGTCCGAAGGCCTGCTGGCGGCCCGGTGGGATGCGCCGACCGACCTGGTCACCAAGGCTGGAAAGGTCTACTTGGCCACGGCTTGGGACGGCGACTGGATCCTGGACCTCCATGCGGACGATCGGACGGTGATCGCCGCGCAGCTCCCGAACCAGCCTGGCGACGCATCCCAGGGCTCGGAGTCGGTGCCTTCCAGACGCCTGCAGGTGGGGGACGCGGGGATGCTCGTCACTTCCGCCTTCGAGATCTTCGAGCTCGGGTCGTCCCCGCCCGCGCGATCGCGTTTCGTCTACGAACCCCTGCTCGACCAAGAGGAGGGTCTGATTGCGGACCTTCATTCGCAGGTGTTGCTCGACGACGGTCTGGGTTTCGTGTTCTGGCAAGCCAGAAACCGCAACCTCCATGACAGCGGATTTCTGGGCCCGGGCCATCTCGACATCGTCGAAGTCTCCACGTCGAAACCGCCCCGTGGCATCGGCCGGCTGCTGGTGGGCGACCTGCCTCGAGACCTGGCGCGGCAAGAAGGCTTCCTATACGTGGCGGGAGAGAAGTTCTTGTGGATCATCGATGCTCGCGACCCGCAACAGCCCGTCATCGATCATTGGGTGCAGGGCTTCTACCAGGCCTTGGCCACCGCGGAGGGCCGGCTTTGGGCCCTGGGTCGCGATCGCCTGGATGTCTACGACCTGAGGCGGCCGGATGATCCGAGGCCCGTCGCTGCCCTACCCTTGCCCGCCTCCGTGCCGGGAAGCTACGAGGGACGATTCTCCATCTCGAAGCATGGACTGGGTACCTACGGCGCGGTGGCGCTGGGCGAGGATGGCTTGCTCGTGCTCGACCTCGGCGAGGAGCAACCGGAGATCGTGGGCCTATGGCAGCCCGGCTGGCCGGTGGCCGAGGTCGACCTGAACGGCCGGCATGCGACCGTGGCCTTCGAGCACGGCGGCCTGATGACCCTGGATCTGAGCCTCGATCCCGGCGCCCCGGTGAGCCGGATTCATCTGCCGCTGGTCTCGCGATGAAGGCTGGGGCCCATGAGGCTCCGGCAGCGCAGCGAAGATGCTGCCGTCCATCATGGCGATGGAAGGTCTGATGCGGCCAGGGTGACCTCCCACGGGCCGGTCACACGGAAGCTGGGCTTCATGGCGCAGAGCTCGATCTCCGAGAGCCCCGAGGGGAGATCGAACGTCGAGCGATTGGTCACGAAGCCCATCATTCCGTGATTTCCGCACCGGCGTGCAGCGCCGATGCGTGTGCCGAGCAAAGGAACGGGCCATCCACCATCGTCGTGCATGTATCCGAAGCTCAGTCTGGTCAGTGTGAAGCCCGGTGGCTCGGCGAGCGGGGCCCATTCGAGCGCGAGGCCATCATTGCCCATGCCTCGAACGCGGACGAGCCTGTGGACCCGAACCGGCACGCCCGCGGGCTCCATCTCGATATCGACGATCTGGATGTCCTCGTCGGAGAGGCGATCGAACACATGCGTACCAAACGGGACCTCGACCCGCGGTGGCAGGGTCAGGTGATGAATCGCGATGTCGGCATGGCCGGGCTTGGAGAAGGTGTCCGAGGCATGCGCGTCCACGCCGAGCAGGAGCTCTCGCAACGCCAGCCGAGCTGGACCAGCGAGAGGCTCGTCCAGCTCGAGGTCCAGGACGATCAGCGAGGCCAGATTTGGGCCGAAGATCCCGCTGTCCAGCGCCTCGAGGACCCACTGTCGGTCCGCGGGGTCAAAGACCGCCGTGCTGAGGCGATGGATCGAGACCCGATCGCCCGCATCGAGCAACCGATCGTACTTGTCATCGATCAGCGAGAAGCCACGGGCCGGATCCTCTTCCTCGGTCACCGACTTCGTGGTCGGAAGCCAGACGGCATCCCGCCGACCTGGCGGTGCGAGCTGCGCCAGGATGGCGATGCGATCCTCGCTACGGTACTGGGCCAGCGCCCGCAAGGAAATGCCGTGGCGCTGGTCTTCTGCATCGAGGACTCGAGCGCGCTGGGGCTCGAGATCGCCGGCAGCTACGTAAGCCAGTTCGAGCGGGAAGCGGACCTCGTGCTCCTCGAGGTAGTCGCCGTCGTCCGTCGGGCGCAGCAGGGTGACCATCAGGTCGACCGGGCCGATTCCGGCCGGCAGGGCCGTGATCTGTCTGCGTCCCGACATGCCTCGTCCTGATTCGCCCCACCACCCGACATCGTCCCAGCTCTCGGCGGGCTCCAGACCACCGGGAGCCCAGTCGGCTCGGTAGCGTCGACCATCCGCGGTGCGGAAGTAGATGGCGCCGAGGGGTAGGTCCTGGCTGCCATCGGGAGCATCCGGGGTCGAGGTTCCGGGCGGCAGGGGATCCGGTATACGGATGTCGCGGATGTCGAGGTCGAGTTGCATGTGCCGGCCGTCGGAGTAGAGGGCGCGGAAGATGACCTCGAGCGGGCCGTCACGGCGCCGGGCCGGCAGGCTGGCACCGGTGGCTGTTGGCGCGACGACCTCGGCGTCCTCGGTGACGTCGAGACCATCGGGTGGGCTCCCTCGCTCGGGTCGGAGCCCGACGGCGGCGAAGCCCTCGGGACCGAGCGGGACGAGTCCCAGTCCATCGATGTAGTAGAGGTGGTCGAGATCCAGATCCGACGGGAGCTCGACCGGTTGCGGCTCGGCGGGGGGATCGACGGATCGATCGAAGGCCTGGAGCCAGGCGCCGAGATCGGGCCAGCCGGCCGAGATGGGAGGGTCTCCTGCCCGTGCATTCAGGGCCAGACCAAGGACGATCGCGACCAGCAGTGCCGCACTGGCCAGGCGCATAACGCGTTGACTGCTTTGGCCCTGGCGCGACCAATCCAGCACCCGCTCGACCCAAACCCGGGCGCCCGCCGGGACGACATGTCGAGGACCTGCTCGGTGCCAGGCTGTTGGGCCAGAGGATGGCTCCGCTGCGAGTCGCTGCTCGAAGGTCTCGATCAGGGTCGCGGGCTCGGCGACATCCTGCCGCATGTGCTGGCTCAGCCAGCGATCGACGTCCTGGACGTCCCTCAAACGCTGGCGTAGCGGCCGGTCCTCGGCCGTGGATTCCTCTAGAGCCTGCCGATCCGCCGGCGATAGACGCCCGTCGACATAGCGCCAGAGCGCTTCATCCGTCCAGTGGCGTGACATGTTCGACTCCGGGATTCGGTCGGCGCTCGGCCGGCGGGTCGAGCCGTTGGAGCATGGCGGCCATGCGCTTGCGCGCGCGAAAGAGCCGGCTCTCGATGGTGCTCACCGGCAGGCCGAGCAGCGCCGACATCTCTTTGTAGCTCAGCGATTCGAGGTAGTGCAGCACCAGCACGCTGCGATCGGCGGCGCTCAGCAGGCGCAGGGATCGATCGAGGTCGATACGCTGATCCAACCCGTCCTTGGACGACTCGAGCTGGTGGTCGGGTTGAACTGGGTACTCCCGATGCCCATGCTCCAGCGGACTCGTATCGACCTGCCGCGTTCGCGATTGGTTCAGGTAGAGGTTCAGGGTCAAGCGGCGCAGCCAGGGCCAGATGGGTCGCGATGCATCGAGCTTGTCGAGGTTGCGATACCAGCGGAGCAGCGCGTCCTGGGCCAGGTCTTCGGCGGCAGGCCGGTCCCCAGCCTGGAGCCGGTGGCATAAGCGATAGAGCCTGCGTTGATGCTGCTCGGCAAGCTGGGTGAAGGATCGCCGATCGCCCGCTTGGGCTCGACGGAGGAGCTGGATGTCGTGATTGAATGATGGGAGCATGTTGGGCGGCCGCTTTGGAATGGAACCGTGGCGATCGATGACCGCCTTACTGGATACTACACGGGCGTGGCCCGACAACTTGCACGAGTTTCCTGATTCGCTGATGTTGGCGCCGATTCGCACGGTGCAAGGCACTGCGCTCGTTTCTCGTCTCGACTGTGTGGAGCCAGCGACGTTGGGGAAGTGGGAGAGAGCATCATGAACCGCGTCCGTGAACCGATCGCTTCGAGGTGGACCTTGGCACTGGTCTTCATCTTGCTCTTGGCGTGGGGCATCTCCACGCCCGTGGCACGCGCTCAGAACCCACCCGCACAGACCAGCCGCATCTACCTACCCTTTGCCTGGACGCACCAGCCGGAGAATGTCGAGGTGGAAAGCCAGCTCGGAGGTATCTCCGAGGCGCTGGTGGTGTCCGGGGACCTGGCCTACGTCGGCGCGGGCCCGAGGGTGCTGGTCTTCGACTACACGAGACCGGAGGGGCCCGCGCTGCTCGGCCAGAGCGAGGTGCTGCCGGGCGTGGTGCGCGACCTGGCGCTGGATGAGCTGATTCCGGGCCGGCTCGTGGCCGCCATCGGTGGAGCGGGCCTAGCGGTCTTGGACGTGGCCGATCCCGCGAGCCCCGTGCTTCAGGGAACGTTCACGCTGCCGGAAGGCGCGGCCAGCCGCCTGGTGACCATCGCCGGGCATGCCTACACGCTCGACGACGATCTGGCCACCTGGCCTCCGGGACCGTCCTGGATCGTCGACCTGCGCGATCCCAGCCAAGCGGTAGCGCGTCCGTTCGCACCCTACCTCGGCGACGAATGGGAGCAGGAGATCCGGGGATTCGCGATCATCGACCGCCAGCTCCACCTACTCGACCCAGAGACGCGCGATCAGCGGATGAGGCTCGTCTGCAAGGTGTACGACCTGAGCGACGCGGGGCATCCGAGACTCCTTCGCAGCATCGAGATCGGCCAGTTGATCTGGGACGAGATCCGCCGCGCGGCTTTCGCAGGCAGCTTCGCCCTGGAAGGCGATCGACTGCGCCTGTACTACCAATACTGGCTCTCGCCGCGATCGCTTGCACCCTACGAGGGCCTGGTCGAGATCGACATCTCGCGACCCGATGCGCCCGAGGTCACGTGGCAGCAGGAGGATACGGACCTTGGGGGAGGCTGTCGCTGGACCTCGCTCAGCCTCGTCTCGCGCGGCCAGGACATCTACCTCGGCTGCGGTGGGGCGCTCTCGCACCTCGATCTGCGTGCGGAAGGTGGGCCACGCAAGATAGGTCGCATCGATCGCTCGATCGGCGACCTGGCGCTGGCTGGCGATCGGCTGCTGGCCACGGAGTCGGATGGCGGGTTGCTGCGGGTGGCGCTGGACGGGGATGGGCGGATGGCGGTGGACGGTGGGCATCGCTGGCCGGGCGGGCTCGGAGCCGTCGAGGCGGTAGCGGGCCGGGCCTACTTGGTCGGCCCTGAGCGTGGAGTGCAGGTCATCGACCTGAGCCTGCCCGAGCGACCTCGGGTGGCAGGGACGCTGGATCGGCCGGCCTTCGATCTGGGCTCGGAAGGCAGCGTGCTGGCCATAGCCGAGGCAGAGGGATTGAGCCTCTTCGACGTGGCTCGGGATCCTGACCTGATCGGCGGCTCGCGCGTCGATCTGCCCGAGGCGCCCGGACGCCGCGTGCACCTGCGATCGGGCGTCGCCTGGGTCGTCGACGACGCGAACCGCTATCCGGGCTGGACCCGCATCAACCATCTGACCATCGACCGA
>CAZJWJ010000083.1:0-24189 GCA_964549495.1 uncultured Anaerolineales bacterium | reverse complement strand
CGCCATCGACTCGCTCGGCCGGCCCGTCTTCCCGTGAATATCGGAACTACTGGAGTTGTCAGACTTCTACCTGCTACCCCAAACAGCCCGCCCGGCAAGCGTTCCTGCGACTTCGGCCGACTAGTAGACCTGTGGCCGAAGTGGCCGACCTTGTGACTAAGACACATTGTGCGACCCACTACAATAGATAGCAGAGACGGTTGCCCCCAGTTTCGTGCGCCAGCCTACCACTCAGGCCATGGAGGGACGATAGTGCAACGCCACTAGAGTATGCTTGCGCTCCGGACCAAAGCATCACGGTCGTTGTAGATCCAAGAAAGTCGCCGTGAATTGATTTCAAGACAAGACACCACAACGGAGGCACAGAGATGCTGATCACTCGACTGGCCACACTTACTGCGCTCTTTCGACTCACACTACTCCTCTCGATAGGCGCCGGATCCATTTATGCAATGGATGCGGCACAGGACGCCCCCACTCGATCTTCGTGCAGTACAGCCATTCAAGCAGAGTGGTGTCACCCCTCACCCAGCTCCATCGCAACAATTGCCCCCAATCAGAAGCCGCGGATTGGAGTATCTGGAAGTGCCGTCGCAACAGCTGCCGCCGGATGCGATCCAGAACAAGGCGTGCGTGTGGAAGCTGTATCAGCGTGGTCAGAAGTAGGGACTTGCTTCAACGAGTACTTCGGTGGCAAGTCACCTACAGCCATGCCGCACACGGTTCAGATCGAACGCCATGGCCAATCTGAGCCATATGCCAACGAGTGCTTAGATGATCTGGCTGGAGTAGAGTTCTTTGTGGAATTCGAGTGCGTGGAGTGCGGTCTTTCAGAAGAGAACATAACTTGGGGGGAAGCCACATTTCAAGTCTACTGTTGCTCTGACTGCTAAGACCCACCTGCTGACCCACCAGAGACCTTATATACTACGCGCAGGGCGTTGGGGCTGTGTAGCGCGATGTTAGCACTGGGAACACCCGCTTGGTAGAAAATGCAGCGCAGACTGGATTCATGGAAGGCCGGAACTACCAAGCGGTGTAGATTCAAGATGAGGCCAATCCCAAACACACCATGAACGCTTACTCCTTACAACTGGACTTCTGGAAGAGATGCTCATAGGCCCCGTTCGCGAAACTCGATTCGGACGAGCACAAGGCCTCGTCAGTGACCGCACATCGGAGTGCCTCAATCAACCTATCGATAGCCTTGAATTCGGGTGTTTCAACCGAATGCAGCGGAAGACCCCATTCTACGGCAAGCGCACACGCTATCAAGATCTTCTCATACCACGATCGGCTATCTCTTCCCGTTCCATCCACTCCTTACAGTCGCGGTCGCCCCGTGGGCGCCAGGATTCTGGCCGCCCAACAGCAAGTCCAACTGATTGTCGGCACCATCCTTACTCGCCGAGGCGCTCTCAAGCTCAACATTCAGCTCCATAGCTAGCTCGATTCATACGGACGACACCACGGCTCTCGACTTCACCTACTGCTCGGCACCAGTCGACTGCCGATGACACTACTACAAGCAATCACGACAAGTGATTGCAAAATGAAAACTCCCTAGAATCATCAAGGCCACGTCAACCAATGCAAGATCCTGCGATTCTGAAGGCGCAGCTATTTGGTTCACCCACAGTTTCATATGCTGGACAGAATCTTCAGTTGCCGTCAAGAGCGGATGCACTACAACTCATCCAATACCTACTCGTGCACTCCAATCGCACTATCAACAGAGACGAGATCGCAACCGACATTTGGCCCCGTGCAGATAAGCGCATCGCACGCGATCGACTTCGTAGATCATGCTACCGACTTCGCAAGCACCTCAAAGCAGTTGCTCATGAGCACGAATGGCTGAACACAACCAGACTCACCATAGCCTGGTCAGAGCACGTGATCATCCGAACCGATGTTGATGAGTACCTCAACGCCCTATCAACCGAAGTCATTTGTGAGTCACTTACTCGTAATCGCGCGGGCAAGTGCAATGACTTCACAAGAGATCTGTCTGCAACGTTGCTAGAGAACCATAACGCCGGCTGGATCCAACTCGCACGAAACAGCCTTCGTACCGAGTGGATTACCGCACTGGAGAGTTGCCTGTCACATCTGACTAGATCCGGGTCTCATCACACGGCGGCCGATATTGCATTGATCCTGGCGCGCAAGCTACCTCCATGTGAGCACCTATATCGTAGAGCGATCGATTCCTATCTTCAGGCAAATCAACTGGACACGGTTAGCAGCGTGCTGTCGGAAGTCGAAGATCGCCTTCACTCAGAATTGGGAATCTCCGCATCACCTGAATTGCTTGCACTTGGAGACTCGCTGCGCTCAAGCCCGAAATCGACTGCAACTTCCTCAACCACCACGGGAATGGCTAGTTCCGAACGCACCCCAGATGGGACCTTGAGGTATTCCTTGGATCAGTTTGTTGATTTGACACATCGCGTAGAATCCGTAGCTAGTCGCCTAGAACCGGGCAACTGCATCACCCTTGTTGGAGAGGGCGGAATAGGCAAGTCCAGACTGGCAATTGAGATCGGAATGTTTCTTGAAGATAACATGGACATCGCCGTGTGGTTTGTATCACTCGCCGAGGCAAGCGATTGCGCACATGTACGAGACACTGCACTCGTACAGATGAACTTGGTCACAGATGATCCCAAAGCCAGCCTCGATGTGATTGGCAATAGTGACAGACATAGTCTGATCATCTTGGACAATTGCGAGCATGTACTTGAAGGTGCTCACGCGCTGGCATCCGAAATTGTGACCACTACCAATGCTAGAGTCCTGGCCACAAGTCGATCCCGCCTCGGACTTCGAGACGAGATTGTGATCGAGATCGAGCCTCTTAAAATCCCAATCGCCGCCAGCCTACCGAGTAGCGAACTAGCTGCAATTGAGTCAGTGCAACTCTTCATGAATCGAGTCAAGGAACGTGATCCGAATCGGCTTCCGTCACATTCTCCGACCGACTTCGAGGCAATTGCTGCAGTTTGCATGTCACTCAGAGGCCTCCCTCTAGCTATCGAAATTGCTGCTTCGCATTGCTCACTAATGAGCGTTGCCGAAGTGCACTCCCTGCTACTTCCCAACATCACTGATGCAACAAATCCGAGTCGCACAGCACCGGCACGGCACTCGACGCTACGCACCACTATATTGTGGTCCTTCAGACTACTTGATGATGCGTCACGCGAAGCGCTACTACTGCTTGCTATATTCCCAAGTAGCGTATGCGAGGCGACCCTGTTGGAAACGCTGCCTGATTTGACTGCCATTTCACTTAGTGACAACTCCCTGCGCACGGCAATACGCCAGTTGCTACACTGCAGCTTATTACACCATACACCGACAGAGAATGGTGCACTTCTTACTTTGAATCCACTGGTTCGAGAAGTGGTACTGTCAGATCTTCTTGACGATGCAGGGCACTTGCACGATATTCACATACAAGTGCGATATGCCATCGCCATGACACGGCGATTTTATGATGGTTTTCTAGAAGGGGATCAAGCAGAAGCCCTCTCATTTGTCTCTAGTCAAGATGGATGCCTTGCCGCAGCCATGGATATCTGTCTCCGGAACAAATTGGCGGTTGAAGGCGTGCAGATTGCAGTGCATGTTTGGAGGTATTGGTATGTTCGAGGGCATTGCGAACGCGCTTCGACATGGATACGGCCATGGATAGAGGTTTTGAGTTCGCTAAACTTGTCAACAGAGCAGAGAGCACAACTACTCGAAGTGCATGGGACATTGCGCCTTGGAGTCGGAGATTATGTCACGGCAAACCCCCTTCTTGAGGACGCTGTGAAACTCTACCGCGAACTCGGAGCGTCCGACAGCCAGATTCAATGCCTCGATCGCCTAGCTCATTGTCGCGAAAGCCTAGGAGATGTGTCCGGCGCGATGCAAGCGTGCAGGCTGTCGATCTCAATCCAACGAGCACTACCCAAGTCGAATGTAAGAACATCGTCATTTCTTCTACTCGCACACCTCCATCGAGAATCAGGAGACAACCTAGAAGCATTACGACTTAGCAAAGAGTGCATTGATACTATCGGTTCTGGGTCAGGCAATTCATTTTCTCGTCTCGATGCACTAGTATCATTGGGCTATAGTTACTACAACATCGGTATGCTGGGTAGAGCAGAAGCTGCTTGGCATCAGGGTTTAGAGTTAGCGATTTCTCTTGGCAGCCGCACCCATGCTGGCATTCTCTATGATGCACTCGGAATGGCTTCATTTCGCAGCGGTGAATTTCGGCTATCACTTGACCTCATGCGCAGTGCAGTAGCGATTGAGCGCTCCATCGACGACTTGACCAGTCTCGCTACAACGCTATGCAATCTCGGGTCAATCCATACACGTATGGGACAGTGGAAGGCAGGAGAGTTGTGTCTTGACCAAAGTCATCAGGTCGCTTCACAGATACAAGATCGCCAATTACTGGGCTATATCGCCTGTGCTCGCGTAGAGTTGGACTTCGGAATCGGAGTCCGGGAAAAAGAACATCTAGTGGGTTATCTCCCACTGATGGTTGGTGGAAGCGAATCAGTCACTCTCGATAGCATGCTCAACCGGGCCCAGGGCTTAATAGCTTTCTGCGGTGGTCGGGGCTGGAAAGGGCACATGCTTCGCTCGATTGAACAATTCGCGCTGTGCCTGGACTTGTATGAAGTGAGCCAGACTCTTGATCTGCTTGGATTCATGCAGCGAGATACGAATTGCGATGAATGCGCAAGCCTCGCCATCGCGGCGAGTGATTCATTGCGAGCCCGCATTGGTTCGCAGCGATCTCCATATTTCACGGATCGTCTCTCTCTACCCAGTGTAGACCGCGATGTTACTATCCTCCAAGCACGCACACTCAATGATCTTCTTGATTGTTGTGCCGCTCTAGACGAAACCATTCAAGCCATTAAGTTACACGGTTGCGATTAGCGATATACGCTACGATCGCAGTTCAATCATCGCGGATCACCCAATTGGTTGATGTAGGATCGGATTCGCATGTCATCTTAATCGGCTACTGCGCACAGCATTGTCCTCTCCTGCTCGTTCCAAACCCGGCATCCGGGCGTAATAGAACTAGAACCGGGTGGCTGCGGAGCGCGCAGCCACCCGGTTTCGATTCTATGCGCTTGACTTTGGTCGTTTACCTAGCTGCTTCGGGCCGAGCGCCCTTCAATTCTGCTCGCGCTCCTAGCTTATTCCTCTTCCGGCTCGAAGTTGTTCGCCAACCAGGGCAGGTAGATCCCCTGGGGCTCCGGAGTCGGGGTAGGTTCGATTTCGCCCGGCACCTGCAGCGATCCTGGGCGCACGCTCCAGGCGGTCGTGCCCGGCATGTTGTTGATGTAGTTGCCCAGGATCCCCACCGGGATGGCCGCGTCGTCTTCCATCATCGGATCGCAGGTGTACCCAACGGTAGCCAGCATCGTGCCGTTGGACTCCAGTGGCATCTTAGTGTTCGGACTGTTCACGAGGGATTCGCCCTCGTCGTTCGTCAACGTTAGACACTCGAGCACGGCCTGGTCAAACGTGAGGCGCCCGCCATCGGCCATGTCGTTCGGCACCATGTCCTCGAGCGAATCATCCTCATCGACGCTGTAGTCACCCTGGCCCTCGCGCACCACAACGGCGTACTCGAAGCTCAGGTCTCCTGCGTCGAGCGAGACGTCCTCGCCGAAGGCCTGGACTGGAATCGCCATGGTCATCGAGCTGTCGTGGAAGTCGTGGTTCATGTAGAACGCCAACGACCACTGGTTCTGATCCGATGTCGGCCCATTGCCGTCCTGGGCTACGGGGGCCCAAACAGCGCCCCACGCCAGCGCGGGATTCCCCAGCTGAACGTTCCAGACCACAAAGTTGAACTCGCCGTCCTTCTCCGGATCGACGAAGACGTTGACATCCGCATTGGACGGAATCGAGCGGCCGCCAGCCGTCACCACGGTGAACTCAATGGTGTCGACGATGGTGTTCTCGGCCACCGACACATCCGCCATGCCGTACCGGACTCCCACAGCACCCGCATCCAACTCCGCAGGCATGTCGGCATCCACCGACTCCAGGTCGTCCTCGGCGGCTAGCCAGAAGAGCTGTACCTCCGTGTCACCGCCGCACTCGTTCGCCCACTCGACCTCGAAGTCGTCTTCGGGACTCGCCATCGTGAAGGGCTCGGTCGAATCCGGTGTTGTGCAGCCTCGCAGCCGCGGAAGCGTGTGCCAGGGAACACCCACCATGTCACCCTCTTCGACCGCGTCGCCATTCTCGTCCACCTCGGTGAGGTGGATGTAACCGTCCACCTCGTAGAGCTGGAAGGCGTCTTCGTTCGTCATCGGATTCAGCCCGTGCGCCTGCCAGTCTCGCGCCGATTCCGGATCCAACGACAAGGTCACCACAACCTCCGCCATCTCGCCACCCTCGACCGTCAGGCTGTCGCCCGCGTCGAAGGAGAGCGAGACGCCGGCATCGGCGTCGTCGTCCGGGAAGGCGTACTCGTAGTCCAGGCTGTAAGTCTTGGCCTCGTCGGAGAGGTTGTAGACCGTCAGCGTGCGCTCGTACTCCATCGCCTCGGTGGCCACGTCCGTGGCGCCGAAGCTCAGCTCGGCGATGCCCTCGTCCGAGCGGACCAGGGTCATGCCCACGGCCGAGCGGTAGGCGTTGGTCAGGCCGGCACCCTGGCGGGTGACGCCCTCGGTCGGGCCGGTCTGGTTCGAGTTGCGCTTGATGACCGGGGTCGAGTAGTTCATCGCCAGAGCCGCGATGCTATCCGCCGACAGCCCCAGGTCCTGCTCGTTGTTGCGCTGCCACAGCAGGGCCGTCACACCGGCCACCGCCGGACCCGACATCGACGTACCGCTCAGGCGGACGCCGTCGTTGCCGCTGCCGTTGCGAGCCGAGATGATGTTGCTGCCCGGCGCCGTGATCTGCGGCTTGATGTGCGTGTAGGCGCGGCCGGGGCCACGGCTGCTGGAGTCGGCCATCACGTCGGCCAGGTAGTCCAGCTCGACCACCTTCTCCGCGTCCATCGTCACCGTGATCGCGGTGCCGTCTTCCACCAGCATCTTGCGCAGCTTGTCACCGTTGTCGAAGTCGATCATGACCGCCGGGATGCCGATCTGCGTCCCGCAAGGCGAGGGAGCGCCGCAGCCCATCGGAATGGGCGCACCCGACACGTTGTTGTAGACCAGCGCCGCGATGGCGCCCTCGGTGGCCGCGTTGTTCACCTTGTCGTAGAAAGCGCAGCCGCCGCGCATGATCAGCGCGATCTTCTCGTTGACCTCCTGCTCCGGCGTCTCGCCGTTGCAGGCCGTGCCGAAGTAGGCCAGGTCGCCCGAGGCCGCGCCGGTCCCGAGTAGCTGAACCGCCCAATTGGCCGCCTCGACACCACCGTACTCTTCGCTCTGGTCGTCCCACTCGGCCAGCACCGACATGGCCAGCTCGCCCGGGGCGAAGCTGTTGGCCACCGACAGGATCTTCGGCGTCGCGCTGGGCGAGCCGACGATGTAGGGGGTGGCGCCGGAGTTGCCCGCCGAAGCCACCACCGTCACGCCCTGCTCGATCAGGCGGTCCGTCACCGCGATGTACTCCGCCATGCCGCCGCCGAAGCTGCCGCCCAGGCTCATGTTGATGACATCGATCTTCACCTCGGGCCGCGTGCCCGGGATGTTCTCGTTCTCTTCGCCCAGGTACATGTTGTGCATGGCCACCCAGTCCATGGCCTCGACCGTCACGTTGGTCGAGCCCGACTGGCCGAAGACCTTCAGCGCCACCAGGTTGGCGGCCGGCGCCACGCCGTTGCTCATGTCCAGCGAAGCCGCGCCCGTCGTCGGCAGGCCGGCCGTAATACCCGCCACGTGCGAACCGTGGCCGTTCTCGTCGATGGGGTCCTCGTCGGGGATCGGCGGCGTGCCGGCACCCGCGTTGTAAGCCTGACCCACGAAGTCGTAGCCGCCCAGCACCTTGTCCGTCGGGAAGCTGCCGTCCTCGATGATCGTATTGTCGTCGTTGCCGCGAATCTCGGTGTCGCCATGACCACCCAGACCGGCGTGCATGTAGTCGATGCCGGTATCGATGATGGCCACCACCGTGCCCTCACCGTCCAGACCCAGCTCCTCGGCCGCCTGCGTCGCGCCGATGTGCGGTCGCGAATCGTCCATGGCCAGGAAGTGCTCCGGCGCCCGCGAGATCGACTTGACGCCCGGCAGGCTGGCCAGCTCGGCCAGCTGCGAGCGGGCGATCTCGACATGGATGGCATTCAGCGTCACCTGCATCTGGCTGATGACCGTACCGCCCATCGCCGCCACGGCATCCACCGTAGCCTGCTGGCGATCGACCACCTCGTTGTGCACCGCCAGCAGCGTCGAACCGCCGATGGCGTCCGTGCTGCTCAGGCCGCGGTTGACCATCACCGCGTCGGCCACCTGCATTACCGACGGGCTCTCCAGGTGCACGTAGAGGCTCAGGCGCTCGGCGTGCTTCATGCCGACCAACTCGGCCACCCAAACGTCATCACCCTCGAAGGTGATGGGGCTGCCCTCGAAGTCGACCTGTGCCGGCGGCTCGGCCGCAAGGGCCGCCCCGGCCAGGATCGTGGGCGCCAAGAGCGCCGCGAGCAGTGCCGCCAAGAGCGGCGTGCGAGAGAACTTCATTCGCGTCTTTCCTCCGTGATCAGAACGATTCTTGACTACAGGGGGCGACGGCTCGAGGCCGACACCCCACGGGTTCTCGTATCTCCACCGTCGGTCCCCGCTCGGGCAGCCATCATTAACGATACGGGCCCTCACGGTGTGACAGACGGAAGCGAAGGCTAACATGAATACCCCGCCCGAGCAAGGTCCCAACAGCCCCAAAGCCCGCCATGGCGCCGCTCTCGCTCATTTTCACGCCCTCGGGCTTTACAGCCACCCCACGCAGCGATATGATGACGAGACGACAATTCGACGACCCGAGTGCGGCTCACTGCCTGGCCACGGAGCCGCCCAAGGGGGGAAGCCGGTGAGAAACCGGCGCTGACGCGCAACGGTGACTTCCACCACCCGCCCCGCCGCCACGCTGAATCGATATGGCGCGCGAGGCCCCGCGGAGACCAGCCGCGGGTCAGGAAGAAGCCCGACACCCCGCCCGGGTCGATCGTCCGAAGCGGGCTCGCCGCCTCCGCGGTCCGAGCCCCGCAGCCCTCGCGAATGGGGCTCTGGGCGCACGCGTCCCTCGCGGACCCTGCACCCCCTCCATCGTGAGCGCAGGGTCTTTTTTCGTTACGGGCCGCGCGCCCCCCGTTCGACGGGAGCTCGCGCGCCCCCACGCGCCGGCCGCCACGCGAAGCGGCCACGCCACCGAGGGGATGCCGATGAACCGCCGATCCCGCGCCGCCGCCCTGGCCGCGCTCAGCCTGGCCCTCTGCCTATCTCTCCTGGCCGGCCTGGCCACCCCGACCGCCCGCGGGCAAGCCCCCGCCGGCCACGCCGACATCGTCGTCGACCTGGGCGATGGCCGCATGCAGGTCGCTCGCGTCCCCGTCGTCAGCGGCACCACCGGCCTCTCGGCCCTGGAAGCCAGCGGACTCGACCTGGAGCTCTCCGGCGGCGCCGTATGCAGCATCGAGGGCATCGGCTGCCCGGCCGACAACTGCTTCTGCGCCTGCCAGAGCGGCGAGGACTGTCGCTTCTGGGGCTTCCACCTCGGCCAGCCGGATGGCGACTGGCAAGCCGCCGAGGTCGGCGCCGGCGACCAGCCTCTCGCGCCCGGCCAGGTCCACGGCTGGGTCTGGGGCCGGCCCGCTCCCGCCCCCGCGCCGGCCAACCTCCGCGCCAGCCTCCTGGCCACTCGATGGCTGCTCGGCTTCCAAGAACCCTCCGGCGGCCTGGCCGACCACGTCGGCTTTACCGCCGAGGCCATCTTCGCCGCCCGCAGCGCCGGCATCCCGCTAGAGGCCATCCGCTCCGAGGGCGACCGCAGCCTGGTCGACTACCTGGCCGGTGCCGCCGGCGGATACGCCGAGACCAGCGCCGCGGCCGCCGGCAAGGCCCTGGCCGGCGCGGTGGCCGCCAACCTCGACCCCCGGGACGTCGGCGGCGTCAACCTGGTCGCCCAGGTCCAGGCCCGCTACGACGCCGGCAGCGGCTGGTACGGTCCCACCATCTGGGACCAGAGCTGGTGCATCCTGGGCCTCGCCGCCGCCGGCGAGACCATTCCCGACACCGCTCGCGACGCCCTCCTGGGCGCCACCAGCCCCGCCGGCGGCTGGGGCGGCATCCCCGCCGCAGAGACCCCCGACGTCGACAGCAGCGCCATGGCCTTGCAGGCGCTGGCGGCCGCCGGTCTCGACGCCGAGCATCCGGACATCGACAACGCGCTCGAATGGCTCGCCAGCATGCGCGTGTGGGAAGGCTTCGCCCACGACTCGCCGGACGGGCCGGCCAACCTCAACGCCACCGGCCTGGCCCTGCAGGCCCTTTTCTCACTGGGCCTCGACCCCAGCGACAGGCGCTGGACCGGCAACTTCCACTACCCCTCGGCTCTGGAAGTCTTGACCGAAACCCAGCAGCCCGACGGCCGGCTCCAGTTCGGAGACGAGCCCTCCGACGTCCCCGATCTGCTCGGCACCCTGCAATCGGTGCCGGGCCTCACCGGCCGAGGTCTGCCCATCAGTGGATACCGCGTCGCGGCCTTGCGCGGGGCCGACTGGCTGCTGACCCAGCAGGAGCCGGATGGTGGCTTCGGGGGCAACGAGTACGTGGTGGCGATGGCATTGGCCGCGACCGGTCGCGATGCCAACCCACGTTCGAGTGAGGGTCGGACGCTGCGGGAGGAGATCGTCTCGTGGCTACCTGACGAGCCGGACGTGAACCACGACGGTTGGCTTGCGCTGGCCTATGCCGCCACCGGCGGTGACCCGCGCACCTTTCCGGGCGCGGACATGTCCCAGCGCGTGCTGTCCGACTACGACACGGCGAGCGGTCGCTTTGGTGAAGGAGAGCCGCTCGACCAGGCGCTCGGCATTCTCACGCTCGCGGCCAGCGAAGTCGAGATCCCGGATCAAGCCATCTCGGCCACCCTCGCCAGTGCAGATCCCGAGACTGGATGGGGCGATCCACTTGACACCGGAATGGTGCTCCAGGCCTTGGCAGCCGGTGGCCTGACCGCGGATGATCCCGTGGTACGGACAGGGATTCAATACCTCTTGCGGATCCAGGGCGAGGGCTACTGGAAGGAAGGCGAGGCCGACGGCCTCGCCGTCGTAAGCAGCATCGCCCTACTCGGTCTACAGGCCATGGGCCAGAAAATCGACGGAGCGGGCTGGATGCGCCCGGTGTCGGGCACGCTCGGCTTCGAGACGGGCCGTGACGCCGTGCTGAATGTGCTGCAGCCCGATGGCAGTTTCCCGCCCGGCGAAGATGATCTCCGAGTCGAGTACACGGCCTACGCCGTGCTGGGCCTGTCCGGCCAGCCCCTCCCCATCTTCGGCCAGCCGGCCCCCACCGGCCCCACCCCCATCCTCCTTCCATTCCTCCTCCGCGACTTCTGATCCACCCCTCCATGCCATCCGCCACCCTGTCCCGACCCCACCGCCTCCGGCCCCGCGCCGGGCTGGCCGGCCTGCTGCTGGCCGGCCTCTTCGGCCTGGCGGTCGGCGCCGGCGTCGGCGCCCAGCCCGAGTCGCCGCGGGCCGGCCTTGTCATCCTCGACGGCCAAGGCGAGCTGCACACCTTCTGCGTCGACCTCGGCGCACCGGAGATCAGCGGCCTGGAGCTCCTGCAAGCCAGCGGCGTGGATCTGGTCCAGCAGCAGAACCTCCTGGGCAGCATGGTCTGCCGCATCGACCAGACCGGCTGCGACTACCCGGCCGAGGCCTGCTGGTGCCACTGTAAGAACCTGGCCGGCGACTGCCGCTACTGGGCCTACCACCAGCTGGAGGATGGTGACTGGAACTACGGCCTGCTGGGCCCCTCCTCCCGCCGCATCCGCCACGGCGACGTCGACGGCTGGGCCTGGGGCCCGGGCAGCGTGGTGGCCGGCGCCCGCCCGCCTTTGCGCAGCTTCGAGCAGATCTGCACCGCCTCCGATGCCGGCCGGCCGTCTCCGACCTCGACCCCGCCCCACGCCACCGCGCGGCCCACCCGCCTCGGCGCGACGTCCGCCGCCGGACCGACACCGACCACCCCCGCAGGCTCGGGCCGTGAGCCTCGAGCCACGCTTCGCTCCACCGGCGTCAGCAGCCCCTCGACGCGGGGCGCCGGATCGCCGGGCGGCGGCCCGACTCCGGAGGATGACCCCGCGTCGACCTCGGAGGACTCCGACCGAGCCTCCGGGACGGCGGGTGAGGCGGCCGGCAGCGACCGGTCCGATCGCGGCGAGTCGGGGCTTGGGACTTCGGAGGCCGGCGCGGCATCCTCGGGCGGGTCCGGTGACGATCCGGGCGCGGCGGATGGCGCGGATTCGGTCGCGATGGCGCCGGCCGGCCGGGATGCCCAAGGTGCCGAGGACGCCGGCAAATCGCGGTCCGGGCGCACGGACGAGGCCGCCGGCGCCCGGGACGCAGGTGGCGCATCGAGCAGCGACGGTCGCCCGAACCCGTCGCTCGGCGGCTCCGACGATCCCGCCCCCGCCGGCCCTTCCGCCGCTGCGCCCAGCCCGCCCGACGCCCGCACGATGGCCGGCTACCTACTCTTCGGCCTGATCTTCCTGGGCCTGGCGGGCATCGCCCTCTCCGGACGCCGGCGCTGACCGGGCCGGCGCCTCGGCCGCGGGTCGGCGCGGGCGCCGGCCGCGGCCGGCTCGCCCGCGCCCTCGATCTCGGCCTGGATCGGGTCCTCGACCGGGCCCTGCCGCTGGCGGCCACGGCCCTGGGCCTCGTCGCCTTCGCCTGGCCGCTGTGGCTGGCCTTCGCGCCGCATTGGCTGGACTTGGCCGCCGGAACCGGGTCCGGCGCCACGCTGGCCACGACCGCCGGCCCGGCCACCGCCGGCATCCTGGGCCTCTTGGTGCTGGCCAGCGTGGCCGCCCTGCTCTTCGACGCCGCCGCGAGGGGCCTGGGGCCGCGGGCGGTGGCGGCGCTGGGGCTGCTGATCGCCGCCAACAGCCTCTTGCGCCTGGTCGAGGTGGCCCTTCCGGGGCCGGGCGGCTTCAGCCCGGTCTTCGCCCTGGTCATCCTGGCCGGCCGCGCCTTCGGACCGCGCCTGGGCTTCCTCACCGGCGCGATGAGCCTGGCCGCCTCGGCCCTGGCCACCGGCGGCCTGGGCCCTTGGCTGCCCTACCAGATGCTGGTCACCGGCTGGGTGGGCCAGACGGCCGGCATGCTGCCGCGGCGACGCGGCGAGATCGCGGAACCGGCGGGTGGAGCTCCGGCAGACGGGCGCCGCGAGCTCTGGGGCCTGGCGCTCTTCGGCGCCTTCTGGGGCATCCTCTACGGCCTGATCCTCGACCTCTGGGCCTGGACCTTTTTGGGGCCGGGCGTTGGCGCCGGACAAGAGGCGGCCATCGGCGGCCTGGCGGCCTTCCTGCTGGCCTCGCTGCCCTGGGATGCCTTCCGCGCCGCCGGCAACTTCGCCCTGATCCTCTTGGCCGGCCGGCCCGTGCTGGACGCCCTGCAACGCTTGGCCTTGCGGCTACAGTTCGAAGCGACGGCCGTCGAGACCCGGGTCGAGGTCGGATCGGACGTCGACGGCGAGACCCCCGAGGTCGAACCCGAACTCGAGGCCAGGCTCGATCCGAACCGATCCCGCGCCCCGCACCAGGCCGCGATGGGCCTACACCCCCGCGCCTGGCTCATCTGGGCCCTGGCCCTGGCCGTGATCGCCTCCAGCAGCCGCCACCCGCTGGTGCTGGCCGGCATCGGCATCGGCCTCTGGGCCATCCGGCGGCGGCTGGCCGAGGATCCCGAGGATCGCGGCCACCGCTTGGACCTGCCCGTCGGCGCCTTCGCCATCATCGCCGCCGGCCTGGCCGCCGCCTACATCGGCCTGACCCTACATCAGGGCGCCTATCCGCTGGCCCGCCTGCCGGAGGCCTGGCCCATCGTCGGCGGCGCGATCACCGCCGAGGCCCTGGCCTACGGCGCCCTGACCGGCTTGGGCCTGACCGCCATGCTCACCGCCTTCATCTGCTTCCAGCAGGCCATGAGCGCCCGCCAGTTGGTCGAATTGGTGCCGCGGGCCTTCGGCACCCTGGGCCTGGCGCTGACGGTGGCCCTCAGCTGGCTGCCCTCGGTGGGCCGACAGCTGGAGGCCCTGCGCGAGGCGCGGGCCATCCGGGGCATCGGCGCCGAGCGGGGCCGCCTGGCGGCGCTGCGGGCCTGGCCGGCCCTGGCCATCCCGCTCTTGGTCGGCGGCCTGGAGCGCTCGATGCACCTGGCCGATACCTTGGCCGCCCGCGGACTGGCCGGCCGCAGCCCCGCCCGCCGCGGTGACCGGGCCCTCTTCACTGCCGGCCTGGCCCTCCTGGCCGGCGGCTGGCTGGGCGCCGGTCTGGGCTGGCTGCCGGGACCGGCCGGCCCGGCCTTGCTGATCCTCGGCGGGCTGGCCACCCTGGCGGCCCTAGCCCGGGCCGGCCGGCGGCAGCCGCGCAGCGCCTGGCGCGCCGCCCGCTGGCGCCGCCGCGACAGCCTGGTCTGCCTGGCTGCCTGGCTGCCCCTGGCGCTGCGCCTGATCCACCCGGCCACGCGCGCCGATTGGGCCTGGTCGCCCTTCCCGGCTCTGGACTGGCCGGCGCTGGGCCCGGCGCTGGCCGTCGCCTTGCTCGGGCCGGCCTTGCCGGCCCTGCTGCCGGCGGAGCGGCGCGAGCGTCAGGGACTGGAGGAGGGCGGGCGTAGCGGCCCGCGACGGTCGGGTGGAATCCGGCTGGAGCGGCCGGAAGAACGTCGGCGGGAAGGGTCGGCCTCGGACCGGCCGGGGGTCGCGACCCATAACCCAGGCGCGACGGCCACCGCACCGCCCAGCGCGACCTCCGCGCCGGGCATCCGCTTCGACAGCTGGGGCTATCGCTATCCCGACGCCGCGGCGGCGGTGCTCGAGGGGGTCGATCTGGACCTGCCCGGCGGCCGGCTGAGCCTGGTGGCCGGGCCCAGCGGTGCGGGCAAGACCACCTTGATGCAGGCCATGGCCGGCATCCTGCCCTGGGTGACCGGCGGGGAAGTCGCCGGCCGGCTGAGCGTCGGCGACGGCGCAGCGCCGATGCCTGGCGGTCGGGTGGGCTACGTCCACGGCGAGCCGGAGGCCGGCTTCGTGGTCGACCGGGTGGCCGACGAGCTGGCCTTCGCGCTTGTCCATCGCGGCCTGCCGCCGGCGCGCATCGAAGCGCGCATTCACGGCGCGCTGGAGGCGGTGGGGCTGTCGGGCTATGCCGAGCGGCGCCTGGAGACCCTCTCGGGCGGGCAGCGCCAGCGGGTGGCCATCGCGGCGGCCCTGGCCCTGGAGCCCGATGTGCTGGTGCTGGACGAGCCGACCTCGCAGCTGGACGATGCCCTGGCCGCCGAGGTCCTCGACCGCCTCTCGGCCCTGACCGCGGGCGGCCGGCGCACGGTGGTGGTCGGCGAGCAGCGCCTGCGGCGCGTGTCCGCGCAGGCCGAGTGGATGGTCCACGTGCCGGGTGGTGGCAAGCGGCCGCGCCAGGCGCCGGCCGGCGCGCTCCTGGCCAGCCTGCCCCAGCCGGTGGTGCCGCCGGCGCCGCCCCTGGCGCCCGGAGCGCCGGTGCTCGAGCTCGAGGGCTTGTCCTTTCGCTACCCCCTGGGTCCGGGCGCGCATCCGGAGTCGGTTCGGGAGGGCGAGGTCGAGGGTCCATCGGCCTTGATCGAGGACTTGAACCTGCGCTTGCAAGCCGGGGAGATCCTGGCCCTCACGGGGCCCAGCGGCGTCGGGAAATCGACCCTGCTGCGCCTCTCGGTGGGCTTGCTCGCGCCGCTGGCCGGTCAGGTTCGGGTCGCCGGGGAGGACATCGCCGGCCGGTCGGTGCCGGAGATCTGCCGCCGGGTGGGCTACCTACCCCAGGATCCTTCGGCGCTGCTGGTTTCCGATCGGGTGCGCGGCGAGTTGGAGCTGACCCTCGAGGCCCATGGGCTGGCACCGGAAGACCCGCACGATCCAGACCGATGGCTGGCGCGGCTGGGCATCGCGGAGCTGGCCGATCGGCATCCGCGCTCGCTATCCACCGGGCAGCGCCAGCGGGTTGCACTCGGCGCGGTGCTCGTCACGCGGCCGGCCCTGATCCTGCTCGACGAGCCCACCCGCGGGCTGGACGCGGCCGCGGTGGTGGCCCTGGTTCGCCTGCTGCACGAACTGGCCGCGGGCGGTGCCGGCATCCTGGCAGCCACCCACGACCGGCGCCTGATGCACGCGGCCCACCGGCATTTCGAGCTGCGCGAGGAGCCTGCTTCCTAGGGCATCGCCGGCTCGGCATCCCCCAGCAAGAGCGGTAGGTGGATGGACCACGAGTGCGGCGGGTCGGTGGCCGTCGGGGGCTCGGTGACGGGGGCGGTCGTCGTGGCGTGGATCGTGGGCGTCGCGGTCGGTCCGGGCAAGGTGGCGCTCGGGGTCGGGGTCACGGTCGCGACCGGCGTCTCGGTGGCCGGCCCGGGCGTCGAGGTCTCGGTCGGCGGCTGCGTCGGCAGGTCGAGCGTGGCCGAGGGGGTGGGCGTGGGGGTCTCGAAGCTGCCGCAGTCCTCGGCCAGCATGCCCGACCGGGCCAAGCAAACCCGTGGCAGGTGGAGGTCGAAGTCCTGCTGGCTACCGCTGGCGTAGATGATGAAGGCCCTGGCCTCCAAGGAGAGCTCGAGCTGATCGGGCGCCAGGCCCGGGTCGTCGTCCAGGATACGGATCTGATAGGTGAGGGTTCGCCCGCCGGGCGGGTTGTTGCCACCGGGCAGCTCCCATTCGTAGTCCTGGGCGAAGGGATTGGTCGGCTCGACCAGGTTGCTGGAGCCCTGAACGTAGTCGATGTACTGACCGCGCATGGCATCGGTGATCAGAACCTGGTCGATGGTGTCGCCCCGGAAGAGCGCGTTGCCGATGTCCTCGAAAGCCGTGTCCAGATCCGTGCCGTCGTCGGGCACGGTCCGCAGGCCGGCGTTCATGCATGGCCCCATCAAGCCGCCACCGGAGGCCACCTGCACGCCGGTGATCGTCACGCCCACCCGGTCGGCTTGCCGGCACCAGTTGCCGACCGTCAGGTCGTTCGGGCCGGCGTGAAAGGCCACGATGGCGTTGACCTCGCCTTCCTGCAAGACCGGCAGCTGACGGTAAGCCAACGAGATGGCTTGGTCGAAGCCGGCCGCGCTGCCCGTGCCGAGCTGAAAGTTCTGCGCCAGCTGAGAAAGTGCCTGCCGATGCCCACCCGTGCCGCCGGGATCGGAGCGCAGGGTCGAACGAACCAGGGCATCGTCATCGAAGAGCACCAGGCCCATGCGCGAACCGTTCTCCCAGGGCAGGAGGTTGATGATGCCGCCGAGGCCCGCCCGCAGCTGCCGCTCCAGCCCCGCCACGTTGTTGAAGTCGTCCGGCACGGCCGAGTTGATCACCAGCATCACGTTGATGATGGTCTGCTGGCTGCGCTGCCGGCAGTCGTAGTCGATGTGCACCGCCACGTCGGCCGTGCCGCCTTGCTCGACGGTCAGCGGCATCATCGAGCGCGAGAAGCTGGGGCTGCAGGGAATCTGCTCCGGCGGCTCCTGGGCCCGGGTCGGCTGCGCCGTCGCCGCAGCCGCGGTCAACATCAGGCCGATCAGCAGCAGCCCGGCCTGGATTCGGTTGGGAAGCGGAAGCGAGCTCGGCGTCGGGAACATGGTGCTTCTCCTCTCGATCTTCGACGACTTCGGTGGGCCATGGCAAGTGGCACTACTTTGGCTGGACGCATCCTGGTTCACTTCGCTGACGGTGTACTAGCATAACGCATTCAGCTCTCCCGCACTGACAGGCTGATGCATTCTCGCATTCCCGGCGATCGTCACAGCAGGCGCAGCGGGACGGTGGGGCAACGCGTCTCTGATATACTCGTCTACCGCCGCAGAGCGACGACGGATTGCTCGCGGATCAACGAGCACCCAAGCGCCTCCCTCAGGAGCCGCAGAGGACGAGTCGAGATGACCATGTCCGGTCACGACCATCGCATGCCGACGACGAAGGCCACCCCCGTCGCGACGCTCGAGAGCGGAGATCGCCTGTCCGGTCCGGAATTCGAGGACCGGTACCGGGCACATCCCGAGATCGAGCGAGCCGAGCTCATCGAGGGAGTGGTCTTCGTGTCACCGCCGGTCGGGGCCCAGCATGCCGACCCGCATGCCCATGCCATGGGTTGGCTCTTCATCTACGCCGCCGCGACACCCGGGCTGCGGCCCAGCGACAACATCTCGCTGCGCTTGGACGCGTGGAACGTCGTCCAGCCGGATGCCTCGCTGCGCATTGCCCCGGGGCTTGGCGGGCGCAGCCGACTCTCGTCCGAAGGCCTACTGGAGGGCGCTCCGGAGCTGGTCGTCGAGGTGGCGGCTTCCAGCGCGAGCATCGACCTGCGCGAGAAGCGCGAGATCCTGGCCGACGGCAGCGGGCGCCTGCCTAGCCGCGTCTTCCCGGGGCTCTGGCTCGATCCGGGGGCCTTCTGGAAGGAGGACCTGTCGGCGGTGGCCACCACCGTCCGGGAAGGCCTCGCGACGCCCGAGCATGCTCGCTTCGTCGACGAGCTCCGCCGGCGGGCCCAGGGCGACGAGCGCCGGAGCTGATCGCGCATGTCCGCTCTCGCGATCGACCTGGATCCACGCAGTGAGGGGGTTCGGTCTTTGCGATGATCAACGTCCTTCTTCCGAACGGTAGGTTCCGACCGGTCGCAGCCGGAGTCCTGGTCGCGCTCCTGCTGGTGAGCTGCGCTAGCCAGTCGACGGCTCGTGACGAGCTGCGTGTCTCCGCGGCAGCTTCGCTGGCCGATGCCTTCGGCGAGATCGAGGCGGCCTTCGAAGCAGGGCGGTCGGACCTCGATGTGCAGCTGAACCTGGCCGGCAGCTCGGCCCTGCGCGAGCAGATCCTGGGCGGCGCGCCGGTGGATGTCTTCGCTTCGGCCAACCTGGCCAACATGGAGCAGGTGGCGGCGGCCGGAGCGCTGGCCGGTGAGCCGCGCATCTTCGCGCGCAACCGGCTGCGGATCGCGGTGCCGGCCGGCAACCCGGCCGGCGTCACGGGCCTGAGCGATTTTGCGCGCCCCGAGCTCTTGATCGGCCTCTGCGCCATGCCGGTGCCCTGTGGCGACTTCGCGCGACAGGCCCTGGCCAAGGCCGGCGTGCAGCCATCGCTGGATACCGAAGAGCCCGACGTGCGGGCGCTGCTGACCAAGATCGAGGTCGGCGAGCTGGATGCCGGCATCACCTACGTCACCGACCTGACGGCTGCCGAAGGTCGGGCGGACGGCATCGAGATCCCGGATTCGCAGAACGTGGTGGCCGACTACCCGATCGCGGTCCTGGCTGGCGCACCCAATGCGGAGGCGGCCGCTGCCTTCGTCGACTTCGTGACCGGGCCCGCGGGGGCCGCCATCCTGGAATCGTGGGGCTTCGAGACGCCTTGACCCGATCGGGTGCGCAGCGGGAGGCGAGGGACCGCCGGGCCGGGCCGGGCCGGCCGCCGTCGGCCATCCTGATCTTGGGCGGACTGGGCCTGGCGCTCTTGGTGCTGCCCTTGGTCGGACTGGTTGCCCGCACACCTTGGCTCGAGCTCGTTGTGATCCTGACGCGCCCCTTGGTGCTCGACGCCCTTCGGCTGTCGATGATCAGCTCCTTGGCCGCGACCTTGGTCGCCACATTGGTCGGCTTGCCCTTGGCGCTGATCCTGGCCCGCAGCCGGCTGCCCGGCCGGCGGCTGATCCGAGGCCTGGTCACCCTGCCCTTGGTGCTGCCGCCGGTGGTGGGCGGCGCGGCGCTGCTCTTCACCCTGGGCCGGCGCGGCTGGCTGGGCGAACCCTTGCACGCGGCCACCGGTCTAGTGCTGCCCTTCTCGATCTGGGGCGTGATCCTGGCCAACAGCTTCGTGGCCATGCCCTTCCTGGTGCTCACCGCCGAGGGGGCGCTGCGGAACCTCGATGGCCGCTACGAGGCCGCCGCGGCCAGCTTGGGGGCCGGCCGCTGGACGGTGCTGCGCCGCATCACCCTGCCGCTGATCGCCCCCTCGCTGGCCTCGGGCCTGGTCCTGACCTGGGCGCGGGCCTTCGGCGAGTTCGGCGCCACCATCACCTTTGCCGGCAACCTGCCGGGCCGCAGCCAGACCCTGCCCTTGGCGGTCTACGTGGCCCTGGAGAGCGATCGCGACGCGGCGGTGGCGCTGAGCCTGCTGATGGTGCTGGTCTCGCTGGGCGTGATCCTGGCCTTGCGGGATCGCTGGTGGGGGGTGTCGTGAGCCAGCCTGCCTCGAGCCGGCCCGGCCTGGAGATCGACCTCTTCCTGCGCCGCTCGCCGAGCTTCGCGCTGGAGCTCGAGCTGGAGATCGCGCCGGGCCGGACGGCAGCTCTGCTCGGGCCCAACGGGGCCGGCAAGTCGACCCTGGTCCAGGCCCTGGCCGGCCATCTGCCGATCGATTCCGGTCGGATCGTGCTGGGCGGCCGAACGCTGGACGATCCGGATGCGGCGATCTTCGTCCCGCCGGAGCAGCGCGAGATCGGCGTGGTCTATCAGGACGCGCTGCTCTTCCCGCATCTGAGCGTGCTGGAGAACGTGGCCTTCGGGCCGCGCTGCCGGCCGGAACTGGGCCGGCGGGCGGCACGGGACCGGGCCATGGGCTGGCTGCGACACCTGTCCATCGAGGACCTGGCGGCGCGCAAGCCTCGCCAGCTCTCCGGCGGACAGGCTCAGCGGGTGGCCCTGGCGCGCTCGCTGGCCAGCGAGCCGGGGCTGCTCCTGCTCGACGAGCCGCTGTCGGCCCTGGACGTTGGAGGCCGCGCGCGCCTGCGGACCCTCCTGTCCGAGCACCTGGCCGATTTCGAAGGTCCGCGCCTATTGATCACCCACGACCCGACCGAGGCCTTCCTGCTGGCCGACGAGATCCACATCCTCGAGGAAGGCCGTCTGGTCCAGTCGGGCAGCGCCGAGGAGATCCGCCTTCGCCCGCGCAGCCGTTACGCGGCCGAATTGGCCGGCGCCAACCTGTTGGTCGGACAGTCCGCGGAGGGCGTGGTGACGGTCGACGGCCATGCCCTGCAGATCGCCGATCGTCAGCTGACTGGCCCGGTCCTGGTCACCATCCGCCCGACCGCCATCTCCTTGCATCGCCGGCGACCCGAGGGCAGCAGCCAGCGGAATGCCTGGCGGACCACCATCCGCCAAATCGAGCCCCTAGGCGACCGCTTGCGCCTGCTCACCGGCCCTCCGCTGGCGCTTACGGTCGAGATCACGCCGGAGGCGGCCCGCGCTCTGGACCTGGCCGAGGGCCGGCCGATCTGGCTGGCGCTCAAGGCCACCGACATCGGGCTGGCTGAGGATGACGGAACGGTAGCCGTCGAATCCAAGCAGGGGCAGATTTCAAGTTCAACTTGAGATCTGCCACCTCGCCGAAGGTCGGGGCGGAACCACGGGACGGGCGCGCAACGGCGCTCTGATATACTGGACAGCGTCATCGCCCTGGCCGGTCCCGGCCGCGCGGGCCGGGCTCTTCCGCAGGGCAAGCGAGGTGTCGGCATGACCTTGGCGATCCAGACGGGCCGAAGACAAGAGCAGATGCAAGCCACCCCGAGCGCTCCCCCGCTCGAGAACGGAGACCGCTTGTCGCGCGACGAGTTCGAGGCGCGCTACACGGCCCATCCGGAGATCAAGCGGGCGGAGCTGATCGACGGAGTGGTCTACGTGTCATCACCGGCCGGCCCATCGCACAGCGTGCCCCACGCCCGGGTCTTCAAGTGGCTCTTCTATTACGAGGACGCCACCCCGGGCATCCTCATCGACGACAACGTCAGCCTCCGCTTGGACGGTGCCAACGAGGTGCAGCCCGACGCGATGGTCCGGCTGTCGCCGGAGTGTGGCGGACAGGTGCGCGAGGCCCGCGACGCGGAGATGCTCGAGGGCCGGCCCGAGCTGGTCGTCGAGGTGGCCGCGTCCAGCGTGGCCTACGATTTGGGCGCCAAGGCCGAAGCCTACCGGCGCTCGGGCATCCCGGAGTACCTGGTCCTGACCGCCTACGAGCGCGAGACGCATTGGTTCGCGCTGGACGGTGGCCTCTACCGCCCCATCCCGGCGGACGCGGAGGGCCGGATCCGCAGCCGCGTGCTGCCCGGCCTGTGGCTCGATCCGGCCGCCTTCTGGGATTACGACAAGCGTCGGCTGCGCGCGGCGGTGGCGGCGGGATTGGCCTCCAGCGAACATGCGGAATTCGTCGCCGAGCTCCAGCGCCGATCCGCTTCATCGAACCAGGATTGATCGGGCCGATGGATTTCGACGGTGGCAGTCCGGACCACCGACCGCTCCGAGGGACACCGAGATGAAGGGAGATGTTTCGGGCCCGGATCGAGATCCATCGCTGCAGGAAGCTCGAGCCGCCTATGCCGAACGCGAATGGGATCGCGCCCGGATCGCCTATTCTCGAGCGGATGAGGACGCTCGAGCATCGCTCTCGCCGGCAGACCTCGAGCAGCTGGCGATCGCATCCTACATGGCCGGCCACGACGACGGCTACTCGGCGGCGCTCGAGCGGGCCCATCGCGCCCACCTCAACGCCGGGCAGGCGCGGCCGGCCATCCGCTGCGCCTTCTGGCTCGGGCTGCATCACGCGCTGCGGGACGAGATGGCCCGAGCGGGCGGATGGCTGGGCCGGGCGGGACGCTTGATCGAAGCCGAGGGCGCGGACTGCGTCGAGCAAGGCTACCTGATGCTACCCCGGGTGATCCAGGCCCAGGGCCGCGGCGATTGGGTAGCGGCCGCGGAGCTGTCGGATCGCGCGCTGGCCGTCGGGCAGCGCTTCGGCGACCGCGACCTGGCCACCCTGGCCCTGCACGCCAAGGGGCTGTCGCGCGTCAAGGCAGGGCAAGTAGAGGAGGGCCTCGGCCTCCTGGACGAGGCCATGGTGGCCATCGTGGCCGACGAGCTCTCGCCGCGGGTGACCGGCATCGTGTACTGCAGCGTGATCGAGGGTTGTCGCGATGCCTACGTGCTGCGGCGGGCCAGGGAGTGGACTTCGGCCTTGGCCCGCTGGTGCGCGGGTCAGCCGGAGCTGGTGGCCTTCAGCGGTGAATGCCTGATGTACCGCGCCGACATCCTGTGCCTGGCCGGCGATTGGGGCGCCGCGCTGGACGAGGCCGAGCAAGCACGAGCCCGCTTCGAGCGGGTCGGGAATCCAGGGCTCGCGGCCCGGGCCTGCTATCAGCAAGCCGAGGTGCTGCGCATCCGGGGCCAGCTCGAGGATGCGCTGGCGCTCTACGAGCAGGCCGGCCGAGAGGGCCACGAGCCGCAACCCGGCCTGGCGCTGCTCCGCTTGGCACAGGGCGACGTCGCCGCGGCGGAGGCCGCCATCCGACGCGTCACCGGCGAGACCCGCAATCCGCTCGAGCGTGCCCGACTCCTGCCGGCCTACGTCGAGATCCTGCTGGGGGCGGGAGACCTCGAGGCGGCCCGCAGCGCGAGCGAGGAGCTGACCGTGATCGCACAGGCGCATCACACCGACATGCTGGTGGCGATGGCTTCCTCTGCGCGCGGCGCGGTCCGTCTGGCCGAGGGAGAGGGCATGGAGGCGCTGGTCGAGCTGCGCGACGCCGCGAAACGATGGCAGGCCCTTGGGGCGCCCTACGAGACGGCCCGCGTGCGCGAAAGAATCGGCGCGGCCTGCCGGGCCGCAGGCGACCTCGATTCGGCCAAGCTGGAGCTGGATGCCGCGCGAGCGGCGTTCGAGCGGCTCGGCGCGAGGCTGGACGCGGCGCGACTCGCATCGCTCGTGGAAGGACGCGAAGGCGGTAGGATCGATGAGGCCGGCGAGCAGGCGGCCCACGGCCTCACGGAGCGCGAGCTCGAGGTGCTGCGTCTGGTGGCCGTGGGGCACAGCAACCGCGAGATCGCCTCGGAGCTGGTCATCAGCGAGCACACGGTGGCGCGTCACTTGCAGAACATCTTCGCCAAGATCGACGTCGGCTCGCGCACGGCGGCCGGGGCCTACGCCCACGAGCACGGTCTGGTCTAGGGACTCTCCCAGTAATAGCCTTCCCGATTCGGACGCCGCTGCATCCACTGTGTCG
>CAZJWJ010000082.1:3301-24263 GCA_964549495.1 uncultured Anaerolineales bacterium | reverse complement strand
AGTTTGCTCTCCTCTCGTTCTTGCCGGACGAGAAGCTTACTCGATGGGCCTTCTATTTTGCTGACGACTTTGCAATCGCCCTGCCCCGCGTTGACGCCGCCGGCCGACCTCCCTAAGATCCGATGATCATCCCGGTCGTCGACCATGCGACCCACCCGCGCCGCCGGCCGTCCGAGGAGCGCACATGACCCTCGACATCGCCATCGTCCTGGCCATCCTGGGCCTGGCCATGTGGCTATTCGTCACCGAGCGCCTGCGCATCGACGTCGTCGCGCTCATCGTCCTGGTCGCCCTCGGCCTCACCGGCCAGGTCTCGGCCGAACAAGCCTTCAGCGGCTTCTCCAATCCGGCCGTCATCACCATCTGGGCCGTCTTCATCCTCTCCGGCGGCCTCTCGCGCACCGGCGTCGCCGGCATCCTGGGCCGCCAGATCCGCCGCATGGCCCGCGGCGGCGAAGCCTCCCTGATCCTGGTGCTGATGATCGTCGCCGCCCTGCTCAGCTCGGTGATGAACAACGTCGGCGTGGCCGCCCTGCTCATGCCGGCCCTGATGGACATCGCCCGCCGCCAGGGCATGTCGCCGTCGCGCCTCCTGATGCCGCTCTCCTTCGCCACCCTCCTGGGCGGCATGCTGACCCTCATCGGCACCCCGCCCAACCTGCTCCTGGCCGAAGAGCTGGCCGCCGTCGACCCCGATCTGGCCTTCGGCATGTTCGACTACACGCCCGTCGGCCTGGCGGTGACCGTAGTCGGCATCCTCTACATGGTCGCCTTTGGCCGGCGCCTGCTGCCCGATCGCGACCTGGCGCGCATGGGCGCCGACGAGCCCTCGACCGAGCATTACGAGATCCGCTCGCGGCTCTTCACGCTGCGCCTGCCCGAAGGCTCGCCCCTGGCGGGCAAGACCCTGGCCGACAGCCGCTTCGGCCAGGCCCTGAGCCTGAACGTCATGGCCATCGTGCGCCAGGGCGAGACCATCCTGGCGCCCGAGGCCCAGGTCCGGCTGCAAGCCGGCGACCGTCTGGTGGTCAAGGGCCGGCCGCGCACCCTTCGGTTCCTGCAAGGCCGCCAGCACATCTTCCTGGTCGACGACGACCCGGAGGTTGGCTCCCTGATCGCCCGCGACCTCGACCTGGCCTCCATCCGCGTGGCGCGTGGCGCATCCGTGGTCGACCGGAGCCTGGCCGAGCTGGACTTTCGCCAGCGCTTCGGCGCCTTCGTGCTCGACATCCGGCGCGCCGGAGAGCCGCTGGTGGTCGACGTGCAGTTCCAGCGGCTGCAGGTCGGCGATCTCTTGCTGGTCCAGGGACCGCGCGAGCGCATCGAGGCCATGGCCGAGAGCCCGGACTTCAGCGCGGTCGAGGAGGCCAGCAGCCAGGAAGCGGCCTCGCGCTTCGGCCTGGGGCGCAACCTCTTCGTCGGCCGGGTCGACGAGCATTCGCCCATCGCCGGCCGGCGCCTGGGCCAGCTGCACCTCGAGCGCTTCGGACTGACCGTGGTCGGCATCCTGCACGCGGGCGACAGCCAGCTCATGCCCGATCCGGAGACCCGCGTCGCGGCCGGCGATCACCTGCTGGTCAAGTGCCGGCCCGATCAGCTGGAGGTCCTGCAGGGCTACCAGGGCCTGGAGATGGACCTGGAGACCCAGCCCGACCTGCGCCAGCTCGAGAGCGACCGGGTCGGCCTGGCCGAGGTGGCCCTGGCGCCGCAGACCAGCCTGGTCGGCAAGACCCTGCGCGAGCTGGACTTCCGCGAGGAGACGGGCCTGACGGTGCTGGCCATTTGGCGCGAGGGCCGGGCCCTGCGCCAGCGGGTCAAGGACATCCCCCTGCGCTTTGGCGACGCCCTGCTGCTCTACGGCCGGCGACGCAACCTGGAGCGATTGGCTCGCCAGCCGGACTTCCTGGTGCTGACCGAGGAGGTCCAGGAAGAGCCGCGCATCGAGAAGGCGCCGCTGGCGGCGGCCATCTTCGTCTTGGGGGTCATCCTGCCCGCGGTGCTGCTGGGGGTGCCCATCGCCCTGGCGGCCGTCTTCGGGGCCCTGATGATGGTGCTGACCGGCTGTTTGAGCATGGAGGAGGCTTACCGGAACATCCAATGGCCGGCCGTCTTCCTGATCGCCGGCATGCTGCCCCTGGGCATCGCCATGCAGGAGAGTGGCGCGGCGGCCTGGCTGGCCGGTGGCATGATGGCGCTCATCGGGGGCTATGGCGAGTTGGCCATCATGGCCGGGCTCTTCACCGCCGCCGCCCTGGCCAGCCAGGTCATGCCCAACCCGGCCGTGGCGGTGCTCCTGGCGCCCATCGCCATCAGCGCCGCCGGAGCGCCCGATGTAGGCTTGCAGCGCCTGATGATGACCATCGCGGTGGCCTCCTCGGCCAGCTTCTTCAGCCCGGTCGGCCATCCGGCCAACGTGCTGGTGATGGGCCCGGGCGGCTACCGCTTCAAGGACTTCGTGCGGGCCGGTCTGCCCTTGGCCATCGTGGTGATGATCGTGGCCCTGGCCGTCATCCCGATCTTCGTTCCCGAATGAGCGCGCCACCCGGAGCCTCCCCGATCATCGTGACCACCGCCGACGGCGCGGAGATCCGGGCCGCGACGGCGCTCGAGGCGCTGCGCGCTCTCAACCAGCGGGCGCTGGTCGGCGAGCCGGATGCCTGGCGCTACATGCTGCGCGTGGCAGAGCGCGCGCGGCGCGTCACGGGTTGCCTGGTACGCAGCGAAGACCCGGCCACCTTCCTCCGCGACATGGCGGCGGCGGGACTCCTGCAGGTCGAAGGCCTGGACGAGCCGGGCGGAGGACGCGACGCGAGCCGATGAAGCCACCCGAGTCGATGAAGCCCTCCGATCTCGAGGCCCTGGTCGAGCCCGCGCTCCGGGAGGTCGAGCGGCATTACGTCTTCCCCGACCGGGCGATGGACATCGCGGCGGCCATCCGCGAGCGACTGCGGGCCGGCGCCTACGAGGCATCCATCGGGATCGATGCGCTATGCGATGCCCTGAGCCAGGACCTCTACGCCGCGAGCGGTGACCTGCACCTGCGACTCGAGCCGGCTCCCGAAGGGCTCGAATCCGAAGAAGCGCTGCGCATGCGGGCCGGAGGCTACGGGATCGAACGGGTCGAACGCCTCCAGGGCAACATCGGGCTCCTGGTCCTGCGCTACCTCGCGCCGGCCTCGGTCGCGGGCGAGCCGATGAACGACGCGCTCCGGCTGCTGGCCGAACGCGATGCCCTGATCATCGACCTGCGCCGGGCGCGCGGCGGGGACCCCGGCATGATCGCGCTGCTCTGCACCCACCTCTTCGATGCCGAGGACGGACCGCGCCACCTGAACGACATCCACCATCGCGACGGCCGCCTTCGGCAATGGTGGACGCTGCCCTGGCTGCCGGGGCCGCGCATCGGCAGCTCGGTGCCGGTCCGCCTGCTGACCAGCGCCGAGACCTTCTCCGGCGCCGAGGAATTGGTCTACAACCTGCGCGCCCTGGGACGGGCGACCGTCGTCGGAGAGCGCACGGCCGGCGGCGCGCATCCCAGCCGGATGCTCCGCCTGCCCGGCGGGATCCGCCTCCAGCTTCCGGACGCCCGATCGATCAACCCGCACACGGGGGATAACTGGGAGGGACGGGGCATCGAGCCGGACCTTCGGGCGCCGGCCAGCCAAGCGCTCGAGGCCGCGCTCGGATGGCTCGGGGGTCGACAGGGCAGATGACGTCGTCCGAAATCACCGAGCCCTCGAATCCCGTGGGACCCGAGGGCTCGATCTTCGCGCTGAATGTCTACGGATTGGATATTCGCCCGCGCCTCGAAGCGATCTCGGACTGTTGGCGCATGCCGACTGCCGGCGTATGGCCAGCTCAGTCCAGCTCGAATCCTCGAGAAGTCCTCGGCAGCCAGGGGCTGACCGCACCGTAGCCGCGGATCGGACGCCCGACGGGGGCCACACCCGGGCCGATCGGGAAGGTCGGTGTGGGGCTGGGCGTCAAGGTCGGGCTGGGCGTGTTCGTCGCCGTGGGCGTAGCGGTCGGCGTGTCGGTGGGCGTGTTGGTCGGCGTGGCGGTCGGGGTTGCGGTCGGGCTGGGCGTGGACGTGGACGTCGCGGTGGCCGTCGCGGTGGCAGTGGCCGTCGGAGTCGGCGTGGCGCTGGGCAGCGGCGTGGCGCTGGCGGTCGGGCTGGCGGTCGCCGTCGCGCTGGGCACGGGCGTCGCGGTGGCGGTCGAGCTGGCCGTCGCGCTCGGGGTCTGGCTGGGCGTCGGCGTGGCGCTCGGGACCGGGGAGGGCGTCGGGCTCGGTGGGACTGTCGGGCTCGGCGGGACGGTCGGCGTCGAGCTGGGCGTGTGGGTCGGGCTGGGCATGGGCGTCGGCGTGAGGCTGGCCGTGGGCGTCGGCGTGTCCGAGGGGGTCGGCGTGTGGGTCGATGTCGGCTCGGTGGTGCCCAGGCCGCTGGGCGGCGTCGGCGTGTAGGTCGGGGTGGGGGTATTGGTCGGCGTCGGCGTGTCGGAGGGGGTCGGGGTGGCGGTGGGGCCGCTGGCCAGCGAGCAGTTCTGACAGACCAGCGCCCAGTTCTGGTCGGTGTTGTCGCTATTGCCAAGGACGCCATTGCCGGCGATGTTGGCCGCCTCGATGCTGATGTCGTGCTGGGCCGAGGCCGGCGACTGGAGGTAGACGTTCTCCAGGTTGTTCTTGCCGTCGTTGCTGCCGCCCGAGTTGGACCAGCCGTTGGAGAAGACGTTGCCGCGCCAGACGGTGCTGCCGCGCTGGACCTCCAGGTCGAGGTCGTTGACCCAGGCCGCTGTGTTGCCTCCGTTGCCCGGTCCCGGCGCATCGGACCAGGCCAGGGTGACCTTCATCGGCTTGGAGCTGTCGAAGGGCAGGACCGACACCGACCAGGAATCACCGGTGTCGTGGAAGATCTCGGTCTGATCCCAGCGCAGTGTCGGCACCCCCGGGTCGATGGAGTCCCAGACGTCGATGCGACCCCAGCCCTCGCTGATGGTCGGGATGTTCGCCGAGCCCATGTCCTTGGCCCCGTTGACCAGGAGCGCGCGGACCATGGCCGGGCTGGGATCCTGATCGTTGTTGGTGTCGCGCCACCATTCGGTGATCAAGGCCGCCGCGCCCGCGGCATGGGGCGAGGACATGCTGGTGCCGGAGCAGACCGAATGCGTGTTCGAGTTGGGAGCCTGCTGCGATCCGCAGCCCGAGTTGGACCAGCGCGCCGAGATGATGTATTGGCCCGGTGCGGTGACGACCGGGCAGTTGCGGCCGTCGCGGCAGTTGCCGCGGCTCGAGAAGCTGGCGATGCTATCGATGTTGCCGCTGCCCTGGTTGCCGGTGGAGTTGCGCCAGTTCCGCGAGGCGGCTACCGAGATGACGTTCTTGGCCTCCCAGGGCTCGCCGATGCGCTCGCTGGGGCCACCGCCGTTGCCGGCCGCCGCCACGATGGTCAGCGGCTGCGGACCGTTCTGGTTCGTGTCGCCGTCCAAAGCCAGCTCGTCCCAGATGCGGGCGGCGTTGGTGTAGCCGTAGCCGTAGTGCACGCCGCCGCTGCCGCCGTAGCCCCAGCTGTTGTTGGAGACGTTGGCGCCGTTGGAGATGGCGTGTTCGGTGCAGGTGGCCGGCGAGCAGCCGAAGTACTCGTCGATGTACTGGGCGCCCGGCGCCACGCCGATGCCGTAGATCCAGCTGCCGCCGCCGGAGGTGTCGCCGATGTTTCCGGCGCCCAGGCCCAGGATGATGCCGGCAACGTGGGTTCCGTGGTGGTTTTCTCGGTTCCCGTACTCGGCCACCATGCGGCCGGTCGTCAGGTCCGCGTGCTGCTCGCGGATGCCTGCGTCGTTGACGTGCACCACGACCCCGTCCCCGTCGTAGCCGATGGCGTCCAGGAAGCCCGCCTCGTAGCGCGGCGGGATGGGCTCGGGCTGGGTGCCGTTGACCATACCGGCCATGATCTTGTCCGACATCTCGTCCAGCTCCATCGCCTGGCGCGCGCCGTCCGAGACGGCGATGACGCCCGGCGTCGAGGCCAGCCATGCCAGCCGCGGGGCATCGATCTCCAGGACCAGGTAGCGCTCCAGGCCTCTGGCCGGATCCTCGACCAGGATGCGGCCACCCAGATCGAGGATGGTCTGCCGCAGCTGCGGCATCCGGGGCTCGAAGGCCAGCAGCGTCACCGGCAGCCGCCCTCGACGGCCCGAGAGCTCGGGTGCCAGCCGGTAGGCCGGGACGTAGCGGCCGATCCAGCGGATATAGTCGGCGCCCGTCACGGACTCGATCTGGTCGTCCGAAGCCCAGACCAGGTAGGCGTTCTGGGCCAGGTACTGCAGGCGGATCAAGCCCAGGTCGTCCATGCGCGAAAGCCAGTCCTCGCGCACCGGACCGTTGAGCTGCAGGAGCCAGAAGTCCTGGGCGGCCGGGGGCGACTCGCTGCCCAGGCCCGGCGGGAAGTCGGGCGTTCCGTTCAGCGGATCGAAGCGGTAGACATTGATCCCGAGCTCCGTGCCGCCCGGCACGCGCTCGTAGTCCAGGCCCGATGCGTCGAGCCGATCGAGGCCGGCCTGCGTAAGCTCCAACCAGGCAAAGGTGCCGTAGTCGGCCCCGCGCAGGAGCTCGCCTTCCGGCAGGATCCGCAGGGCGTCCGGATGCGCGCGGACCGCGATGCCGGCCGCGCCCTGCGCATGGGCCGCGGGCATCGCTTCGCCGATCGCGGTGCAGGCCAAGAGCAAGAGCAGGATGCGCAATGCCGAGACGAGCAGGCGGGAGAGAGCGGGGCGGGGAGGGAGCGACGCGCGCATGAAGCGACTCCAGAAATCGATGTCGGACGAGGTTGGGACGAGATCTCCGATCAGAGCCCGCGGACTCCGGATCCAAGCCACCAACACAGGTGGAACGCAAGACGTTAGCGCCCTCCTGCCAGAATAGCCGAGCCATGCTCGCGGTCGCAAGTGAACCGCACCCGCTGCGGTTCGCCGGATCGCGACGGGGCCCGGTCCTCGGAGAGTCGGATGTCCGGCCATCGCGCTTGCTCCCGGCCGGCCATCGGCTAGACTGGACTCGATGAGCGAACGCGACCAGCTCGAACGGGACCCGGCCCTGCGCGTACAGACCTTGGGGCGCTTTCGCCTGTGGCGCGAGGGCGCGGAGCTACCCGCTTCCATCTGGGAACGCGACAAGGCCCTGCAGCTCTTCCAGTTCCTGATCGCCCGCCGCCGGCGCCTGCTCGAGCGCGAGCGCATCGTCGAGCAGCTCTGGCCCGAGTGCGATCCGGAGACGGGCGAGCGAGACTTCAAGGTGGCGCTGTCCAGCGCGCTGCGCAGCCTGGAGCCGGATCGCCGGCCGCGGGCAGAGTCGCGCTTCGTGCGCCGGGTCGGCACGGCCTACGGCCTGGCCGAGCAAGGCATCGAGATCGACGCCGAGCAGCTCGAGCAGGCGATTACCGAGGGCAATCGCAGTCTCGCGGATGCGCCAGGCCGGGCCAAGCTCGCCTATCGCCGCGCGGTCGATCTCTATCGGGGCGACTTCCTGCCGGACCGGCGCTACGAGGACTGGGCCAGCCTGGAGCAAGAGCGCCTGCAGACCCTGGCCCTCGGCGCGATGGCCAACCTGGGCCAGCTGGTGCTCGAGGACAATCCCTTGGAAAGCCTGGAGTTGGCCCAACGCATCCTGTCCTTCGACCCGATCTGGGAGGAGGCATGGCGCTTGGAGATGCGCGCGCACATGGCCCGCGGGAATCGCGGGCTGGCCCTACGCAGCTGGGAACGCTGCCGGCAGGCCCTCGACGAGAGCCTGGGCATCGAGCCCTTGCCGGTCACCCGAGCGGTCTACGAAGCGGCATTGGATCCAACCGGGGCCGACGTCGGGGAAGGGCGCGCCGCCGTGCATTCGAGAGGTAGGAGATCATGAGTCAGCATTCCGAACCGGACATTGCCTCCTTCGTCCTTCGCTTCACCCAGGACGCCTGGGAGGAGCCCCGCGAGGGGCGGCGCCTGCGCTGGCGCGGCCACATCCGTCACGTGCAGGGAGACGCCGAGGCCCACTTCACCGACTTCGCCGACGCCGTGGCCTTCATGCAGGCCGAATTGGCCCGCATGACCCTGGCCTCGGTGGCCGATGTGTCGGAGGCTGAGCGGGCCGGCCTCCTGCAGGACAGCTTGAAGATCTGGGAGCGCTTTGCCAGCGACTATGCCGATGCGGTCAGCGGGGCGGTCGAGCAGAGCGAGCGCTATCAGCGCCAGGCCATGGACTTGTTCCAGAAGACCCTCGGAGCCTGGGCGCCGAAACCGTCGAGTGGCCGGCCGGATGCTGCGACGTCGAGCGCGACGCGGGAAGGCTCCGAGCGGGCCGACGCGGACATCTTGGACGCCATCGACGACCTTCGAGGCCGGCTGGACGCGGTGGCCCGCAATCTCCAGTCGCTGCGCTCCGACCTGGCGCGAGGGGCCGCCGAGACCGAGGGCGACGAGGGCTCCACCGGCTCTGCAACTGGCTCGTAACTGGCTTCGGTATCCTGAGTACCATCCAATCGAGAACAGACCGGTGGCCGCAGGGCGAGCCGGTGCCAGCCGGGCCCGATCGCCCGAGCAGAGAGGTGAACACCATGAAGACCCCGAACTTCGATCAGATCTTCGAGCAGAACATGAAGCAGTGGCAGGCCAACGTCGACGAGATGAAGCGCGCCGGCGAGACCTGGACCCAGTTCTGGACCGAGCAGACCCGCGCGAACCTCGAGCTGATGACCGCTTGGCAGCAGCAGTCGACCGAGCTCTTCAGCAGCTTCGCCGCCCGCGCCACCGAGCTGAGCGGCAAGGAGCGCGAGCGTGTGGAGGCCATGAGCCGCGAGTGGCAGTCGCAGTGGCAGACCGGTGTCGAGCAGAGCACCGAGCTGGCTCGCGAGTTCGGCCAGGCGGCCGAGGAGATGATGGCCAAGGGCCAGGCCCAGATGGCCGAGATGGGCGAGATGGTCGGCCGCGCGACCGGCATGGCCGGCAAGCCGGCCGCCAAGAGCACCAGCAAGAAGAACTAGGGCGCGTTTGCAAAACGGTTTCGAGCGAGCATGGGCCAGCACGTTCGGTGACAAGCGGATGGCGTGGATGGGCGCGGAGACGGGGCAGCGCCCCGTTGAGCACCCAGCCGCGTCAGCCGCGCAGGCAACGGGCGTGCCGGCCCCTGCGCAGCCGAAACGAGTTTTGCAAACGCGCCCTAGAGCCGGAGGCCAGGGCGCTGCCCCGCCCGGGCCGAGATATCGATGAACGGCCGACGGATGCACGCCGAGGCTTGGATTCAGATCGATGAACCGCCGATCGGGGCGTTCCGCGGAACGCCCCGATCGTGTCGTTTCGAGGACAAGAGGGTGGGAGCAAGGCGATGACTCGAGAGCGTCGAGACGAGGAAGCCGGCGCGGGCGACGCGGCCGGCGCCATGTGGTCGGCTTGGGCACGCGCCCAGGAGCAGGCCATGCGCGGCTGGGCCGAGATGCTCGGCGCGCAGGCCGGACAGGGCGGTCCAGGTCGCGCGCCGGCTGGCAGCAGTGCCAGCGCGGGCGTGCCCGGCTTGGGCGATTTTCTCCAGACCTGGCAGCGCCTGAGCCAGGAAGCCATGCGCGGCACGATGGCCGGCGCGCCGCCGGAGACCCGGACGGTGGCCGAACAGATGCGCGCGGCCCAGGAGACGGGCTTCCGGCTCTTCGGCCAGCTGTCGGAGGCCTGGCAGCAGATGGCCGGTCAGGTGGGCCAAGGCGCCAGCTGGCAGGCGGCGGCCGAGGACTTCGGCCGGCAGATGCAGGCCCAGGTGGCCCAGATGGCCCAGGGTCCGACGGCCTGGGCCGGCACCGGCGCCAAGTCGGCCGAGCTCTGGCGCCAGTACTTGAGCAGCCTCGAGCGCAGCTTGGGCCCCTGGATGGCCTCGATGCAGCGCGACCCGCTGCACGCGGCCGGCATGACGCCTCCGCAGGGCAACGAGCTCTGGGAGCTGGGCCGGATGTATTGGAGTGCCTGGGATCAGGTAGCCGAGGGCTTGTCGGCCAGCCCGCGCATCGGCTTCAGCCGCGAGACCGAGGAGCTCTTGATCGAGGGCTTCGACAGCTGGGTCGATGCCATGCAGGCGCAGTTCGAATACCAGGTGGTCCTGGCCGAGAGCTGGTCGGAGGCCTTCCAGGCCGCCTTGGCGACGCTGGTGCAGCGGGCGGAGGCCGGCGAGCCGGTCGACTCCCTGCGCGAGCTCTCGCGCCTCTGGGCCACCGAGACCGATCGCGTGATGGAAGAGGCCCTGGCCGGCGAGCGATACGCCGCGGCCCAGGGCGCCATGGTCAACAGCATGATGCGCCACCGCAAGGTCGAGCGCCGGATCGCCGACGCGGTCCTGGCCGGCAGCCACCTGGCCAGCAAGAGCGAGCTGGACGAGGCCTACCGCGCCATCGCCGAGTTGCGGCGCCAGGTCCGGAGCCTGAACCAGCGCATCGAAGCGATGGAGGGAGAACCGACATGATGCGTCCCTTGATCGACACCAGCCCCCAGGCCCTGACCGACGAATTGGTCGAGATGGGCCAGGACGTCCTGCGCGGCATCGAGGCCCTGGCCGAGATCGACAGCGCCTCGATCCAGTTCGGGCAGACGCCCAAGACCGAGGTCTTCAGCCGCGAGGGCGTGACCCTCTACCGCTACGAGCCGGTGGTCGAGTCGCCCAAGCCGGTGCCGCTCCTGATCAGCTACGCGCTGGTCAACCGGCCCTACATGGTCGACCTGGAGCCGGGCCGCTCCCTGGTCCAGAGCCTGCTGGAGCTGGGCCTGGACATCTACATCATCGACTGGGGCTACCCGCAGCGCATCGACCGCTGGCGGAACCTGGACGATTACATCAACGGCCTGCTGCACGATTGCGTGATGGCCACCTGCAAGGCCAGCGGGCAGCCGGCCGTGGACCTGCTCGGCATCTGCCAGGGGGGAGCCTTCAGCCTCTGCTACGCGGCGCTGCACCCCGAGCGGGTGCGCAACCTGATCACGATGGTCACGCCGGTCGACTTCCACCCGGTCGACGAGGCCGGCGCGCCCTGCGGCATGCTCAACAGCTGGGCGCGGCACATGGACGTGGGGCTGATGGCCGACGCGCTGGGCAACATCCCGGGCGACTTCATGAACTTCGGCTTCGTGTTGATGAAGCCCTTCCAGCTGAACGTGGCCAAGTACATGGCCATGCTGGACATCGTGGGCGACGAGGACCGGCTGGCCAACTTCCTGCGCATGGAGAAGTGGATCTTCGACAGCCCGGACCAGGCCGGCGAGGCCTGGCGCGAGTTCCTGACCGACTTCTACCAGCACAACAAGCTGGTGCGCGGCGAGGTGGAATTGGGCGGCCGGCGCGTCGACTTGAAGAACGTGACCATGCCGGTGCTCAACATCTACGCCGAGCTGGACCACTTGGTGCCGCCGGAGAGCTCGATGCCCTTGGGCGAGCACGTGGGCACCGAGGACTACAGCAGCCTGTCCTACCGGACCGGGCATATCGGCATGTACGTCAGCGGCAAGGTCCAGGCGGCCCTGCCGCCGGCGATCGCGGGGTGGCTCGATGAGCGCTCCTAGGACCCAGTCCAAGCCCAAGTCCGAGCCCAAGCCGGATGAGATCGAACCCGCTACCGAGGAGATGCCGGAGACGGCCGCTCCCGCACCCGAAGCCACGACGGAGGAGACGCAGACGATGAGCGAGAAGAGCCAGCCCGAGTTCGATTTGAAAACGGCCCTCGGGCTCGACGGCAAGGTGATCCTGGTCACCGGCGGCGACCGCGGCATCGGCCGCGAGATCGTCAAGGTGCTCGAGGCCCTGGGCGCCTCGGTGGCCTACACCGATCGCAGCGATCGCAAGAGCCACCACGGCAGCCTGTCGCTGCACGCCGACGTGACCTACCCGGGCGAGATGGAGGAGGCGGTCGAGAAGGTCGAGCGCGAGCTGGGCCCGATCTACGGCGTGGTGGCCAATGCCGGCGTCACCCGCGACGCCATGTTCCACAAGATCCACCACCGCGACTGGGACACGGCCATCTCGGTCAACCTGACCGGCGTCTACAACACGGTGCGCCCGGTCTGGCCCTTGATGCGCGAGCGCGGCGAGGGCTCGGTGGTCTTCATCGGCTCGATCATCGGCGAGCAGGGCGGCATCGGCCAGGTGAACTACAGCGTGACCAAGGCCGGCCTGATCGGCATGTCGCGCTCGCTGGCCCGCGAGGGCGCCATCAAGGGCATCCGCGCCAACGTCGTGGCCCCCGGCTTCGTCGAGACGGGCATGACGGCGGTGATCCCGGACAACATCCGCGAGAAGATCACCTCCAGCATCCCCTTGGGCCGCTTCGCCAAGACCCTCGAGATCGCCTGGCCGGTGGCCATGCTGCTCTCGCCGGTGGCGGGTGGGTTCATCACCGGCTCGGTGGTGAACGTCAACGGCGGCCAGCGGATGTAGGGTGGGTTCGGCCGACGGCCGAGCGACATCCGAATCGTCGATCGAGGCGCGCGCGCGACTTCCGCGCGCGTGCCTTTTTCGCGTCCGGGTTCGCGTGATGGACGGGGTTGTTGCGATACGGGGACTGGAGCTCTTCGCAGAGTTCCAAGGGAGTCCCTGCCAATGTTGCCATCAGCGTCCGCCCCAGTAGCGATTCGTCGGACATGGAATCGTCCGTGCGAGCTGTGCGTAGATCTCCGCGAGTTCCTCCGGCCCAGGCGCAGATACGTAACGATCTTCCCGCCCGGCGATCTGCTCGAGGAAGGGCCCGTCGACATCGCCCCCGAGCCCGATGGCGTAGACCGCCACGCCGTCCCGACGGGCATCCGCCGCGATGGCCTGCGCGCGTTCCGGCTCGGCGTCCTGCCGGCCATCGGTGAGCAGCACGATCACCGGATCCGCATCTGCCCTCGCGTTGACGCCGGCCAATTCGCCGACCGCGATCTCGAGACCGCGGTCGATCCGCGTGCCTGACACCGGCTGCAGCGACCGAAGCGCCATCTCGAGCAGTGCTCGATCACCGGAGAGCGGCGCCACCAGCTGCGCTTCCTGGTGGAATGCCACAACGCCGACATGGTCTTGCGGCAGGCGGATCCCGTCGAGGAATGCAGTGGCCGCGGCCTTGGCAGCATCAAGCTTTGCGCCGGTCATGCTCGACGAACGATCGAGAACGAGAACGATGTCGGATTTCGATAGTTCCGGCTTGCATGGCACCTCCCAGAGGGAGAGCGGTAGGTAGATTGGGGCGGGAGGCTCTGACGTTTGCGAGGGAGAGTTGGTGGGTGTGGCGGTTTGCGAGGGTGTCGTCGTCGCGGTCAGAGAAGGAGTTGCTGTCAGTGTGTTCGGTGGCGTCGCGGTCGGTGAGCTCGTCGAAGTTGACAAAGTCGTTGGTGTTGGAGTCGGCAGCTTCACCCTTCCAACGTTCGATGTGTAGATCGAGTGCGGTACATTCTCACCATCACGACCCGCGCATCCTGAGAATCGACCCTCGATCGACAGTGATCTCCCTCCGTCCTCGACCCGAATCACTGCAAACTCCTGCATCTGCGAGTCTCGGTAACTGGCTATGATTCGCGATCCGTCGCCACTCCATGCAATAGGCGGTCGCCAGAAACGTCGATCTGACCCGACATATATCCGGCCCAGCCGGGTTAGCGTTGAAGGTGGATCGAACTTGTAAGTAAACACATACTCATCACCTCGGACCGCTAGCACACCGTGGTTCTGCGCGGCGTGGCTTACAGCGATACCGCCACAAAGGGTCGGCTCGGCCGAGCTGCACGGGTAGCCTGGCATTGGAAGGAGCCATGACCGACGTGTCAAGAGGTCCGCCACACTAAGCGAACTTATCTCGGACACGACTCTTTTGGCAAAGATATACCGACCATCTCCACTAACCGTGCTGAGAACTTCCATGCGCGGGGACTCGTCGCCCATGTCGATTGGAAAGTCAATTGGTGACGCAGTTTCGGTCATCGTCCGAACATCGATCGTCATTACCCCATGTGGTCTTGAACCACTCACAACATGTATCAGGTTCCCATCCAAATCGAGGTGGATCTGTACAGTCGGGCTGATCGGGATTCTACCGTGCTCGGGGCCGATCGATCCAAGTGGAGAGATCTCTGAGAGTCTGTATTTTCGAAGATAGGCATTGGTTTCGGACGTCTTCCCTGGAATTCCATCGCCTGGGCCATTCGTCTCCACGACCAACGTGTCGTCGTCTGGTAGAATCGCGATGCCAATTCCCGGCGCAAAGTGTGTACCAGTGATCACCGTATTGTCCCATTCGTCAAGTTCCGGGTTCATAGGACGGAGTGCAATGAGATGGTACTGATAAGAGGGGGATGGAAATGCCCATTTTCCGCCCGTAACAAGAACTAGAGATAGGTCGGACTTCGCCGCAAATCCGCCATTCAACATACGCGCGAATCGTTGCGGAACCCGATGAATCACATCCCTTGATACGGCGTCAACCACACTGCTCGCGTTGCATCCAGGGCCCGATGCATCAGCATTGATTTGCGACACGAATACGAGGCTGTCCGGTTTCACATGCATCTCGGCCGCAATAGGAAGGACGAACAACCCGATCACTGCAACTGCCGTGACGGCGGTTGCCCACAGACTGCGTCGGCATCGGGCCCCACACCTCGTCATGCGCTGACCAATCCTGACTTCATGATGATGGTGATTGCACCGTCTTCCAGTCTGGAAGTTTGTGGTCGACAGGCTGCGCGCCTTGAGACGCGCAGCCTGTCTCCCTCGCAGCACCTCTAGTCAGGCGCTGTTGTCTTGGAATCCTACTGGTATGATAGCAGGATCTCTGGTCCGGCGGCGGCCGCACAATTGGTTCCGGCGTTCGGCACGCACTCGAAGGCGCCGCCATCGTTGTTGGTGTAGGTGGCGTAGATGGGGGTCTTTATCGTCGCGCCAACGAGGCAGTCCCCCATGGTGAGAACAACTCCGTTCGAAGGTGTCGCTACGTATTTCACGTTGTAGAGGAAGTGGTTGCCGGTTCCACCCGGGCACGGGTCGCTGACTACGAGATCAGCCTCGACCACCAACTTGTAAGCGTGTGATTGGAACACCGTAGCCATCCCCGCTCCTCTCGAGCAGATGCTGGATGACAGACTGCAGGCCGTCACACTGTAGACAGGCCCATTCGCGGGGTCACATCCCGCCGTGCAGGTTGCTGTCCAGCCCCCGACTACCGAGTTCCAGGCCACCGTTGCCGTAACGTTGAAGGGGTAGTCCGTATGTCCTTCCGGCTCGTCGCACGAACACAGAGGGCTGTTATCGTCATCGGCCGACAAGTACTTCACTTCGATGTTCCAGGCATCGGAACCTGTGATCTGGACCTTGTTGTTTCCGGCCCCAGTCACCTCTTCGTGGCGAACCGTCATCGAGGAAAGCCCTCTGGTTGTGTTCTCGCAATCCGTCGCGACACCACACAGATTGCCAGCCTCAGCCTCTTGTAACGGCGCAGACATCGCGGCGACCAGAGCAACCAAGAACGCGATGAGAGTAAGCGCGGTGACAGCTAGGGATCTTCGTAAGCTAGACATGGGCGGTGACTCCTTGGTCACAATCCCGGCGGGGGCGAACCGACGTGTTCGGTCCGTCACGACGGAAGCGGATAAAACCAGGGCCGCTCCGAAATGTCCCATGTCATTAGCTAGTGGGCATTGCCGCGTTTGGAATTCGGCAGTACCATAGCCTTGCTTGTTCCGGGATCTGTCCGGAGCAGCTGTGGTCGGTCAACCGTCTGGCAATGGCGTTGACCGGCCACTCTATCTATAAGTCTCTATAGACGAGCGGGGGTAACATTGTCCTAGGTGAGGAACATGAGATCCACCCGGGACGAATCGAGCATCCAGGCCTCCTTCGGTATGCGCACGGGGGGACACGCATTCGCGAAGCCGACTGGGGTCAATGTAGGGAGTACGGCCCGCAAGGTCGGAATGAGCTTGCGCAGCAGCATAATAGATTCTGCCGAATATCGCAAGGGGCTGATCAATTATTTACCAACCACCCTCCGGTTATTTGCGTTTCATCCGGGTTTTCCACGAAGTTGCGGGGGCTCGGATGTCTTCTCGGCTTGCCTCTCAAGACGTCTCGTTGAGGATTTGAACCATATCAGCCAGGCCGTCGATTGCCTCACCGAGCATCGGTCCTACGCGCCGCAGGGACCCCCGGCAGACTAGTGGATGAAGCGAGCCGTTACAGTTCGCGATCAAGGCTCGGTGAAGAGCTACGATCGCCTGACGGAGCTTTGGGTCGACATGCGGTGCAAGTCAGCCGTCGTGCTCGACCGACGGCGGGTTGTCGAAGTCCACCTGCGGGAACCGGAGTTTCCGGCGCAGGTCCGCGAAGTGTTCCGTCTCGTAGCTTCCTGGAACCAAGTGATCCGTTCGAGTGCTAGACTTGGCGGCGCGTCGAATCAACGCCAGGCGACCGCGCCCTTGGCCAGGACGCGGGAGCCCGCCTTGGACGATCGAGCCTACGAGCAGACCTTCCGCGCCGAGGACGGGCATTGGTGGTTCGTCTCGACGCAGGCGCTCATCGTCGAGCTGATCCGGCGCCACGGCGGTGGAGGCCGATTGCGCATCCTGGATGCCGGCTGCGGCACGGGCCGGCTGGCGCAGCGGCTCTCCGAGCTCGGTACGGTCGACGGTCTCGAGCTCAGTCCGCTCGGCCTGGCGCGCTGCCGGCAACGAGGCCTGCGCCGGCTGGTTCGCGCCGACCTCAACCAGGTTCCGCTCGGTCACGAGATCTACGATGTCGTGGTCTGCGTGGACGTGCTCTATCACCGTTGGATCCGCGACGACCGCGCCGTGCTGCGCCAGCTGGTCGACAGCCTGGTGCCGGGCGGGCTCTTGATCGTCCACAACCCCGCCTTGTCCGCGCTGGCCAGCGAGCACGACAAGAGCGTCTTGGCTCGACAGCGTTACACCGAGCCGCAGCAGCGTCGGCAGGTCGAGGCGGCTTCGGCTTCGATCATCCACTCGGGCTACCGCTTTGCCGCACTCCTCCCGCTCCTGTGGACGGCCAAGAAGCTCGGCCTCATGGCGCAGGCGAAGGCGGGGGACTGGACCCTGCCGCCACGGCCGATCAACCGGATCCTGCGCGGGGTCATGGCCGTCGAGAACCGGCTGTTCCATCGTGCGCGCCTGCCCATCGGAAGCTCGGTGCTCACCGTCGCGCGGAAGCGTATCGCCGAGGCGACGCGCTTCCCACCCCAGTCGATGCTGATGCTCTGCTCGCTGGCCGAGATGGTGTGACGTTGTCGGGGATTCGTCCGGATCGTCGGCCTGACAAGATCGGCTCACCCTTGGCCATACGACCGTGGCGCGCCGCGATCAGATGCCCAGGCGGACCCGCAGCGCAAAGCGGGCCAGGTGGGCCAGGCCGCTGACGGCATCGCGGGGGCTCATCTTGCTGCTGCCCGAGGCGCGGGCCGGCAGGACGATGGGCGTCTCGCCGATGGGGTGGCCGGCCGCGTGCAGCCGGTAGAGGCTCTCGAAGAAGAAGCCGTAGTCGTCGGCCTCGACCCGGTCCCAGAGCGCCGGCGGGATGCGGTCGAGCCGGTAGACGCGGAAGGAGCCCGAGCAGTCGTAGGGGATGCCCAGTAGCAGGCGCGTGGCCACGTGGGCCATCCGGGTCACCACGCGGCGAAAGGGCGACCAGGTCTCCAGGCTCTCGGCCAACTCGAAGCGCGAGCCGGTGGCCACGTGCCGGCCCCGGGCGGCGCAGAGCATCTTGGGGATGTCGGCCGGGATGTGGGTGAAGTCGGCGTCCAGGGTGATCAGGGTCGAGAAGTCCTGCGCGTAGGCCCAGCGGATGCCGTCCTTGTGGGCGCTGCCGATGCCCAGCTTGCCGGGGCGCGATAGGATGGTCAGGGCGGGGTCGGCGGCCGCCATCCGCGCCAGGATCTCGGCCGTCCCGTCGGTCGAGGCGTCGTCGACGACCGCGAGGGCCGCGCGTGGCGCCACCGCGCGCAGCTGACCCAGGAAGGCCTCGATGTTGCCGGCCTCGTTGTAGGTGGCGGTCAGGATGGCCAGGTCGGCATCGTCGATGGGCTCGAGGTCGTCGGGCAAGACGGACAGCTTGGCACCAGCGACCGCCTTCATCCCTCCGCGTCCGCGGGGGCGCCGGTCTCCGAGGTCGAGGTCGCCGCGCCCGCTGCCGACGATGGGGTCTGGCCGGCCGTGACGACATCGAAGTCGGGCAGCGGGAAGACCAGCTGCCCGCCACGGGCCAAGAAGTCGGCCTCGCGCTCGACGAACTCGGCCTTGAAATGCCAGGGGAGCACGAAGTAGACGTCGGGCCGGGCGGCGCGCGAGGCGGCTTCGGTGACGATGGGGATGCGGCTGCCGGGCGTCACCAGGCCGTCCTTGCTGGGGTTGCGGTCCGCGATGGCCTCGATGCGCTCGGGGCCGATGCCGCAATGCTGCAGGGTGGTGTTGCCCTTGGTCGAGGCACCGTAGCCGTGTACGCGCAGGCCATCGGCCGCGGCGCCATCGAGGAAGTCCACGATCTGCGCGCGGACCTGCTCGACCGCCTTAGAGAACTCGACATAAGGCTGGGGTGTGTCGAGCTGCCAGTCGGCTTCCGCCCGGCGCAAGTGCGCCAGCTCGTCGGTGGGTTCGAAGCCCGCCCCGGCATGGCAGGCGAAGACGCGGCTGGAGCCGCCATTGGAGTCGTTGAGCTCGGCGTGGAGGATGCGCAGGCCGTGCTCGGCCAGCAGGCGAGCGATGCTGTCCAGGCTCAGATAGAGCAGGTGCTCGTGGCAGATGGTGTCGTAGGCCCGGGTGGCCAGCATCTGGGGCAGGTAGCTCTGCTCGAAGATCCAGACGCCCTCCGGGTGGAGCACCTCGGCCAGATCGCGCGTGAAGGCGTGCAGGTCCGGCAGGTCGTAGAGCATCGCGATGGAGGTGACCACGCGGGCCCGCGCCTCGCGGCCGGCCGCCTCGCGAAAGCCCCGCGCGCTGAAGAAGTCGGGCACCTTCAGCGCGCCGGCGGGGTAGTAGTCGCCGTACTGCGCGATGGTCGGATCCATGCCGACCAGCTTCGGTCCGACCGGATAGCGCTTCAGCAAGGTCGCGTCATTGCTGCCGATGTCCAGCACCCAATCGCCGGCCCCCAGCTCCACCCGGTCCATGGCGGCGTCGGCGATGCCGTGCAGGTGATCGGTCATCGTGCGGTTGATGCCGCTGCGGTAGCCGTAGGTGTGCCGAAAGAGCTCGTCGCGGTCGAAATCGTGCGCCAGCTGGACCAGATGGCAGTGCCGGCACTTGTGCACCAAGAGCGGCGCGCGCGGCACCGGCGGGTCCTCGGGCCGGGGAAAGCGCCCGGTCAGCGCCAGCTCGCCCAGGTCGATGACCGGATCGAAAGCGCGCCGGCCGCAGAGCCGGCAGTCGTCGCGAGGGCTGTAGAGGTCGGGCATGCGGTGGGGCTCGGCTCTATTCTGGGCGGCGCCGGCGAAAGCTCGGGCGCGCGCGGCGAAGCGCGGATGGTACCGACCGGGCCTCGGCGGGTCAAGGTTGTCGGGGGCCTGCTTGCGGCGTCTGTACATCCGTTCTAGAATGGACTTGGCCGGCACGGCTCACCATCGGGCAGCCGGGGCCGGCGTGCCACCCCAACTCGAAACGTGGTCGCAACCCGGAGCTCGAACAGGAGGGCCCGACATGACCATGACCCACGAGCCGGTCGCGCTCGAAGCGCCCAAGGTCCGCCGCATCACGGTCGACGAGTACTACCGCATGGCCGAATGCGGGATCCTGGGCCCCGAGGAGCGCACCGAGCTCATCGAGGGGGTGATCTACCACATGGCCCCGCCCGGCCCGGCGCATTCCAGTGACGTCGATGGGCTCACCGAGCGCTTCGTCCTCCAATTCCACGGCCGTGCACGAGTGCGAGTCCAGAACCCGCTTCGTCTTGGTGACCACTCGGTCCCGGAGCCAGACCTTGCGCTCCTACGACTTCGAGAGGGCGGCTACCGAGATCGACTTCCGACGGCCGACGACATCTTGCTGGCCGTCGAGGTCGCCGACAGCTCCCTGCGACACGACCTGGGTCGAAAGGCCCGATTGTACGCTCGGTTCGGCATTCAGGAGCTCTGGGTGGTCGACCTGCGGTCCCAACGCATCGTGGTCCATCGAAGTCCAGACCGTGAGGGCTACACCGAGGTCTTCGACCTGAAGGCTGGCGATCACCTGGCTCCGGTTGCCTTCGAGGACGATGCGATGGCCGTGGACGAGCTGCTCGGCGGCGGGAATTCGGACGACTGACGTCACGACCGATCGAACGACCGAATGGTCGCCGTTCGCTCAAATCCCGATGTTCCAGACCTGGATGATCGGCCCGGCCGGGTTGGTCACGCCCTGCAAATCGATGCGCGCCGCGATGTGCCAGAGGTTCTCGCCGGCCGGGTCGACCAGGACCTGGTCGGCGCTCCACTGGCGGGGGCCCTCCTGGCGGATCAGGGTGTGGGCCCGCTTGCGGGTCGAGGGCTCGAAGACGATGCGCTGGTGCTCTTCCAGGAAGGGCTGCAGGGCCGTCTCGAAGCGCTCGGCGTCCCAGGCCTCGGGGTCGTCGGCGTGGACCGAGCGGGCGGCTTCGGCGTAGTCGCCGGCCGATAGGGCGCGGACCAGGGCCAGGAGCTCGGCGCGGATGCGGGCCTGCAGGGCCGCCGGCTCGCGGGCCAGGTCGTAGGCCTCGGCGGCGCGCTCGATTTCCTCCGGCGGGGCGAAGCCCATCAGGCGCTCCCATTCCTCGAGCAGGCTCGAGTCGACCCGCTCGAGGGTGGTGCGCAAGTAGGCGATCAGATCCAGGACGGTATCGTCGTGAGCGCTCTCGGGAACGGTCTGGACCATGGCCTTGTAGACCTGCGAGAGGTAGCGAAGGAGCAGGCCCTCCATGCGGGCCATGCCGTAGCGGCGGACCATGTCCTCGAAGGCCATGTAGCCCTCGGCC
>CAZJWJ010000082.1:0-3291 GCA_964549495.1 uncultured Anaerolineales bacterium | reverse complement strand
ATCTCGCGGGCGATGGCCTTGAGTCGCAGGTCGTCCGAGCGGACCCAGGGGTGCAGGGCGGCGAAGGCCTCGAAGCTGGCCTCCAGGAAGTCGCAGAGCGGCTCGGGCGGCTTGGGGTGGCCGATGCGATCGAGGATGGCCATGCGCTCCTCGTAGGGCACGCGCTGGGCCTTGAGCTCGGCGATCAGCTGGCCCTTGGCCTTGCGCTCCTGGGCGATGAGCAGCGCGCGCGGGTTCTCCTGGATGGCCTCGACCACCGATAGGACGTCCAGGGCGAAGCTGGGCGCGGTGGGGTCGAGCGAGAGGACCGCGTCGACGGCGTAGAGCGAGAGCGGGTCGTGGAGGGCGAACTCCTCTTGGAGCTCCTCGCTGACGACGACCGTCGGCCGGCCGTCCGCGTCCCGCACCAGTTCGACGATGCCGGCCCGGCGCAGGGCGCGGAAGAGCGCCGCCGCCTCGCGCAGCAGCTCCAGCTGTCGGACCTGCGTCTCGTGGCTGCGGGCGATCAAATCGACCAGGAAGCGGTAGCCGGCCGGCTCGACCTCACGCTGAAGGACGTTGATCATCATCCCGTGCGTCACCTTGAAGCGCGAGACAAGCGTCTCCGGCTGGCGATCGACCAGCGTGTCGAAGGTCTTCTTGCTCCAGACCACCGTACCCGGCGGCGGGCTCTTGCGCTTGACCTTGCGCCCGGTGGCGGCGGCCTTGTCGGCCAGCTTCTTGTTCTCGATGACGTGCTCGGGCGCCTGGCAGACCACGCTGCCCTCGTCATCGAAGCCCTTGCGGCCGGCTCGGCCGGCGATCTGGTGGAAGTCGCGGGCCGAGAGAATGCCGAACTTTTGGCCGTCATACTTGGCCAGCTTGTTGAAGAGCACCGTGCGGATGGGGATGTTCACCCCCACGCCCAGCGTATCCGTGCCGCAGATCACCTTGAGCAGGCCCTGCTGGGCCAACTGCTCGACCAGCAGGCGGTAGCGAGGCAGGAGGCCCGCGTGGTGGACCGCGATGCCGGCGCGCAGGAAGCGCCGGATCTCCTTGCCATAGGGCGAGGAGAAGTCCGCGCCGCGCAGGGCCTTGCCCAGGGCCTTCTTCTCGGCCCCGGAGCAGACGTCGATGCTGAGCAGCGATTGGGCCAACTCGGCGCATTCGCGCTGGGTGAAGCTGACGATGTAGATCGGCGCCCGTTCGCGGGCCAGGAGAACCTGCACGGTGGTCTGCAAGGGGCTGTCGCGGTAGCTGAAGTCCAGCGGAACCGGCCGCTCGGCCGTTGCGATCTCGACCGCGCCGCGGCCGGTGTCGTCTTCCAGGCGCTGGCGGATGTCCGAGGTATCGCCCAGCGTGGCGCTCATCAGGAGGAACTGCGTGTCCGGCATGGTGATCAGCGGGATCTGCCAGGCCACGCCGCGGCCCGGATCGGAGTAGTAGTGGAACTCGTCCATGACCACATAGGGCGGCGCTTGATCCACATCGTCGCGCAAGGCCATGTTGGAGAGGATCTCGGCCGTGCAGCAGATGATCGGCGCATCGCGGTTGATGCTGGCATCGCCGGTGAGCATGCCCACGTGCTCCGGACCGAAGACCTCGCAGAGCTCGAAGAACTTCTCGCTGGCCAGGGCCTTGATCGGGCTGGTGTAGACGCACCAGCGGTCCTCGCAGAGGGCCTTGAACTCCAGGCCGGTGGCCACCAACGACTTGCCCGAGCCGGTGGGTGTGGCCAGGACGACGTGCTGGCCGGCATAGAGCTCGAGGAGCGCTTCCTCCTGGTGGGCGTAGGGCTCCAGGCCGCGCTCGACGATCCAGGCCAGGAAGCGATCCAAGGCCTCGTCGGCCGGCAGGGCCTTTCCGATCGGCGGCAAGCGGTCGGCCAGGCTGGCCCGAGGGATGGCCTGGTGATTCGACTCGGCCGTACGAACGGCCTCGTCTCGCGACCCTACCACGGCAAGCGCAGCCAGCTGAGATCCGTGAAGTCGGCCACCCAACGCAGGGCGTTGATGATCAGCAGGATGGCGCCTTCCGTTCGCGAGAGCCGCCAGCCGGTGCGCAGGAAGACCACCACCAGGCAGACCATGAAGATCAGCAGGCTGACGCTGCCGAGCGCGTCGGCATCGACGGTCATGTTCGGGTTGATGACCGCCGCCAGACCCAGCACGCCCAAGAGGTTGAAGATGTCCGAGCCGATCAGGTTGCCGATGGAGATGCCCTGGTGGCCGCGCAGCGCGGCCACCAGGGAAGTGGCCAGCTCCGGGGCCGAGGTGCCGGCGGCCACGATGGTCACGCCGATGACCCAGTCGGAGATGCCTATCGCTCGCGCTACGCCCGAGGCGGATTCGACCAGCAGGTGGCCACCGCCGACGACGGCCGCGATGCCCACCGCCAGCAGGATGGGATCGCGCCAGCTGGCCTCGCCCTCGATCTCCTCGTCCGACAGATCGTCCCGCTGTAGGAAGAGGACCGCCAAGTAGGCCACCAGCAGTAGCATCATCGAGCCGCCCTCACCGGTGGACAGGCGCTGATCGCCGATGAAGAAGCGCAAGAGCAGGGTGACGAAGACCAGGAAGAGCCCGTCGCGCAAGACCACGCTGCGGGTCGTGCCGATGGCCCGGATGGCCGCCACGCCTCCCAGGACGAAGCCCAGGTTGAAGATGTTCGAGCCGACGACATTGCCCACCGAGATGTCGGCGCGGCCGTCCAGCGCCGCCTGCAGCGTCACCGCGAACTCCGGCGCCGAGGTCCCGAAGGCCACGATCGTCAGGCCGATGATCAACTCGCTGAGTCCCAGGCGCTTGCCGATGCGCGCCGCCGCCTCGACCAAGACGTCGGCCCCCTTCCAGAGCAGGCCGATGGAGATGAGGATCAGCGGGATGTCGATGATGAGGCTGCGGCCGAGTTCGGGGGACATGGTGATAGCCTGGTCGCGAGAAGGGTGGAACGACGGCCAATGATAGCCCAAGGCCGCGCATCCATCGCCGGGTCGACGCGAGAGGGGCGGCACCGTGCACGGCGCCGCCCCTCTGGACCAGCGTGCCTGGAACTCCGCTGCGGAGCTCCGGCTGATTCATCCGGCTAGCGGATCGGATGCCCCCTGAGTCCCAAGGGCAGGTAGATGCTCGGCGGCCGCTCGGCCGGCAGCACCGTCACCTCGAAGCTGTCCTCCACCGAGAGCTCCCCGGAGGTGGCGCGGACGGTGATGTTTGCGCTACCGAAGGCCGAGGACGAGAAGGTCAGCGTCAACTCGTCGCCCTCGATCGTCGCCTCGACCAGCTCGGTGTTTCAGTTGGCGATGACCTGCTT
>CAZJWJ010000081.1:0-24338 GCA_964549495.1 uncultured Anaerolineales bacterium | reverse complement strand
TTCTCAGTTGAGGGAACTGTACCGGCCTCGGTAACATTCTAAGTGAAGGGATGCGTGGCCTACCACGCCGCCATGTCCTACAACACCATCCTGCCGGAGGCGCCGGCCTCGTCCTTGGCCGAACACCTCTCGACGATGCGCGCCGTATCGCCGGTGAACGATGCGATGCGCTCGGATCTGCTTTCGCTGCTGGCCGCCTTCTTCGACACCTTCATGATGTCGCTGATGTTCCTGCTGTCGGGGCTCTTCGTCTGGCGCAGCCTCCGGCGCAAGGGTTCCGTCACCTACTTGCGCGACCGAGTGATCCGGCTGGGCATCCCCATCCTGGCCATGATGCTGCTGCGGCCGCTGACCTACTACCCGACCTATCTCTTGGCCGGCGGGGAGGGCGGGCCGGCCGGCTTCTGGGAAACCTGGAGCGCCATCGCCTGGCGCGGCGGGCCGATCTGGTTCCTCGAGTTGCTGCTCGTCTTCGACATCGGGATCGCCTTGGTGGCCGGCCTCGGGATCGACTGGGGCGGCTTGGCGCGAAGATCGGACCTGCCCAAGCGCGCGCTCCCGATGTTCCTGCTGCTGGTCGTCCTGACGGCGATCGCCTATGTCCCGCTCACCACCGCGATCGGCTCCTTCCTCTGGGTCCAGGTCGGGCCGGCCCAGATTCAGGTCAACCGGGTGCTCCACTACGCGGTCTACTTCCTGGTCGGCGTCGGGATCGGCGGTTACGGCCTCGATCGTTCCTTCCTGGACGACGGCGCGGGCCTCGCGAGGCGCTGGGCCGGCTGGCTGGTGGCCGCCCTGCTCGGCTTTGCGGCCTACCTCGTCGTGGCCATCGGCGGCCAGGACGAGGCGCTGATCGCTGTCTTCTTGGTCGTCACCTGTGCCCTGACGTCCTTCGGATTCTTGGCGCTCTTCTTGCGCTTCGTCCGGACGCGGCGCCGGGTCTTCGACAGCCTCTTTTCCAGCAGCTACGGCATCTACATCGTCCACTACGGCATCGTGAGCTTCCTGGCCTACGCCCTGGTAGCCAGCGGGGTGCCGGCCATGGCCAAGTTCGGGCTGGTCTTCGCCGGGGCCTTGGCACTGAGCTGGGCCGCGATCGCGGCGCTGCGGCGCATCCCGGTCGTGGAGCGTGTCATCTAGGCCGGCCGATCCAACGACTTGCGTTATGTTCGCATGCGCTGACAAGCAAGAGGTGGAAGCTCATGTCGCCGAAGCGAGTGCATCCGATCCCGCGTCTCTGGCTGGCAATGCTCGCTCTCGTCGCGCTAGCGGCATCGTCGTGGCTATGGTCCACGACGAGAGGCGCTACCGGCGCCGCGAGCTCCCACCGGCCACTGGACCAGCGCCCGACGGCGACCCTTCCCCCTTCGCTGACCCTGTATGTCATCGGCAAGGTGGATATCGCGGGGGGGCGCTCCGAGGACTGCCCCGGCTGTAACCTCTACCTCAGCTCAGCGGACCTCGAGTACTGGGACGAGCATCCGCTGGGCGAGATGCGCTATCGCGTGCTCGATGCGAGCGGCCAGGTCTTGGCCGTCCAGAGCAGCCAGCCGGACGGCCGAACCATCATCGATGTGCGACGCCCGCATCCGGGCGAGGTGTACACGCTGGAGCTGCTCGCGCCGCCCTCCGGCTTCGCGCTCTGCCCGAACAATCCGCACATCCGTCGCTTCGAGGCTTCCACCCTGCCCACCTGGCAAGAGGAGTTCTTCTTCTGGGCAGGTTGCCCGCGGGGCAGCGCGCCGTTGACCCCTGTGCCCTTGCCCTCGTCGACCCAGGGCCCGCCAGCGACCCCCTGGCCGAGCGCCAGTCCGACGCCCAGTGCAACGACGACTGCCAGTGCCACCAGCACGGATCCCCTGCCTCCGCCGCCTTCGGAGACGCCGAGGACGACGCCCACCGACACCGTAGTTCCGACCGAGGTTCCTCCCACCACCAGCCCGACCCCTCAGCCGACGGCGACGATCACGCCGAGCCCCACGGTGGTGAGGGCGGTGCTGGCTACGGCCACGGCCATGGCCTTGCCACCGCTTGTTCCGGCCCAAGGCGGCAGGCTTCAAATGGACCGCGTGGGCCTTCTTCCGGATCCCGACGACACGGAGTTCGCAGGCGGTTGCGCCCAGGATGCAGCGGTGCTCGGTGACCGGCTGCTCTTGGCATGTGGGGGTTTGATCCAGCTGAGTCACGAGGGCGATAGGCCTCCGAAGGCCCTCCGTGCCCAGGCCTTCCCCCAGAACTTCAGGGCTTTCGCCATGGCCAAGGATCGAGTCTTCGCCTTGTTCGAGGACGGTCGCGTCTGGGGCGTCGTGGAGGGTGAGGGTGGCGACCTGCGCTTCCTCGACACGGAGTTTCCGGCTCGGATGGCCCTATCGGTCGGCGACACCCTGGTTACGATGATCGGCCACAGCAGCAATCCCTTTGGCGGAGGGTTCGACTTCCTGAGCATCGATCCGGATTCGCTGGTGCTGCAGGCGCTGGTCCGGATCGCCGAACCGAACCTGATGCGAGAGCCCATCGTCGATGCGGTGGCCGAGCGCTTCTATCTTTGGGCTTACACCGTCGACTGGAACGAGGTGGACCTGCGGGATCCGAGCGCTCCGCGATCGTTGCGCCGGCTACAGTTTCCGCACAAGCACGTTGCCATCCGAGACCAAATCGCGTACGTGCCCCAGCACACCCGCGGCTTTGGCGACGCCACGTGGGCGATGGAGATCCGCGACCTGAGGACCGATCCGCCGAGCCACATGGCGTCCTTGGATCTGGACGAGCTCTACGTTCCCGGACCGTCTTCCTTGGAACTCCAGGATATCGAGGTCTACGAGGACACGGTCTTCCTTGCGCTGAGGGGCGGGAAGGTGCTGCGCGCGGACGTCAGCGACCCGTCCCGGCCTCGCTTGCTGACCCCGCTGTACTTCGACGGCAAGGATCTCCGCTTCGTCCGACTTGCCGATCGGCTCGGGCTGTTGATAGACCGCTGGGATCTGGCCTACCTGGACGGGGACGCGGGGACGATGTTGCCGGTGGAGTCCATCTGGAGCCCGAAGGGCTTCTCGGCGCCGCATCAAGACCTGCAAGTGTCGGGCCAAGATCTCTACGTATCGCAGTTCCATCCTTCCTCGCTCGGAGAGCGGGCGGACTACCTGCACTACTCGCTCACCGATCCGACCGAGCCCAGACCCGGTGGGCGTATGCGTGTCTATGGGGAGCCGAGCCTCGGTCGCAGCGAAAACCCGGACGAGATCTACGCGCTGGCCCAAGACAATCTGGCCTTGCACATCTACGACGTCTCGAATCCCAGGGTGAAGCCCCTGGTATGGAAGTGGTGCGCCGGCGGGGCCTGCCCGGCACCACCGGAGGAGGAGCCCTTCGTCTCCTTGGCCGGCCAGGGTGATATCGTACTTGCCCAACGGGAAGACGGGAGCCTGATCCTGCTGAACCGCCAGGCATCGCCTTACCAGCAATGGGAAGGTCGCTGGCGCTTCGAGGGTCTCGAGCCGGGTCGCATGCTCGTCTTGGGCCAGCGGCTGCTGCTGATGCAGGAAGACGCGCCGCCCTTTGGCATCGACATCTCCGAGCCCTTCCAGCCTCGGCCTATCGGGCCCATCCACGGCCTGCCTCAGGGCGTGACAGACTGGACCCGCCGCGGCAGCCAGACGGCGCTGGCCGGCGGTGACATCGTGGCCGTGGTGGATGTGCGAGCGCCGGATCGACTGGATGTGCCGGCGCGGGCTACCTTCGATGGCCCGGTGCGCGACCTGGCGTCCACCGACGAGCGGCTCTTCGTGCTCCTGGAGCGCAGGCTCTGGGCCTTCGGCTGGAATTCGGGAGGCGAGCTAGATGCGATCGGGTGGCTACCTGTAGCGGCGGGCGGCGAGCTCGCGGCCTACGGCGACTGGGTGTACTGGACCCACCCTGGGCGTGCGGACATCGAAATCTTAGGGAACCTGCAACCAGCTCCAGCCGAGGAGCCGCGGGCCTATCTGCCTGTCTTGACCACGCGTCGGTAGTGCGCCGAATAGGCGTACCGGCGACGCTGGGCGGGCGTGGCCGCTCGGAACGCCGGGCTCAGCCGTCCGGATCGCGATCGACATAGACCAGCAGGTAGCTCTCGCGACCCTGCGCATCGCGCATGCCGTGCGGGAAGAAGTTGACGCCCATCTGCGGCTCGAAGCGGACTTCGTGCTGCTTGGCGATCCAACCGGCCAGGGTGGTCTGCATGGTCTGCGGCGTGTGCATGGCCGGCACGATCTGGACGTTGGCGACCTCGATCGGCACCTGGCTGCCGGCCAGCGAGTCCATCAGCGCCTGGTAGGCCGGCTGCTCATGCCGGAGGCCTTTCTCGGCGCGCGCCAGGTAGGCGCGCAGCATGTCCGCTTCGAGCGGCTCCGAGGTAAAGGCCAGCATGTAGATGGCCTGGACGGGTGCTGCTGGTGACTTGCTGTCTCGAGGGGGCATGCCGGGGAGTACGGTCGAGCATCTCGTGAGGTTGTAGGAGCGGGAAGCGCGAGTGGAATCGGTTGTGCTGAAGCGGGGTTGCTGGCCGAAAAGGCTCGCGCGACCGTGATCGGTCTCGATCTACCGGATACTCTATCATGACGGCTCGGTGATGTGACCGGGACCGTTGCCGGTCCTAGAGACCCTACACTGCTTGGAGGACCGGACGATGACGCGATCCACGCCGCGCTGGAAGTCGCTGCCGGCTGCCGGCTACTACGACGACCCGGACTTCGTGGAGCGCTACGGGGAGATGGAGCCCGACGACTCCTTGATCCTGATGTGTCGGAGGCTCGAATGGGATCACGCTTGATGCGGCGTATCAATACCCGAATGCGGGTGAACTCCAGTCGTCATTATCTCGATCGCTTCGTTGCCGAAGCGGCGGCATCGGTACCGGCGGGCAGCCGAGTGCTCGACGCCGGTGCGGGGGACTGCAAGTACCGTGAGCACTTCGAGGCCCACCGATACGAATCTGCGGACTTCAGGGACAGCGATGCCCCGGGGGTAGAGATCACGTATGTCTGCGATCTGTGCGATCGCATCCCCGTCGAGGACGGTCGTTTCGATCTGGTGGTTTGCACGCAGACGCTGGAGCATCTGCCAGAGCCCGCACGCGCCCTGACCGAGCTGGCGCGGGTTCTCGAGCCGGGGGGCCAACTCTGGCTCAGCGCACCGCTCTACTTCGAGGAGCACCAGGTGCCACACGACTACTTCCGCTACACGCGCTACGGATTCGAGCATCTACTCGAGCGCAGCGGCTTCGTGGTCGATCGGGTGTCTTGGTTGGAGGGCTATTGTGGGACGGTCTCTCACCAGCTTGCCACCGCGGCCGTCAACCTGCCGGTGAAACCCTCGGCATACGGGGGAGGTGGCTACGGTCTTCTGGCAGCTTGCCTCGTGCTCGGAATGCGACCATTGCTGGCCGGCATGGCCATTCTGCTCGGGCGTTGGGATCTGCGCCAGCGCTATGTCGACGGCGGCATGTGCAAGAACTACGCTCTGGTCGCCCATAGACCTTTGGTGGACTGAGGGATCTCGGTTCTTGCCGGGCCCGGGGCTGGCGCGGTGGCGAATCCGGAAGCAGCACTTGCACACGCTGTGCAAGTCGCCCGAACGGCACCGCCTCGAGCGAACCGGCGGGCATGCTGCTAGGCGGCTAGCGCAGGGTTTGTTCGACCTCGGCGATGGACTCGGCGCGAGCGGTGGTGCGGAGGATGGCGTGGAGTCGATCGAGGTCGGAGATGGTCGAGAGCCGCGGAATCAGGGCCTTTCCAGCGCTGCCGAAGCGATCGACGAGCAATGTGCCGATGGCGTCGATCAAGCCTTCTTGATGGCCTTCCTGTAGACCTTCTTGCCGGCCTTCCTGCAAGCCTGCTTGTAGGCCTTCCTGCCGGCCTTGGTCCAATAGGATCTCTGCGGCGGTTGGCATGGCTTCACCTCCTAGCGCGGCCAGCATTGTCTGGTTGATATGCTCGAGCTGCGACACCGTGACGAACTCGTTGGCTAGTGCCACGTACTGTAGCACGGTATTGACGCACTTAAGCGCCGTCTCCTGTTGGGCGAGGGTGACGAGCAGCCATAGGATGCCGGGCAGTCGTTGCGCCAGGTCGCGGTCTCGAATGGATTGCATGATCAGCAGCGCGACCCGCAGCAGCACGCCGCCCACGATCTCGGATTGGCTGTATTGGGAGAGGTCGATCAGCGTCGGCTCAAGCGCTGGACCGAGGGCGCGAAGCGATGGTGGGCCGCCGATGAGATGGCTCAGCTGCGGTGGCGGATTCCACCGCCGCGGGCCGTGGTAGAGGATGATCGGGACGATCGGGCGAAGTGGGGTAGTAGGCCGGCCGGCCTCGCGCGCCTCGCGCAGGTCGCGATCCCAGATGCGGAGGATGTAGCGCAGGAGCTGGAGGCTGACCAGGCGGTCGATGTAGCTCTTGTGCTCGAAGACGACGTAGATCCAGGTGTCGGCGCCGTCCTGCGTGCCGGCCCGGTAGAGCAGGTCGGCCTGTTGGTGGCGCAAGGCGTCGTCGATGAAGGAGGCCGGCTCGAGCTCGAGCCGATCCAGGTCGAGGTGGGCTGCGGTCTCGCGCGGCAGGTAATGCGCCAGGAAGTCGGCCGCGATGTCGGGGCGCGAGAAGGTCTCGTGAAAGAAGTGGTCGTGGGGTTTGGTGATGCGTGGCATGCCGGCGGCCTCCGCGACCCAGTCTAGGGGGCGGGGTGGAGGCCTGATAGGGGTTGGGCGACAGCTTCGCGACGACTTCGCGACAGCGAGTCGACACGGGCTCTGTTCGACGTGAACCCTGCCCACGAGGAGGTGTTCGGACGTACGCTAGCTTGGTAGTAGCGCTTCTACTTCCGCCAAGGACTGTGCCGTCTCCGAAGCCTCGACGAGCCTCTCCAGCAACGCCTCATCGCGGATCTCGGCGGCTTGTGGCAAGAGGCGCAATCCGTCCTCGCCAAATCGGACGGCAAGGAAGGAGCTGAGCTGCAGAATCAACTGTGACTCCAGGACCGGAGAGAAGTCGAACTCGCGCAGCTCTTTGTGACGCCAACCGTGATCGAATTCGCCGAACTCGTCCGACTGGACGACCTTCATCGTGTTGCCGTCGGGATCCGTCGCGATGAACTCGGCCGATCCGTCTTCGTGCAGTTGATAGCCACTGGCGTTGCTTCCCAAGCGGTTGAGTAGCGAACGAGCACTTGGAACGGCCAGAGTGATGCGCGTATCTCCGCCCGGCTTGCCCTTTGGGTCACCCTCGGTGACCTGTTGAAGGCGAATCGGAATGGTGCCAGTTGCGAATTGTGCCCGGCCAGGCGGTAGGTTGATTCGGTCTTCGAACAAGCCAAGAAGGTCGCGGTAGAAGTGCTTGGCCTGATCGAGATCCCGTACGAAGACCGTTTCGGTGCCGACACGGATCCTGTCGTTCAAGTGTCCCATACCCATAGTGCAGCTCCTCTCTGGTGATGGTGGGATGTTGGCTGCGAGCCTTCCGCAGCGTATTCCTTGCGTCCCATCGGTGTGACCGGCATTCTACGGCCGCGCTCACGCGAGCGCGAGCGATTCGATGCGCCAGGAACCCCCCGATGATTGCAGGAGCCCAGTCGTGGCCACCTATCTATTCACGTGGAATCCCGACAACTACCCATGGCCCGAGCTTGCTGACGCGGCCGCGCGCTGCCGGGCCGAAGGGCTGGTGTCGGACCGCTGGAGCTGCGGGAACACGCGCAAGATCGTACCTGGGGACCGCTTCGTTCTCTTGCGTCAGGCGACCGAGCCGCGCGGGATCGTCGGGGCTGGAGAGATCGCCCGGGCGCCCTATGAAGACGCACACTGGGAGGATGGAGATCGCAAGGCTTGGTACGTCGATGTGTCGTTCGAGAGCCTGCTAGATCCGGGCCGAGATGTGATTCTGCCGCGGTCGCGGCTCGACGACATCGAGCCCGGTGGCATGCATTGGGATCCGCAGTCGTCCGGAACGGAGATCCCCGATGCGGTGGCTACTGCGCTGGACGTGGCATGGGCCGAGCACTTGCAGCGGACCGGCTACTCCAGGCGGAGCCGGCCGGCCGACGAGCTCGACCCGACGGCGCTTGCCACCCTGCGCGAAGCCTTCCTCGAATACCACGATGACTTCTCCACCTTCGAAGACACCAGCACCGGGTACCACCGGGAGGAGCGGGTCTACAAGACCGAACTCGTCGAGCGCTTTCAGGAGCTGCTCGGGCCGGAGCGATTCGAGGGGCTCGAGGACGAGGAGCGACTCTCCGCGGTGATGGAGGGCGTGCGGTCGGTGACGAGCTCGGCGCTGCCCACCACGGGCAAGCCGCAGAATCTGCTCAGTTGGCGGTACACGGCCTTCCTGCGCGAGATGAGCCAGGATGAGACGCGGGTCTTTGCCGAGGCGCTCGGCGAGCTGCTCTATGGCGAGGGGGATAGTCCCGAGCGGCTGGCCGAGTTCAACCGGGTTGTCTGGCCGATCATGAAGCGGCACGGGCAGCGCGGGCAGGCAGCCTCGCGGAGCCTGCCGACCTTCTTCTTGATGTTGGTAGACCCCGAGCACGACATCTTCGTGCGGAGCAACAACTTTGCCGAGCTCTATCGTGTGCTCGGGTCGAAGCATCAGCTTCGAGCGGCGATCTACGATGCCGAGCAGTACTCGATCGCTCGGGCGATCACGCGGCAGCTCCGCGATGCCTGTGAGGAGTGGGGCTGGCGGCCGCGGGACATGATCGACGTCCAGGGCTTTGTCTGGGTAGCGACCGAGAAGTTGGCCGAACGAGGGCGTGAGGCGCGCGCACCGAAACCAGAACCAGAAAGCGACGAGACCGAGATGGAGCCTGGCGAGTCGACACAGACGCCCTTCGACCAACTGTTGGCGAAGCTCGAGGCGGATGGCCTGTACTTTCCCACCGAGCTGGTGGCCAACTACCTATTGGCGCTTCAGGCCAAGCGCTTCGTGATCCTCACCGGCATCTCCGGCACCGGCAAGACCAAGCTGGCCCAGGCGGTGGCGCTTCACTTTCGGCCGCGGGTGGATGTGAAGGTGTCACGAGATCTACCCGAGAATGCCGTCGAGAAGCGGGTCTATCCGTCGTCTCTGAAGTACGGACAGATCGTCATCCCCGTCGTACTGGCGCGACAGTTGCGGCTACCACCGATCGATCCGGAGACGAACGGGGGCTCGATCGTCATGCACTACCCGGGAGGCCAGCAGTCGCTGACCTTCTGGAAGGATCCGACCCGTGATGTGACGAACCTCTCCTTCCGTGGCGCCTTCCGAGCGTGGTATCAGGAGACCTTCGAGGTTGGAGATCGGTTCTTGCTGGCCATCGAGCCGGCATCCGACGAGAGCGAGCCGGATGCCGTGAGGATGCGCCTGCCGGATCTGGTCAGCGAGACGCGGCCGCTGGACAACTACGAGGTCGTCGCGGTGCGGCCGGACTGGACCGACAATCGCAATCTGGTCGGCTTCTACAGCCAGCTCACGCGCGAGTACCACCGCACGCCCTTCCTCGATCTGCTCCTGCGGGCGCGGGCGGATGCCGATGCAGCCGCCGCAGAGGGCCGCGAGGCCCGACCTTACTTCGTGGTGCTGGACGAGATGAACCTGGCGCGGGTGGAGCACTATTTCTCGGACTTCCTGTCTTGTCTCGAGAGCGGCGAGGCCTTGCAGCTGCACAGCGAGCATCTGGTGGATCCGGACGAGGAGGGCGGTGACGGCGGCGCGATCGAGATCCCGAGCAAGCTGCGCATTCCGCCGAATCTCTTCATCACGGGCACGGTCAACATCGACGAGACGACCTACATGTTCAGCCCCAAGGTGTTGGATCGGGCCTTTGCGATCGAGCTGAATGCGGTGAACCTGGCTGCGCTCGATGACCAGGGAGCCATGCAGCTTGGCGACGCTCCGCTGGCGCTGCGCAGGATGCCGGCGATGCCCTTGCAGCTGGTGTTGAACGGGCCTTCGAACCAGCGGCGCATTCCGGCCGACGAGTGGCGCGACTTCGGGGAGCTGCTGGATGGAGACTTGCGGACGGCGGTGGTGGATCTGCACGACCTGCTGACGCCGCACAACCGGCACTTTGGATATCGCGTGGCCATCGAGATGGCGCGCTTCGTGAACCTGGCCGCCGCGCAGGCGGGCGAGGATCCGGAGACGCTGTGGGCGGCGCTGGATCTGGCCTTCCTGCAAAAGGTGCTGCCGAAGTTCCATGGTACGCAGCAGCAGATCGAGCACTTGTTGGCGCCGCTCTTTGACTTTGCCATCAACGGCAGTCGTAGCGAGGGATCCTTGGACGCGCGGGGTGCTTGGGTTCCCGGCCCGGACGGTTGGTTGGTGCGTGCGAAGCGTGATGGGGCGGGCGATGAGGGTGGGGCACCGCTGCCCCGAGCCGCGGCGAAGCTCTGGCGCATGCTGGATCAGCTGCAGCGGCAGGGCTTCGCGGCCTACATCGAGTGATCGACACCGGGGCCGCGGGCCGGCTGCCGAACACCTCCTTGTGCTTCGAGGACAAGCGGGGGAACCACCGGCCGCGCTGGGTGGGTCAGCGCCTGGTCTTGCGCGGGGAGCTGCGCTGGCTGCTGCGCGGTGATCCGGGTGATATCGATGCGGCGGCCAGCTGTCTATCGGGCGTCGCAGAGCGGCTGGATGCAAAGCTGCTGGAGCTGGACTTCGGCAACGCGGTCGGGATCTTTCCGCTGGGACGGCTGGGGACGATCGAGGTCGAGTCGCGCAAGTGGAGCCGGGCGCACTTTGACACCATGCTGGCGGAGTTGACGGCGGTGGCGGCTGGCCTGCCCTTTGCGGCCGGCAGCCAGGGGGCGATGCCATACGATCGGTCGCTGGCGCATCAAGAGGAGATCCTCTACCACGCCTTTGTCTACCTACGATTCGCGCTGTCAGGTGGAGAGTTGCTGCCGGCCCTGCGCGCCGTGCTGAGCGACCCGCATCGGCGCCCGGAGCGGGAGCATCGGCAGGTGGCGCCCGAGCTGGCGCGCGACATGAATCATGTCGGGATCGCCCGCCTGGCCGAGGGGCGCGTGCCGCTGGCGCCGGTGCCGGCCTCGGTCCGCGCGCGCGTTCCCTTGGCCCGAACGCTCGGTGGTAGCATGCCCCGGTGGGTGGACGAGCTGCAGGTGCGGCCCACGGTCGACACGCCGGAGAACCGTTTCGTGCGGGCCTTCCTCGATCTGGTCGAGGGGGTGATCGATGGGGTCGAAGAGCGGACCCGCGCGCGGGCCGATGGGCGCGGACGTGGCAATCCGACGATCTTCGAAGCGCAGCTGCTGGCCGATGTCGATGCCATGTGCCAAGCGCTGATCCCCATCCGCCGCCATGGATTGTGGCAATCCGTGGGGCACATGGTGCACTTCCCCGCCGGCTCGACGGTCCTGCAGCGCCGCAGCGGCTATCGCGAGGTGCTGGGGCACTTCGTGCGGCTGCGCGCTACGACCCGACTTCCGGCCGACGCGATGGACATGCGCCAGCTGCTGGAGGTCAAGGACATCGCGCTGCTCTACGAGCTGTGGACCTTTTACCAGCTGGTCGAGTCGATCGCCGAGGTGCTCGGGGCCCCGAGCTCCGCCGCGCTCTATCGAGCCGACGACTGGCAGCTCGACACCCCGCACGACTTGGAGGTGCGCTGGCCTAGCGGCGTCCGGCTCTGGTACAACCCGCGCTATTCCCCGAGCACGAGTGCCCAGCGCCGTGCCTACTCCGTCCCGCTGCGCCCGGACATCGCGCTGTTCGTGCCGGAGGGTCGGAACCAGGGCCTGCACCTGCTGGATGCGAAGTTCCGGCTCGACCGCTTCGCCCAGACAGCCGAGGCGGTGGACGATCGCCCCGATGGGCGCGAGGAGGAGACCAACAAGCAAGAGGAGCGCCTGGGCCGCTACAAGCTGGCCGACCTCTACAAGATGCACACCTATCGGGATGCCATCGAGGGCGCCCGTTCGGTCTGGATCCTGTATCCGGGCAGCGAGACGCGCTTCTTCCGAATCGACGGGGAGCAGGTGGATGATGCCGCGGCATTGGCGGGCCGGATGCTGGATGGTGTGGGCGCGATCCCGCTGCGGCCGGAGGCCGGCGGCCGATATGTGTTGGACGAACTCACACGGGAGCTCGTCCGCCAGACTCGTGATTGAACTGAGACACCGCCGAAGATTCGTGTCAGGCGTTGTGGCAGATGCGCTGCGTATCCTTCATCTGAGTTCGGAATGTTGGCGAAGTACGGACAGCAAGTCCTCTTCGAAGGTGGCGAAGGCGGGCAGCTGCCGCAAGGGTGCGTAGTCGTCGATGAGCTCCGCGAGCCGTCGACGCATCCGGCCGAAGTCGCGGCGGGCACGTTGGCGCCGTTGACCTAGATGGCCAGTCGCTTCAAGGAGCGCTTCGCTGAGAATGTGCTTGGGATCAGCCAGTGATTCTGCCTCACCTACTTGCGGAAGCGTTGGAAGTTCAGCGGTGCCGTTGGGGTTGCCTGCCGCCATTCGGATTGCCGCCTCATCGTGCAGGAGCCAGGCGTCGGTCATTCGGACTGGCACAACACAGACCAGGGGCGGGTGCGCCTCGACCCTAGCCATGGCACTCTCGATTTCAGTGATTCGGTTGGACCGTGGCTCGCGTTCGGCATCGCGATGGACGAGCAGGATGTCGCATGGGTAGAGACGGAGACTTGCTTTGATTCGCTCCGGCAGGCTGCGTGGAGGATCGGGGAGCATGCGAAGATCGGCCCACTGCCCGTCGAGCAGGGCGAGGCCGGACTGTATCGCGATCCATTCGATCGGATGTCGGAGGACGGCGTCGGAGGATCCGTCCGTCAAGAGCGTATAGCGCAGCGGGCTCATTCGGAGTTCGAGCCCAAGGGCAGGCGGAGCTGGTCCCGCACGACCTCGATGACGCGATCGTGTCCGTTGGAGGTGTCCTCAGGGGCGCCGATGGCACCGAGGTAGCGGAGCAGGTCGCCGAGCGGCATGGCTCGCGACTCGTAGCGCGTGCGCCAGGTCTGCTGCATGGCGACGACCTCGAGACCACTTCGCGGCTTGTCGGGTGAACCTTGCTTTCGGCGTCGCGCGAAGACCAGATCGGCGGGTCCAACCTGCGAGGCGACCAAGGGGGAGTGGGTACTGAGGATGACCTGGCGGAGCGGATTGTCGTGGTCGATGGGGATGGTCGGGTCGACGGCCATGTCCTGGAGGAGACGGATCATCGCGCCCATGCGCTCGGGGTGGATGCCGTTCTCGGGTTCCTCGAGGCACAGCACGCCGGTGGCGGTGGGGTCTCGTTCCATCACGGCCAGGGCGACGAAGCGCAGCGTGCCGTCGGAGAGGGAGCTGGCTGGCAGCTCAACGCCCGAGCGATCGCGGAGCATGAAGCGCAGGATTCTGCGGGATTCGTCCCGATCGACCCGCAGGCCGCGAACGTCGGCCACGAGTTCGGCCAGGCGGTTGCCGATCTCGGCGTAGATTCGATCGCGATCCGTACTGGACTGCGCCAGTCGATGCAGGGTGGCCGGCACGTGCGCTCCGGAGGCATCGATGCGCGTTGGGCTCTGGAAGTCGTCCGGGCGCCGCAAGGCCGAGGGCTCGAGCTGCAGCAGCCGCCACTGGCGCATCTCTTGCCGCAGGAGCACCGCCGTCCGGTACTCGTCGGCGTTGTTGGCCGAGGACAGCACCGTGCGGGGCAGGCGCTCGATGGGGAAGCTGGATGGGCGGCCGCCGCCGCGCTTGGGCATGCTCTCGTCAAGCATACGATCCGCGTGCAGGCGGATCTGGGGCGCGCGATCCGCGGACTCGGTGAAGGTCGTGATGAAGGCCACCCGACGGCTCGACGAGCCGAGCACGGACTCGCGCCAGTCCGGGCGGTGATCGAAACCGAGCCGTTGGAAGCTGTCGGACTTGGTGATGTACTGGAGCGACTCCTCCTCCAGCACGATTCGCGGCACGGTGAGCGTCGGGTCCTGGTCGAGGCGCAGGACCAGGCGGTAGGTCAGGTAGGTATGGCTGGCTTCGGCGGGCTGCTCGAAATCATCGTGGCCGCTGCGCGGGATCAAGACGTCGCATTCGATCTGCATTCGCTGGTCTCCACCCGCGGTGAAGAGCTCGACGACATCGTCCCCGCCTCGCACGCCGCGGGCGGCCTCGACGAAGGGGAGATCCGCCAGCAGCGACATGAAGCGGATGGCGTCGAAGATGTTCGACTTGCCGACGCCATTGGGCCCCGCGATGCAGGTCAGGGGGCCGAAGCGCAGCTCGAAGTCGACCAAGTTCTTGAAACCACTGACCTTCAGTCGAGTCAGCATGGGCTGCTCCTCGCGGCGGGCCAAGCCGGTGTGGATGCTGGAGACTGGCTTTGGCATTCCCGGGTATCGATTGTACAGGGGCCAGCGCGGGGCTGCCATCGAGCATCGTGTGCGATTGACCGAGTGGGCGCAGCTAGATCGACGCAGCTGGTGCGCGCAAAGGGGTTGAATCGAGCCGCAAAACCTGCCTCATGGCTGATCCCTCGCAACTTCTATGAACCACGTCCTGGCTCTATGACCCAGTTTCAACTCGTGTGAGTTCATAGGGAGTGCGGCCATAGCATCGATTGCCGGGCTATGGCGCCAGCTGCGAGGGCTTGACGACCATGCTCAAATCCGGTGCTCGGTCGATCCTGGGACCGCCCGTGCAGGTATGCACCGCGAAATCCTACTACTAGAAAATTCGAATCCTAGTAGTAGGATCGCGCCGCGCCAGTAGTAGGATCGGAAATTTCTAGTAGTAGGAATCTGACCGACCCCTGGGCCGAGCGATGGATTGGCCGGCTAGCCCGGTCGATCGGCGGGCGCCAGCGGCCTACGACCGGCCGCAGATCACCACAAGCCGATGCGTCGATGTGGTGTCCAGATGGTAGTCTGCTGATTCACCGACGCCGATGGTCGTGTTGTCCAATCGGATCTGCGAGACGGGCTGCTGCAGCTCGAAGCGTCCGCCTGGCAAGAGCCCCTTCTTGACCACGACGGCATTCGGCTGCAGCTCCAGGCCATAGCGACCCCGCGGCAGCTCGATCGTCTGGCTGCTCTGGCCCGGCACGCTGCCGAGCGGGCCGAGCAAGATGGGAACCGAGCAGCGGTTCTCCACCTCGACTGGAACCATCGAGCCGGCGGAGCCGATGCTGGTGACGGCGGCCGCGGCGTAGGCGACGGTGAGCACCAGGTTGCCCACCAGCGCGGTGGACGAGGCGGCGCCGCCGAGGAATTGGCGGGCCAGCCACCAGATGATGACGATGGCCAGGGCCAGCAGCAGGTAGGCGGTGTTGCCGGTGAGCAGGGCGACCACGACCGCCGCCAGGGCCGCGGCCGCGCCCGTGGCGTCGCGGGCACGGCGTGGCCAAGGTGAGGCGCCCTCGAGTGGTGGACCGGAGGCCGGCGCCCTTTACGACGAGGATGGCGTCGGTGGAGCGCGACGGCGGGTTGAGCGAAGGGCCTGGGCTCATCGGACCATCGTACGAGATCAGCAGTGTGCCGGCAATCAATCTGCGCATCGGGGGGAAGTGCATCGTAGTGGTGTCGGCGGTGGTGGCCGTGGCGCTGACGGCGCTGGGCTACGGGGCCGGCTGGGTGCCGGTGACGGTGCCGACCTGCGACCCGGTCGAGCCGTTCACGTGCATGGAGGGCTGGCTGGCGACGGCGGGTGCGGCACTAGCGTTGGCGAACCTGATGTACGCGGCAGTTTACGTGCGGGTGTTCGGGACGAGGACCGCATAGCCATCGCACCTCGCTGCCACGACCATCCCAGGCCACATCGCTAGATTCGACACACCCGGAATGCTCTGCCACGGAGGCTGAACGCCTTACCGGCAAGACCGCGGCGACAGCTTCACACGGCCCTGGAATAGGCCTAGAATTGGTCGTTGAGCCGCTTGTGGCATCAAGCAGCTCAGATTACAGTGCAGTCGATGTGCCGACGGCGTGCGCTGCCGAATCGCACCTGCCGGTCACTCGCCTTCTCGCGCTGCGACACTCGGCGGTATCGCAGCGAAGATCGGCTGCCAGCAAACTAACATCCTCGAAATCGATAACGGTTCAACGAAGCCGTCGTTGCGATACCCGCAACGACGGACACGGTTTCGGCGACCGGCATCGCTCGTCCTAGTCGACGGAAGGAGCAGCCTTATGGACAACGCGATCGTGGACGAGCTCGATCGCCAAGCAGCCGGCGAAGATGAGCCGCAGGGCGCGATCGCAAGGATCGCAGCCTCATATAACCTTGAGAGCGAGCGACTCCTTGGGCTGCTGTTGAAGCTCGACTTCGAAGCCTCGCACATCGTCACGTGCGACGCGTGGAAGCGCCAATGCGGCGGCGTACCTCGTGGCTCCTTCGTCATCTTTCGAGTCGATCCCCGAGCGGTCGCGCCAGGAGATCGAGCCTTTTGCTCCCGCATGATCCTCGCTCGCATCACCGATGCCGTGCCGACCCCTGTTGAGGCCAACGTTCAGCAGACGCTCTTTCAAGTACACAAACTGCAGGCCCAACTAGATCCCCTCACTCATCAGGACTTGCAGTGGGGGGCACTCAAGGCATCGATCGTCGGCACCTTCTATGACGACGGTGACAAGATTGGATTCGGAAATGACGTAGAATCGTTCTTCTCGCCATTTGCCTATGTAGCCTATATGCCAACCAATGAGCACCTGGGAGCACTGATCAACTCGTTCGTACAGTGCGACTATCCATTCGAGATCGGTCGACTGAGATACACCGAGACTCCGTCACCACAAGGCGCTGTCGACGTCCCGATCCTCATAGATCCCCGAGACATCGTCGGGCAGAGTACAGCCGCGCAGCGCCTTGCGAATTTCGGCAAGACGAGATTCGGCAAGTCAAACAGCAACAAGATGATCGCTCGTGCGATCTTCGAATCCGGCCTAGATGTTGCCCAAGTGTTCTTCGATCCATCGGGTGAGTACACCTACATCAACGACCAGGATCAGACGTGCGTCTACGCTCTGCATCATGAGCGTTCGGTGCGCTACAGCCTGACACCGCGGGCTCTTCGTGAGGACGAGGCGGCTCTTGGACTAGAACCGGCACAACTACTGCGCGTAAACTTCTATGAGACCCCGTCCGTTGGCCATGCCCTTATCGTCTCCCTGTGGGATACCGAGAATCCTCGGGCGCCCATGTACTGGCGCCCTGTGCTCGATTGGGATCCAGCTGATCCAATCGACGCGCCAGATCGTCGGCGGGACATCAGCGGCTTCAATCATTACTGGCGAACAATGGGAATGTGGTACGCCATACTCCATCGCGCCGGTTACACGCCGCCTGATGGACTGCGCGCACCAATTACCTTCCGCGCACCAGTTAAGGAGGAATTGGTCCGCCTCGGCCACGCAGCAGCCGGGCCGGATGGCTCCTTCATAGAGAGTGGGCAACCGATTGCTGTACTTCCCCAACTATACAGATCCTTGGCCCAAATTTGGGCTGCGCATCAGGGCGAAGACGCATGGTTCCCCACGGGTGATGGTTTACCCTACTTCAATGAAGTTGAGGCCCATCTCCTTCGAATGCTCTCTGACACCTCAATCGCCGCACACACCTACATCAGGCCCTTCAACCAATATCATAGCCCAGACGGCTCGTCAGTCTTCGATGACATAGCTGAGCACGCGGGCCGTGGGACTTCGGTATTCATCGATATGTCCCAGTCCAATGACGTCGTGCGAGGAAACCTCGTTGAACGCATTTGTCGCACGATCTTCGCCCGGCAGAACCAACGCTTCAACTCCCAGGACGGCGTGGGCGATCGATTCGTAGTGTTCTACTTCGAGGAGGCTCACCGTCTCTTCCACAAGGACGATAGCGATCTCAACAGCATATACAATTTGCTGGCGAAGGAAGGGGCGAAGCTAAATATCGGCATGGTGTACTCTACGCAGTCGATGACGACTGTGTCTCCCGATCTTGTGAAGAACACGGACAACTTCCTCATAGCACACCTCGATGACGACCGTGAGGCAAGAGAGGTCACCCGCAAGTATGCGTTCCGAGACGTTGCGGATGATGTTCAACGCATCCAGAGTCGGGGTTACGTCCGGATGCTCACGCGCAGTCACCGATTCGCACTCCCCGTTCAGATCCACCGATTCGCGCCGCCGGTGGAGCAGCGCGACGACGTCGACGGCGGTGCCTAGATGGCATATGGTAGCGATGGATACCCAACCGAGCAGGCCAACAAGATTGGTCATGTCAAATTGATCCGGGATCCCATGATCCAGCGCCTCATCGAAGCGTTCGAGGACTTGCATCCGCCGACTGATCAGCAGTTGCCGCCAGCGACTCTTCGCCTAAGCCTCGACGGCGACTGCCCGATTGACCAAGTGATCACCGTCGATGGCGGCCACCAGGCTGTTCCGAACGCCGTCCGACCCGAGCGCCAGGTTGGATTCATCCAGATAGCAGCGCAAATGGTCAGACTTGAGACCATTGAGTATCTCCGTGCGCATCCAATGGCAGATCCGCGCGAGGTACAGCACCTGCTCGGCCGCCATACTCATCATACCCTTGCAGCGCTACCACTCGCCGGTGTTCACGTACAGGGACTCTCAGTCAAGCAGTCTGTGCGCGATGCAATTCACCGATTCATCGACTATTACGACCTCTACGACGCGCTCTCCTATCTGGTCTATCGCGAATGGCTTGCTGACGTAGAAGTGACGCCCACGATGGACTGCCTGGGGTGTGGCGCTCTAATCGATCTCCCTCGTCGATCCCGCCGCTTCCGGTGCCCAGACTGTGGCGAGGAGCACCGACTTTCCGACTATCTCGGTCTCTCGGATCAGGACAGCGAAGACCGTGCCCGTGGCGAGACAGTATCGAACTTCCGTTCAGCACTAGAGGTGCTGGTACTCTTCTCTTTCATCGTCAAGTTCCGATCGCACGTCGACGTCATGAAGCGAACGTTGTTTATCCTGGATGGCCCCCTTCTGCTGCGCGCCCAACTGTCTCGTCTCGTTGAGCCCATTCGGGATCTAATGGCGCATCAGCGTGACAGCGACGCGCCTCTCTACCTCGTAGGTGCGGAGAAGAGCGGAGAGTTTCGCAACTTCGCCGACAGCCTAAGCAGTGCCCTGTCGGAGATGGGCGATTGCTTCGTGCCCGATGCGAGATTCGTTGTAGAGGAAATCAACGGGCGTAGCTTCGAGGCCCAAACCTATCGCAATCGTGTCAACTATGGCGCCAAGGTGGTTGCTAGAATCGGACCCGATCACGTCCTAGCCTTGAACGTTCCTACCGGCGAGTTTCAACTGAGACCGAGCCCGGAAGACCTAATCGGCCTAGGCCCAATCCTGCAAGCACTTTCTCGACTTGTCAGTTATCGCTATGACAATGCGCTGATACCGGTCGTATTGGCAAACACAGCGGCATCGATTTCGAACCAGCCTTCGGGCAGCATTCTCGCCCAGTTCGTGAATCGAATTCTCCGCGGAGACGCATAGTCATGCCTGTGAGGCATATGTGCCGCCTTCCGACTCTCAGCGCATGTAGCATGCCGCGGCGCTGGGTCTTGTGGACGCAGATGCCACATTGCGAAAGCGCGAACCCCAGCGATGCGTGACGCAACCAGGAAGCCAGCAGTCGCTCCTGCACGTCCTTTCCTGAAGTGGGCAGGCGGGAAGCAATGGCTAGCGCCCCGACTAAGGGAACTGATCGCTCCAGTTTCAGGACGTTATTTCGAGCCGTTTCTTGGTGCAGGATCGGTGTTTCTCGCCGTATCACCAGAGCGGGCAACCCTATCCGACGCTAACGACGACCTTATCCGCACATTCGTTCAGGTTCGAGACAATCCCGAGCCGGTGATCTCGCTGCTGCAGGGCTATGAGTACTCATCCGAATTCTACTACTCTATGCGCGCGCTGAGTCCCTCTTCGCCCAGTGAACATGCAGCCCGCTTCATCTATCTGAACCGCACGTGCTGGAACGGCCTCTACCGAGTCAATAAGAAGGGCGAGTTCAATGTGCCCTTCGGATCTTTCAAGAACCCTGACTACATAGTCGCTGACCGCATTCGCTCGTTCGCATGTGCCCTTCAAGGAGCGATCATTGAGCGTCGTGATTTTGGCATTGTAGTTGACGAGGCCGTTGCAGGAGACACAGTCTATCTCGATCCGCCTTACACTGTCACGCATGGAAATAATGGATTCCTCCGGTATAACGAGCAGATCTTCTCGTGGGACGACCAGATGCGTCTCGCGGATGTGGCGCGGGCACTCGACACGCTTGGATGTACCGTGGTTCTGACGAATGCCGATCACGAATCGATCCACGCACTCTATAGCGGCTTCTCCGTTTCCCGGCTCGACCGCCGCAGTCTTGTGGCCGCTGACGCAAAACACCGCGCAGCAACGTCTGAACTCCTGATTACTAACCGTGAGTAGTGCTATGGCAGATCAATTCCCTGGTCTCGTACTGCAGCGCGATCCGCTGATTCTAATGATGCGCATCCCAGGCAGGTGGCTACTTCGGCACACTACTCCGTCGTGGCGTATTCAGGATCCGCTTCAAGGCTTTCAGAGAATGGTTAGCGAAAAGCGCGCTACGACCATTGCCGCTTCCGTCCTCGCTCAAGGCCGCACGTTTCCAAACGCGATCGTTCTAGCGACAGGCCCGGTTGATCTCAATGAGGAGGGGGGCACCTTCGGACTGCCAGAAGACATTCGGCTTCTTGTAGTTGATGGCCAACACCGTCTCTGGGCCCAGAACTACAGTGACTTTGAGGCGGACTATGCTTGCATCGTTCACTTTGGCCTGTCGGAGGAGGAGATGGCTCGCCTCTTCCTGGAGATCAATGACAATCAGAAGCGCGTGCCATCCTCATTGCGCTGGGATCTCGTTCGACTGGTACAGCCCGAGGACGACCCTGAAGGCCGTAGGTCAGCGGATCTTGTGTATCAGTTGAATAGTGATCCGGAAAGCGCACTACATCAGCGTATCGATCTAACGGGTGAGCAGCCTGAGATCACTTTGAAGCAAGGCTCCTTGGCGCCTGGGATAAAGCAGCTACTCAAGAACAGGGCCTTTCCGCTTCGCGAGATCGGATACGAGGCGCAGTACCAGATGTTAGTGTCGTACTTCGCCGCAATCCGAGAGCACGATGCCGATGGTTGGCGATCGGGAGAGTCTCCACTCTACCAAGCGCGGGTGATTCGGGCACTCTTGAATGTTCTGCCAGCCATGCTCCAACAGCTCGAGAAGCCTGTTATTGAGGTTTCGCCGTTGGACCTGCTGAGGTTCATCTCCAGGATTGATCTGTCCAGCCTTACCACGGCAGAAGTGCGGGCTGCGCAGGGCAATGCTGGCATCGCTGCTATCTCGAAGCAGATTCGGGGACAGGTATTCTAGGTGCTCTATGCGAATCCACTCAATTACTGGAGCAGAGTACTTCTGTCGAGGCTTCGAAGGAAAGTCCGCTGCATCGGATGTGCTTTCGGTAGTCAGTAGCTGGCTCGATGGTGGCCGGCGCGATGCGACAGAGGGCAGCCGTGCGTTTGATGACTACCGCGATGCTCTCACACGAGAGACTGACCAGGCGCTCTTGCTCTCGATCGCGCTGTTTCGCAGGGCTTTGGACGGAGTCACACCGGCCTCGTGCTTCTGGCTCAATGTGACTCTCTACTACAGCAGCTGGCTTGCTGCTCGTGCCATCCTCGGCCTGCACGGTTGCTGGTGGCACGGCTTTTTCCCGCGGGGCAGCGGGTCTCGCAGTGTCAAGCATCTGCATGTCGAGGTGTCCGCAACTACTCCTGGCAGTTTGGAGGTAGTGGTCCAGCGGAGTCATGCAGCCGCATTGAGAGGGAGCCACCAGACGTTCTGGAATGTCTACTACCGGGCTGTAGCGCCATTGGTATCGTGGGTAGACCCTGCGATGGTGCTGGCTGTACGTGCCGTAAACAGTGATCCGACTTGGGCGATTGACCAGCGAAATACGCTCAACTACAGTCCCGTCGAAGCGTTTCAGTTGATCGAGCCTTTCAGCCAACAATTCGAGGCGTCTAGATTCCCGGAGTCGTTGCCGGGTAGTATCAGCACTCAGTTTCTGGTCACTCGGGCGATGCTATTGTTCGCCGCCGACCGAGTGGCTCAGTATGACTTTGGGAGTGATGTGTTCACTGCCGACTTTGGCTCAAGAGTGCAGGCGATCGAGAAGCTTGTCTATGACGCGCCACTTCCCGATTTGGTTCATGCCGCCGAGCGAATGAGCCTCGTAGTGTAGAATTGTTCTGCGGTAAGGAGGGGACTTTGATGTGCCATTCCAGAGAATTCCCACGTTCGGCTTGCTGAAGGGCCTCGAAGCCCTGGTCCGTGTCTTCCGCCCGATTGTAGCGACACTGGAACCGGTCCGGTCCGAAGGAGATCCGGTGGACGCCATCGACGACTGACGTCAGCCAACCAGGCCAACGTGAAAGGAGAGAGAAGTGCGCGCATTGGTATCGCTCCTCTTGATCACCGCCCTCACCCTTCTAACTGGATGCAGCAGTGACACGGCTTCCTCGCCCGACGCCGCAAGTCAGCCTCCAGCGGTCGAGGACACGGAGGCCACCGGTGAGGCTGACGCTGAGGCTGAAGCTGAGGGGGAAGCTGAGGGGGAAGTGGTTCAGGTAGACGTGAGCCAGGCATGTTCCGACTCGTTCGCCGCCGCTGCCGCGATCGGCGACCTGCAGGACACCGTCGAGGACTTGGATCCCGCACTCACGGCCTGTGGCAGCATCGAGGAGTGGATCGCAGCCTCATCGACCAACCCGGGCGCCATCGACGGCGATCCCGCGCAGTATCTCCTCAATCGGTGCCAGTACACGGAAGCGCCAACGGGACCGGCGTGCGAGGAGATCATGGCGCTCTATCCGGACGGGCTCTACATCACGCCGTACGAGGAGCTGGTGCAGGAAGACGGTTCCTGAGCGGCATGGTCAGAACTCCATAGGCGCGTCGTCGACGGGAAGCGATACCGCCTCCCACCCCCTCGACCGCCGCCTACCCTTCCGTACCCTACTCCTACCCTAGGTCGCCTGGGCCGCGGTGGAGTATCAAGAGGCCGGCCGGCCTGGAGAGCCCGTAGTTACGGGCAACTCGCCGGCTCGGCGGGCCGAATCGGCGGCTTCGGACGGTTTCCTAAACCGTCGACCTAGCGTTAGCAGTTTGATAGTTGGACTTTGCGTGCCTCTAGCGGTTTGGTCGGGTGTACAGTTCATCGTATGCGACCGTCTGTCGCGCCGATTCCACCCATTTCATGCGGTAGCGTAGAAACGTCGGTCAAACAGCGGCCAAACGGCGGCGTAGAGGCCTCTGGAGAGGGAACTGATTCAAGGGTGCCAGCGTTGGATGGGTACAACCCTGGCCCAGATGGGCCACAACGCCATGAGGAGGCAACCAAATGGCACACTTCATTCAAGCAGTTCGAGTCTATGGTCCGCGCATCGTTCATAAGGAGACCCTAAGCCAACGCGAGCTCGAGCAGCGGCTGGCCATCTCCACCGGGCTCAAGCGCAGCCAGGCTATGCACGCCTTGCTCGAGCTCAGCGACGCGCTGCGCGACTTCATGGCCCTGGGCCGGCCGGTGCTACTGCCCGGCATCGGCCGCTTCACCGTCACTACCGGCGGCGACGGGAACCTGCGCATCCACTTCCGCCCGCATCGCGACCTGACCCGCCAGCTGTCCACCCTGGAGAACTTCCAGGGCGAGGTGCTCAATCGCGAGAACATCGGCCTGAGCCCCGAGCAGTACAAGGAGCTCTGGGACGCCGACAACCCGGACGACCCGATGGAGCTGCCGGTGTTGCGCAGCCAGGCCGCCTAACGCGCCATTCCACTACCGGCCAAGATGGGGCGCCCTCCGGGGCGCCCCATTTTGCGCGTAGACAGCAAAGGTCCGGCAACCGCTTGCGCGCGCCTTCAATGGACTAGCGAAAGCCATGAGAGGTGCGCATAAACGGCTGAGAGGCGCGCATATGCGATGTGCGATCGGCGGATGAGGCACCGACATCGTCACCCGAACACCGTGGCGCCCCTGGCGAACCAGGCCACCCCACCGCCGACCTCACGCCTAACCCCCCAAACCCCTCAGCCGCGATCCGGCCCCCCGCCGGCCTCGGACTCGACACCCCGCTCGAAGAGCGAGCGCGCCACGCCCGAGCGCGTCTCGACCACGATCTCTTCCTCTGCGTTGGACAACAAGATGACCAGCGCGCCCTCGTCCGCGTAGTTCAGCAGCGCCGCGTGGTGCTCGAGATCGCCTTCTGCCCCCGCATGCGCCACCAGCAGGGTGTCGCGCGGGCTGCGCAGGACCTGCCAGCCGTAGCCATAG
>CAZJWJ010000080.1:0-24746 GCA_964549495.1 uncultured Anaerolineales bacterium | reverse complement strand
AGGTCGTATCGCTCGCTCACGGATAGGTCTCCATTGCTGGCAAGGGGTGGGATTCGATCTTGGACCTGCCCCGCCGAGAAAGGCGGGCAGGGGTTGGGCACGGAACAGGCTAGACGAGCATGGTCAGGGGGTTCTCGAGGAGCTGGCGCAGGGTGGCCAGGAACTCGGCGGCGGTGGCGCCGTCGACGACGCGGTGGTCGGCCGAGAGGGTGACGCGCATGATGGAGCGGACGACGATCTCGCCGTCGGCGACGACGGGTTGGGGGGTGGCGCGGCCGACGGCCAGGATGGCGGCCTCGGGCGGGTTGATGATGGCGGTGAACTCCTCGATGCCGTAGCCGCCCAGGTTGGAGATGGTGAAGGTGCTGGCCACCGAGAGGTCGTCGGGGTGGAGCTTGCCGGCCCGGGCGCGCTCGGCCTTGTCGGCCACCTCGGCGCCGATCTCGGAGATGGGGCGCTGGTCGGCGTCGGCCACCGCCACCGTGATCAGGCCGTCGTCGAGGGCGATGGCCACGCCCACGTTGACGTGGTCGCGGAGGATGCGGGCGCCGTCGTCCCAGCTGACGTTGATCCGCGGGTGGCGGCGCAGGGCGACGGCGGCGGCCTTGATGACCAGATCGTTGACCGAGATCTTGCCGGCGCCGGCGGCCTCGAGGGAGGCGTTGATGTCCTTGCGCAGCGCCAGGGCGGCGTCCATCTCGATGGGGACGGTGAGGAAGATGTGGGGGGCCGACTGCCAGCTCTCGCTCAGGCGGCGGGCGATGGTGCGGCGCATCGAGGAGAGGTCTTCGCGCTGGTCGCCCTCGGCCAGCTGGAGGGGCGCGGCGGGCTTGGCGGGCTCGGGGGCCGGGGCGGCCTGGGCGTCGCCGCGCTCGAGGGCGGCTTGGACGTCGTCGCGCAGGATGCGGCCCTTGGGGCCGGAGCCGGAGATGGAGGCCAGGTCGAGGTCGTGCTCGGCGGCGATGCGGCGGGCGAGGGGGGAGGCGCGCAGGCGACCGTCGGGGGCCCCTTCTGGAGATGATGATGCTGCCGAGCCGGCGGATGCGCGAGCGTCGTCGTCGCGCGGTTGGGCAGCACCGGCCGGCTCGGGCTGTGGCTCGGAATCGGCGTCTGCTTCGGGTCCGCGACCGTTGGACGAGGCGCCGCTGGAGGGGATCTCGATCTCCTCGTCGGCATCGCCGATGATGGCGATGGCCACGCCGACGTCGACGGTCTGGCCTTCCTGGACCAAGATCTTGCGCAGGATGCCGGCGTCGAAGGCCTCGATCTCGATGTTGACCTTGCCGGTCTCGATCTCGCCCAGCACGTCGCCCTTGGCGACCTCGTCGCCTTCCTGCTTGGCCCAGCTGAGGATGGTGCCCTCTTCCATGTCGTAGCCCATCTTGGGCATCACGACCTGCGTTGCCATCGCTGCCTCCCTGCAACCGGCGACGCCGGGGCGCCGCCGATGGTGGTTCAGATGATCTTCTGCTTCTCGAGGGCCTCGATCACGCGATCGACCGAGGGCCAGGCGGCGCGCTCCAGGTTGGCCGCGTAGGGCATGGGCGCCTCGATGGCCGCCACGCGCATCACCGGCGCGTCGAGCCAGTCGAAGGCCGACTCCTGGATGCGGGCGGCGATCTCGGCGCCGACGCCATAGCTCAGCCAATCGTCCTCGACGACCAGGGCGCGGTTGGTCTTCTTCATCGACTCGACCAGCGTGTCCACGTCCAAGGGGCGGAGCCAGCGCAGGTTGATGACCTCGGCCGAGAGGCCATGCTCTTTTTCGAGGCGATCGGCGGCCTCGAGGGCCACCTGCAGGCCGCGCGAGTAGCCGATGAGCGTCAGGCCACCTTCCTCGCCCTCGCGCTCGACGTGGGCCTTGCCGACCGGCAGGGTGTAGTGCTCGACCGGCACTTGGCCCTTGACCCGGAAGAGCAGCTGATGCTCGAGGAAGACGGTCGGGTCGTCCAGCTCCAGGGCCGTGGCCAAGAGGCCCTTGGCATCGTAGGCGGTGCCCACCGCAGCCACGCGCAGGCCGGGCACGTGAGCAAAGAGGGCATCGAAGTTCTGCGAGTGGGTGGCGCCCAGCTGGACGCCGCCGCCGACGGTGCGGATGACCAGCGGGACCTGGGTCTGGCCGCCGAACATGTTGCGGATCTTGGCGGCGTGGTTGATGATGGCATCCGAGGCCAGCAGGGCGAAGTTGATGGTCATCAGCTCCGCCACGGGGCGCAGGCCGGCCATGGCCGCGCCGGTGGCCAGGCCCGCGATGGCTCCTTCGGCGATGGGCGTGTCGCGCACGCGCTCGTCGCCGTACTTGTCCGGCAGATCGCGGGTGACGGCGTAGGCGCCGCCGTAGCGGTTGACGTCCTCGCCCATGATGAAGGCCCGCTCGTCCTGGCCCATCCAATGGTCCAGGGCGGCATTGAGGCCTTCGGTGACCGTCATCTCCTTGGTCTCGCCCGAGGGCTCGACCGGCTCGGGCGGATCGCCCAGGATGTCGGCCGTCAGCTCGGAGATGTCGGGCTCGGCGCTGGCCTCGGCGAAATCGAGGGCCTCCTCGATCTCGGCATCGACCTCTTCCTTCATCGCCTCCCAGGCATCCGCGTCGAGGATGCCCTCCTCGATGAGCTGGGCCGAGAAGCGCTCGATGGGGTCGCGCTCGCGCCACTCCTCGATCTCGTCCTTCTCGCGGTAGAGGTCCGGATCGGCCATGGAATGGGCGCGGTAGCGGTAGGTGACCGACTCGACGATCATCGGCTTGCGCTCGGCGCGCACCCAGTCGGCGGCCTCCTGGACGGTCTGGTAGACCTCGAGCAGGTTCATGCCGTCGACGCGCTTGGCCGGGATGTCGAAGGAGCGGCCCTTGTCGGCCATCTCCTCGACGGCCGAGATGTACTGGCCGGCCGTGCCCATGGCGTAGCCGTTGTTCTCGATGAAGAAGAGGATGGGCACGTCCCAGAGCGCGGCGAAGTTCAGCGACTCGTAGAAGTAGCCGATGTTGGTGGCGCCGTCGCCCATGATGACCATGCCGATGTCATCGCGCTCCTCGCCCATCACCTTGCGTCGGTACTCGGTGGCCCAGGCATGGCCCACCGCCAGCGGGATCTGGCCGCCGACGATGGCCCAGCCACCCTTGAAGTTGTGCGCCTCGGAGTAGAAGTGCATCGAGCCGCCGCGGCCGCGGGCCACGCCGTCGACGCGGCCGAAGAGCTCGGCCATCAGCTTGTCGGCCGGCAGGCCGCGGGCCAGCGCGTAGCCGTGGTCGCGGTAGTGGGTCATCACCACGTCCTCCGGCCGCAGGGCCGAGATGGCCCCCACGCCGGAGGCTTCCTGACCGTTGTAGAGGTGCATGAAGCCGCCGGCCTTGCCCTGGGTGTAGGCCCGGGCGGCCTGGTCCTCGAAGACGCGGATGCGCTGCATCATGCGCAGCATGTCGCGCAGGTCTTCGGGGGAGAGGCCGGCGAGGTCTTGGACGCTTTCGGAGGGCTCGGCCATCGGCAGTCTTCCTTGTGCTTCGGGGAGGTCGTTGGCCTCGACGATCGCGGAGCGGGTGGCTGGGTGTTGAAGAGACGGACCCGGCATTGGGCATGATAGGAGAGGCCGCGAGGGCGGTCAATCGCCTGGCAGGGGGCGATCAGGCCCCGGCGACGGTGATGTCGAGGCGATCCATGGTGGTGCTGCCGTCGGGGAAGGTCTCGTCCAGAACGTGCTCGCGGGCGCGGCTCTGACCCAGGCCGGCACCGTCGCGGGCGCGGGCGAGGATCTTGTGGTTGCCGGGACTGGGATCCGTCCACAGGTAGCGCCACTCGGTCCAGCAGAGGTCGGCGAAGGGCTCGGGCGCCTTGGCGAGCTCGGCCTGCACCCGCTGGCGATCGTCGATGATCAATTCGACCTCGGCCACGCCGGAGAGGCCGGCGAAGGCGATGCCGGAGATCAGCACCGGAGCCTCGACGGTGGCCCGCTGGCGCGGTGAATCGAGGCGCGAGCTGATGACGATCTCGGCGCTGTCGGACCAGCCCTGGCCCTCCCAGTGGCCGATGTGGGGCTCGTCCTGGAGGCTGATGCGGGTGAGCCATTTGGGCTGCTTCTGGCCGAAGCGGCCGGGGAAGAGGCAGCGGGCCGGGTAGCCGTGTTTGGGCAAGAGGGGCCGGCCGTTCATGGCGTAGACCAGGTAGCTGCGCGGATCGAGGGCCAGCGAGAGCGGGATGCCGGTGTGGTAGCCGTCGGCGCCCTCCAGGCGGAGGAACCACCCCGAGGGGCCATCCTCCGACCCGGGCGTGGACGATGCGAGAGCGGTAGCTGACGTGTCGTAGGCCTCGAGATCGCCGGGAATGCCGGCCAGGGCGAGGATCTCGGCGAATGGGGCGCCGGTCCAGGCAGCGTTGCCGATCAGGTCACCGCCGGCGGGGTTGGAGATGCAGGCCAGGGTGCGCAGGAAGGAACGTGCGGGAAGGGCGTCGAGGTCGGAGAAGCGCAGGGTGGTGGGGCGGGGCGCCAGGCCATCGATGTGCAAACGCCAGGCCGCGCGGTCGAGATCTTGGATCTCACCGTACTTCATCACGTAGAAGCGGTCGGCGGGGGTGAGGCGCAGGTCGGTGTCGAAGCCCAGGGCCCGGGGGTCGGGGGTGGGAAAGGGGGTATCGCTGGGGGCCGGGTTGGGGCTGGGGCCGACGGCGGCGGTGGCCTGGCGGGCGATCTCGGTGGCCAGATCCTGATCCTCGAGCTCGTCGAGCTGGCTCAGGTCCTCCAGGACGATGCCGCGGCGGCAGCCGGTGATCCAGGCGCCCAAGCCCAGGCCGGCGGCCAGGCGCAGGAGCCGGCGGCGCGACGGATCGGGTCGCGGCGCGGGCTGCGGATCCTGCCAGCGCTGGCTCACCCCATGATGGCCAGGTCGGGATCGGACTGGAAGGTGCGCGGCTTGGGGCGGTTGAGGTTGAGGACGCTGACCGCGGCAGCCAGCTTGCGCGCGATCTCCTCGATGGCCTGGCTGGCCGGCGAGTCGGGATGCGACAGGACCATGGGCGTTCCGGCGTCGCCGGACTCGCGCAAGGCCGGGTCGATGGGCACCTCGCCCAGGAAGGGCACGTCCATGTCCTGGGCCACCTCGGGCCCGCCGCCCGCTCCGAAGATGTCGTAGCGCTTGCCGGTATCCGGTGCGATGAAGCCGGACATGTTCTCGACCACGCCGAGGACCGGCACGTCGATCTGCTCCAGCTGGAACATGGCGATGCTCTTGACCACGTCGGCCTTGCTGACCGCCTGGGGCGTGGTGACCACCACCGCGCCGGTCAGGGGCAGGGCCTGGCTCAGCGAGAGCTGCACGTCGCCGGTGCCCGGCGGCAGGTCGATGATCAGGTAGTCCAAGTCGCCCCAGTTGACGTCGCCCAGGAACTGGCGGATGGCGCCGTGCAGCATCGGGCCGCGCCAGACCAGCGGGGTCTTGGCGTCGACCAGGAAGCCGATCGAGATCATCTTGACGCCATGGGCCTCGATGGGCTCGATGCGCTTGCCGTCGCGCGAGACGGGCCGCTCGCCCTCCACGCCCATCATCATCGGCACGTTGGGGCCGTAGACATCGGCGTCCATCAGCCCCACCGAAGCCCCTTGCCGGGCCAGGGTGACGGCCAGGTTGACCGCCACGCTGCTCTTGCCCACGCCGCCCTTGCCGCTGCCGACCGCGATGGCGTTGCGCACGCCCACGTCGAGCTGGCTGGTCAGCCGGTTGTCGCGCGGCACCTGGGAATCCCAGTCGACGGTCACCGACTCGACGCCCTCGATGGCGCCAACCGCCGCCTGGCATTCGGACTGGATCTGATCCTTGAGCGGGCAGGCCGGCGTGGTCAGGACCACGGTGAAGCGCACGTCGCCGCCGTCGATGACGATGTCGCGCACCATGTTCAGCGAAACCAGGTCGCGGTGGATCTCCGGGTCGTCGACGGTGGAGAGGGCCTGGATGACCTGCTCCTCGCTCACCTTGGCCTTGCTGCCGATTCCAAACATGTGCCTTGGGCCCTTCCCTCGGATCGCCCCGGATCGACATCGATCCGGTGATCCGTCAACGGATCTCGATTATTGCTGACGCGGATGGGAGAAAAGCTGGCTCCGACCAACATTGTAGCGGCCGGGCCGCGACTGGCAAGCCATTCCGCCATCGGCTAGACTCGACCCGGACCGCCGAGCCTCCCGCATTAGAAGGACGAAACCCCATGATCTGCGATCATCTCCTGTCTCCCCGCCGCCTGGGCCTCTTGGCCCTGGTCCTGCCCCTGCTCGTGGTGGGCGTCACGCTGCGCGCTGGCGCCATGCCCGCGGAGTCCGGCCCGACCATGAGCCCGGATCGAGCATCCGAGCCGCGCCCGCTGGCGCCCGATCCGATCGACCCGGCCCGCAACGCCGTCGCACCGGGCGCGCCCATCCGCGTCGACGGGGCGATCACGGAGGCCATCGAGGCCGAAGGATGGGCCGATGTCCTGGTCGCCCTGGCCGACGGTGTGGCCCCCTCCGCCCCGCTGGCCGATCTGGCCCGCGGAGCCGCCGATGCCAGCGCCGACCTGCTTGCCGATCTGGATCCCGCCGAGTTCCGACTGACCAAGACGTACAGTCATCTCGCATTGGTCGCCGGCCGCGTATCGGCCGCCGGCCTGCCCAAGCTACGCGCGCACCCTCGCGTCCTCGCCATCGACGAGGACGTCTGGGTCTACCCCTTGGCACCGGCCGCCGGCCCGATGCCGGCCCCGGCCCAGCTGATCCAGTCCGTCGCCTCCATCGAGGCCGACAAGGTCCACGCCATGGGCATCAAGGGCCAGGGTGTGGCGGTCGCGGTGCTGGACACGGGCATCGACAACAGCCATCCGGATTTCGAAGGCGCGATCGTCGATCAGTACTGCTACAGCTCGAACACCAACAGCTGCGTCAGCGAGTCGGGACGCGGCGTGGCCAAGGGCCCGAATGCCCAAGACGAGCAGGGCCACGGCACCGGGGTAAGCGGCATCGTCCTCGGCCGCGGCCGCGTGGCGCCAGCCGGCGTGGCACCCGAAGCCAACCTCGTCGCGCTGCGCGTCTTCCGCGACCAAGGCGGCGCGCCGACCAACGACATCGTCGACGGCCTCAACTTCGTCGTGGCCAACCAGGCCAAGCACGACATCCGCGCGGTCAACATGAGCCTGGGCGGCGGCGCGTCGATCGGCACCAACTGCGACAACCAGTTCGGCAGCGTCAAGCAGGTCTTCCAAACCCTCCTGGCGCGCAACGTGGCCATCTTCGTTGCCACCGGCAACGGGGGCAATCCCGATCGGGTGGCATTCCCCGGCTGCATCTCCAACGGCACCGGCGTGGGGTCCACGTTCGACACCGAGATGAGCACTAGCGGTTTGAGCGGTTCGCTGGTCGGATGCCACGACGGAGCTTCGGAAGTGACACCATTGCATATCGCCTGCTACACCGACCGGGGCCGCTCCATGGCCCTCCTCGCCCCGGGCAGCTTCATCGTCGCCTCTCGGCTAGGCGGCGGAATGAGCGGCGATCCCAACAACATCCGAGGCGGCGGCCATGGCACCAGCTACGCCAGCCCGGCCGCCGCCGGCGTGGCCGCCCTGCTGTTCTCGGCAGATCCGGGCATCCACGCCCGCGACATGCAGCGCATCCTCGAACGCACAGGCGACACCGTCATCCATCCGGAGAGCGGCGACGAGCTACCGCGGGTGAACGCCTACCGAGCCATCCTGTCGGTGCTCCCGGAGACGCCGACACCCGTTGCGACGGCCACCGACGAACCTACCGCGACGCCGGTCACGACCGACACGCCTGAAGCCACGGCTACCGGCGAGCCCGCAACGCTGACGCCGACCTCGGAGACGCCACCGACCGAAGCGCCGACGCAAACCCCATCACCCACCTGGTTCCCGACCGTCGATCCTTCGGTCGATGGCCTGTGGATCTACCTTCCCTTCACCCGCAACGGGGAGGGGCTGTAGGCTCGACCCCGTCTCGAAGGTCGTGGCGCTCGACCGTTCGTGATTCGAGGACGCCTCGGCATGCGCCGTGGCCGGCCGAGATCTGCCGGCCCGAGCAGGAGTAGCCAGCCCATGAGATCCGGGTCGCGTCACCGACGACCGAAGCTCGCCCGCTCCGAGGGCCCGCGAGCTAGCAGGCGCCCTGGACGGCTTCGGGTCCTGCTGCTGTTCCTGCTCCTCTCGACCACCGGACCGCTCGATCGACCGCCCGCCGCGCCGAATTTCGCCTCCGCCTCGCCGAGCTTGGCCTCTACCGCGGCCGAGGATCGCTGCGGGCCCCTGCCGGCGCCTACCGGTACCGTCATCGAGGTCGAGAGCGAGCCCGAGCTCCAGGCAGCCCTGCGCCGGATGCGGGACATCGGCCATGACGGCACCATCCTCCTGGCCGACGGCGAGTACCGGCTGACCAACACCCTGCACCTCTACGGCGGCCTGGAGCGGGTGGCCATCCGCGGCGCCTCCGGTGATCGGGACGCGGTGGTCCTGACGGGCTGGGGCATGAGCAACCCGAACCACGCCAACGTGCCCCACGGCATACTGGTCTCCGATGCCCAGGAAGTCTTGATTGCCGACCTGACCATCCGCCAGGTCTACTACCACGCCATCCAGGTGGCCGGCGAGTCCGGCGCGGCCGACGTGACGATCTACAACACGCGCCTGATCGATGCCGGCGAGCAGCTGGTCAAGGGCTCCTCCGGCGGCCCGCCCGGCCCCTACGCCGATCGCGGCACCGTCGCCTGCAGCTGGCTGGGCTATACGGACCGCGCCCGCAGCGACTATACCAACGGCGTTGACGTTCTGGCCGGCGCCGACTGGGTGGTCCGCGACAACGACTTCGTGCGCATCCGCGCGCCCATCGGCCAGCTGGCCGGCCCGGCCGTCCTCTTCTGGCGCAACAGCCTGCGCACCCTCGTCGAGCGCAACCGCTTCCTCGAATGCGACCGCGCCATCGCCCTAGGACTGTCCTCGCCCGACGTCGGCCGCGCCCGCGACGGCGAGGCCCGCTTCGACCACCAGGACGGCGTCATTCGCAACAACATCATCCACCGCGCCCCCGGCAGCTCCACCGGCGACATCGGCATCTCGGTCAACCACCACCCGCGCTTCGCCATCCTGCACAATACAGTCATCCAACACGGCAGCTTCGCGCCGGGCACCATCGAGTACCGCTTCCCGACCAGCTCGGGCCGCATCGCCGGCAACCTGACCGACGGCCCCATCTGGCGCCGAGACGGCGTGCTGGCGGAGCTGAATGACAACCAGACCGAGGCCCTCCCTAGCTGGTTCGTCGACGAGCCGGCAGGCGACCTCCACCTCCGCCCCGATGCCGCGGGCGCCATCGACCAGATCGCCCCCATCCCGGAGGTCCTCGACGACTTCGACGGTCAAGCCCGCCCCCTCGGCCCGCTGGCCGATCTCGGCGCCGACGAGTGGGGCGATGCGTCCGCGCCCGCTAGCCCGAGCCCGTCATCCCTCCCCCCGTCTCTCACACCGACCCTCGAGACTCCCACGGCGCCGAGCCCCACACCGAGCCCGACGACCCCGATGCGCCCCACGTCCGCGGCACCGTCCCCTGCCCCCTCGGTCACGCCGTCGCCCCGGCCCATCCTTCTCCCCTGGCTACGCAGCGTCCGACCCTCATCCGGCTGATCCCCACCCGTCGGGCTCGTCACGGTAGGGCGCTCCTTCGTGTCCCAATCCCCACACGAGGGGCGGGAGGGGTTTCGGCTGGCGCGGCGGGCCGTGTGCGACAGCGCTCGAGCGAGCGACTCCGCCCGCCCTCGCGTGCCCGGTCCCCACGTCGCGGGGTTCCGTCGTCACATCGCCGCGCCAGCCGAAACCCCTCCCGCCCCGGCCTCCGGATCCGCCTCTCGTGCGTTCATCCCTACGTTCAATGGCTCCCTCTCGACTCCCCGCGCTTCATCCTGGGTACCGACTCGAGCCGCCCAAGCCAACTCCAGCCGATCAGGCGACCTCGGCCCCCAAGGAAGCCTGGACATCCTCCGGCAGGGCGTCCCACCTCATGTCCATCAGCGCGCCCTGCAGCGCATACAGCGTGTAGACGGTCGTATCCTCCGGCCAGGCCTCCGCCAGCCGGCGGTAGACCGCCACCGCCCCCATCGCCTCCAGATCGCCCGGCGTGCGCAGCCCGATGCTCTCGAGCCGGCGCGCCGTGAAGGGTCCGATGTTCACCAGCTCGGAAAGCTTGCGCTCTCGCAAGGGCAGGCGCGTCGTCATCGGTCGGATCTTCCGTCGTTCATGGATCTTGGCGCTCATCTTCGACCTCCCTCGGGACTCTCTTCGGGACTCTCGGCTCACGAGTCTAGAACATACGTTCTATTGTAGGCGATCCATCACCCGCCGTCAAGCCCCTTCCCAAGCGGGGAAGCCTCGCATCGGGCGCGCATCTCGGATACACTGGACCTCCGGATCGCCCCCGCGCGACGATTCCCGACCGCCATCCTTCAAGGAGCCCCTCGATGCGCCCGCGCACGCTCGCCACCCCGATCATCGTCCTCTTGCTGGCCCTGGCATACGGCGGCCCAACCACGCCGAGCGCCTCGGCCATCGTGCCGCCGGAGCCGCCGTCATCGGATCGGGCACCCGTCTTCAGCTGGCACGTCGGCCTGCCGGGCGACAGCGTCTACGAGCGTTTGCTCGCGCAGCCCGAGGGCTCGGCCCTGCTGTCCGCGCGCCAGCCCGAGGCCATCGCGCCGCTGGCAGGGCGCCTCGAGGTCGAGGTCCTGGCCGGCCAGACGCGCGTCGTCGACATGGCCGAAGCGATCGGCGCTCGGGTCGTCAGCCGCTACAGCGCCTCGGCCAACGGGCTCTTGATCCACGCCACGCGCGAGCAAGCGGCGATCCTGGCGCGCCGGCCCGACGTCGACTTCGTCGAGTTGGCGCCCATCGTCACGCCCCAGCTGGCGATGAGCACACCGCATATCGGCGCCACCCGCCTGGCCAGCGAGCTGGGCTACGACGGCACGGGCTCCTACGTGGCGGTCATCGACACCGGCGTGGACTATACCCATGCCCATCTGGGCGGCCCGGGCGTCGAGGCGGCCTGGACGGTGGCCAGCGGGGCCGGCGCCACCGAGGTCATCACCGACACCTATCAGGGCGAGATCCTCTTCCCCAACGACAAGGTCGTGGCCGGCTGGGACTTCGTCGGCCGCAACTACAACCCGCCGCACATCTGCACCGACGCCGACATGGCCAATGGCGACTGCACCAACATCCCCGAGCCCGATCCGGATCCGCTGGACGGCGGCAACCACGGCACCCACGTCTCGGGCATCGTGGCCGGCCAGGCCATCGACGGCATCGGCGACGGCGTGGCGCCGGGCGCCAAGATCGTCGGGCTCAAGCTCTACGGTCGCGGCGGCGCCGACGAGGCGGCCGACGTGCTGGCCGACGCCATCGACTACACCGCCCGGGTGAACCTGGGCATCGAGGATCGGGGCGTCACGCCGCCGCGGGTCGACGCCATCAACATCAGCCTGGGCGAGGGCTGGGCCCAGGGCAGCCGGCTCTTCGACGAGGTGGTCGAGGCCGCCACCGGCACGGGCGTGGCCATCGCCTCCTCGGCCGGCAACTCGGGCGACACCCCCTTCATCCTCGGCGCGCCCTCGGCCAGCCCCAAGATGATGAGCGTCGCCAGCTCGCTGCCACCCAGCGTCGAGACTTTCCTCAATGTCGTCTTCCGCTGGGACGAAGAGGAGGTCACCCACGACGGCATCGACAGCAGCATCGTGGGCTATGGGGAGAAGGGCGCCGTGGAGGGCGATCTGGCCTGGATGGGCCGCGCCTGCGAGGGCGACGAGCAGTTCCAGGAGGTGGCCGAGAAGGTCGCCTTGGTAGCCCGCGGCGAGTGCCCCTTCGTCGACAAGCTGCTAAGCGCCCAAGAAGCCGGCGCCATCGCGGTGGTGATGTTCACCGACAACCGCGGCAAGAACAGCATGGGCGGCAGTGATGCGGGCATCGACATCCCTTCGCTGATGATCGACAACCAGCCGGGGCAGGATCTGAGCGAGCTGCTGATGGGCGGCACCTCCGTGACCGTGTCCATCGATCCGGAGGACGAGCGCGTGGTGCCCTTGCCGGGCGACGACGTCTCCGGTTTCAGCTCGCGCGGGCCTAGCAAGAACGGTGCGCTCAAGCCCGACATCACCGCGCCGGGCAGCGGCATCGTCTCGGCCCTGGCCGGCAGCGGCGACGGCGGCGCGGCCTTCAGCGGCACCTCGATGGCCAGCCCGATGATGGCCGGCGCCGCGGCGGTCATCCAGCAGCGCAATCGCGACGAGAACCTGGGCTTGGACGGCGTCGGCGTCAGCCAGCTCCTGATGAACTACGCGCTGCCGGTGGTCTATCAGGGTCCGCAAGACAACCTGGTACCGATCGTGCGCCAGGGGGCCGGTCGGGTCGACCTGTGGGGCTCGGGGACGGGCACGCTGCGGGTGGCGGCCGGCGACATCGCCAGCATCAATCTGGGCATGGTCTCGCTGACCGAAGCTTGGACCGAGGAGCGGACGATCACGGTCTACAACCACGGCAGCGAATCGGCAGCCTTCCTGCTGACCTCCGGCTTCCAGTCCGCGGATGACGTGGACCAGGGCCTGAGCATCGAGCTACCCGAGAGACCGCTGGAGGTGGCGGCCGGCGAGAGCCTGAACGTGACGATCGAGTTCGTCTTCGATCCCGCGGCGCTGCGGGTCTGGGACCAGTGGCCGGATGCGACGGCCGGCACCGGGCAGATGAACGCGCTGGAGCTGGATGGCTACTTGCGGGTCGTGCCGGCCGGCGAGGACGGCCAGCCGCTGGCCGACGCGCCGGTGGTCGGCCTGCCCTTCTACGCCCTGCCGCGCCGCGCCTCGGACATCGAGGCCGGCCCCTTGGCGCCGGCCCTGGACGACGAGGACGGTCCGATCGCGCTGACCAACGATTCCGAGCATCCGGGTCGAGCGGAGCTCTTCTTCCTGCCGACCGGTCCGGAGCTGGCCGACGCGCCCGGCGACGTGAGCTGGGTGCCCGGCATCGACCCGGACGAGCCGGATGTGCTCCAGGAGCTGGACATCCGGGCCGTCGGCTTGCGGGTCGAGCCGGCCACGGATGCGGTGACCCAGACCATGCTCAGCTTCGCCTTGGCCCGTCACGAGCGCGCGGCCATCCCGCGCGTGACGCGCTACGAGATCTACATCGACGCCGACGGCGACGGGAGCATCGACCACCGGGTCTGGGAGACCCTGAGTCAGGGCAGCATGACGACGCGATATGGGGAGTGGGACCCGGAGGCCGGCGCGATGGTGGAGGACACGGAGAGCGGCGCCTTTACGCGCCACGCCACCGACCTGCACGGCCACGTGTCGATCCTGAGCGTGCCGGCCGCCGCCCTGGGCGGCGACGAGGTCGAGGTCTTCCAGTTCTACGTGGTCAACCAGGGCACCAACGAGGACTGGCTCTTCATGCCCGGCACGCGCTACGACCTGGTGCCGAGCAGCGACGTGGCGCCCGATGGCGCCGAGGACGGGGCGCGCTACCACTTCGACCCGAGCCAGGCGGCCCGGCTTCCGCAAGCCTGGGGGGTGGACATCGCGGGCGGGGAGCTTCTCGGGATCCCGCTCGAGCGAGGACCGGGCGAGGTCGACTTCCATTGGCTGCTGGTCTATCCGCAGAATGCCCACGACAGCGAGGACCGGCAAGTCCAGGTCCTGGTCCCGGGGGCTGTCGTCGAGCCGGAGCCGCCGGATGGGATCTACCTGCCGGTGCTGCATCGCGGGGAGGATGGCCAGTGATGCAGAGCGTCGCGATCAAGCCGCGAGGCCGGCGGCTTCGAGGTTCCGCTAGGATTCCTGGAGGGCGAGGGCAAGCCGGAGCAGCAAGAGCTCAAGTGGCAGGTCTTCGACACCCGCATCAAACAAGCCATCTACGAACACATCGGCGCCGACGTCGAGCAGGAAGGCGAAGACGGCAAGGCATGAACGACGAGCGATAGGAGCAGCGAGATGAGCGACGAACAGAAGCACACCGGCCTCGACTGGGACGCGATCCGCGAGCATTGGCAGCACTTCAAGGAAGCCGTCCACGACCGCTGGGAGCATCTGACCGAGAAGGACAAGCAGACCCTCGACGCCCAACCCGATCACCTGATCGACATCCTCGAGAACCGCTACGGCGTCACCCGCGCCAAGGCCGAGACCGACCTGGACGAGCTCTGGACCCGCTGGCTCAGCTGAGGGCCGAATTCTCGAAGCCGGTTGCGCGAGCGGAACCGGGACGAGGGTAGCGGTCGACGAGCCGATGGATCCGATGGATCTGGTCGAGCCGGACCGGATCCAGCGCCAGCGAGAATCGGACGGGTCGCGCGACCCGTCCGATTCATGGAAGCGGTCAACTCGGCGCCCTGGCCCGATCGAGCCTTGGGTTCTCGGGCCGCGAGCCCGCGGGAAGTCAGTCGTCGTCCTCGTCGTCCTCGTCGAAGTCGGAGCGCTCGGCCTCCTCGTCCTCCGCGCCGAGGTCCCGCGGGTTGGCAGGCCCCGCGTAGGCGGCGGCCGCGTTGTGCTCGTAGACCAGCACGCCGCCGCTATGGCCGACCTGCCAGCCGGCGAGCATCAAGCCGAGCGAGGCCAGCACGCCCAAGCCACGCGCGGCGGTTCCGGCTCGTCCCGGCAGCAAGCCGGCGGCCAGCAGGAGCAAGGCAAGCCCGGAGAGGATGACGAAGCGCTCGGCACCCTCTTCGTGCTCCTCGATCGCATGCTCGCTGACGACCTCCTCGACCCGTTCCTCTTCCCGCGCGCCCGACTGCTCGGCCAGCCAGGCGCTGCCGAGCAGGGCGGCGCCGAGCGCCACGACGAGCAACCACGATCCCGGCCGCAGCGATCCGCGCCAAATCGCCAGCCAGACGGCGGCAGCGATCAAGGGAAGCAGCATCATGAAGACGATCGGGAAGTGCACGACGGCTGGATGAAGCGGTTCCGGTATGGGCAACATGGAGATCTCCTTGGCCTCGAAGGGCTTGGCTCGTCAATCCCCGAGTCCGGGGATTTGCCAAGTGAGGATGCACACCGTCCCGCACTTTGACATCCAGCGGATGACGTGATTCCCTTTCGCCTCCGGCAAATGCCGGATCCCCGCTCCGCCCCACGGCTACCCGGACCGATGCAAGACAGAACATCGACGCGCCTGGTCGTCCTCCTCTTGCTGGTCTTCGTGGCCGGCGGGGCGCTCGACTTGGTCCTGGATGCGCCGAGCTCGATTCTCGAGCCCCACGTGATCTTCGAAATCGGCCTGATCCTGGCCGGTCTGGCCTTGGCGCTGGTGCTGGCCCGCGGCTGGTACGGCGCCGAGCGTGACCTCGCCCGGGCCAAGACCGACCTGGCGCGGTCGGATGTCGAGCGCGAGGCCTGGCGCCGCAGCGCCGAGACCGCCCTCGTCGGCCTCGGTCAGGCGATCGAGCAGCAGTTCGAGCGCTGGGGACTCACAGCGGTCGAGTCCGAGATCGCGCTCTCGCTGCTGCAAGGGAAATCGCTCAAGGCGATCGCGCACCGAAGCGATCGCAGCGAGCGCACCGTTCGGCAGCACGCCGTCGCCGTGTACCGCAAGTCCGGACTGGGAGGGCGGGCCGAGCTGGCCGGCTTCTTCTTGGACCAACTGGTCCTGCCGGGCATGCCGGGTGTCGACGAGGATCACGATGCAGCCGCCGATCGAGCCTGATTCCCTAGTCGATCGCGCAGGGCGGGAGGAAGAACGAGGCCTCCCTCCCACTACCGATGGTATTCAAATGATCGCCCGGGCATCTCTCGCCGGGCCCTGACCGCGCTCAGGGCCGCACGCGGAAGACCTCCACCAGGCCCACGCCCTCGAGGCCGCCGGCGCCGCGCACGATGGCCGTGAAGGCGCCCGGCTCGAGGGTGGCCAGCCACATCGACTCGCGCGGGTCGGCCGGCTGGAGGGGCGTGCCGGCGATCAGGCCCAGCTGGGGCGAGTCGATCCAGTCGTCGTTCTCGCCGATCACCTCGGCGCCGCTGTAGATCTGCAGGGTCGGATCCGCCAGCGCGCCGGGCACGCCGCGGGCGGCCAGATCGGGGCCGATGGCGCGCACGATCACGTCGGTGGGCTGGTCGTCGACGATGAAGCCGCCGATCATCACCGCGTCGCCCGAGCCGACGAAGGCTCGGGTGGAGATGTTGGCCAGGAGGCCCTCGCCGCCGCTCTTGAAGACCTCCACCAGGGCGATGCCGGTGCTGCGAGCTGCCCCGCGCACGATGGCCGTATAGGCCCCGGGCTCGAGGCTGGCGATGATCATCGACTCGCGCGGGTCGGCCGGCCGCAGCGGATGGACCTCGATCAAGCCGGCCTGCGGCGAGCTGCCCCAGTCGTCGTTCTCGGCGATTACCTCCGGCCCTTGGTAAAGCTGCAAGGTCGGGTTGGCCAGGACGCCCGGCACGCTGCGGTTGGCTAGGTCGGGCCCGATGGCACGAAGGATCACCTCGGTGGTGCCGCCCTCGATGATGAAGCCGCCGATCAGCACCCGGTCGTCGACGCCCACATAGCCGCGGGTAGAGATGTTGCCGAGCTGGCCGGCCTGCGGCGGGATGGCCACGTCGATCCGGCCCGGCTCGCCGGTGGCCGCGATGGCCTGGGGCAAGGGAAGCGAGTCGTCGCTGAGGACCAAGTCCTCGAGCAAGAGCGGGCTCGAGCCCTCGGCCACGCCGCGCAGGCGGAGGGTAGCCAAGAGACCGCTGCCGTCGCGGGCGGCGGCCGGCCGGGTCTGGGTCAGGGCCAGGTCGATGTGGCCCAGCGCCGGATCGGCATCGTTGGCCAAGAGGAACTGGTCGATCGGATCGAGGAAGTCGCCAATGGACACCTGCACGCCGCTCTCGGCGGCGCTGGCGTCGACCACCTCGACGACGGCCGGATCGTAGGTGATGCGCGCGCCGTAGCTGTAGAGGTCCTGAACCTCGCTCACCCGCAAGGCCACGTCGACCTCTTGTCCGGGCGCGATCTCGGAGAGGGGCGGGTCGAAATGCACCCGCGGGCCGGCCTGGCTGGGCGCGAAAGGCCGCGGGCCCAGGGCGCGCAGCAAGCGGCTGGAGAGCCGCCGGAGATCGGCCAGCAGGTCGGCGCCGGCCCAGTCGCTGGGACCGCGGCGGCGGAAGTTGAACTGCACCGCCACCAGGTCCAGGATGTCGATGCGGTCGTCGTCGGTGATGTCGGCCGCCTCGTGCCACAGCGGATTGGGATCGGCCGGCTCGAAGTCCAGGTTGAAGCGCAAGCCGATGGCGCCGGCGTCCTGGACGTAGACGTGGTCGTCCTTGACGATGTCGCCGGCCCAGAGCTGGGTGTCGGTCATCACGTGGGTGCCGCCGGCGGTCTCGGGCGGCGTGGCCAGGACCAGCTGGCTGCGCAGGTAGCTGGGATGCCGCGCCTCGATCGTCTGGCCCAGGCTGAGCCCCTGCAGCGCGAAGTGGCCGGAGGCGTCCGTCATCGTGCAGTTCTGGCCGGCGCAGACCTCGGCGCCGGCATCCGACAGCCGCCGCTCGAGGATCACCCGGCCCTCGACGTCGAAGGGCCGGCCGGCCGGGTCCTCGACCACCAGGATGCGCCCGTCGCCCTGGCCGACCGGGATCTCGACCGACTGCGGGTCGCTGAGCACCACGCGCGTGAAGCCCATCGGGCTGGCGCCCGGCGACTTGCCGCGCAAGCGGATGCGGGCCACGCGGCCGCTGCCGCTGACGCCCGGCTTCTCGCCTTGCAGGCTGAAGTAGTAGGCCAGCTCGCCGCTGGCGTTGTCGGCCGCGTTGCGCGGGATCTCGTCGGGCACCGGGAAGCTCCCCGGCTCGATCTGGGCCCCCGGCCGGGCCGGGTCGAGGTCGACGATCTCCACCCGATCCGGGTCGAAGGCCAAATCCAGCTGGCCGCCGTAGAGGTCGGCGATATCGCGCGCGCGGATCTCCAGATCGATCTCGGCGCCGGCCGCCACCGTGGCGCTGGCCGGCCAGATGTAGAGCTGGGCCGGCCTGCGCTGCGGCTCGGGGACATCGACCGTGTCGGCGAAGATGGCCGATTCGTTCCCGGCCCGGTCGCGGAAGCGGACGAAGACGGTGGCCTTGCCAGCGCGCGGCTGCAGGGTCCAGTCCTGGGTGGTCGCGTAGGGCTGCCAGCGCGCGCCCGGGAACTCCGAGTCGTTCGACAACAGCATGTCGGCCACGCCGCTGATCTCGGCATCGGGCGAGATCAGCGCGTCGTCGAAGGCCGGATGCTCCTCGTGGGTCGGATCGTCGTAGGCAAAGAGGTGGAGCCGGGCGCGGCGCGGATCGCCTTCCGGATCGGTCTGCTCGATCTGGATCTCGCCGTTGGGCGGATGCGGGTCCCGGCGCGGCGTGGTGCAGCGCAGATCCGAAGGACCGCTGGCCAGGGCGCGGCCGGCCAAGGCCACCAGCTGGTAGCAGTAGCGCCGGCCGTCGACCACCTCGTCGTCGACGAAGTAGCCCGTTCGGGCGCGGATGGCCCGCGGCTCTCCCAGCGGCACGAGGCCGCCCAGGCGGCGGACCGAGCGCAGGACCAGCACGCGCTCGGCGCCCTCGGGGGCGCTGTAGTGCAGGCGCACCCGGCCGGGCTGCGGCCAGGCCTCGACGCGCGGCGGCTCGAGCTGATCGTCGCGCGGCAAGAGCGGGTTGGCGCCGCGGATGACCTCGGAGCCGTCGCTCTCGCCGCCATCGTCCGTATCCGGATCGCAGGGGTCGGTGCCCGCCTCGCGTTCGCGGCCGTTGGTCAGGCCGTCGCCATCCGGATCGCGATCGGCGTCCGGGTTGGTGCGGCGCAAGCAGCCGTGCTCGTCCTCGTAGTCGTCGGTCAGGCGGTCGCGGTCGGAGTCGCGCTCGAAGGGCAGGAAGAAGCTGACCCGGCCGCGGCGGGTGAAGGGGCCGGCCAAGTCCGACTCGCCCTCGGCGTCGACGACCACCTGGTAGCCGCCGGCCTGGCTGGTGTCGTTGATCGTGCCGCCGTAGAATCCGTCGCCGGCCGCACCGTCGCCGTGGGCACCGTCGTCGAAGAGGGTCAGGACCTCGCCCGTGCGCGGCACCGTGGCCTCCACGCTGGCGCCGGGGATGCCGTCGACGTCCGACAGGCTGACGAAGATGGGCATCGGGACGTCGACCTTGCGCTCGCCCAGCGCCAGGCCCAAGAAGACCTCCATCGTCAGCTCGCTGACCACGGCGGCCTCGGCCAGGAAGCTGGAGGGGCAGAATTTCTGCTCGTCCAGCGTGCCGGCGCCCACCTTCGGCGCGGCCGAGTCATCCACAACCCCCGCGGCGACCAGGCCCTCGGGCCGGCAGCCGTTGACGTCGATGGTCCAGGTGCCGGCCGCCGGCGCCGACACGCGCCAGATGGTGTGGCCGTGGGCACTGTGGATATCGACATCGGGATCGGTGAAGATCACCGACTCGCCGCCAGGCCGCAGGATGCGGTAATCTGGCGGCAGGGTGGTCGGCGAGGGGGAGTACTTGACGGTGAAGATGGCCTCGCTGGCTGCGCCGTCCACCTGCACCTCGTGGAAGCGCGGGTTGGAGGTGGCCAGGTCGATCGTGCCCTCGGCCGCGTAGACCTGCTGCTCCTGCAGGATGGTCTCGGACATCACGCGGTAGACCTCGGCCAAGGAGGTCGGCAGCATCGAGAGCGCGGCGGCGGGAGCGGCGGGAGCGGCCGGCGAGGCCATCGTCGAGGAGCCGTCGGTCGTCGACGTGGCGGCCAGGAGGCCGCCCCCGCCACCCTCGGGCAGGTAGTGGAAGCTGCCCCCGGAGGCATCCGAGACCTTCTCCAGCTCGACCCCGTCGGCATCGTCGCCGACGGCCACCACGTGGATGCGCGGGACCTTGTCTCCATCGTCCTTGCGCGCTTCGAAGTCGTCCAGGAAGGCGGGGATGTGGTCGTCCTCGTCAGCCGAGGTGTCCATGCCATCCGAGAGCAGGACCATGGCCCAGTCGTGCATGGTGTCGCCCTCGTCATCCAGCTCGGCCAGGCCGGTGGCCAGGGCGGCGCCGCTGGCGGTGGCGCCTGAGGGCGTGTCCAGGTCCTCGATGGCCTCCTGGGCGTCCTCGCTAGAGTCGTCGGTCCATCCGACCAGACCGAAGTCGACCTCCGGCAGAGCGTTGTAGCTGACCACACCGATCATGTCGCCCGTGTCGTAGACGTCGACGTACATCCGCCCGGCACCTTGGGCCGCGGCGATCTTCTCGCCGAGCATGCTGCCCGAGCGGTCGATGATGATCACGTTGTCGACCGGCGTGTCGGGACCGTACTGGACCGACATCGGCTCGGCGTCGGCAAAGCCTTGGTAGCCCACTTCCAGGTCGCAGAGCTCGCCGCCGACCGGCAGGGCGCAGTTGCCGGCCTGGGCGCTGCCCGGTGCGCGCAGGACCACCCAATGCTGGTCCTGGATGTTGGCCTGCTGGATGATCTCGCTGCCGACCACGTCGTGATCGCCGATGCTGATCGACAGGTCGCCAGGCATGTCCAGCGGCTGGGGCTCGAGGTTGGCGCCGTAGTATTGGAGCTTGACGAGGATCTTGCCCGGCGCGGCCGCGTCGCCGGCCATCACCGGCAGGACCGTCAGTGGATCGACGATCTGGATGCCCTCGGCGCGGTTGAAGGAATAATCGAAGTTGGCCTGCTGGCCCAGGGCGGCCACCACCACGCCGATCTCGTCGTACTGCCCGCCGCTGTTGTCGATGGCCTCGGCAAAGTCCTGGCCCTCGCCGGACCACTGGTCGACGATCTCCGGACCGCCCCCGTCGTCGGCGATGCCCAAGACGTGGACGTAGAGCGGCGCGGCGGTCAGCGAGGAGACCATCACCTGGACCACCGGCACCGAGGCGTCCGGCTCGATGCGGAAGTAGCGCGCGCCCCAGGCATCGACCGAGCTGATGCCGTCGACCTGCTGGTCGACCGCCAAGAGGACGTCCTCGGTCAGCTTGACCGGCCCGAAGCTGCCGGGCGTGCCGCTGCTGGGGTTCCAGTCGTCCTCGTCCTTGAGGTTGTAGCGGGCCAGCGAGGCGGCCGGCGGATGGTCGATGAACTCGCGGGCGTAGAGCAGCACCGCGAAGTCGCGCCACAGGTCGTCGAAGCGCCGGCCGTCGTCATCCGGCCAGGCGGCCAGGGTCTGGTTCAGGGTGTCGATGCCGTCCAGCAGTGCGCCGCCGTTGCTCTCGTTTTGCTCCCAGTACTCGAGCATGAAGTCCATGCCCACCCGCGGCTCGTCGGCGAAGTCGCCGTACTGCTCCATGACGTAGCGCCAGAAGGGCGCCGCGTTGTAGCTCTGTTCCTGCAGGCCGATCTGGGGCTTGCCCAGGTAGTTGGCGGTCTGGCCCTCCCAGTACTGCTCGACCTCGTCGTCCCAGCGGTCGCATTGCGCGCCGGCATAGATGCAGCTGGTGTCCTCCGTGCCGCGGGCCTGGCCCTCGATCAGCCACTTGTAGAAGGGGTCGCCGCCGCCCCCGCCGTGGGCGCCCTGGATCTTGTGGAAGACCTCGTGGCCCATGACCATCACCTTCCAGACCAGGCCCGTGCCGGTGTTGGGGTCATAGTCCGGGTTGTCGTCCATGGTCTCGGGCGGGATCTGGATGCCGCGGCCGTTGGCGCAGCCGTTGTTGCAGGGGAAGAGGTCGATGGGGAAGGGCGTGCCGCCATCGTAAGTGCCCGGGTCGTTGAAGCCCTGGCCCATGTACTCGGAGCGGTAGGCCACGTGCGAATCGATCAGCTGGGCAGCGGTGGCATTGTCGCCGCCACCGTCCAGGGTCGGGTCGGTGCAGGTGCGTCGCATGACGCCGTCGACCTCGTACTGCGGGCAGTCGTCGCTCTCGTCGGCATAGGGGCGATAGTAGACGCGGTAGATACCGGAGGGGCCGTCCAGGAAGGTCGGCTCGCGACAGGCCTCGGCCGTGTCGGCACTGTCCATGCCCTCGGTGGCCCGTACCTTGAAGCGGTAGTCGGTGCCGCCGGGGCTCTTGGAGGCGACGAAGCGGCACCAGCCGTTGTCCTTGCAGCAGCTCTCGTCGTCAGCCCAGTAGTCGTCGGTGCAGATCGTCGTCGGCAGGACGCTGCCCAGGTCGGTCCAGGAGCCGCCGCCTGCGTCCTGGCGCAAGACCTCGAACTCGGGGCCCATCTCGCCGTCGACCACCCAGTCGTTCTCGTCGTTCCAGGCGATCTCGACCAGGTCGTCGGTGTTGCGCACCGGCCGGCAGGAGAGGTTGCTCGAGGGCTCGGCCGCCATGGGCCGCTCGGCCGGCGCGGCGCGTCCAGCCTGGCCATCGGTAGTCAGGAACATCAGCAGCACGCCGGCCATCAAGGCCCGTACGATGCGAGAGCGGGTGAATCCGCGATGCTTCAGGGGGTCCTGGCTGGGGGCTCGATGCCCACTCCGAACGCTCATCGGACGTCACTCCTTCCCACAGGGGCAGGCGGCAAGTGGACCAGGAGGGATTCGAGGCGGCGGCGCGAGGGCGAGGATTCGTCCGGCGGTCGCTATCGAGAACGAAGCGTCACGAGCACGGACATCGAACGAAGCCTGGCGGGAATCCCTGTCGATCGGGGCAAGGCGCGCATGGGTGCGCGCCGGCGAGCGCTCGTCGTCGACACCAGCCTACCACAGAATCGCGGTCATCTGGGCTCGAGTTGTTCGGATCGACTGGGGGCCTCAGCCGCCTGCCGGCCCCCACTTCTGGTACAGCATCCAGGCGATGGCCAGCAGCGCCAGGTTGTTCGAGGCCCGCGAGAAGGTCTCGGCGTGCAAGCCCAGCAGGTTCAGGCCCAGCGAGACCGCGATGGCGAGCAGGAAGGTCAGGGCAGCCAGGGCGATCAGGATCTTGGCGACGTCCAGGTTCATCTGCGGGGCTCCTCGGGTCGAGAAGGATGGTCGATGGAGCCGGCAGGATCCCAGATTCCCCAGCCGCGGTCAAGCCGGTCGGCGATGGTGAGGACGAAGTGCGGATTCGCCCGGGCAAGCCTTCCCGTGCATATCACGATCTGCCGGGGCGACGCGCAGCGAGGGCACGACCGGCGGGTCGTGCCCTCGCTGCTTCAAGGTCCGTTCAAGAGTTCGGCGTCAGGGAGTCGGCCGGACCCCGCGGATCAGGGCGCGTCGGGCGCCTCCCCGTTGTGGATCACCGGCAGGTGGATCTGGCTGGGCTCGATGTCGCCGCCGCGGCTCCATCGGACCGGGATCTGCAAGAGGGTCGGGGCGCCGGCCGGGCCGAAGACGGCCACGCCGCCCGCCGGTCCCTCGACATCCTCGAGCTGGGCGGCGTCAGGGCAGACATCGAAGCTGTACTGGATGCCCGGCAGGACCTCGTCGGGCAGGTTGCTGACCTTCATCGCGTCGCCGTAGACGGCGTCGATGCGCAGATCGTAGAGCGCCGGCTGCACCGGCACGCTCCAGCCGTGGACCCAGACCTGGTAGCTGCCGGCCGGCGCGAAGCCCGAGAGCCGGATCTGCTCGTCGCCGGTGGGCGTGGTCGAGCTGGCGACCACTTCGCTGTTCTGCCCGCCGTAGGTGAACTCGCCGTCGCCGTTGGCGTCGTAGAGCAGGAAGAGGTCCAGATCGAAGCCGCCGGCCTCGCTCTTGCCGTCCAGCACGATCTCGAAGCGCGCGGCCGGGCCGGCGATCTCGATGTCGTGCTTGAAGCTCGAGCTGCTCGGATCGTTCTGGTCGTCCTGACCGATCTCCTGGTCGACGAAGACCTCCGGCTCGGTCAGGCCAAAGGCTTCGACCGCGAAGCCCGGCAGGTCGATCTGCGGCTCGAAGGTGACCGTACCGCAGGCCAGACCCTCCAGCTCGAGGACCTCGGGCATGACCCGGATCGAGCCGACGGTGGTCTCGAAGGGCAGCTCGAAGTCCTTGCCGCTGTGCAGCACGTTGTGCAGCACGATCTCGTTCAGACCGGCCACCGCATCGGTCACCTGCCAGTCCTCGTTCTCGCCCGAGCTGGTGTCGAAGGCCCAGCGCGGCGGCTGGCCGGCGGTCGGGCTCTGGACGCCCAGCTGCATGCCGTGCGGCCCGTACCACTCGGGATCCGACCAATCCTCGGCCTCGTTGGCCTCGTGGCCCGGCGAGCTGAAGCGGTCGAGCAGCGGCTGCCAGACATGCGAATCGATGTCTGTCTGGCCCGGGATCTCGTCCTCCCAGCTGCTGCGCACGATCAACTTGGTGCCCTCGGCCGGCTCCTCGGCGTCCATGAAGAAGAAGCGCCAGTCGCCCGACTCGGGGCGCCAGCCCCAGCGCTGGGCGCCGCGCACCGCGCCGTTGTCGAAGGGCGCGGCGTCGTCGCGCGCCGCCTCGCCACCGAAGGTCAGCGGTGCCGACCAGTCGCTGGCCGCCGCCACGTTGACGTTGACCGGGATGACGGTCCGCAAGCCCTCGGGCTCCCAGCCGGCAGGCCCCTCGATGCGCGCGTCGCCTTCGGCACGGGCGTAGTCGGCGAAGATGGCGCCCTGGAAGCTGCCGTAGGGCGCGCTCTCGGGCAGGGCGAGCGTGGCCTCGAAGCTGGCCTCGCCGCCGGCCGGGATGGTGAGCGAGTCCTGGTCCAGCTCGAGCCAGCCCCAGTCCTCGTAGCGGTAGAACTCGTAGCGCAGGCTCAAGTGCGTGTTGGGCACCTCGGCCGGCCGGCCCTGGCAGACCCGCTCGCCGGCATTGTTGGTCTGACAGTTGGTCTCCTGATGCCACAGCCCGACGTAGATGCCGCTCGAGTAACGCTCGAT
>CAZJWJ010000079.1:0-25015 GCA_964549495.1 uncultured Anaerolineales bacterium | reverse complement strand
GCCGTCGCACACGGCCTGCGGCTTCGCGCCCCAAGGCCACAGGCGCCCTCTTGGAGCCCAGTTGGTGGAGGCTGACGGCCGGCAGGATGGGAGCTGGTGGTCCACCGAGGTATGAGAGCCTGCTTCTTGAATCAGGCTCTCATTGTTGGATGTGATCATGCTGACGCTTGTTGGCCGGTGGGGACCGGGGGAGAATGTCGGGATGGAAGAATCCGGGGAGGGTGCCGAGACGAGGGTGTTCGATGCTGGTGAGGGGGCACCGGACTACGTCGCGCTGGGGCATGTGACGGCCGATCGCCTGCCGGGGGGTGACTTGCGGCTGGGCGGATCGGTGGCCTATGCCTGCCATACGGCGACGCGGCTGGGCTGGCGGGCCGGCCTGGTGACCCGGGCCGCGGCGGGCTGGCTGACCCCGGCGCGGCTGCCGGGCGTCTCGCTGCGCGTCGGTCCCTCCTATGTGACGACCTGCTTCAGCAATCGCTACGATGCCGAAGGGAAGCGGGAGCAGGTGCTGCATGCTCGCGGGGCGCCGCTACGTGCTGGCGACCTGCCGGCGGACTGGCGCCGGCCGCGTGTATTGCATCTGGCACCGGTGGCCGGCGAGTTGCCCTCCGATGTGCTGGAGGGCGTCGAGGCGGATCTGGTCGGGCTGACGCCCCAGGGCTGGCTGCGCGCCCCGCGCCCGGATGGCGTGGTCGAGCATCGGGACTGGGCGGTGCCGAGCGCGCTGGCGCGGCGGGCGGACGTCATCGTGCTGAGCGACGAGGACATCCGGGCGGTAGCGGGTGGGGAGCGCGCGCTCGCAGAGGACCTGGTAACCAGAACATGTGTTCTGATCATCACGCTGGGCCCGGGCGGTGCAAGAGCCTATTCGCAGTCGGGGATGCTATCACAAGCGGCGCTCGATCTACCCTCGGTCGATCCGACCGGCGCCGGGGATGTCTTCGCGGCCAGCTTCTTCATCCGCTATTGGGAGACGCGCGACCTGCGGACGGCCCTACGCTTCGCGACGCGGGCGGCAGGACTGTCGGTGGGCGCCGAGGGCATGGCCGGCATTCCGGACCGGGCAACGGTCGAGCGTCAATCGGGCCCATCGCTGACCACAGGGGATCGCATCAAGTGGTGACAGGCGGAGTGTGAGCTGTTTGGCGCGCAGCGATGGCCCTGGTGACCGGCGACAACCGGAATTCGTAGGCGGCTGGCCTCCATCAACAGTCCTCCAAGAGGGCGCCAGTGGCCTTGGGGCGCGATGCCGCAGGCCGTGTGCGACGGCGGATCTCAGCGGGACCGGACATCCGCCTTCTGGCGCCCGCCCCACAACCCACCACCTCTGTCCTTCCGTCCGCCTACCTGCACCGTTCGGCGCGGTCGACCCGCTAGCCGACCGCGCCCTCGCGGAAGATGTGGATCCCGTCGACGATCGGCCAATCGCGACCGCAGCTCGAGCAGTGGACCGCCTTGGCGGACTCGACCACGTCCTCGCCGCCGCAGGCCGGGCAGCGCCAGAGCGAATCGACCGTGGCCTGGCCGGTGGCGCGGATGGCGCGTTGGAACTGGCTGGGCGCCAGGGCGAGGGGGGCCAAGGGGCGGCCGATGAGCGCGTCCGCGCGGGCCAGCGCGGTCGCGGGGACGCGGGCCTTGAGCTGGGCATGGCGGAAGTGGGAGACGGCCATGGACTCGCGCGGCGCCAGGCCGGCCTGCACCAGGGCCTCGTAGATGTACTCGGGATGGAAGTTCCAGTTCAGCTCGACGAACTCGTGGGGATCGCGGTCGAAGGGGCGCTCTTGCTGCCGGCCCATGGCATAGCGCGCGATGGCCTTGAGGTTGCGCTTGTTGGCATATTCCAGGACGTAGCTGCCGCCGGCGCCCAGCACGCGCGAGACCTCCGCGAAGGCGCGCGGCACCTGCTCGACGTGGTGCAGCACCCGCACCTGGACCACCGTGTCCAATGACTGACTGGCAAAGGGCAGTCGGTAGAGATCGGCGCAGACGAAGCGCAGGCGCGGCCCCCGCGTGCCGAAGGCCCGGCTCAGGCGGTCGCGGGCGTCCTCCAGCATCGACCGAGCGTAGTCGAGCAGGATGATCTCCTCGTAGCCGCGGTACTCGTCGACCAGGCGACCGAAGCCGGCACCGATCTCGACGATGCGCCGGCCGGAGGGGGGCAGCAAGCGCCGCAGGGCCAAGCGCTCGGTGGCGTCCTCGTAGCTGCGATCCGCTTCCTCCCAGAAGACTCGGCGGTAGGGGCTGCCTTCGTAATCGCAGATGCGATGGTCGTCCGGGTCGTCGGCGATCGGATGCAAGCGGGGGTCGGTCGGGCTCATCGGCGGAACTCCTGTGGGGTCGGTCTCGGCGCAACTTCGCCCGGGAATGTTTCATGTGTTACATTACGGTGAAACAACTTCTGGATTGCGTTAGAGGGACGGTGATGCAGCTCAGCGAATTCGAGATCGGCTATCTCATCGGCATCTTGGTCGGCGAAGGGCATTTCGGCGGCGACGGGAAGCAGCCGCAGGTGACCCTGCGCATGCACACCGATCACGAGCGCCTCTTCCAATGGCTGGACACGCGCCTGCCCGGCAGCAAGCTCTACGGACCCTACCACCACGGGGGAAGAAGCTACTACCAGTGGATGGCCCGCGGTCCCTTCCTGCGCGACGAGCTGCTGCCCCTCTTGGAAACCTGGCTCACGCCCGAGCTCGACGGCAAGGCCTACGCACGCTTCCAGGCCATGCGCAGCGACTACGCGCGCTTCCTGCAGGTCGACCAAACCTGATCCACCCGGCCTAGAGGATGGATCCCCGCGGCGTCCGATCCCCCGGTCCACAGCGGCTCCGCCATGGCCCCGGCAATCCCCCGGCACATCGAAGCACCGGAGCCGGGCTTCGACGCTCGCGGTCCCCATCCGATTCACGGTCAGGTCAAGCGATTGTAGAGCGCCGAAAGCTCTTCTTCCGAGTAGAAGTGGAGCACCAGGCGCCCGCCATCACCGCTGCGCTGGATCTCGACCCGCGTGCCCAGGCTGGCCTCCAGCTGGGCGATGGCGGCCTTGGTGTCCGGATCGAGCGCCGGCCGCCCCGGTTTGCGCGGTGCGCCGTCTCGCGATTCAGATTCGAGATCTCCAGCGTGGGTGGCGGCTCGCACGGCCTCTTCGATGCGCCGCACCGTCCAGCCACCGGAGATGGCCTGCCGGGCCATCGCCAACTGCTCGGCCGCCCCGTCCAGGGGCAGCAGCGCGCGCGCATGCCCCTCGGACAGATGCCCTTCGGAGACCAGCGACCGCACGTCAGCCTCGAGTCCCAAGAGCCGGACCGTATTGGCCAGCGCCGCACGCGACTTGCCGACCAGGCGCGCCACCTCGGTCTGCGTCAGCTCGAACTCGTCCATCAGCCGCCGGTAGCCGGCCGCGGCCTCGATCGGATCCAAGTCGGCCCGCTGCACGTTCTCGATGATGGCCAGGGCCAGCATCTGCTGCGGGGTCGCCTCGCGCAGCACCACCGGCACCTCTTGTAGCCCGGCCCGCTGAGAAGCCTGCCAGCGCCGCTCGCCGGCGATCAGCACGTAGCCCTCGCCCTCCGGGCGGACCAAGAGCGGTTGGATCAGTCCATGCTCGCGGATCGAGTCGGCCAACTCGTCCAGCGCCCGCTCGTCGAAATGCTGCCGGGGCTGGTAGGGGTTGGGCTGGATGGCCCCGATCGCCACGCGCATCGCCTCGGTGCGCGCGCTCGACTCCGCATCGGCGCGCGACTCGGCCTCGGCCGGCTCCTGCGTGCTCTGCAAGAGGGCGTCGAGCCCGCGCCCCAAACCACGTCGACCCTTGCTCATCCCGCTCCGCCTCCCTGCGGCTCCGTCACGCCGCGATCCGCTCGGCTGCGATCAGCCACCATCCTCAAATGCGTCGGATGACGACCCATCGCGGCCGCCGTGATCCGCTCGCCCGCCCCTTCTGCTCAGGCCGGCACCGGCGCGCCCATGCGGGCCACCAACTCCTGGGCCAAGGCCGCGTAGGCCTCGGCGCCCGGCGTATCCGGAGCGTACTGGAAGATCGTCTCGCCGTAGCTGGGCGCCTCGCCCAAGCGAACGCTGCGCGGCACGATGGACTGGAACTGCTGATCCGGGAAATGCCGTCCGACCTCGGCCACCACCTCGGCGGCCAGCTTGGTGCGCGCATCGAACATCGTCATCACCAAGCCGATCAGTTCCAGATCCGGGTTGAGCCGGCCCTTGACCAACTCCAGCGTCCGGGTCAAGAGCCCCAGCCCCTCCAGCGAAAGATATTCACATTGCACCGGCACGATCACCCCATCGGCCGCCACCAGCGCGTTGACCGAGATCAGCCCCAAGCTGGGCGGGCAATCGAGCAGCACGAAGGCATAGCGATCATCCAACTCCGCCAGCGCCTGCTTCAGCCGCGACTCGCGCCCCCACATATTCACCAGCTCCACCTCGGCGCCCGACAGGCTCGGCGTGGCCGGAATCACATCCAACCCCTCGGTCGCGCTGGGCCGGATCACGTCCGCCACCGCCAGCTCGTCGCCTTGGACCAACAGATCGTAGAGCGAGTACTCGCCCGTGTCCGCAACGCCCAAGGATCGGGTGGCATTGGACTGCGGATCGCAATCCACCACCAGACAACGCTGCCCGATGGCCGCCAACCCGGCAGCCAAATTAACAGCGGTGGTCGTCTTTCCGACCCCACCCTTCTGATTGACGATGGCGATCACATGGCTCATGGAAGTCCCGCTCCGACGCGCGATAGGGGAAGCGGAGGATAGCCGCTGTCCGAGCCCGGGTGCAAAGCCCAACGCCCACCAATCCCGTGAACATCCGTTCCGAACATTCGATCTCCACCTTGCCTCGCGCCCAAGCCCTATTTGGAGATGTCGCCCCCCCAACCACGTTCCAAGGCCCTCGCCGCCCTCCCCCCACCCCAAAAAGAGCCGATTGGACTCCCCAAACCCCAGCGGTATAATGCTCCGCGGCCCGGCTCACCCCAGAGCCGGACCGGGATTCGTCGCGCCGACTCCAACGCCCGTGGCCCGCAACGCGCCGGCCCCATCGCGAGTCCCGATCGAGCTCTCATCGATCCGTCGATCCCTAAGCCCTAGACCATGGCCGGAGCCTTCCGGCCCGCGCGGACCGCCCCCGGCGCGGCGGCCCGTCGCCAGAAGCCCCCCCGGGCGTCTTCTCAATGGAGGATGACATGTCCAAGCTTCGTTACCTCGCTCTCGCCTTGTCGGTCGCCGGGCTGATCGCCCTGGCCGCGCCTGCCAGCGCGGCCCCCATGGCCGACATCGACTACACGGTCACCAGCGGCGATACCCTCAGCGCCATCGGTGCCCGTTGCGGCGTGAGCTGGCAGAACATCGCCGTGTTCAACAACATCGCCAATCCCAGCCGCATCTCGGTCGGCCAGAAGATCACCGTGCCCGGTGCCAGCAGCTGCCAGCAGGCCTCGGCTCCGGCGCCGGCCCAGCAGCAGCAGGCCGCCGCGCCCGCGCCCCAGCCCCAGCCGGACGCCCCCGCGGCACCGGCCGCGGCCGCCGCGCCGGCCGGCTTCGGCTACGGCATCCAGCTCCACGCCCCCGGCGGAGACCCGACCGCCATCGGCAAGATCCAGGGCATGCGCTTCAACTGGGTCAAGCAGCAGGTCGAGTGGTTCCGCCACGAGGATTCGCGCGGCAACTACAACTGGGGTGGCCTGGACAACCTGGTCAACCAGGCCAACGGTGCCGGCATCAACGTGATGCTCAGCGTGGTCAAGGCCCCGGATTGGGCCCGCCCGGGCAACACCGACTTCTCGGTCGAGGGCCCGCCGGCCAACCCGCAGGACTTCGCCAACTTCCTGGGCGCCATGGCGGCCCACTTCCGCGGTCGCGTGCAGGCCTACGAGGTCTGGAACGAGCAGAACCTGCACTACGAGTGGGGCAACGAGCCCATCTCGGCCGCGCGCTACACCCAGCTGCTCTGCGCCAGCTACGGCGCCATCAAGGCCAACGACCCCGGCGCCGTCGTGGTCAGCGGCGCGCTGACGCCCACCGGTGTCAACGACGGCCGGCTGGCGGTCGATGACGTGAACTACCTGCGCCAGATGATGGCCAACGGCGCCGGCCGCTGCGCCAACGGCATCGGCGCGCACCCCTCGGGCTACAACAACCCGGCCACCGCTCGCGCCGGTTGGAACAATCCGGCCGAGCCGCAGTTCAAGGGCCATCGCTCCTTCTTCTTCCGCAGCACGATGGAAGCCTACCGCGCGGTCCTGAACCAGTACGGTCAGGGCGGCAAGAAGATCTGGGTGACCGAGTTCGGTTGGGCTTCGGTCGAAAACCTGGGTGCCGGCCCGGCGGCGGGCTACGAGTACGCCGGCCAGAACACCGAGGCCGAGCAGGCCCAGTACCTGGTCGACGCCTTCAACCTGGCCCGCAGCTGGGGCTGGGTGGGCCCGATGTTCGTCTGGAACCTGAACTTCGCCCCGGTGGCCGGCCCGGCCGACGAGAAGGCCGCCTTCGGCCTGGTGCGAAACGACTGGTCGGAACGCCCGGCCTACGCCGCCCTGCGAGACATGCCCAAGTAGTCGCCGGACGCGAGGCTCGAGCCGGGGACCGACGAAGCAATCCACCGGCGAAGTCGTCTCGCCAATAGCAAATTCGACGACGAGGGGGCGCTCGGAACAGCGCCCCCTCGTTCTCTGTCGAGGAGATTCTTGCGCTCGAGCTACCCGCGAGAATCTCCCAGAATAGCGTATCGTGTTTTCTCCGAGAGCGCTCGCGACCCGCGCACCGCGGTCCGAAGCGGCGCTCCTTCTCGAATGGACCGACCGAGGTATCGCGATGCCGACACGCCCCACTGGACCTTCCCGCCTCGTCTCGCCCGCCGCGATCTTCGTCTCGCTCCTGATGTTCGGTCTCGTCTCCGCCTGCGATCGCCAAGCGGATCCGCCGGCCGCTGTCACCGCGGTGGCGCCACCGACGGCGATCGCCCGAGACCTCGGCGAGACGGCGGGCACGCCGGCCGCCGATGCCGCGCCCGCCGCGGTGCCGACCCTGGCCCGCGTGGCGCCCGAGGCCCGGCAGGCCATCACCTACAGCCTGACCCAGGTCGACCTGCCGGCCGGTCTGGAGGGCCGGCCGGGTCCCTGGTCGCCCGACGGCAGCGCCTTGGTGGCCTACTTCGGCGGCGCGGACGCCCGCGGCAGCTGGTCGGGCCGGCTGTGGATCGTGGATGCCGAGACCGGCCGGCCGCGCCACGACTCGGGCGACGTCCAGGCGGATCCGGCCGAGCGGCAGGCGGCTGCCTGGTTGGCCGACGGCCGGCTGGCCCTGGCCCGCGCCGACGGCATGTTCGTCGATGCCCAGGGCGACCCGCTCGACTCGCCGGCCGGCCTGGATGGCCAGATCCGGCAGGTCTTCGCCGACCCGACCGGCCAGCGCATCCTAGCCACCGGGCCGGACGGGGCTTGGATCGTCCAGCCGGGCGGCGCCGCGCGCTTCCTCTCCGGCTGGCCGCCGGCCGGCCAGGCCAACTGGTCCTGGTCGCCCGATGGCACCCGGATCCTGCTGGGCCACGCCGACGGGCGCTACGCGCTGATCGATGCCCAGACCGGCGAGTCGATCCGCATCGCCGATGGCTTCGAGCGGCCTGGCGCCGAGGGCCTGCCGGCCCCGCGTTGGCTGGCCGACGGCCGGGTGCTCTTGGCCGCCGCCCGCGAGCTGCGCTACCAGGACGGCAGCGAGTTCGATCACCGCCTGGTCGATCCGGCCAGTACTGCCGCCAGCTCGCTGACCGAGTTCCTGGGCATTCCGCGCAACCCGCTGCGACCCGAGCGGCTGGACCGGTGGGTCTCGCCCCGGGGGCGCTACCTGCTCTACCCGGAGTACGCGGCGGGCGAATCGGAGGATGCGGCCTCGGCGCGCGCGACCTGGCTCTTGGACCTGGAGGCCGGCCGGCTGCGGTCGATGGCGCCCCTGGACGGCCGGCCGCATTGGTCGCCGCCCGGCGATCGTTTTGCCGTCATCGGCGGCTCGACCATCGACCTCTACGACCCCGAGATGGGCCCGGTGCTGAGCCAGAGCCTGCCGGAAGCCGCGATCGAGCCGCCCGCCTGGTCGCCCGACGGTCGCTGGCTGCTGCTCCGATCCGCCGGCGAGCGGCTGTGGCTGCTGGCCGCCGACGGCAGCGCCGAGCCGCTGCTCTTGGCCGAGGGCGTCACCTGGCCGCCGGCCCCCACCTGGTCGCCGGCCAGCCCGCGCTTCGCCATGGCGCTCGCCGGCAATCCGGATGCCCCGGACGAGGCCGACGCCGCGCCGCGGCTGCTGCTGGTGACGGTGGGCCTGGCACCGAGGCCATGAGCGGGCTCGAGAGCCGGGTCCAAGCCGCAAATCCATTCGCGATGGATTACATACAAAGCATGAATCGGGCTCGCGGCCGGGTGGTGCGCGAGTAAGGCGAGCACCGATCGGAGCCCGTCTGGGACGCTTCCGAGGGTCAAAATGGCACCCAAATGAACGAAAAGCCGCGTCAATTCGGCCTTTTGGCGTCGTGCTGTGCTATAATCGCCCGAGTTCGCGCCACGGATCGGTGGCGCATCGTCCGCCGCTCGGGCGGCCGGGTGGGGTGATTGCCCCCGACGTGCCGCGAGCCCATCGAACGGCGTCCCGAGCAAGCCGCGGATATCACCGGCCCCACGCGGGCCCATCCAAGGAGATGGATTCCATGAACAAGACCGAGATGATCGAGAAGTTGGCCAAGAAGACCGGCCTGACCAAGTCGCAGGCCTCGGATGCCGTCAACGCGATCTTCGACACCGACTCGGGCGAGGGCATCATCGCCGTCGAGCTCGACGCCGGCCGCTCGGTGACCGTCCCGGGCTTCGGCACCTTCGGCACCACGCACCGCAAGGCGCGCGAGGGCCGCAACCCGCAGACCGGCGCCAAGATCCAGATCGCCGCGCGCACGGTCCCGACCTTCAAGGCCGGCAAGGGCCTCAAGGACCGCGTCTTCAAGTAGCGGTTGCCTCGGGGCCGCGTTGCCGGCCCCGAAGTTCTGATCAAACGAGCGCGGAGCTCCTTCGGGGGCTCCGCGCTCTATTTGACTGCGACGTGCGCGCTCAGCGCGTCCGGCCCGATAGCTTGATGACGGCCTCGGCCAGGCGGTCCGGATCGTGATGGGTCGGGAAGGCCGGGCTGACGACCTTGGCGGTGACCAGCTCCGGGCGGCGGGCGGAGTCCAATGGGATCAGCTGCGGCTCGACCATGCGGACCGGCGCGCCCTCGGGCGGGCGATGGCTGGTGTCGGCGTTGGCCAGCACGTAGTCGATGATGTCCAGCGGCAGGTGGCGCTGCAAGGCCTCGACGTGATCGCTCAGGTCGTAGTCGTCGGTCTCGCCGGGCTGGGTGGCCACGTTGGCCACGTAGACCACCGGCGCGCGGGTGGCGCCGATGGCCTGCACGATGTCGGGCACCAGGAGGTTGGGCAGGATGCTGGTGTACAGGCTGCCGGGGCCGATGATGACCAGGTCGGCGTCCAGGATGGCCGAGACGGCCTCCGGGTAGGCCGGCGGGCTGGCCGGCTCGATGAAGACCCGCCGGATGGGCGCGGCGCCCTGGGGCACCTTGGACTCGCCGCGCATCACCTGGTCGTCGGCCAACTCGGCAAAGAGGGTCACGTGCTCCAGGGTCGAGGGCACGATGCGGCCCGAGACGGCCAGCACCCGGCTGGAGGCGCGCAGGGCGCTCTCGAAGCTGCCGGTGATGCCGGTCATGGCCACGATGAAGAGGTTGCCGAAGGCATGGCCCCCCAATTCGCCCTGGCCGAAGCGGTACTGGAAGAGGCTCTCCATCAGGGGCTCGGTGTCGGCCAATGCGGCGATGCACTGCCGGAAGTCGCCCGGCGGGTGCACGCCCAGGCTCTGGCGCAGCCGACCGCTTGATCCACCGTCGTCGGCCACGGTGACGATGGCGGTGATGTTGCTGGAATGCTGCTTGAGCCCGCGCAGCATGGTCGATAGGCCGGTGCCGCCGCCGATGGCCACGATCTTGGTGCCGGAGCGGCGTCGGCGACGGCGGTCGACTTTTTCCAGCAGGCGGCCCGAGCGGGCGGAGCGCTCGGCGTCGATCAGCGAGGTGCCCAGGCCGTAGAGTCCGGCGATGATGCCGGCCAGGCCCAGGAGGGCGAAGAGCAGCGCGCGGGCCCATTGGGGGAGGAACTGCAGGGTGAGCAGGGAGAGGCCGGCTTGGCCGGGGGAGTCGGGGGGGAGCTCGACGCGGTCGTAGACGTCGATCAGCAGGTAGGCGAAGGACAGGGCCAGGAGCGTGGTGCCGGCCAACAGCAGGGCCAGCCAACGCTTGACCTGCATGCCGGGGATGAGCCACTTGAGGACGGGCAGGATGCGCTTGCGCATGGGGCCTGAGGCGATGTTGCGTTGGACGGCGGGAACGAAGGGTTGTGGAAACGGTAGCGTTGGGATGTTTTGGGGTCAACGGCGACGATGGGTGGTGGGCGGGCGGTGATGTCCTCGGGACGCGAAACCAAAGTGATGACGGGACCCTGTGACGCGGGGTCCGGGTACCAGAAGGCGGATGTCCGGTCCCGCTGAGGGAGGCCGTCGCACACGGCCTGCGGTTTCGCGTCCCGAGGACATCACCGCCCTGTTGGAGGGGAGGTGGTGGAGGCGGGGCGTGAGCAGCGCCGGGCTCGTGCGGAGGTGCACGAGCCCGGCGGTTTGGGTTGGGGGTCCTAGAACGTGCTCGTCGCGGCTCAGCGCTTCAGGATCCAGAGCGTCGATCCGTCGTCCTGGTGGATGAACCCGTCTTGGATCGACCCGGGTAGGGAGCCGCGATCCGAGGTCGGGTTGGCGGTCGCGGCCGGTGCGTCGATCGACCAGCGGGCGAGGGAGACGCCGGATGGCGCAGCAGGGAGCGCGGCATCGTCCGGTTGGCCGGGTTCGGCGAGCCAGGCGGCGCGGGTGACGGCTCCGTTGCCCAGGAAGGGGAGGTAGAGGCGGGTGGTGGGGGGGCGGGGGGCCGGGTCGTCGATCTCGAAGCCGGGGGTCTGGAAGATGATCTGGTGGGCGTCGAGGGTGTCGATGGTGGCGCGGACGGCGGTGATGTCGTCCAGCGACCAGTTGGCGCGCGTCGGGACCTCGGTGGCGGTGAAGCTCCACTGGCCGTTGCCGCTGGTGACGCGCGGGATGGAGAGGACGCGGCCGTCCTCGAGCAGGAGCTCGAGCGAGACCGGCCGGCTGGGCAGGGCGCTGCCGATGATGGGCTCGCCCCGGCTCCAGTCGAAGCTCAGGGGCTCGACGACGATGCGGGCCACGACGCTGCCGGACATCGAGATCTCCAGGGTGTCCTCGGGCTGCATCGGCACGAGGTCGCCGGTGGAGTTGGTCAGGAGGGCCTCGAAGCCGCCGTTGGCGTCGGACAGCGCCAGCGCGCTGGCCTTGGGCTGGAGGTCGAAGTCGAGGAGCTCGAAGCTCAGATCGGCGCCGGCGTTGGCCAGGCCGGTGACCCGCGGGGTCTCGACGAAGACCCGGCCCAGCGGGCGGTAGAGCTGCAGGAAGCTCTCGTGCCCGTCCTCGCGCGCCATGCGCAGCTCGATGCCCTCGCCGGGCAAGGGGGTGAAGGGCAGGCCGGCCTGGACCTGGCCGTCCTCGCCGATGCGGGTCAGGATGGCGAAGAGGAAGCCGCCGCCGAAGGAGAGGTTCTCCATGCAGCGGCGGGCCGGGTACTGGATCTCCAGCATCTGCTCGGCCGGCCCGCTGCCGGTCAGGGTGGCGTCCTGCCAATCGACGTCCAGGTCGAGCTGGGGCAGCCGGAGGTTGATCACGCTGCCGGTGCCCAGGTCGGCGCCGATGTTCTGCCCGCCCCGCGTGTTGATCAGGTTGCCCCGGGCGTTGCCCAGCACGGCCTGGAAGCGGCCGTCGTAGCGGGCCCGGGCCCGGGCGCTGGCCAGCGAGGTGTCGTCGTCGCGCAGGAAGGCGGTGACCGCGCCGCCGGGGCGGGTGAAGCCGCAGACGTTGGGGCCGCCGATCTGGGCGCGCAGCTGGGGCACGTAGTAGGTGCGCAGGGCCACGTGGCCCTCGGGCAGGCGGTACTGGGCCGCGACGGCGGTGCCGGGCGCGACGTCCCAGCCGGGGATGAAGTCGGCCTGCCAGCTGCCGTCGCCGGCGATCTCTGGCCAGGCCTGGGAGATGCCGAAGTCGCTGTCGGCACCGCGGGCCAGGACCACCAGCCGGCCGCCGGGCGTGGCCAGTCCGGCCACCCGGTCGGTGGCCACGTCGGCGCTGACGGTCAGCTCGGGTACGGTCATGCGCAGCGGATCGCCGTCCTGGCGTGTGATCTGGGTGACGCTCAATTCGTCGCCCTCGCGCAGCGGCAGCGGGTCGCCGTCAGCGTCCAACAGCTGCGCGCTGAACTCGCCGCTTTCGCTGGAGATGCCCGGCGCGCTGGCCAGCAGCGTGCCGTCTCGGCGCGCCTCGAGGATGAAGCGGGTGGCGCGCCAGATGGTGCCCGACAGGCGGCTGGCGTCCATCTCCAGCGTCAGACCCGGGATGGTGATGGTCCGGCCCACGCCATGGCCCTCGACGTCGGTGGACAGGGCGACGATGTCGTTGTAGCGCAGGTCGGGCTGGCCGGCGAAGTCGTGGCTGAAGTTGCCGTTCTCGTCGGCCGTGACCTCGACCGAGGCCCGCCCGCCGCCGAAGGGCAGGGCCTCGATGGTGAGGCTGCGGCCGGGTTCGCTGCGCCCGGTGACCAGGTCCGACTCGACCAGCACGGTCCCGTCCAAGGGAGGGACGGTCAGCTCGACCTCTTCCAGGCCGCTGTAGAGGCGCAGGGTGTCCCCGGCCTGGACCGGCACCGGCTGGCCGGCGATGTCGGTGAAGGAGAGGAAGAAGCTGCCCTGGAGCTCGGCCAGCTCCTCGGCACCCAGGCCGAATTGTGTCTGCGCGCTCAGATCGAGCACGTTGGTCTCGGCTTCGGCCACCGGGCTGCCGTCCGGCGCCAGGAGCCGGGCCTCGATCTGCCGGCCCGGCGCCCCGACCCCACCGACCTGGCTGGTGCCGATCTGCAGGCTCAGCCGCGGGGCGGCCCAGGAGGTGTAGAAGGTGTGTCCCCGGTCGTCGAAGACGGTCAGCCGGCCGCGGCTGCCGGGCGCGATGTCGTGCCGGCCGGTCAGGTCGACCGTGTAGCTGCCGTCGCCGGCGACCTGGCCCTCGACGGCGTTCTGATTCCGGTACTCGAGCCGCATCCGCTGGCCGGCCGGCGCCGAGCCCGATACGGTGTCCGAGATGGCGTTGGTGACCGCGGTCAGCTCGGGCACGGTGAAGACCAGCGGATCGCCGGCCGTCAGCTCGACCTCGATGCGATCGCCCTGCTCGGCCGGGATGCCGCCGCCCAGCAGCATCACGCCGCCGCCGGCCGGCGCCCGGTGCTGAACGCCGAAGCGACCGTCGCTGCCGGCCCGCGTGATCTGCCGGCTCTTCTGCTGGCCGGCACTGCTGGAGAGCGTGACCGTGATCCGCTGCCCGGGCTGGGCCAGGCCGCTGAGGGTCGGCACGTCGACGCCGGCCTGCACGACCGGGATGATGGCCGAGCCAGCCACGGTCAGGGCGGCCTCGGAGGTCTGCCACCAGGCGCTGACCCGCCAGCCGGGGCCGAGGTCGACCGATTCGGAGAGGTCGACCGAGAAGCTGCCGTCCGGAGCTGTCGTGGCACTGGCGTCTGCTTCTTCATTCCAGACCGAGCGGGCCTCGATGCCCATCTGGACGTCGGCCGGACCGTTTCCGCTGACGGTCTCGGACTGCGGATCGACATCGAGCTGGATCTCCGGCAGGGTGACGGTCCAGCTCCGATCGGCGTCCATCGGTCCGCCGGTTTGCGTGAAGGTCAGCTGGTCGCCGGCCGCGATGCGATGCGAAGGCGGGCCCTGGCCGGGTCCGGGACCGATCGGGCCGGGACCGAAGCTGGGCCCGAGCTCGAGGCTCCACTGGCCGTCGACCGCCATCACGGGCTCGTATTCGAGGTTCTGGCCCTCGGCGGTCTGGATGGCGAGGGCGATCTGCGTGCCGGCCGAGGCCCGACCGCCGATCTGATTGGCGTTCATCGTCAGGCGAGACCGGAAGTCGGCGGCCCGGGTGCTGAAGCGGTAGTTGTCCGCGGAGCGCATGCTCAGCTGCGCTTCGCTGCTACCGACGGCCAAGACATCGGCACCGCCCGGATCCGAGACATCGATCGACCACCGGCCATCGGAGCCGACGGTGGCCGAGCGTGAAAGGACCTGATCGCCGGAGCGGATCTCGGCCTCGATCTGGGCGCCCGCCGGCCCGGTGCCGGCCACGGTGTCGCTCTCGACGTCGACATCCGCCGTCAGGTTGGGGATCTCGATCTCGCGCGGGGGCGCGCCGACCTGCAGGATGCGCAGGGTATCGCCGGGTGCCATGGTCACCGGATTGCCGCCGACGCTGATGGCGATCAGGTTGCCGTCCTGCACGGCGTAGGAGCCGAACTGGATGCGGGCCTCGCCCTTCTCGTCGGCGATGGCGGCGCTGGAGCCCTTCTCCTCGCCCTCGGCGTCGGTCAGCTCGACCAGCACCTGGCCGCCCGGGATGGTGCGGATGAGCAGGGCGCTGCCGTGCACGCTGGCTTCGACGACCGGCTCGGCGGCGCCTTGGGCGGGCGCGTCGGGCGCCAGCGGCTGGGCGGCGGGGCCGGCGCGGCCGGGGGATGGCGCCAGGGCCAGGCCGGCCAGCAGGCAGAGGGTCAGGAGGGGTAGGAAGCGTCGCATGGTGGGATCTCCTCGCATCGGGCGCGAATGTGGCAGCGGTGGGCGGCGATGGTCAGCGGGTGGGCCAGCTGGGGGCGCGTGGGTAGGCACCGGAGCCGGCTCGGGCGCACCCCATTATATCGGCCGGCCATTGTGGCGCGATTGCGACCGCGTTCAGGGATCGCAACACGGGCGGTGCCATACATGCGGCCGAACTGACACCCTGCCCTGGTATCGTATATAATACCAGGTATGAGTGAGCTATCGGTGGTGCTCGATACGAACGTGCTCGTGGCAGGGTTGAGATCGAAGCGCGGTGCTTCGCACCAGGTGCTACGACGGATCGGAACCGGTCAATTCGCCTCGAGCATCTCAGTGCCCTTGGTGCTGGAGTACGAAAGCGTATTGAATCGGGAGATCGGCGGAAGAGCACTCCCGAGCGACGCCGTCGCCAACTTTCTGGATTACGTCTGTGCAGTGTCGAATCACCAGTCGATCCACTACCTTTGGCGGCCTCAATTGCCAGATCCAGGGGACGACATGCTTCTCGAGGCTGCCGTAGCCGCCGTCTGCAGTTACATCGTCACGTTCAACGTGCGTCACTTCGAAAACGTCGAGCAGTTCGGAATCCGCGCAGTCACACCCGTACAGTTCCTGAGAATCTTGGAGACATCACGATGAGTACGCTGAGCCTACGACTACCCGAGTCACTGCACGAGCGCGTCCGCCAGTTGGCGGAAGCCGAAGGGATCTCGATCAATCAGTTCATCACGCTAGCGGTCGCCGAGAAGATGAGCGCCTTGTTGACGGAGGACTACCTAAACTTGCGCGCCGCTCGCGGGGATCGCAAGGCATTCGATGCAGTGCTCGATGCAGTGCCCGATATCGAGCCAGAAGAACGTGACCGTCCTTCCTGAGCGTTTAGCACGATTCTGGTGCCGGAGTGGATCGAAAGACTTGGAGCGCTACGTGGCCGGTGGCTACACTATCGCACATGAACGTTGCCGCGATCGAGTCGCTCGACCCCAAGCTGCGCAACTTGTTCGAGGAAGGGCAGGACGAGCCGCTGATCTTGACCCTCGCGGGCAAGCCCGTGGCGGTTCTCCTCGGTCTGGATCTCGAGGACGACGAAGATCTCGAGCGATTGAGCCTCTGGCTGTCCAATGACTTCCAGGGCTTGCTTCGTAGGTCTCGCGAGCAGCACGCGGCTGGAATTGCGATCGAGCACGATCGGTTCTGGGACGAGCTCGAGAAGCAGGCAGAGGGCAGCTAGTACTCTGTCAAGGAGATGCTTGCGGGCTCGAGCACCGCTGCATCCGCTGCTGCGGCCCGCTGCTCCTCGGCCGTAGCGCTGCTACGACCTCGTCGCATCGAACCACAGCAGCGGCGCATCGGCGCTCGAGCTACCCGCAAGCATCTCCCTGACAGAGTACTAGCAACCCATAGCGCTACCTTGGAGCAAGGCGTGGCCACGATATTCCTCTTGCGCATCCTCACCTACACGCTGGCGCCGCTCTTGGCCGGCACGCTGCACGTCCGCCTGGACCCCAGCGTGGACAGCGATCGGCGGCGCTGGGAGCTGATGCTGCTCTACTTCTTCAGCTTGGGTGTCGGGATCGCCGGCATCGCCAACGGGATCGGCCACCTGTTTCTTTCCGACCTGGTGGCCGAGTCGATCGGCTGGGAGGCCGGCAGTCCCTTCCAGCTCGAGATGGGCTTTGCCAACCTGGCCCTGGGCGTCTTGGGCATGGTGGCCGTCAGCCGGCGCGATGGCTTCCGCGAGGCCACGGTGATGGCGGTGACGGTCCTGGGCGTCGGCGCCACCATCGTCCACCTGATCGACATCTACGCGGCCGGCAACCTGGCGCCGGGCAACACGATCCAGAACGTCAGCAACCTGCTGCGGCCGGCCGTGCTGATCTACTTGCTGCGCGCCTTGCGCCGGGCGGAGGGCGGATCGGAAGCGGGCGCGTCCTCGCGCGACTTCGATGCCTGGCGCGGTCCGCGCATCGGCACCGCCTGGGCTTTCGGTGCGGCGGTGGCGACCGGCTTCTCCGTCGGTTTCGCAATCGACCAGGCCGTGATCGGAACCCTGATCGGGTTCTTGATCGGATCGAGTTGGGTCATCCGTAGCGCGCGCGGGGGCCGCTGATCGACCGAGTTGCCGATTCCCGTCCGAGTCGCGGCTACACATCGCGATTCGGAGATCGCACGCCCGCCGGTATCATCTAGGGCTCGACATCGTGAAGCGAGGCAGCCATGAGCGACAAGACGGTGGTCTTCAGCGGGATCCAGCCCAGCGGCAACCTGCACCTGGGCAACTACCTGGGCGCCATCCGCGGCTGGGTCGAGGACCAGGCCGAGAAGCGCAACTTCTTCTGCGTGGTCGATCTGCACGCCCTGACGGTGCCGCAGGATCCACAGGAGCTGCGGGCCGAGACGCGCAGCTTGGTGGCCTGGCTCCTGGCGGCCGGCCTGGACCCGGAGCGCTGCACGCTCTTCGTGCAGAGCCACGTGCCGGCGCATGCCGAGGCCTGCTGGCTGCTCAACTGCGTGACGCCCCTGGGCTGGCTGCAGCGCATGACACAGTACAAGGACAAGTCGGCCAAGCAGGAGAGCGTGTTGACGGGGCTCCTGGACTATCCGGTGCTAATGACGGGCGACATCCTGCTGTATGACGCGCTCGAGGTGCCGGTGGGCGAGGACCAGAAGCAGCATGTGGAATTGGCACGCAACATCGCCGGCCGCTTCAACCACCTCTACGAAGAGGATTTCTTCGTGCTCCCCGAGCCCGTCATTCCCGAGATGGGCGCCCGGGTGATGGCCCTGGACGATCCGCAGGTGAAGATGAGCAAGAGCCTAGCCCACGTCCGCGGCCACGCGGTGCGCCTGGCCGACGAGCCCAAGGAGATGCTGCGCAGCTTCAAGCGCGCGGTGACCGACTCGGGCAACGAGATCGTCTTCTCGGACGACCCGGAGAAGGCCGGCGTGAACAACCTGCTGGGCATCTACCGCTCGGTGACCGGCAAGAGCGAGGCCGAGACCCTGGCCGACTTCGCAAACGCCCGCGGCTACGGCGATTTGAAGAAGGCCGTCGGCGAGGCGGTGGTCGAGACCCTCGAGCCCATCCGAGCGCGCCACGCCGAGCTGATGGCCGACCCGGCCGAGCTCGACCGCCTGCTGGCCATCGGCGCCGAGCAGGCCTCCGAGGTGGCGGTGCCCAAGCTGGATGCGATGAAGCGGATGATGGGGCTGGTGCTGCCGGGCTGAGACGGTGTTGAGGACCGGGGCCGGGCGAACGTAGCGGTCGGGCAAGTGCTCGATCCGGAGGGTTGGATCGGTGGCCGCGATCGAGTATCGGGTCAGCCCGGCGTTCATCTACGAGAACACCCACTACGTCGTGGACGGTGTGGTGCCCGTCTACGACGGCGAGGGTCTTGGGCGGCTGACCATCTTCGCGATCGAGAGCGAGCTCGGTGAGGTGGTGTCGATCACCGACGGGCTGCGCATCGCGGCCATCGCCGCCCTGGAGCGCGCGGCCTGGCGGGCCCACGACGAGCGGAATGGGCGATCGCGATAGGCGGGGCTTCGGCTCGAGACTGCCGGCCATCGGCACCCACCGCCCATATAGGTCGAGCAAGCCGGGTATATACCTCGTGCCGGCCGACAATATACCTGGCTGCCTCGGGGTGTATAGGGGGATCGCGGTACAGCGGAGCAACGCATTTCGGGTCATTGCAGCGGCGGCCTTGCCGGCCGATCTGGAAACAGATGGGGGCGCATAGCCTTGTCCGACCCGCGGAAACGGCGTATAGTCGAGCCTGGTCGAGGAATAGCCGCCACAGTCCGGTAGAGCAGATCCGCCGAGAATCGCTCAAATCGCCCGAAACCCGCCGAAATCGGCTGAAATCGCCCAAAATCCCGGAAGCTTCAAATGACCCGCGCAAATCGGACCCCAAACCCAGCACAGGCCAACCTCGAGCGTCTCAGGGGTATCACAGGCCGGTTGACAAACGGGAGCTGAGAGGACACGAATCCCTGGAGAGGGATTGAAACGAGATCGACCTGCTGCCGATCGCCTCCATGCCGTAGGCTGGAGAGCCACGAATCTCTGGTGAGGGATTGAGTCTCACCGTCCGCCAGTTGGGCTAGGGCGCGGATGGCGTCGCGAAGCTGGAAAGACACGAAGCCCTGGGCTTGGTCGTGCCTAGCCACGGCTCGCCGGAGCCAAAACGAGAGTTGCGCATCGCTCAGCCTCCTTGCCTATGTTGAGGATTGACTCGGACGGGAGTGCGTCGCTACGGTTCTGTCCAGGTGCGGTTTGCGCACCGCCGCATGGCACAGGAGGGATCGTGAGAAACGCGAGGCGAAGTCGTTGCCTGTTGGTCGTTGCATTCGCAATCGCCGGCTCGACTGCATGCAGCAGTCCCACCGAGCCGGCCACCCAAGCCGTCGCCGACGAAGTGGTCGAAGGCGCCACGGACGATGCCGATGCCGACGGTGCCGCCGCCGTGGATGCCGAAGAGGTGCCGACAGCACCGCCCGAGGCCGCGACCATGGTGGATGATGCCGGCGAGGAGCCCGACGAGGCCCCGACCACGATCGCACAAGCCACCCTCCTCGCCGGCCCGCCGCGCGGCATGGTCCGCTGCGAGGACGGCAGCGGCGACGTGTTGAACCTGGACACCGGCGCGCAGATCGAGGGCGGACCGCTGGCCGGCACCGACCTGAGCCGGGTCACCTTCTCGATGGACACCGACGCGGCGCGGGTGATCTGGGAGTCGGCCGAGGACATCGCCGGCGACGCGGGCACCGACGCGGCGGGCGGGCCGGCGGCGGTGCAGTGGGCGCTGAAGGTCTGGGATGGGGAGGACGACGCCTACCTGCTGGAGGTGCAGCTGATCGGCAGCGCCTGGTCGGCGGCGGCCTTCGACTGGCGGGCCAACCAGAACCAGGCCGCGCCGGCGCCCTCGATCATCGGCAATCAGATCATGGCCACCTACCCGCTGGCCGACCTGACGCCGCTCGAAGGCCCCGTCACCTGGGCCGCGCACAGCGAGCAGGACGGCGGCGCCGGCTTCGCCCACGACACCTGCCCCAACGCCACCGAGCTCTACCCGCCGATCGACGCCCGGCTGACGCTGCCCTAGCGTCCGGTTGTACTAGCGTACCGCGACCTCAAAGGTCGCGCGGATCGAAGTCCAGATAGTCCTGCGGGTCGAATATCGCGTGGTCGATCAGGCCCGCCTCGTCAGCCTGCTGGATGGCGGACTCCGAGATCTCTTCCGGGAAGCATTCTCGGCGGAGGACATAGGCCGCGTAGGCATTGACCGTCTTGCGATCTGGATCGTCGGGGTCGTCGGCTTGCAGGAAGTCGGCGATCTGCTCGGCGACCTCGCCGGCGCGGTCGAGCGAAGACATTTCGGCGCGTTCCTGCAAGCCAAGCAGGGCCAGGCCGCGCAGCTCCGCATCCAACTCGCGGTCGCGGATCAGGCTCCAGGTGAAGGGCTCCACCTCCGGACCCATCATGCCCAGGCATTCGGCCAGCAGATGATCGCCGTACCAGTCGTCCCAATCCGTCGGATCGACGATGGGCCGGAGCTCCCCGATCAACTCGTGGGCATCGAGCAGGGCCAGCATGGTCATCGCGTGGTAGGGCGCCCAACTCTCCGGCTTGCCCCGCCAGGTGCCGAACAGGCCGGGATCGGTGGCCATGCGGACCAGTTCGCGGCGGGCCTCTGCGTCTTCCCAAACCAGTTCCTCCGCGAAACCCTCGAGGCTCGAGACTTCCAGCACCGGGCCGATCTCCAGCAGGCTGGCCGCCGGTTCCTCGTATTGTCGGGGCTCCGGCGCGGACCAGTCGGCCGGCTCGGGCGGCGGCGCCGGTGGTAGGATGTCCTGGACCAGCCAGTGGTCCATCATCAAGAGATCGTCCAGCCGCTCACGCTCCTCCGGCGAAGCCTCCGCCTCGGCCTTGGCCAGCATGGAGCGGTACCTCGCGTCCATCTCCTCGTCCCACTCGCCGGACGTCTCGTCCCAGACCTCGCGGATCTTGCGGAGGACCTCCGGCTTGCCGTGATCGTGGTACTCGCCGAGCTTTGCCTCGAACTCGGCGAAGCCCAGCAGTTCGCGCCGGTCTCCGAAGCGCGCGAAGTCGGCAAGATACCGTCGGTAGGCTCGCAGGTGCTCGCCGAGGAACTCCCCGGGATTCCCGGGCTCGTGCTCCCGCACGTAGAGTAGGTGCTCGGCATGCCGGTACATCTCGCGATCGAAATCCAGTGTGCCTTCGCCCAAGTATGCGGCGAGTGCCTGCCGCCGGAGCTCGAACCACGCATCATTGGCCGCGCGGCGCGCCTCTCGCACGAGCTCGATCTCTTCCGGCGTGGCCTGCCGCGTGTCGTCGTCGGCCAAGGAGGCGAGGATCTCCCGTGCCTTCCGGCTCGTGCGCACCACAGCCGCATCGTCCGGATCCAGCGCGCTGATCAGCAACTCCTCGTCGTCCTCGAGATCCGCCTCGTCGTCGAGTTCCGGATCGTAGTCGGCCAGGTCGAGCACGCGAATCTTGCTGCCGTCCGAAGCGCGGATCTGCCGGCCGTAGCGCCGCTCGTCGGCACGGATCTGCTCGGGCGTCCGCTCCAGGCCGGCCAGCGCGTCGAAGTCCTCGGCCGAGAAGCTCGGTGCCTCCGGCGGATCGGGCAGGGTATCCATCAGCGCAAGGAAGGGATCGCGCGCCCGGATCAACCCGGCCGGCAAGCGCAGGCCCTCGGCCCGGTGAGCCGCCAACGCTTCCAGGATGGTCGCCTTGACCTCGGCGCCGTCTACCTTCCGCAAAAGGGCGTCCGAGACCTCCACCCAGAAGGTTTCGAGTCTCTCCCAGAAGCGCAGCGTTTGATCCAGATAGACATCGATCTCCTTGATCGCGCCCTCCCAGGGCGGGTTGAAGTCGAGGAGCATGCTCGCTATGTGCAATCGCCGCTTCTCGCCCGGCGGGTGCCAGGCCAAGAGGATCGTACCCTGCGAGCCGAAGTCGTCCTTCAGGATGCGCGCATGCGCCAGTCGCGGCGTTAGTAAGGCCGCGACATCGGGGATCGCGCTCAGATCGATGCCGCTGCCTTCCAGCCACCGCCGGCCCAGTTCGATGGCATCCGGATCCAGCCGGCCGCCGCCCAGCACCTCCGCCAAGATCTCCGCCTCGCCGGCCTCCTCCAGCCGGCGCGGCATCACCGCCTCGAGCCGCGCCGTGGCCTGGGGCCCGGCCTTGACCGCCGTGCCGAGCAGGATCGGCAGCGCCTTCTCGGGTGCGATGCCGCGCAGGCTCGCCTCCAGCCGAGCGCGCAGTGCCTCCGCGTCGACCTCGCCGGCTTCCACCTGTTCCATCAGCCGCCGAAGCGTCGGCCCGAGCGCCGCGATCGGGCTCAGCCCGGCCGGCGCCTTGGCCTTGCCCTTCTTCTTCGATTTCGCCATGTCGCTGTCTCCCATCGGATGTGTCGGCCATGAACCCTAGCCAGACCCGAGACGAGAACCCTACTCGCGCAAGCCGTAGTCGATCAACTCTTGCAGGTTGTACTCGCTGCGATCGATCCGGCCCGCCGCATCGGCCGCCTCGATGGCCGGCGTGGCGATCTCGCGCGGGAAGGCCTTCTCGACGTCGACGACGTGGGCCGCGAAGGCGTTGACCGTGTGTCGCGCTGGATCCTCCGGATCGTCCTCCTGCAGGAAGGCCGCGATCGGTCTTGCGATCTCGGCCGCCCGCTCGGGCATGCGCTCGGCCCGGATGCGCAGGCTCACCAGCGCCATGCCGCGGACGCTCGCCGGAAGCTCGGGATTCCGGATTGCGCTCCAGGTGAAGGCTTCGACCTCCGGCCCCATCCGCGCCAGGCAAGTCGAGAACAGATGGCTGGCGTAGCGCTCGACCGCCTTGGGATCGTCGAGCACGGGTTGCAAACCCTCGACCAACTCGTGGGCGTCGAGCCGGGCGATCAAGGACATCGCGTGGCCCGGGGCCCAGCTCTCGGGCTTGCCCGGCCAAGCGCCCAGGAGGCCGGGATCGGTGGCTAGCCGTAGCAGTGCCCGGCGGGCCCCGGCCTTGCGCCAAACGGGGCTCCGCGCGATGGAATCGATCGCAGCCAGACGCTCGTCCGGTCCGATCTCGAGCAGGGCCGCCACCGACGGATCGTGCTGCAGCGGTCGAGGCGAGCGCCAGTCGGGCGGCTCCGGCGGAGGGGCGAGCGGCAGGACATCTTCGATCAGCCATGCGTCGGCCAAGAGCAGGTCGCGCGCCGCCTCGACATCGATCGTCTCGGCCGCCTCCTCGGCCAGTTCCGACATCTCGCGCATCAGCCGCTTCCCATCGCGCTTGTCCTTGCGCTTCCAAGGGGCCACCTTGGTCAGGAATCGGGTGAGGCTTTCAATCTGTTTCGGGACCGCATGCGAGAGCGAAGCCTGGTTCACGCTCTGGTAGGAATCGAAGTCGAGCAGCGATCTCTGGTCCCCGTAACGCGCGAAGCGGGCCAGGTAGGCCCGGTATCCCATGTAGCGCTCGCCGACGTAGTCGTTGTCGGCATCGGCATTCGGATGCTGGTACTCGATCACGTAGCGCAGGTGCGACCCGTGCTCGCGCAGCGCCTTCTCGAAATGCGCGTCTCCGAGCTTCGCCGCCCCGGCGATCATCCCGGCCTTCAGATTGCGCAAGGTCTCCCAAGCTGCCCGTCGCGCGGTCAGGAGGCGCTGAATGGCTTCCGGCGAGCCGTCCCGGGCCGAATCCAAGTCGTCGAAGCCATCGACGACCCGTCGCAGGTCGCCACCGCTCAGCTGCTCGGCCAAGGCAGCGGGATGCAGGTTGGTGACGAAGATCTCCTCATCGTCCGCCAGGTCCCGCTCGTAGTCCTGCGCCGGATCGTAGAATTCCTCGCTCAGGATCCGGAACCGGCGGCCATCCTCGGTGGTGACCTTCACGCCGTAGCGCCGCTCGTGGGCGAGCAGCCGTTCCGGACGGCGTTCCAGATTCGCCAGCGCGTCGAAGTCCTCTGCGCCGAATGGAAGATCCGCGTCCGGCCCCCCGAGAACGTCCATCATCTGCAGGAACAAGTCGCGGATCTCGATCAAAGCGGCAGGCAGTCGAATGCCCTTCGCGCGATGGATCTCGAAGGTCCGCAGGATGGCCGCCCGAGCCTCCGCCCCGTCCACATCGCGCAACTGGCAGTCCTGATTGCCGCTCAATTCGGCTAGCAGTTCGCTCCACGCCCGCGCAGAGAAATTGGCCCGAAACGCGATCTCCTGGATCGCCCCCTTCCATTCGGGACCGAAGTCGCGCAGCAGGCTCAGCAGATGCATCTGGCGCCGCTGGCCCGGCAAGTGCCAGGCCGTCAGGATCGATTCCTGATAGCCGAGTTCGATCACCGCGATACACGCGTGCACGAGCCGCGGACGTCGCAAGGCCTCCGAATCCGGGATCGCGCTCAGATCGACGCCGCTACCTTCCAGCCACCGCCGGCCCAGATCGACGGCGTCCGGATCCAGCCGGCCGCTGGCCAGCAGCTCGGCCAAGATCTCCGCCTCACCGGCCTCCTCCAGCCGGACCGACATCACCTCCTCCAGCCGCGCAAGGGCTTCGGGCCCGGCCTTGACCGCCGTGCTCAGCAGGATCGGCAGCGCCTTCTCGGGCGCGATGCCGCGCAGGCTCGCGTCCAGCCGATCGCGAAGTGCCTCCGCGTCGACTTCGCCAGCTTCCACCTGTTCCATCAGACGCCGAAGCGTCGGCCCGAGCGCCGCAACCGGGCTCAGCCCGGCCGGCGCCTTGCCCTTGCCCTTCTTCTTCGATCGTGCCATGTCGATGCCTCCCATCCCGCGTATCGGCCGAACATTGTAGCAACGACGAGGCACTGGTATCGACAGACTACTGGAGAGGACTCGCGAACGATCGAAGCACGCGCTTTGGCCGGACCTGAGCACGACCCACGATCAGTCCCGAAGATCCAAGTGTTCGCGCACGAGAGCGAGAACCGACTCGGCCACGCTGACAGCCTCCGACGCATCTTCGGCCTCGGGTAGATTCGACTCCAGCGAGCCCGGTACAGCGTCTGGGTATCGCGTAGGGATGTAGAATCGATCGAGCAGCATCAAGCCGAGCTCCAGATCAGACATCGCCTCCACGTCGAGTTGGTCCACGAGGACGCTCAACTTGTGGGTTCTAGGAACATGCTCGTTGCGCTGGCGGATCCAAGCCTTCAGGCACTTCTCCGCGCACTGCTGGGCA
>CAZJWJ010000078.1:0-25620 GCA_964549495.1 uncultured Anaerolineales bacterium | reverse complement strand
TCACCTACATCGCTTCGCCGCTGACCCCGGCCTGCACGGGCACGACGGTCCACGGCGGTGGCGCGGCCACCATCGCGGCCGGCTCGAGCGTGGTCTTCTACCAGGGTGGCTCGACGCCCGGCGCCGGCGCCCCGGGTCTGCCCTCGGGCTGCTTGGGTTCGGCGACGATCGAGGCGACGGGCGGCAACGTGCTGGCCATCGTCAACGACGCCGACCTGCCCAACGGCACCTCGGCGGCCTACAACGCGGTCTCGGCCGCGCAGGGCGCCAACAAGGTCGCCCTGCCGCTGTTCCGCAACAAGCACACCCGCGACGAGCTGTCGACCGGCATCCAGGCGATGAACATCGGCAGCGCGCCGGCCAACGCCACGATCTCCTTCTCTGACTCCAACGGCGTGGAGATCTCGGGTTGTGGCGCCGACTGCCAGGTGACCATCGCCCCGAGCGGCTCGCACACCTGGTACCCGCCGAACGTTCAGGGCATCATGAATCGCCCGAACACCTACGGCTCGGCCACCATCGAGAGCGACCAGCCGCTGGCCGTCATCGTCAACGACGCTACGCCGCTGGGCACCCTCGACTCGGCCATCTACAACGCCATCAAGGCCGACTGATCCCGCGGGTCGCCCGACCGACCCACGGTCGCTCGGAAGGGCCCCGTTCGCCGCTGGCGAACGGGGCCCTTCCTGTTACCGTCTCGGCGGAGGCAGCCAGATGAGCCAAAACAGGCAAGATGACATCCTGGCCGTCGACCTCGGAGGCACGCATCTTCGCGTGGCGAGGGTCGATCCGCGCACGGCCGCGATCGGCGCGCGAAGGTTGGTCGAGACGCCCGACGGCGGTCCCGCGGAGGTGGTCGCTTGCATCGCCAGGCTGATCGATCGGATCGCCTCGGACATCCCGGTCGATCAGCCCATCGGCATGGCCTCGCCCGGTCCGCTGGATCCATTGCGCGGGATCACCCATCGCTTGCCCAACCTGCCGGGCTTCGAGGACTTTCCCCTGGCCGATGCGGTGCGCGAGGCCTGTGGCCGCGCCTGCTACGTGCACAACGACGCCAGCTTGGCGGCCCTCGGCGAATCCTGGGCCGGCAACGGCCGGGATGCCGATCCGCTGCTCTACGTCACCTGGTCGACCGGGATCGGCGGTGGCCTGGTCTCGCGGGGCGAGATCGTCTCCGGCGCCCGCGGCCTGGCCGGTGAGATCGGCCACCTGGTGGTCCGCGACGGCGGGCCGACCTGCGCGCTGGGCCACCCCGGCTGCGCCGAGGCCCTGGCTTCCGGCACCGGAATCGCCGCGCGCGCGGCCGAACGCTTCGGACCGCGATCGAAGCCGGAGAACGGAAAGGGCGGGGCCGAGAATGCAGCCTGGAGCGCGGACCTGGTGCTCCGGCGCGCGGCCGACGGCGACGCGGGCTGCGAGGCGCTGGTCGAGGAGGCGGCTCGTGCCTTCGCATTGGCGCTTGCCGGCGCCATCAACCTCCTGGATCCCGAGCGGGTCGTGATCGGCGGCGGCGTGGCGCGAAATGCATGGGATCAGTTGATCCCGAGGGTCCTGGACTACCTACCCCGGCTCGTCTTGGCCTGGCCCGAGCGAGCGATCCGACTGCTCCCGGCCGGCCTCGGAGACGACTCGGGGCTGGTGGGCGCGGCGCGCCATGCCGCCGGATGTCATGCGCGGGTTGCCTGAGGCAGCCGCGGTCGAGCCCGGGTCGTGCGAACATCAGCCTTCGGCATCCTTGGCGCGCAACCAGCCCAGGATCGCTTCGAGCAGCTCGCCCGTGCTCCGATCGTCCAGGTCGAACCAACGGAGGCGCGGATCGTCGTCCGAGAACCAGGCCCCCTGGCTCCGCACCAGCTTGCGCGTGTTGCGCTCGATCTGTCGCCGGACCTCCTCGCGATCGATCTCGCCCTCGAAGTAGGCGCGCCATTCCCGATAGCCGACCGCCGAGAGGGCCGGCAAGTCGAAGCCGTAGCCGCGATCGATCAGGCGCCTGACCTCGTCCTCCAGACCGCGCTCGAACATGTCGGCCACCCGCTGGTCGATGCGGCGGTAGAGGGCCTTGCGCTCACGCCGGAGCCCCGCCAGGCGGAAGTCGTAGGCCGGCGCCGAACGCCCCTGTATGGCCGAGATCGGCTCGCCGGCGTGGTGGTAGACCTCCAGCGCGCGCACCACCCGCCGCAGGTTGCGCGGATCGATGCGCGCCGCGGAGAGCGGATCGACCGCCGCGAGCTCCGCGTGAATGGCGGCGCGGCCCTCGCGGCCGGCGCGCTCGACCAGGGCCGTGCGGAGGTCCGGATCGGGCGGCACGCGAGGGATCTCCCAACCTTCGACGACGGCCCGGAAGTACTGGCCGGTGCCCCCGGCCAAGATGGGCAGGCCACCCCCTTCGGCGATGTCATCGATCGCGGCGTAGGCCAGGGCCTGGACCTCGGCCAAGCTCGAGGATCGATCCGGATCGGCGATGTCGATCAGGTGGTGCCTGGCCTTGGCGCGCTCGGCAGGCGTGGGTTTGGCCGTTCCGATATCCATCCCGCGGTACATCTGGCGCGAGTCCAGCGAAACCACCTCGCCACTCAGATGCTGGCAGAGTCGGATGGCCCATTCGGTCTTGCCCACCGCGGTCGGACCGACCAAGGCCAGCACGCGCGGCGGATCGGAGCGGCCGGCCGGGGCCCGCTCGGTGGCCATCAGCCCATCACCGTGAACTGACGGATCTGGACCGGTCCCTCCGAGGGGTGTTGGACGGCGATCAACTCGATGCGCCAAGGGCCGGGCCACTTGCGCGCCTGCACGTAGGCTTGGGCCAAACGCGCCAAGCGGGCCTGCTTCCTGCGATCGAGGCTTTCCTCGGGCCGGCCGAAGCGAACATCGCGTCGGGTTCGCACCTCGACCACCAACAGCCCGTCTTCGCCGCGGGCCACCAGATCGATCTCGCCGTAGTGACAGCGCCAATTGCGCTCGACGATGGCATAGCCCTGCGATTCGAGGTGATCGGCGGCCAGGTCCTCGCCCTCTCGACCGAGGGCCAATCGCCGCCGGCTCATGCTCTCGGCTCCAGTGTTCCGTCGGGAAGAACCGAGTACGAGAGGGTTCGGGCAGGCAGGAAGTCGGCGATCTCGGTCTCGCGGTGGGTCCCCGATCGCCGCTCGAGGCCCGGTGCTGGGGCCGGCACGGACCAGCCGGGCAGCCGGGGCTGCAGCGGTTGCAGCGGCGCTCCGCCGGTCAGGTCCCAGCGATTGCGGTGCTCCGGACTGGAGCCCCAGTAGCGGATCGCCGCGCGGTGCTCGGCCGTGCCGTAGCCCTTGTGCCGATCAAAGGCATACTGGGGCCAACGACGCGACAATCCGATCATCCAGGCGTCGCGCCAGGTCTTGGCCAGTACGCTGGCCGCGGCGATGGACAGGGCGCGGTCGTCGCCGCCGACCAGGGTCCACTGGGGCAGCGCGCAGAGACGATTGGCTCGCGGACCGTCGACCAGCAGGGCGTCGGCCGGCCGGTCCAGTCCCCGCAGCGCGCGGAGCATGGCCAGCTCGTTGGCCCGGGCGATGCCGAGGCAATCGATCTCCACCGCATCGGCAAATCCCACGGCGGCCGCCAGGGCAAGGCGTCGGATGCGGGGCAGGAGCGCGCAGCGGGCGGCCGGTCGAAGACGCTTGGAATCACGCAGGCCCTGCAGGGCGGATCGCGTGTCCTCGTCGCATGGCAAGATCACCGCCGCGGCCACGACCGGGCCCGCCAGAGCGCCCCGACCGACCTCGTCGAGCCCGGCCGGACGCAGATAGCCGGAGGCCCGGAGCCGAGCCTCCTGGCTCAGATCCGGGCCCGTGGACGAATTGGCGGACGCCTCGGAGCGGATGGCCGCCCGGTCGTCGCGTGCCGAGATGGACGGGGCCGGAGTCGATCGACGACCGGCCATCCCTCGCTACGCTTCCTGGGATTCCTCGCCGCCTGAGCGGAAGTGGCGCTTCTCGCGCAGGCGCGCGCTCTTGCCGGTCCGCTCGCGCAGGTAGTAGAGGTTGGCGCGGCGCACGTGGGCGCTGCGCAAGAGCTCGACCTGCTCGAGCCGCGGCCCGTGCAGCGGGAAGGTGCGCTCGACCCCCACGCCGTGAGAGGCCGTGCGGCGCACGGTGATGCTGTCGTTGAGGCCACCGCTCTCGCGCTTGCGAATGATGACGCCCTGGAATGGCTGCACGCGCTCCCGCCGGCCCTCGACGATGCGGAAATGGACCCGCACCGTGTCACCCGGGCGCAGCGTGGCCGCCGGCACCTGCTCCGGCCGATCGATGAGATATTCGCGTTCCAGCGACTTGACGAGTTCGGACATGGCTCGATACCTTCTCATGATTGTGTTTCGTGGGTCCAACCCAAAGATGGTAGCACGGCTCGGCAGCGATCAGCAAGGAAGCGCATCGGTTTGCGGCCTCGGTCTGGCGCGCGGGATTCCGCCTGCCTCAGCGCCCGCGACTCGGAGGCGGTTCTCGAGTTGCCGGGTCACCGCCCGATGCGAGGCCGGCTTCGAATTCGCGGATCCAGGCGCGCGCTTCCTCGTCGAGCTCCAGCCGGGCCAGCAAGTCCGGCCGGCGCTCCCAGGTGCGCCGCAGCGATTCCCGGCGGCGCCAGCTTTCGACCTGGCCGTGATGGCCGCTGGTCAGGACCTCGGGAACCGTCCAGCCGCGGAAGTCGGCCGGCCGCGTGTAATGCGGATGCTCGAGCAATCCGGTCGCGAAGGAGTCCCGCGCGGTGGCTTCGTCATGGCCGACCACACCGGGCAGCAGCCGCGTGACGGCGTCGACCACCAGCATGGCCGGGATCTCGCCGCCGGTGAGCACGAAGTCCCCGACCGAGATCTCCTCGGTGACCAGATGCCTGCGGATGCGTTCGTCGAAGCCCTCGTAGCGCCCGCAGAGGATGATCAGCCGCGTCCGGTTGGCCAGCCGGGCCGCCATGGCATGATCGAAGCGCTGGCCCTGGGGGCTCATCATCAAGACCGGGTGCGGCGGAACCAACGGCTTGTCGGCCCCCATCGGTGGCATGCCCAGAAGCTCCTCGACCGCGGCGAAGACCGGCTCCGGCTTCATCACCATGCCGCCCCCGCCACCGTAAGCATAGTCGTCCGTGGTCCGGTGCCGGTCCTCGGTCCAGTCGCGCAGGTCGTGGACTCGGATGTCCACCCGGCCGTCGCGGCGGGCTCGCCCGAGAATGCTGGCATCGAAGGGGCCAACGAAGATCTCCGGATGCACCGTCAGGACATCGAAGCGCAGAGGACCCCCTTCGGAGGACGGCTGCTTGGCCTCGGCCTCGCCGAACCTATAATCTTCGCCCATGCCCTTTTCCCTCTATCGCTGGCGGGAGCGCCGCCGGCGCCGCCGCAGGCTGCTGTTGGCCACCTTGCTGCTGCTCTTGCTCGTGGCCGGCCTGCTGATCGGCCGGCCCCGCTTGCTGCCGCGCTTGCTCGGCCCCTTCGGCTTGGAGTTGCGGCTCGCGGCGCCCGCCAGCGAGACCGACGAGGCAGAGTTCGATGGCGCGTCGAGCCCCGCGGAGGCAGGGCCTGGCGGCAGCGCGTCGCCCGACGGTCGAGCCGCAAGGGGCGAGCCAGAAGAGCCCGCCGATCGCCGATCGTCCGATCGCGTAGGGTCCGGACCGGCCGCTGAGACCGACGCCTCGGTGGCCAGCGGCTCCGGCGAGGTCTCCAGTGGTGGGCGGGAGGAAGGGTCCCGTGCAAGCCGTACCGGCTCGGGAGACATGGCGGGTGCGGCCGAGCGCGCGGCCGCGACGCCGAGCGCGGCCGCCGGCGCGAGCGCGATCGTGACCGCCGGCGCGAGCGCGATCGTGACCGCCGGCGTAGGTCGGACCTCGACGGCGCCTGTGACTTCGACGGCTGGCGCGAGCGCCGGTGCAACCGCCACAGCGGCCGCGACCGAGACCGCCGACCGAGCCGCCGAGCGCTCGGGTTCCGAGCCGACGGCGACCGCCACCCGCAGGAGCCTCGATTCGGACCCCTTGGCTCGCGCGTCGGGCGGGCCGATGGAGCTTCCGGCGCCCCTGCTGGCCTACCCGCGACCCTTCGGCGGCGATCTGGCGCGCCTTGGCTCGACCTTCTATCCCTATGGTACGACGGCCGACGGGCGCTACCTGCTGCATCACGGCATCGACATCGGCAACCCGATCGGCAGTCCGGTGCTGTCCGTCGCCGGCGGCGAGGTGATCCACGCGGGTGACGATCTGCGCCCGGGCATCTGGGGACCGAACGAAGAGCCCTATCCGCAGGGATTCTACGGCCAGCTGGTCGTGATCCGTCACGACGAGCGAATGGACGGGCAGCCGGTCTACGGGCTCTATGGGCATCTCTCGAGCTTGCTGGTCGAGCGCCGGCAGCGGGTCTCGGCCGGCCAGCCCATCGCGCGCGTCGGATCCGCCGGCATCGCGCTGGGGCCGCACCTGCACCTGGAGATCCGCATCGGCGGCCGCGATTATGCATCCACGCGCAACCCGGAGATCTTCTTGCAGCCCATCGACGGCCAGGGACTGATCATCGGGCGTGTGGCGGATCCTGCCGGCCGCTCGCTGCCCGAGATCGAGATCGGTCTCTACCGCCTGGACGATTCCGGCGCCGCCAGTTGGCTGCGCAGCAGCCGGAGCTATCCGGAGGGTCCGGTGCGCTCCGTGGACGGGCTGGGCGAGAACTTCGTCCTGGCCGACCTGGATCCCGGGCGTTACCGCGTGGCGGCCCTGCCGGGCGGCGGCCGTCTCGAAGCCGAGGTCGATGTCATGGCCGGCCGGGCCAGCGCCATCCTGCTGCAGCGCTGAAGCGGCCGGAGATCCCGCGACCCTCATTCGAGCTCGCGACCGGGCGCGCGCTCGTGGTCGGCCAGGCGCAGGGCGCACCAGATCAGACCGGTATGCGAGTAGGCTTGCGGCGTGTTGCCCAGGGCGATGCCGCTGTCGGGATCGACCATCTCCGAGAGGAGCCCCGTCGGGCCGACGCTGGCCACGAGCGCGTCGAAGCGCCGTCTCGCCTCTTGGTGCAGACCGAGACGCCAGAGGGCATCGATCAGCCATGCGCTGCAGATGTGAAAGGCGCCCTCGGCTCCGGACAGGCCGTCGTCGAAACGGTAGCGGTAGACACCCCGTTCGGTGCCCAGCGTGCGGGCGATGGCCAGGGTCGTCGATCGGGCGCGCGGATCCTCGGGCGAGAGCAAGCCCTGACGCAACATCTCGAGCACTGCCGCGTCCAGATCGCGCTCCCCGTAAGCCACCGTGTAGGCCCGAGCGCCTTCGTTCCAGCCGCGCTCCAGAACCTCGCTGGCAATGTCGTAGCGCAGCGAGAGCCAGGTCTCGGGCGCCTCGCGACCCAACCAGGACGCCAGGCGGATCGCCCGGTCGACGGTGACCCAGGCCATGGTCTTGGAATGCACGTGATGGCGCAGGAGGTGCCGGTGTTCCCAGATGCCCGAGTCGCGTTCCTGCCAGCGTTCGGCCGCAGCATCGACCAGCCTTTCGGTCAGGCGCCAGTGCCGGTCCTCGACCGCGCCTCCAAAGCGCGCGAAGGTCCACAGGAGGCCGGCGATGGCACCGTAGACATCGATCTGCAGCTGGCCGGCCGCCGCATTGCCCACCCGCACCGGCTGGCTGGCGGCGTAGCCGATCAGGTGCGCCAGCTCGGCCTCGGGCAGCTGCGCCGCTCCGTCGACGGCGTAGATCGGCTGCAGATGCCGCATGACCTCCTGGCCGTCCAGGTCGATGATCCAGTCCAGGAAGCGCTCGGCTTCGCTTCGCGATCCCAGACGGACCAGCGCATCGCAGGCCAGAGCCGCGTCGCGTGGCCAGCAGTAGCGATAGTCCCAGTTGCGCTCGCCGCCCGGGCTCTCGGGTAGCGAGCTGGTGGCCGCGGCCACCATGGCGCCGCTCGGCTCGTAGACCAGACCTCGCAGGATGATCGCCGAACGCTCGATCAGCTCGGCATGCGCCAGATCGCGCTCGGAAAGCTCCAGGGATCCACCGCGCGCGGACCACCAGCGGCGGGCCGCTTCCAGCCCGCCGGAGGGGCGCATGTTCCATCCGCAATGCAATTCGAGGCGGAGCGGAGCCTCGAGCTGAAATCGCGCGCGGGCCGTATCGGACTCCCCTTCGCGGCGGATCTCCCAATCGGGCATGCTGCCCGCACTCCGGCAGATGAGACGGATGGGCAGCTTGCCGGACTCCACCCGCAGGCTCCCATCCTCGAGCGCCTCTACATGGGCCGGCATGCGACCGAAGTCGGGCCGCGGCGCCAGCTCGATCTCGACCGTGACGCCGGGCTCCAGCGGCCGAAGCTCGCGGACCAGGCAGCAATCCTCGCCCTCGCGCGGTTCGAGCCAGTCGACGAGCTCGAGACCGGGCCACCGACTGGACAGGATCAGGCTGCCGTCCAGGTAGCGCTGCTCGGCGGCCGCGAGGACACCGGCGGGTCGAACCCGGAAGCGGCCGGCGGTCGGACCGCCCAAGAGCGAGGCCAAGAGCGCCGGCGCATCGAAGCGTTCGGGGCAGAGCCAGGCAACCTCGCCATGGGGGGTCACCAGGGCCGCCGTGTGGCGGTCCGAGAGCATCGAGAGGCCCGCGATCGGCTCGCTGGCAGCGCGGCGCAGGGCATCGCGCCGCGCTTCGGCCAGGCGGGCCAGCAAACCGGCCACCGCCGCCGAATCGGCGACTCGGCATTTGGCCAGGCTGCTGCCGCCGCCGACCTTCACCCCGAGATCGCCTTCGTGCAGCCGGGCGAAGGCGTCCTCGTCGGTGCGATCGTCGCCGATGTAGAGGACGGCCGTGGCGCCGAGCTCGGCGCGCAGCCGATCCAGCGCCTCGCCTTTGTCGGTGGCCAGCACGCTCAGCTCGACGACCTTCTTGCCCCGCCGCAGCTTGGGGCGCAGCCGGCCGGCCTCCGTCTCGACGGCCAAGTCCGGCCGCTGGCGCAAGAGCCGCCACAGCGCGCGACAGGCATCCGCTCGCTCGGCCTGGCGGTAGTGCAGGCAGCTGGAGGCGTCCTTGTGCTCGACGCGAAGACCAGGCAGGCCATCGGCCGCCAGGTCGACGGCCCGGGCGATGCCGTCCAGCAGCTTCCGATGCGGTGGCTCCAACTTGCGATCGAGGCCGGCCTCGAACTCCGATCCGTGCCCGCCGACGCGCAGGATCCCCTCCTCGAGCCGGCCCAGCCGCTCGTCTAGATCGCGAAGGCCGCGCCCGCTGACGATGGCCACACGGGTGTGCAGCTGGCGCGCCAGAGCCGCCAGCGCGCGCATGGCCTCGGCATCCGGTCGGGCCCGGTCGGGCTCCTCGACGATGGGCGCCAGGGTGCCGTCGAAGTCGACCGCCACCAAGAGCAGGCTGGTACAGGCCAGGCGCTCCAAGCGCGCCTCGCTCGGCGCCCGGTCCGTCGATTCGGAAGGCCTCATCCGGACACCGCTCCGAAGGCCCCCAGGGCCGAACGCGCCCAGGCCTGGACATCGTGGTCGAAGACCGTTTGGCGCATGTCGCGCATCCGGGCACGCTGCCGCTCCCGCGGCATGGCCAGAGCACGCTCGAAGGCCAGGGCCATTCCGTCCAGGTCCCAGGGATTGACCGTCAGCGCCCCGCGCAGCTCGTGCGCCGCGCCGGCGAATTCGCTGAGCACCAGCGCGCCGTCCTCGTGGATCCGGGCGGCCACGAACTCCTTGGCCACCAGGTTCATCCCGTCGCGCGGCGGGGTGACGACCATCACGTCGGCGGCGCGGTAATGCGCCACCAGCTCCTCGAGCTGCAGGCTGTCGTAGAAGTAATGCACCGGGAACTGCCCCAAGCGGGCGTAGCGGCCGTTGATGCGCCCGACCATGGCCTCGACCGCCTCGCGCATCTCGGCATAGCCGGTGACGTCCTCGCGGCTGGGCACGGCCACCTGGACGAAGACGGTCTGCTCCACCCGATCCGAATGCTGGTCCAGGAAGGACTCGAAGGCGCGCAGCCGGGCGCGGATGCCTTTGGTGTAGTCCAAGCGGTCGATGCCCAGCAGGATGGTCCGCTGGCCGAGTAGCGAGCGCAGCTGACCCACCCGGCGCTCGACCTCGGCCGAGCCGGCGATCCGATCGAAAGCCGCCGCGTCGATGGAGATGGGCTGCGCATCGCAGACGACCTCGCGCTCCTGCCAGTGGACCCGGCTACCCTCGACCGGCACCTCGAGCAGGCGCTGGGCGGCATGCCGGAAATTCTCGGCCCCGTCCTCGGTCTGGAATCCCAGCGCGTCGGCGCCCAGCATGCCGGCCAGGACCTCGACCCGCCAGGGCAGCTGCGCGAAGAGCGCCAGCGAGGGAAAGGGGATGTGAAGGAAGAAGCCGATGCGCAAATCGGGCCGTTGGTCGCGCAGCATGCGCGGCAGGATCGACAGGTGGTAGTCGTGGATCCAGACCGCCCCGCGGCGGGGCAGGCTGCGGGCCAGGACATCTGCAAAGCGCTGGTTGACCCCCCGATAGGCGTGCCACCAATGGCGATGGAAGTCGGGCCGGCGGACCTTGTCGTGGTAGAGCGGCCACAGGGTGGTATTGGAGAAGCCCTCGTAGTAGTCGTGCAGCTCCTGGCGGAAGATCGGCACCGGCAGCAGCTCGATCCCGCCGGCCTCGAAGGGCTCCAGCTCCTCGTCGGCCTCGCCGGCCCAGCCGACCCAGCGGGCCTCGCGCTCGCCCAGCACCGGTCGCAGCGCCGAGACCAGCCCGCCCGGGGCCACCTGCCAGCCCTCGGCGCCGCGCTCGACCGGCAGCCGGTTGGCCACCACGGTCAGGCTTCCAGGATCCGCCATTGCCTGCATGCCAAGGCTCCTTCAACCGGCGGCCAGCCGGCGCCAACGCTCGGCCACTTCACGCCGGATCTCGTCTTCGCCTTCGATTCGACCTTCATCCATCAGGACCCGCCCGTCGCAGATCGTGGTCCGCACCGGCCGGCCCTGGGCGCTGTAGACCAGGTCGGCCGGCAGGTCGTGCCCGGGAAACATCATCGGATGCTCCAGGTCGACCAGGATGATGTCGGCCAAGCGCCCGACCGCCAGCTCGCCGCAATCCAAATGGAAGGCCGCCGCCGCCTCGGAGGTCGCCAGGGACAGGGCCTCGCCGGCCGGCAGGGTGGTCGGGTCGCCGCTGGCGTGCTTGGCCAGGAGGGCGGCGAACTTGAGCTCCTCGAAGAGGTCCAGGTTGTTGTTGGAGGCGCAGCCGTCGGTGCCGATGATCACGCGCAGGCCGGCACGGCGCATCGCGGCATAGCGCATGGGCCCGCCCGAAGCCAGCTTGAGGTTGGAGATGGGGTTGTGAATGGCCGTCACCCCGCGCTCGGCCATGCGGACGATCTCGTCGTCCTCCAGGTGCACGCAATGCGCGGCCAGCGTCCGCCGGCCCAAGAGTCCTTGCCGCTCGAGCCAAGCCGGCGGCCGGAGGCCGCGGGCCTCCAGGCAGGTCTCGACCTCGGCGCGCGTCTCGGAGAGATGGACGTGGACCGGCAAGTCCAGGCGCTCGGACTGTTCGGCCACCCAGGATAGGGAGTCCGGCGAGACCGTGTAGACCGCGTGCGGACCGAGGGCGTAGGAGATGCGATCGCCCAGGCTCCGGGCCAGCTCGCAATTCGCCAACACCTCCTCCCGCTGCCTCGCGCTGGCCGCTTCGTCCCCGGTGTCGATGATCACGCCGGCCACCATCGCACGCAGACCGCTGTCGAGGGCCGCGCGGGCGGTTCCCTCGAAATGCCAGTACATGTCGTTGAAGAAGGTCGTGCCCGTGGCGATCATCTCCAGGCAGGCCAGGCGCGCACCCCAGTAGACGTCCTCTTGGCTCATGCGCGCTTCCAGTGGCCAGATCTTCTCCTGGAGCCAGGGCATCAGGGGCATGTCGTCGGCGTAGCTGCGCAGCATGGCCATGGCCGAATGGGTGTGCCCGTTCATCAGCCCCGGCAGGGCCGCCGTACCCCGACCGTCGACCTGGCGCTTGGCGGCCGGCTCCGTATCGCCCCGATGGGACTCGATGGCCGCGATGCGATTGGCGTCGACGTGGATGTCCACGGTGCGGCCTTCCAGGCGCGTCCCGCGGATGACCAGGTCGCGCCTTCGATCGCGACCCGTCGAGCCGGAGAGGTCGCCAGACATCGGTCCAGCCACGGGCTCGGCAGGCTTGGGTTCCTGGCTGGTCATGCCCCGGTCGCTCCCGACGCCTCTGGTGATGATCGCGGCTCCAGATCTTGCCAAGCGGTCTCCAGCAGCGGCGCGAGCGCGCCAGGAAGCTCGTCGAGCGGCAGCTCACCCCGCTCGCCGGTGGCGCGCAGCTTGGACTCCACGCGGCCGGCCTCGAAACCGCGCCGGCCCAGGATCAGCTGGATCGGCATGCCCAAGAGGTCCGCATCGTTGAACTTGACGCCCGCCCGTTCCGCCCGGTCGTCGTAGAGCGGTTCGAGACCCGCCTGGCGCAGCTGGTCGTAGATGGCGTCGGCCCGATGGGCCAGCTCCTCGTCCTGCGGACCGGCCAGCGAGATCAGGGAGATCGGAAAGGGCGCCACCGAGATCGGCCAGATGATGCCCTGATCGTCGTGGCTCGCTTCGATTAGGCTGGCGACGAGCCGGCCGACCCCGATGCCATAGCAGCCCATCACGGCCGGCCGCGAGCGACCCTTCTCGTCCAGGTAGCGTGCGCCCATCGCCTCCGAGTACCTGCTGCCCAGCTTGAAGATGTTGCCCACCTCGATGCCGCGCCGGCTGTCCAGGGCCGCCGAGCAGTGCGGGCAAGCTTGACCGGCCTCGGCGGCCACCAGGTCGGCCACCACGTCGGCTTGCCAGTCGCGGCCGTGGTTCACGTTGCGCAGGTGCCGATCGGCCTGGTTGGCGCCGGCCACCAGGTTGGGGCTGGCCACGACCAGGTCGTCGGCCACCACCAGCATGGTCTCGGACCGAAGGCCCACCGGCGAGGCGAAACCGGGCTCGGCGCCCACCGAGCGGATCTCCTCGTCGGTGGCCGGCCGAAGACTCCGGGCACCGATGGCCTGGGCCAGCTTGGTCTCGCCGAGCTCCATGTCACCGCGCAAGACGGCAAAGACCAGCCGCTGGCGACCGACGCTCGCATCCGCATCGAGAGCATCCGCACCGTCCGCATTGGGCTCGCCCTCGAGCTCGGCCATCAGGAAGACCGCTTTGGCGGTGGTCGAGGGGTCGATGTCCAGGTACTCGGCCAAAGCCTGGATGCTGCGGGTGCCGGGCGTATCGACCGGCTCGAGCGGGAAGGGATCGGCCGCGGGCGGCTCGGGCTTGGCGATGCCGGCCACCTGACGGTTGGCGCGGTAGTCACATGCCGGACAGATCAGCAGCGTATCCTCGCCGATGGGCGTCAGGGCCATGAACTCGTGGGCGGTCGAGCCGCCCATCATGCCCGGATCGCTCTCGACGGCCAGCACCGATAGGCCGGCCCGACGGAAGATGCGGTGGTAGGACTCCAGGACCCGCGGGTAGTAGGCGTCCAGGTCGCCGGCGTCGGCGTGAAAGGAATAGCCGTCCTTCATGGTGAACTCGCGGGCCCGGATCAAGCCACCGCGGGGCCGCTGCTCGTCCCGGAACTTGCCGTGGATCTGGAAGAGCATGAAGGGCAGCTGCTTGTAGCTGGACAGGTGGCTGGCCGCCAGATCGGTGACCAGCTCCTCGTGGGTCATGCCCAGGCAGAGATCGCGCCCGGCGGAATCGCGCAGGCGGGCCATCTCGCTGCCGACGGCCGCCCAGCGGCCGCTCTGCTGCCAGAGCTCGGCCGGCTGCACCAAGGGCATCTGAACCTCCAGGCCGCCGATGGCCTCCATCTCCTGGCGCAGGATGTCCTCGACCTTGCGCTTGACGCGCAGCCCCAGCGGCAGGTTGTCGAAGAGGCCGGCGGCCACCTGGTGGATCAGACCGGCGCGCAGCATCAGGCGGTGGCTGGCGATCTCGGCCTCGGCCGGCGGCTCTCGCAGGGTCTTGATCGGCAGCTTGGACATGCGCATGAGCGTTTCCTGGCAGGCTGCGGTTCTCGAGAGATCCCGCCGTGCACGTCGCGGCGGAAACTGGTACTCTACCAGAGCGCCCGAGGCCGGGCCAAGGTCGGCCGGCGGCCCGCGTCGCCGTCGATCGACCGCAACGCCGCGGCCCCCTACGACGTCAAGAAGCGCGAGATCCCGAACCGCAACCCGCGAGGAAGGCCGTCATGCTGCCCAGCGTCAAGCCGTCCGCCGTCTTCCCCCCGATCTTGCTGACCTGCCTGCTCGTCGGCTCGCCCGCTCCGGCCGGTCTGGCGGCCCCCGGCGCGGCCCCCGGCGCGGCGCCGGCCGGCGCCCGGCTCGCGGCGCCGCCGGCCAGCCCGGTATGGCCCAGCCCGGTGCTCGAGCCGATGGTACAGGACCTGCTGCAGCATTACTACGGTCAGCGCGCCATGCCGGCCGACCCGATCCACCGCTTCGCTCCGCGCACGGAAGCCGAGAAGCTCAGCTCGGCCAAGGATCCGGACAGCCTGTGGCAGCATGGCGTGAGCGGTGCGGCTTGCCCGGGCGATGGCGGCATCACCCCGCCAGCCATGATCGACTGCAGCGGCCAGCGCCTGGCGGCCACCGTGGGCCTGGGCGGCTACGCCGGCGGACTGGATCTTTTCGACGCCGGTCGCGGCTACTACGCCAACGATGCCCTCGCGCGCATGGCCGGCTTCTACGGCATCTACCACGCCTTTCTGCACGACCATCCGCCGGCCGGCGCCCGCAACGCGGCCTACCAGCAGTCCATGGTGCGGGCCTACGAGGCGCATGCCCGCGACCTGATCTGGCGGATGTACCGCGACACGCGCAGCGACCCCGGCTTCCAGACCAGCCTGACCCGCAGCGCGGGCCTGCTGGCGATGCACTACCTGCCCTTGATCGAATTCCTCGAAGCCCAGGACGCCTGGGGCAGCAACCGCGACCGGCGCAATGCCTTCGCCATCGCCAACGCCCTGGGCCAGCGCATCTGGTGGGAATGGGCTTGGACCCAGACCAACGGCCCCGTGACGGCCGGCTTCGTCAACCTGGGCAGCCAGTCCACCTATCAGCTGGGTCGTCCGGGCTCCGGCGTCCTGGACGGCACGGACCGCTTCCGCTACGAGACCGAATGGGGCCCGGAGGAGACCTTCAGCCTCCGGCCCGACGCGCACGACGACCCCGGCCAGGGCGGCACGCCCGGCTTCTGGTTCGATGCCGACTATCCGACGCCGGGCGAGTGGTGGTGCTACGGGAGCTTCGGCGCCCTGCCGGGAGATGCCCTGACCAAATGCCTGAGCCAGGTCGCGCGGGCCGGTAGGTCGGGCAGTCAATCCTCGCCCGGCCCCTTCAGCCCCTACACCCAATACTACGGCGATCCGGGCGAGGGCGACCCCTGCCAGGGCCGGGCCTACAGCGATACCGGCATCTCCTGCGGCGACACCAATCTGGGATCCATCGCCGAGGAATGGCAGTGGAGCTTCACCGGGCTGCGCGCGGCGCTCTACCTGAACTACCGGCTGAGCCTGCAGGGCGATCCGGACCTGCCGGTGGGCGCCATCGGCACCGCCGGCCAGCTGGTTGCCTTGGGTCAGAGCCCCCTGCAGAGCCCCTACAGCCACGCCACCGAGCGCCTCGGTTACGGCATCGCCGGCTACCACGGCGGCGCGGCGGCCAACGACGACCTGGAGTGGCTGTGGAGCGGCGACGGCGCGGTGCGGGCGGTGCGTACCCTCTCCAGCGCGGATCGCGACGGCGAGCCACAGAACGGGCGCTACAGCGTTGGCGAGCTGGACGTTCCGCCGGGCGCCGCGCCGGCCGATCGGGATGGCGACACCTGGAACGAGCCAGGCTTCGGCCATCAGGAGTACGGCGGCGCGATGGAGAACCACAGCGCCGGCCCGAGCTCGCTCTACGGCACGACGGTCTTGGGGCTGGCGCTGGGCGACAAGCTCGGTGACCGCAGCGGTTCGCAGACCGGCCTGGCCGGCTCGATGTTCGACGCCAGCCATCGCAACCATCCCGATGAGTTCCGCAGCTGGCTCTGGCTGGCGGCGGCCAGCTACCACCGCTGCCCGCCCGCGGCGCCCGGCGACGGGCCGATCGACGCCGCCTGTCTCGATCCGAACCACCCGCGCAGGCAGCGGCTCTACCACCCGCCGGACCCGCTCTCGGCCAGCCTGCGCAGCGACTACCTCTGGCGCGACCAGGGCGACGCGGCCCAGACGCTGCTCGAGGCGCCGGTCATCGCCGCCTCCGAGGACAGCTGCTCGGGCCTGCCTGGCGTCCCCTGGCGGCGAATTCACGACCGGGACAGCGCCGCCGACGCCCAGCCGCTGCACGACGAAGCCGGCTACGGCGCCTACAACGAGTTGATCCAGGGCTATGGCGGGCTGATGCGCCTGATCGCCGAGCGCTGGCCGATGCAGCCGGCCGACCCCCTCTTCGAAGCCGAGCGCAACAGCCTGCTCGAGCCCTGGTATGACGAGGCGCACGAGACGGTGGAGGGCATCCTGGCGCTCTACCGCAACGCGCCGGCCGGCTACGGCTACTTGCCCGAGGTCGAGAACTCGACCTGCTGGGGCACCAATCCGGATCCGGGCGACCTCAGCCCGGCCATGATCAGCTGGCAGCAGGGCACCGGCGCCACCGTCCAGGCCACCACCGTCCGCCGGGCGATGTGGTACTCCATCGCGACGATGTGGTACTACTGGTACGCGCCGGACTGGCTCGACCTGGCGCCAGCGGACTGGTAGGCGCCAGGCTCGAACCGGGCTTGGATCAACGCCCTTTGGTCACGAGGGGCAACAGGAGGCGGTGCCGGCTCAGTTCGGGACCGTAGTACCAGCTTCCCGAGTCGCTGACCAGGAAGATCCGCGGGCCCTCTTCCGCGAAGACTCCGGTCACGTCGAGGATGCGCTCGCCGGGCGCCAGCCCGATCTCCCGGGCCGAGAAGTAGGCCCCCCAGCGGCCGTCGTCGCCGCGGAAGGCCAGGCCGCCGGCCGAGCTGGCCAGCCACAGGCCCGGCGCGCCCGAGCCGGCGGGCGCGGGCATGCGATCGGCCGCGACGAGACGCAGCTGGCTCGGGTCGACACCGGCCGCCTCGAAGAGCGGTCCCTCCGCCAGATCCCGCGGCGCGTCCCAACCCGAAGCGGGCGACCAGCTGCTGCCGAGATGGCGCCGGCGGATGCCCTCGGGCAGCTGCTCCTCGACGTAGAGGATGGCCGTCGGCCGCCCCGCCGCATCCCGCGCCGCGGCGGTCCGGTAGCCGGCGTTGCGCAGCTGCCCGGGCTCGGGCGGTCCGAGCAAAGGGTAGTCGACCTCCGAATCCTGTCGCGGCGGACGGTGGAGGGCGCGCAGGGCCAGGGCCGGGAGGACGTCTTCGGCCTCGGGATCCGGCAGCAGGAAGACCGACCGGAGCGCGTAGCGCGCCGCTTCGGCTTCCGGGTCGAAGATCTGGCGCTGCACCTCGATCGCGCCAGCGGCATCGAAGGCCTGGATGCCCTGCTGCAGACAGACGCCCGACTCGGGACAGCTCCGCTCCTGCTCGAAGGCGACCCAGTACTGCCAGCTGGGGTCCAGTGCGCCACCGGGCGACCAGCGCAGCGCCAGACCGTCGCGCTGTCGATCCCGCTCCAGCCAGGTCCATCGCCGGCCGTCGTGATAGCGCGGACCCAACCAGACCCTCCCGGCCGGGTCCACGCTCCAGAGCTCCTCGACGCTACCCAGCTGCAGCAGTTCTCGGCGCTCGGCTTCCACGAAGGACGAAGCCGCGCCGAGAAAGAGGAGCCGGCCCTCGGCGTCGTAGCGAGCCAGCCCGTCGGCAGGCGGGCTGCCGTCCGGGTCGGGATGCCGGCCGCTGGCACGGATCCACAAGCTGCCGTCGGACGCGCGCGTCGCGCGATCGGCCCCGGCTGGCGCCAAGGGCAGCCTCTGCCAGCGGGAAGCTGTCTGCGCGCTGGCGTTGCCCGCCTCCGGGAAGGACGTCGGCAAGATCAGCAAGCTGGCGCAGGCGATTGTCGCCAGAAGCAGCGACCGCCAGCGACCGAGCTCGGCGAAGCTCATGCGGGAGGCGCCGGCGCCGCGGTTCCGGCGAGCTCGGCTCGCGCCTTCAACGTCGGGTGAGCAGGAAGGGCAGTAGGATGCGCCGGGGCGGCTCGATCTCGCCTCCGGAATAGACCAGCAAGGCGTCCTGGGTGACGATGAGCAAGGCGCCGTCGGGTCGGCAGGCCAGGGCCTGGACCGGCGCGTTCGGCAGTTCCGGGAGGAGACCCGGACGCAGGTGCTCGGCAAAGCCGGAGCCGGTCCATCGGGCCAGGTTTCCGCGCCGGCTGCCGATCCACAGGACATCGCCCGGACACCAGGCCGCGGCGGTGATCTGATCGGTGGCCGGATCGAGGTAGGGATCGGCCCGGTTCGGCCCGAGCAGCTCGACCGGTGGCAGCCAGTCCTCGCTGGCCGGCAGCCAGGTGTTCATGCGCAGCAGGGGCTCGACCGTCTGGCCGGCCGGATTCTGGGCCTCGATCCAGGTGAAGACCACCGGTCGGCCCAAGCCGTCCAGACCGGAGGCCGTGGCGTAGCCCGCATCGCGCAGCGTCGCCGGCGCCTGCGGGGGTCCCAGCCCCGGATAGTCGATCGGCTCGGCATCCGGCAGGCTGAAGAAGGCCGAGGCCGTGACCGCCCAGGCCGAGTCGCCGGCTTGGTCCTGGCTGGCTGGCTGGCTGCCCCCGAGCAGCGGTCCGCTCGAGCCCGCGCGTGCCGACAGCATCCGCAGCCCCTCGATGGATCCCGGGCCTGCCGGGCGCAGGTCGCCCAGGTCGATCGCGGCACCACCGCGCCCCTGCGGCGAGAAGCTGAGCAAGCTGGACTGCCCGCAGCCCTCCGGTCTCGAGCAGTCGATCGACGCCCGTCGTGGCACCCAGGCCCGGCCCCCCGCGTCGAGCACCACTTCGTCGAGCATCACCAGCCCGCCCTCCGGCTCGGTCTGGTCGCCGGCCAGCTGGCGCAGGTTGCCGTCCTGCAGGTAGCGCGCGCCGATCCAGAGCCGGCCCTCCTGGTCCAGGGACCAGAAGCCGGACATGTTGCCGGCGCGGCGCATCCGATCCTCCGCCAGCTGCAGCATCTCGGCCAGTCCGTCGAAGCCCTCCACCGATCCGTCGGCCCCGATCCGGAGGATGCGGTCGCGCGCGCTGGACCGGCGCAAGCGCAGCCAGACGCTCCCGTCGCCCCCGACGGCCAGCGCGACGGCGCGCGACCCGCGCGCTTGGGATCGAAGATCCAGGGCGCGATCGAAAACCGCTCCCGGCCCGAGCGGGGGCCTGGCGGTCGGGCTGGCCGTGGGCCGCTGGGGCGGCAGCGGCGTGCGGCTGGGCGGCGGGGTGGCGCTGGGCTGCTGGTCCGGATCGGGCCGCCCGGAGAAGAAGAGCGGGGCATGGAGGATCTCGGAGAGCTCGCCGGCCGGCCGCGCCGCGTAGGCCGCCACCTGCGGCTCGGCCTCGGTGTCGGCCAGGAAGCCCACCGCCGCGACCGGGTTGTCGGAGCGGATGCGGAGCCAGGCCGTCAGGCTGGGTCCGGCATTGGCGAAGGCATCGTCCTCAAGGTCGATGGACACCGAAGCGTTGGCCGGGATGCGGCGGCGGAGTTCGATCAGCGGGCGCTCGCCGCCGCCCGCGGCGTAGAGCTCGATGGAGACATCGGCCAGCGCGGCCGTGGACTGGATGCTCAGCCAGGACGCGCGGCCGCCGATGCCCCGCCAGGCCAGGGGCAGGATGAGCTCGCTCGCGGCCGGCGGCGCATCGTAGGCCGCCGCGGTCTTGGCCTCGGGCCAGCGCAGTAGGGCCAGCGCGGCCGGCTGCCCCAGCGCTTCGGCGACTACCGCATAGCGCAGGCCTGGCTGCAGATCGACCTGCGTCTCCAGGTCGAACTGCTGGGCGGCGCCGGCGGACACATCGCCGAGCGTGAAGCGGCTGGCCGGCAGGCCCTCGGCCAGATAGGGCTGCAGCTGCAAGCGCGCCAGTCCCGCGTCACCGGCCTGGATGACCAAGGCCGCGCTGCCGCCGCCGAGTTGGCGCTGCAGGCCGGTGGCGACGATGGCGGCCTGCTTCGGTGCATCCGGAAGCCAGGCCCGCCCGTCGCGCCCGCCCGGCCCGCCGGCTAGCGCGGGGGCCGCCACCGGCAAGGCGCCACGCGGATCCAGGCCCGATCTGGCGGCCACGGCCGCCAGGACGGAGCCCGAGGACTCGACGATGGCCGAGCCGAAGCTCCCGGGCGCGACGCCCGGCAGGTCTTCGAGCCGCCAGATGGTACCGCCGCCCGAGTCGAGTTGCACGCGGCAATCGACGTCACAGGCGCGGTTCGGATTGCCCTGCGCGTCGAGGAGTCGCAGGCGAACGGCGGCCGGCTCGGGGCCGACGTTGCGCAGCGCGATGCGACTGCCCTCGCCACCATCGCGAGCCAGGGACCAAGCTGGGATCATCTGTCCGGTGGCCACCGGCGGCGCCGGCAGGGCCGGCAGGGCGCTCATCGCGCCGGTCTCCCAGCGCGACACGGCCAGGGCGGCGACCGCACCTCCGGAGGCCTGCACGGTAACGTTCATCGCGCAGTCAGGCGGCATCTCGGTGCCGCCCGGTCCCGTATCGAAGCGTGCGCTAGCGCCTGGCTCTAGCACCCGGGCATCCCGCCATCCGCGCTGTCGGGGATCGCAGGATCCGGGAATGGGCGCGAAGCTGAGCGCCGCGGTCACGGCCTGGCGGCCAGGATTGGTGACCACGACGAAGGCCGAAGCGGAACGCGCCTGCCGCGGTGCCGCCGGATCGGAGCGCGGCGCTTCCCACCAGAGAAGGGCCAAGGCGACCACGGCCAGACCGGACAGAGTCGTCTGCAGGGCACGCGAGCTGGTCATGCGGTCCTCCTGGGGCGGATGCTTCGGCCGGTGCACGAAGCTGCAAACGGACCGGGCTCCCGCGCGTTACGATGGCCGAGCCACTATAATCACACAATTGCGGCGCAAGATGCAATCGCGCCGCCGATCATTCCCTCAGCCGCCGGAGCCCACGTCATGCCCGACCCAAGGCCGGTCCTGTCGATCGTCGTACCGATCTACGACGAATCGGAGAACATCCAGACCTTCTACCAACGCTGCCGGGCGGTCCTCGACGGCTTGGATCTGCCCTGGGAGATCGTCTGCGTGGACGATGGCAGCCGGGATGATAGCCTGGCGCAGTTGGTGGCGCTGCACCGGGTGGACCCGAGGGTCAAGGTGCTCGAGCTCTCGCGCAACTTCGGTAAGGAGATCGCCCTGACGGCCGGCATCGATGCCGCTACCGGCCAGGCGGTCATCCCCATCGACGCCGACCTGCAGGACCCGCCCGAGCTGATCCCCCAGATGGTCGAGCGCTGGCAAGCGGGCTACGACGTCGTCTACGCAACCCGCGTCGAGCGCGCCGGTGAGTCCTGGCTCAAGCGCACCACCGCCTCCAGCTTCTATCACCTGATGACCCGCATGGCCGATGTCGACTTGCCGGCCAACACCGGCGACTTTCGCTTGATGTCGCGCCAAGCGGTCGATGCGCTCAAGCTCCTGCGCGAGCGCAATCGCTTCATGAAGGGCATCTTCGCCTGGGTCGGCTTCCGGCAGCACCAGCTAGAGTACCGCCGCGATCCGCGGCTCGCCGGCAGCACCAAGTGGAGCTGGTGGCGCTTGATCCGCTTGGCGATGGAGGGCATCACCTCCTTCTCGACGGCACCGCTGCAGCTGGCGACCTGGCTGGGGCTGGCGGTATCGGCCCTGGCCTTCGCCTACGCGGCGCATCGGATCGTCCTGACCCTCCTGCGCGGTATCGACGAGCCCGGCTATGCCTCGCTCTTGGTCAGCATCCTCTTCCTGGGCGGCGTGCAGCTGATCACCTTGGGCATCATCGGCGAATACGTGGGCCGGATCTACCAGGAGGTCAAGCAGCGACCGCTCTACCTGCTCCGAAGGGTCCACGGTCGGGTCGCCACCGCGCCGGACGCGCTGCCGGACAGGCTGCGCACGAGCGTCATCCCGCAGCCGGACGGAGCGACGGGAGAGGCGCCATCACCGGCCGCCTCGCCCGCCGACGAATCCCAGCCCGCATCCTCCGGTTGAGGCGGGCGGGAAGCGGACCGTGCGCATCCTCTTGATCGCGGTCGGTCGGGGCATGCCCGGCTGGGTCGAGGCGGGCGTCGAGGACTACGCGTCTCGTCTCCAAGCCGCGCCCAGCTTCGAGCTGATCGAGGTGGCCGCCGCCCGCCGTGGACGCAAGCCCGATCCCCGCCGATCGCGCCGAGAGGAGGGCGAGTCCCTGCTGGCGGCGGTGCCGGCCGGCGCGCGCATCATCGCCCTCGACGAGAGGGGTCGCCAGTCCGGCTCGCTCGAGTTGGCAGGCCGCATGGGTCGATGGATGCAGGAGGGCCGGGACGTGGCTCTCCTGGTCGGCGGCGCGGACGGGCTCTCGGCGGCCTGCCTTCAGGCCGCCGAGAGCCGCTGGTCGCTATCCCGCCTCACCCTGCCGCACATGCTGGTGCGGGTCGTGGTGGCCGAGCAGATCTACCGGGCTTGGAGTATCTTGCAGCGCCACCCTTACCACCGCTGACGCCATGCCAGATTCGGGCGGCCCTGGCGGCCCGGACTGGTCATTCGTTCTTGCGCAGCACTGGAAGGTAGATGCCACCGGGCGTGGTGTCGCGGATGCGCAACTCCAGGGCACCGATGTCACAGCGCGATCCGCCGTCGCCGTCCCCGTCCTCGACCCGAGCGTAGCCGCGCTGATCGACGGTGAGCGGGCTGCCGTCGACGGCCATGCAGCCGGCCGGGTCGCCGGCATCGACCGCCACGCTGCCGGTCAGCAGCCCCAGGGTGGATGTCGGTCCCCCGCGGTCGGCCAGCTCCGTCAGTCCCGGGTCTTCTTGCGGGAGATCGCCTTCCGCCTCGAGCCCGCAGCTGTCGTCGGAGTCGAGATTGTAGCCTTCCGACGTCATCTCGCCCTGGCAATCGGCGCCGCCTTCTCCCAAGGCCAGGATGCTGTTCTGCATGCGGACCTCGCCCGTGAAGCCCTCGCGGTGGATGCCGGCCGCACCTCCCTGCTCTGCCTCGCCGGCCACCACGCGATTGGCCGCCAGCGTCACGCTGGCCAGGGAGACGATGCCGCCACCGGCATAGATGCCGGCCCCTTCCAGGGCGGCGTTGTCGGTCAGCGTGCTGTTCTCGACCTCCAGGGTTCCGCTGACCGCCGCCGCACCGCCCAAGAGCGCCAGGTTGCCCGCCGCCAGGCTGCGCTCCAGGCGCGCGCTGCCGAAGGTATCCACCGAGATGCCGCCGCCCTGACTGACCGGACCCTCGACGCTGTTGCGCTCCAGGGACACCTCGACCAGTTCGGCCTGGTTGATGACCATCAGGCCGCCGCCGTGGCGGCCCGCGCTGTTCTCGGCCACCACAGCGGACTCGATCAGGATGCTGCCTTCCTCGCCGCTGAAGCCGCCGCCTCCGTCGCGAACGGCCGTGTTGGCCGACAAGCGACCCCCGACCACGTGCACCGTTCCGGCATCGGCGAAGAGGCCGCCGCCGTCGGCCGTGGCCGAGTTCTGGACCAGCTGGCTGCTCTCGAATCGGGAATTGCCGCTGCGGCCGTAGACCGCGCCGCCCAGGCTGGCACTGTTGAGCCGAATCTCGGTTCCGCGCAGCCGAACATCGGCCTCCGGCTGCACGTGGTACAAGGCGCCGCCGAAATTGGCGGTGTTCTCGCGGAAGAGACCGCCGACGATCTCGACGCTCGAGCCGAAGCTGGTCAGCCCGCCGCCGGTTCCGAAGTCGCCGGTGGCCACGTTGCCCACGACCTCCACGTCCTGCAGCTCGGCCGTCGAGCGGTTGTCTTCCGAGTCGCCGATGTAGAAGCCGCCGCCCACATCGCCGCGGTTGCCCTGGGCCAGACCGTCCTGCATGTCCAGGCTGCCCCCGAGCAGGAAGAGCCCGGCGCCGTACTCGGCTCGGTTCCCGATCAGGTCGCTATTCGCCAGCTCGACCTCGGCGCCGCGGGCGGAGATGCCCCCTCCGTAGCGCCCTCCGTTGCCGGACAAGTCGCTGTTCTCGACGGTCAGGTTGCCGGCCACGAAGATGCCGCCGCCGTCCACCGCGCTGGTGTTGGAGCGGATGCGGCTGCGCCGTACGGTGGCGCTGCCACCATCGACGTGAATGCCGCCCCCGCGGGTCAAGCTGACGTTGGAGGCGATGTCACAGTCCTCGACGCTCAGGCTCGCCGCGCTGTAGATGCCACCGGCCCGCGGGCTCGAGTTGAAGGTTACCGCGCAGCTCATGAGCTCGAGATCGGCCTGAGGCGCGATGATCCCCCCGCCCTTGGTCAGGGCCAGGCCGCGGACGCTGACCGCCACAGCTCCGCGGATGTCCAGGACCGGACCGGCGCGTCCGCCGTCGATGATGCTGAAGGGAGCGCCCGCACCGAGCAGCGTCAAGGGCTTGTTGTCGATGACCACGTTCTCCACGTAGGTGCCGGCCTGGATGGCCACCGTCGCCCCGGAGGGCGCCGCATCGACCGCCGCCTGGATGCTGGTGTGATCACAGCCGCTGGGGCAGACCGTGATCTGTCCGGGCACCGGCTCGGGCGATTGCAGTGTCGGGGTGGGCGAGATCTCCTCGTCGAAGAACTCGTAGGCGCCCATGTCGCAGATCGGAATGCCGTCGCCGTCGCCGTCGAGCGGGCGGCCGCTGCCGCGCTGATCCGTGGTCAGCAAGGTGTCGTCGGGCGCCGTGCAGCCCTGGGGGTCGCCGGCGTCGATGGCCGGACTGTCCGACGTCAGCGCGATGGTATGGGTAGGACCGCCGTGGTCGCCGACGGGGAGGGTGCGCGGATTGGTGTTGATCAGGTCGCCTTCCTGATCGAAACTGCAGGTATTGCCCGAATCGAGATTGTGACCCGCGGAGGTCACGCTGCCGAAGCAGCTGGATGGCGAATTGTTGCCGATCAGGGAATTGCGAATCTCGATGACGTCGTTGCTGAAGACCGCACCGAAGCCGCCCGAGTTGTCGGCCACGGTGACGTTGGTCATCAGGCCCGAGCCGGCGGCGATGTACATGCCGCTGCCGCCGAAGTCGGCCACGTTGGCGCTCATCGTGCTGTTGGAGAGGATGGTCGTATCGGCGTATTGGTAGATCGCGCCGCCGCTCTCGCGCGATTCGTTGCCGCTGAGCGCGCTGCGGCCGATGTTGGCGAAACCGGTGTTGAAGATGGCACCACCTCGCGGCGTAGGTCCGCCCTCGACGCGGTTGTCGGCCAGGTCGACCGTGTCCACGCCGAGGCGAGCCGTCAGCCCGTTGAAGATCCCGCCTCCGAATTGGCGCGCCACGTTGTTGCGGATGGCGCCGCGGGCGATGTTCATGCCGCCGTAGCTGTTGAGCAGGCCGGCTCCGAGCTCGGCATGGTTGTCCTGGACGATCACGTCGGTGAGGGTCATCGTCCCGCCGTAGTTGAAGACACCGCCACCATAGCCGGTGTTCTCGTCGGTGGTTCGATTGTCCTCGATGACGCAGTCGTTGACGAAGACCGATCCCTCGTTGTAGATGCCGGCGCCGGACGCCGCGCGGCCGCCGGT
>CAZJWJ010000077.1:0-25658 GCA_964549495.1 uncultured Anaerolineales bacterium | reverse complement strand
TTGCCATGTTCCATCGCTCCTGTCAGTGTTCGCTGTCGTTCGTAGTTGTTCGGCGTTCACAAGGGGGGTCTACGAGCCGGTGGGCAGCGGGTTGCAGGCAGCCCACTCGGACGCTCAGGCCAGGCGCTCCGCGTCGGCCATGTTGCCGACCAGGATCAGGAGGTCGCCCTCGCGGACGATGTAGTCCGGCATGGGCGTGACGATGGTGTCCTCGCCGTGCCGGATGGCGATGACGGTCAGGCCGTACTTCTGGCGGAAGCGGCATTGCTGCAGCGTGCGGCCCCACATCCCCGGCGGGGCCAAGGCTTCGACGATGTCGACGTCCGGTGCCACCTCCAAGAAGTCGATGACGTGGCTGTGGGCCAGGCGCCGCGCCAGGCGCAAGCCGGCCTCGTGCTCGGGAAGGATGACCTCGTGGGCGCCGATGCGCTCGAGGATCTCCTTCTGGGTGGCCGTGCGCGCCTTGGCGATGACGCGCTGGATCCCGAAGCGAAGGAGCAGGACCGTGGCCAGGACGTTGGCCTCGAAGTTGGTGCCGATGCAGACCAGCCCGGTGTCGAAGGTCTCCACGCCGGCTTGGCGCAGCGCATCGGCATTGGTGGCGTCCAGCTGGATCACGCTGGGCAACTCGAGGCTCATGTGCTGGACGCGATCCTTGTCGGCATCGACCGCCAACACGTCGTAGCCGAAGTCGTGCACCAGGCTCGTGGCCACGCTGGTGCCGAAGCGACCCAGGCCGATGATGATGAACTCCTCGCGCCCGGCGCGCCGCGCCAGCTGCTCGGGGCGCAAGAGGCGGTTGGCGGCGGATCGTTTGCCGGCCGGTCGGGCGTTGAGCGGCTCTTGGGACATCGGGGGATCCCCCTATGGGTCGGCCCGGGCCGGGCGCGAGCGCTACCTAGCCCAGGATGATGGGTTCTTCCGGGTATCGGACCAAGCTGGGTTGGGCGCGCTCGGCCAAGGCGACGACCACCGTCAAGGGGCCCAGCCGGCCCCAGAACATGGTCAGGGCGATCAGCAGCCGGCCGAGGCCGTCGAGCTGGCCGGTCAGCCCCAAGCTGTAGCCCGTGTTGGAAAAGGCGCTGACCACCTCGAAGGCGACCGGAAAGATGTCCCCCGAATGATGGGCCAGCAGGATCAGCGTGACGACCGTCACCAGGATGCTGCTGACGGTCATCACCGCAACCGCCTTGGTCAGGGTCTCGTGGGGGATGGTGCGGCCGTAGACCACGGCGGCATCGTCGCCGCGGGTGGTGGCCAGGACCACCACCAGGATGACGGCGACGGTGCTGGTGCTCACGCCGCCGGCCATGCTGGCCGGACCGGCGCCGATGAACATCCACAGCATCAAGACCAGCTGCGTGCCCGGCTCGAGCACTGCCAGATCGAGAACGGTCAGGCCGGCGGTGCGCGCCGAGATGGCGGTGAAGGCGCCGGCTGCATAGCGTTCCACATGGCCCACCTGACCGCCGATGGCCGCCGGCAGGTTGGGATCGAGGTTGACGATCATCACGCCGACGGTCGTCAGGAGGATGGCCATCAGCAGGGTCAGGCGGGTGTGCAGGCTGGGATGGCGGCGCTGCCGCGAATTCCAGAGATCGTAGATCACCGTGATCCCGAGGCCGCCGACGATGACCAAGACGGCCGAGACCCCCAGCGTGTAGGGGTCGCTGCCAAAGCCGAAGTAAGGGCCTTGCTGGCTGGTGGCGAAGAGGTCGAAGCCGGCATTGCAGTAGGCGCTGATCGAGTGGAAGAGGGCCAGGTATAGCGCGCGGCCCGCCGGCAGCTCGCCCTGCCAGCGCATGAAGAGCAGCAGCGCCCCGACGAGCTCGAACCCGACGGTCACGATCAAGACGTAGCGCGTGAGGCCCAGCGTGCCACTCATCTCATGCCGGCCCAGGGTCTGCTGAGCCAGGAAGCGCTCGTGCATGGTCACCCGCCGACCGATCAGGCTAAAGGCCAGCACGCTGAAGGCCACGAAGCCGACGCCGCCGATCTGCATCAGGATCAGGACCACCCACTGGCCGAAGAGGCTGAGGTCGAGCCCGGTGCTGACCACGGTCAGGCCGGTGACGGTGACGGCCGAGGTGCTGGTGAACAGGGCCTCCGACCAGCTGAGGGACCCGTCGTGCGCGCTGGAGACCGGCAGGCGCAACAGCAGGCTGCCGCAGGCGATGATGGCCAGAAAGCCCAGGATGAGCAGCTGATTGGTACCGCGCCGCTGAATGAAGCTGCCCAGGCGCGATGCCGGCGCGCGCCCGCTTCGACGGCGGCTGCTGGAGGGTCTGTTCATGATGATCGGGCCGCGATTATGGGGCCGGCGCCCGGTCTGGGTCAAGACCTAGGGCGCGGCTGCAGACGCGGCCGCGCCGCGCCGCGGCCCGCCCCCTCGCGGTTGACCAGGCCCCGGCGGGCTCCTAGCATTTTCGTCGCGATCGCGATCAGCCCCGGCGATCGGCGCCACGCCGCCCGCGGGAGAAGGGAGCCGAAATGGCGGAACCAACCGAGCCGGAGACGACCGGAAGCAACGGCCGCCGTGCCCAGCTGCCGGAGCTGGCCGAAGCCGAACGCGCCGAACGCCGGCGAATGATCGAAGCCATGGAAGAGGCGCACGACTTTCCCGGCTTCTACAAGGTCGTGGTCATCGCGGAATCCGACGATGGCTTCCGTGCATCCTTGGTCCAGTTGGTCGAGGTCAGCCAGGCCGAGGCGCCCTACCGGATGCAGCAGCGTCCGAGCCGGCGCGGCACCTACGTCGCCTATCACCTCGAACTCTATGTCGAGACGGCAGGTGAAGCCTTGAATCGCAAGTCGCTCCTGGCCCAACTGGAAGGCGTGCGCGTGCTGATCTGAGGCTGGATGTACCTGGCAGGTCGAGCGCGACCTGCCAGGCAGATGGGGCTGACGAGACGCGACGCGCAACCCAGGAGGGTCGTGCCGGATGAGCAGCACGCGGATACGCATCGACTCGGAGATCGGCCGCCTGCGTTCGGTTCTGGTGCACGAGCCGGGGCAGGAGATCGAGAACATGACGCCGGCCACCGCGGCCCAGTCGCTTTACGACGACCTGCTCTTCCTGGAGCCGGCGAGGGCCGAGCATCGGGTGCTCACCGGCGTGCTGCGCCGGGTGGCGCGCGTCTACGATCTGCTCGACCTCTTGGCCGACACCCTCGCCGATCGCACGCTGCGCAGGAGCCTGGTCTCGCGGCTTTGCGAGCTGCACGGCTGTCCGGAGCTCTTGGGCGAGCTGGTCGAGCTGCCCCGGCGGCAACTGGCCGAGCAGCTGGTGCAGGGCACGCCCATGCGCAAGGACACCCTGCGGCGCTACCTGACCAGCGCGCGCTACGCGCTGCCGCCCTTGCCCAACACCTTCTTCATGCGCGATGCCACCATGTGCGTCCACGACCGGGTCATCGTCGGCTCGATGGCCACCGCGGTCCGCCAGAGCGAGGCGATCTTGATGCGGGCCGTCATGCTGCACCACCCGGATCTGGTCGGCGCCGGCTTCTACCTGGACGGCACCCGGCGCGACGGGCCCGGCGTGACCATCGAGGGCGGCGATGTCTTGGTCCTCCGAGACGACCTGCTGGCGATCGGGCTCAGTGAGCGCACCAGCCCCGAGGGCATCGATCGCTTGATCGAGGCGATGGCGCGGGTCGGTCGGGTGCGCGAGGTGCTGGTGGTCGAGCTCCCGCAGGCTCGGGCGACCATCCACCTGGACATGATCTTCACCATGGTCGATCGCGATCTCTGCGTGGTCTACCCGCCGCTGGTAACCGGTCACCGGCGCTGCCGGGTGATCCAGATGAGCATTCGGGACGCTGCGGTAGCGCGCATAGAAGAGCGGTCAGGCCTGCTGGAGGCCCTGTCGGACTTGGGCCTGCCGCTGGAGCCGATCCCCTGCGGTGGTGAGGATCCCTTTCGCCAGGACCGCGAGCAGTGGGCATCGGGCGCCAACTTCTTCGCCATCGCACCGGGCAAGATCATCGGCTACGAGCGCAACCGCGCCACGCTGGAGGCCTTGGCCGCGCGCGGATTCGACGTCCAGCCGGCCGAAGCGCTGGCCGCCGGCCGCGTGTCCATCGACCAGAGCCCGCGCATGGCCATCGCCATGCCCGGCGAGGAGCTGAACCGCGGCGGCGGCGGCTGCCGCTGCATGACCCTGCCCATCTCGCGCGAAGCGGTGGCCTGGTAAGGGCTCGACAAGCAACTACCCGCTCCCGGTGAGCCCGACCGGTCGGCCGGACGGGTCGGCCGCGCGAAGCACCCTGACTGCGAGGAACAAGATCGTGCCGGATCCCAGCACACCGCAGGCCTATATCGAACTCTTCAAGCTGCTCAAGCTGGCCGGGCTGGCCTACTCGGGTGGCGAGGCCAAGCATCTGATCGACGAGGGCTTGGTGCAGGTCAATGGCGAATTGGAGCTTCGCAGGCGGCGCAAGCTGCGCCGCGGTGATCGGGTGCGATTGGACGACCAGGACATCGCGGTCGACGACTGGGTCGACTTGGAGGACTGAAGCCGGGCGTCGAGCTTCCGAGCGAGCCATCCACGTGCTGGCCGCGCTTGCCTGAAACCGTTCTGCTAGCGCGGCCGAGTCGCTATCAGGGATGTTCCGAACTCGGCCCGAAGAAGCGCCGGAACTCAGCCTCCTCGCCGGCACGTGCCCATCCGAGGGCACGCCGGGCGGCGAGCAGCTGGCCGGCGCGCGCGGCGCTCAGGCGCAAGGTCGACAGGTCTGTCTGGCCCGCCGCCTGCAGCGACCAACAGATCTGTGCCCACTGTTCCAAGACCTCGGTGCGCCGAAAAGCCTGCCAGAGGTCCGAGCCCACCGTCAAGCTGCCGTGACGCGAGAGCACCAGGGCATCGTGCTGGCCGATCGCCTCTCGGATCGTCCGGGCGCCTTCGTCCGACGCGGGCAGGGCATAGGGCAGGACGGGCGGCAAGCCCAGGTGGAGCAGCGCTTCGGGGAGGATTCCGGCATCCAGCCCGCCGGGGATGAAGCTCATGGCGATGAGCTTGGGCGGGTGGGCGTGGATGACGGCCCCTACGTCCGGGCGCTGGCGGTAGGCCTCCAGATGCATCGCCAGCTCGCTGGTGGCCCGCAGGCCGAGGCGGTGGGTCCCTTCCGGATCGAGCATGCGACCCTGACCGTCGACCAACAGCAGCTGCTCGGTTCGAAGATCGCCCTTGGCCAAGCCGCTGGGCGTCACCAGGAAGTGGTCCTCCCCCACTCGAAGCGAGAGGTTGCCATCGCTGGCGATCACCAGCCCACTGGCGTAGAGCCGCGCGCCGACGTCTACGAGTTGCCGGCGAAGTCTCGAGAGGTCCGCGTCGGGCGGAAGCCGATCGTTGTTCACTGCCCTGCCTGCAGTGAGCACCGACCAGGCACGACCGGCGTTATGTCAAGCGCTGGTACCTGAAACCGTGCGCTTGGTCTTGTGGGAATGTGATGAAGCCACAGTGATATAGCTGGAATGACTACACGAAATCCTAGCATGCTTCCCAGCCCGCGATACGATCAAAGCCCTGCACGGCAGCCGAGATCGACTCGACCAAAGTGCCCTGACGGTCTTCGACACCGCTTCGCCATTGGATTCGACCCCAGGCTTGGCCGGGCTCAACCGTGCGCTCTGGGTCCGGCGCCAAGAACAAGGCCTCGCCGTCGGAGAGTTCGTCAACCCGCAGGGCCGGCCGGAGGAATCTCGGCGCCTCGCCCGCTTCGATCGCATAGGCGCCCGTCGCCGGCGCAGCGCTCGCCCGGGCAGCCCCCTCCTCGAGGCGATGCAGGATCACCTGACCGCCAACCAGTGGCGCCAGGTGCGCGTCCAGCGGCAGCCGGTCGGCCTGCGGGTCGACCAGCGCCATCACGTGCCGAGCCAGGAGCGGCACGCGGCCGGCGGCCATCTCCAACTGTGCGTGCAGGGCCACCGATGCGACCAAGCGCGGGTTGACCTCGATGAGTAGCGGTCGGCCGGTCAGTCCCTCCACGAAGTCCAGCCCGAAGAGACCGCGAAAGCCGTCCGCGGCCAGTGCCTCGCCGACCCGCTCGGCAATCTCGACGAAGGGACCGGGGTCGATGTCCAGGCTGCCGGCCAAGCTCCAGTCGTTGCCGCAGGATCCCAAGGGGTAGCGCGTGAGCGAGGGATGTCCGGTCAGCTGGCAGAAGGGGGCGCTGACGGCGATGCCGCGCGCGGTGACGCAGGCGCTGAGGGTGAGGGGCCGGCCCGCGACGAAGGCGCTGGCCCGCAGCCGGCGCGCCCGCAGCCCCCGGCAGATGCGCGCGAGATCTTCGGCATCCTCGACCCGCCAGGTGCGCGCGCCGGAAAATCCGTGCGGCGCCTGGACCACGAAGTCATCGCCCAGGTCCGATCGCAGGACCTCGTAAGCATCCGGCCCGGGCGTGAAGACTCGGCCGGCCGGCAAGGGCAGGCCCAGCGATTCGGCGATGCCCCGAAAGGCCACCTTGTTCTCCCAACGCCGCGCGACGCCTGCCGGCGCGGCCAGCAGCCGCCATCCCCGCTCGCGACAGTGCAGCTCCAATCGATGCGAGGACTTGAAGACCAAAATGGAGGTCGGTCCTCCGCCCGCGCGCGCGTCGATCCAGTCGGTGATCTCCGGCTGCTCGAGCAGGGCCAGGGTCGAGCGCCCCATGGTCTCGTCGGCATCCTCCGATGGCACACGGGATCCTTCGGCGAGGTCGGCTTGGTCGTCCGGACCTCGGTCGGCCTCACCTCGCTCGTGTGGACCGTGATCGTCCGGACCGCGATCGTCCGCGACCGACGGCTTCCCCTCGCCCTGTGCTCCGCGGGCTCCCCGCAAGCTGCAAACGGCAACTCCGCGGTCGCGGAGGACCTGGCAGGCGGGGCTCTCGTCGAGGCTGACCAGCGCGTAATCCGGCAGCCGGGTCTCCAGACCGATGCCGTACTCCGGTTCCGGGCCGGCGAAGATCGGACCGCTCAGATCCGGACAGGACTCGGCCCAGCCGGCGAGGTCCTCGAGCCCGGCGACGGCGACGGGGCGGCCCATCAGACCTCGAGCTCCCCGGCCGGCCGCTCCTCCAAGGCGTCGAGCACCGCCCCGGCCTCCTCGGCGCCCGAGACCCGATGGATCCCGGCTCGCCCCTCGATCTCGAAGTCGGCCTGCCGGGCGGGTCGCTGGCCGGTCAAGAGGACGATGGCGCGGCGCAAGCCGGTCTCGCGCGCCGCGCGCCCGGCGGCCGCCAGCGCCGCGGCGCCCTCGAGCGAGGTCTCGATGCCACAATCGGCCAAGAGCTCGGTGGCCGCATCGGCCTCCTCGTCGTGGATCACCCAGCCGCTCCCGCCCGAGCGTTGGACGAGGCGCTTGGCCTCCCCCACCCGCCGCGTCTTGCGCGCGCCCAGGTCGCCCACGCGGCTCCGGCCTTCCTGCCGGGGCCGGACATCGTACTCGCCGGCCACCGGGCAGGCCCCGGCGCCCTGGACGACCTGCAGTGCGGCCCGCCAGCGCCGGCCGGTCACCGCCTCCGACCGCTCCAGCGCGCGCCCGATGGCCACCAGCGAGGTCGCGCTGGAGGCGAAGGTGAAGAGCCCGTCCACCTCCGGCGCGGTCTCGGCCAGCTCCCAGCCGATGGACTGGAAGCCCTCGACAGCCAAAGGGTCGGTCGAGGGCCGCAGATTAGGTAGGTCGCGCGCGCTGGCCAGGGCCACCGCATCGCTCAGCGCGGTCGGGCTGGTCAGCACCGTGGCGCCGGCGCGAAGCAGGCGGGCCAGCTTGCCCTCGGGCGTGCGCGGCGAGACGAAGGCCGCCACCCGCAGTCCGGCCAGTCGGCCGTAGGCCGCCGCCGCGATGGCAGCGTTGCCGGAGCTGGAGATCACCAGCCAGCGCAGGTCGGGCCGCGCGGCGCGCAGGGCCGAGACCTGGAAGGCCAGGCCGCGGGCCTTGTGCGAGCCGGTGGGGCTCAGGTCTTCGCGCTTGAGGAGCAGCCGCTCCAAGCCGAGGCGCGCTGCCAGATCGGGCAGCTCTACCAGGGGAGTCCATCCCTCCCCAAGGCTGAGCCACCGCGAAGGCTCGACCCGCGGCTGGTACTGCTCGGCATAGCGCCAGACGTCGTAGCGCGACGGGCGCACGCGGCCTACTTCTCTTCTTCCTCGAAGAGCTCCAGTCGGAGGGGCTCGGTGGAGATCACCTCGAGCTCGGCACCGCAGTTCTCGCACCACAGCACCTCGCCCAGGACCATGTCCTCGGGCAGCTCCATGCCGCTGCCGCAAGCCGGGCAGGGCTCCTCGCTCGCCCCCTTGGGGCGCTGATTGACCGCGTCGTCGCTCATCGATCTTCGCTCTCTTCATCGTGTGGCCCGCTGGCGGGCCGAGATCCCGGGTCCGCCGAGGCCGATCCCGCTCTGCGCGCCTCGGGATCCAGCGTGATCTCGCGCAGCAGGGCCTTGAAACCCCGCTCGCGCCCGCCTTCCTGGCGATAGTGCATGCGGAAGAAGTAAGGGCAAGCCGGCGACAAGAGCACCGCCTCACCGGGGCGTGCCAAGGATACACCGAGCTCGACCGCCTGCCGAAAGTCCGCCAGCCGATGGAGCTCCAAATCGGGCGCCGCTCGACCCAAGGCTTCGGCCAGCCGATCGCTGCCCGAGCCCGGCAAGAGGATGGTGCGCCGGCAGCGCCGGCCGGCCAGGCGCGCCAGAGGCTCGAAGTCCAGACCCTTGTCCTCCCCGCCGGCGATCCAGATCGTGCCGGCCGGCAGTGCCTCCAAGGCCGCGATCGTCGCCTGCGGCGTGGTCGAGTTGAGGTCGTCGTAGTAGCGCACGCCCTCGGCGGTCCAGACGTGCTGGATGCGATGTCTGAGCCCTCGGAAGACGCGGATGCCGCGCGCGATCTCCTCGATCGTCGCGCCCGCCAGGTGACTGGCCATGGCCGCCGCCAGGATGTTCTCCCGATTGTGCCGGCCGATGATCCGCGCCGCGTCGATGGGTCCGGCGTCCAGGGCCGGCCCGCCGGGATCGCGCCGCAGCCTCAGATGCCCCGCCTCGTCGATCCAGGCGCCGCGCGCCAACTCGCCCGCCAGCCGAAAGGGATAGACCCGGCCCGGCGCCCGCCCGGCCATCTCGGCGGTGGCGGGGTTGTCGAGGTTGAGCACCGCCAGGTCATCGCCCGCCTGCTGGGCGACCAGCCGCTCCTTGACCGCGACGTAGTCCTCGAAGCGGCCCCCGTGCTCCTCGAGGTGGTTGGGCAGCACGTTGGTGACCACCGCGATCCGGGGCCGCGGCCGGATGGCCTTCAGGTGGCGGTTGCTGACCTCCAGCACCAGCCAGTCCTCCGGCTGCATGCCGGCCATCCGGTCCAGCACCTGCACGCTGCGGCGCTCGTTGCCGGCGTAGTAGATGCCCCGATCACCCTGGCGCAAGATGGTCTCGATCAGCCGGCTGGTGGTCGACTTGCCGTTGGAGCCGGTGACGGCCAGGATGCCGGCCGGCGCCAAGTCGAAGTAGAGGTCCATCAGGCCCTTGAAGGGCTTGCCGGCCGCCTCGAGCTCGGCCAGCAGCGGCAGGTTGGCCGGGTAGAGGTACCAGGCTTGCGGCGCGAAGATCAGGTCGGCCTCCTCCACGCCGGCCAGATAGTCGTCGCCCAGCCGGCGCTCCATCGGCAGAGCCTCGATCTCCTGCCACAAGGCCTTGCGCGCGGCCCGCGGCAGGCCGACGTGCGACTCCAGGAAGGCCGCCTCGATCCGATCGGGCGGCTGCAGATCGTGCGCCGTCAGCTCCGAGAAGCCGAGTGAGGCCAGAAAGCGCAGGATGGCGGCCCCCTCGGTGCCGGCCAGGCCGAGGACGTGGACCGAGCGGTCGCGCCAGGCCAAGAGCGCGTCCCAGGCCGCGCGCCGCGACGCGGGGATGCGGCTCGGGTCGGTCCGCCTGCCGCCGACCACCGGCACGCGAGCCGGGCGCTGCCGGCGCCGGGGCGGCGCATCGGGCCGGCCGTCTCCGGGATAGCGATCGAAGCGCCGCGCGCCGCGGAAGAGGTAGCGCTCGAGCATCGCGTCCAAGGGCTCGATCTGCACCGCGTCGGCATCGAAGCTGGCGTTGGCGATGGGCAGATGGTCTCCGTCGAGCACGATGCCCACATGCGGAACCCGCCGCCGGCGATGCGTCAGGTAGACCAGGTCGCCCGGCCGCAGGTCCTGGCGCGTCACCCGCCGGCCGGCTCGCACCTGATCGCGCGAATGCTTGGGCAGGCCGATGCCGGCCACCTGCCGATAGACCCGCTGCGTCAGCGCGCTGCAGTCGATGCCCTCCGGCGAGCTGCCGCCCCAGCGGTAGGGGCTTCCGAGCCAAGGCGCCAGAGCGACCCGCCAGGCGCCGGCCTCCGGCTCGCGCCAGCCGCCGCGCCAGTCGGCGCGCCAGGCTTGGGCCGATTCCGGCTGCGAGGCCGGGTCCAGGTCGACCAGCGCCGACTGGCGCGCCCAGCCGAGCGTGCCGTCGGCCAGCTCGACGGCGGACCAGGCCCCGCGGCGCAGGAGGACGCGCAGCGGCGGGTCATCGGGCAGGACCTGACTGGCCAGATCCCCCTCGGGCCGGGCATGCACGTCCACGCACTGGCCGGCCGGGCCCGCCCAGGCCAGACAGGTGTCCAGCTCGCCCAGCGTCTCGATCCGGTTCTCGACCGGCTGGCCGCCGGCCAAGCCCTCGGCCAACTCGCCGAGGGCCCGGCGCTGCGAGGGCACCAGCACCCGTCCGGTGAGCCGAATGCCGTCCGAATCGACCGGCCCTGCGGCCTGCACATCGACCTCGCAGACCACCTCGCCGTAGCGCTCGGCCCAATCCTCGCGCAGCCCGGCGATGCCGGCCCGGATCCGGTGGACGGCCGCGGCCAGGTCCCCGTCCCCGGGCGCCCCAGCTGCCGTCTCGGGCTCCGATTTCGTCACGGCTTCCTCGGGCATCTCGCGATCATCCGAGCTCTCGCGATCTTCCAACGGCTCGGCGAAGTCGAGGCCTTCCGCCACCCAACATGGACCAGATGGGCCACGAGGCTAGCCTCGGCGACCGCAATCCGGCAGGCGCAGCAGCATGCCGGGCCGGGCCAGACCGGGCGCGGGCAGGCCGTTGAGCCGCAAGAGCGCATCCAGGCCGCGGCCCGCGCTCAGCTCCAAGAGCGAATCGCCCCAGCCGAGCCGGAGCCAGCAGCCGCTCTGCATGCGGATGGGCGCCCGGCTCGGGCCGGCAACCGGTAGGCTCGAGGGGGAGCCTTCTCCATCCTCGCCGGAGCCGCGTACGATGATCCGCTGGGCCGGCGCTTCGTCCGAGTCGGCGTATCCTTCATCCGCGGTCGAGCTGGCTGATTCCTCATCGACGCCATCGCCCGAGATCGAGTCGTCCGCGGCATCCGCGTCGATCTCGGCATTCCCGTCGCCGGACTCGACTTCGACCGCTTCGTCCTTCTCCTCATCCCCCGCTTCGTCGTTCTCCTCATCGACCGCATCCATCTCGGCCTCCGGTCCGTCCAGCGGCGGGACCGGCGTCATGCCCGGGCAGTCGACCTCGATGGGCACGATGCCCTCGACCAACTCCACGCTGCCGTCGCTGCGCTCGAGCCGGGCGCTGGCCATGATGCTGCCGGGCCCGGAGACGCCGGCGCGCAGGCGCAAGACGAGCAGGCTCTCGGGCCAGGGGCTGCCGGGCCGGCGGGCGTCGAGCTGGACGCGCAGCTCGCTGGGGGCGACGGTCACCTCGGCGCCCTCGGCTTCGGCGGTGGCCAGGGCCGAGAGGTCCGCCGGCTCTCCGGACTCGACCTGCATCTGGAAGCGACCCGAGGGTGCCAACACGCGGTCCAGCTCGACGAGACGCGGATCGTAGAACAGGCGGATGCTGGCGGCCTCGGCGCCGGCCCCCGGCGCCAGCAGGCGCAGGCGAAGGCGCTCGGAGCCCATGCAGTCCAGCTGCAGCTCGGCCGGCTCGAAGCGCAGTTCGGCATCCCCGCTCTGGGCCGAGACCGGCCCGTCGGAGACCTGCGCCAACACGAGCCCGAGGACCAGAACCAGCCAGCATCGCCAGCGCGATCGGCCGGGCGTCGATCGGATGGCGCTCGGGCCATCCCCGATGGGACGCGGAGGCTGGCCGGCGCCCGCTGCCAGCGGGCGGGCGGCGATGCCGGCGAGGTTGCGCTCGACCTCGCGCTCGACGGGCGGCTGGATGCTGGATCTCACGGACGTCCTCCTGGATGCCTTGCAGCGGATGAATGTGGCTGTGGCGGTCTCGGCCGGCACCGGACCTCGTCCGTGCCGGGCCCTCGCCGCGGGGGCCGGGTTGAGTGTCGTCGCCCGGCTGGCTCCGGTCAAGCCGGGCTTGGCATCGGCGGCGGCTCGGGTCACAATCCCCGACCGCTGCCGCCGGGCAGACGACAGCGAGGCCGGCGCGCCGGCTCGGGACCACGAGGTCCGAGCGGCGCCCGAACATCAGGAGGACGATCGCGTGAGCGCGAAGATCATCGACGGACGGGCCATCGGCGAGCGGGTGCGACGGGCGGCCGCCCAGCGGGTCGAGCACATGGTCGAAGCCGGGCACAGGCCGCCGACCCTGGCCACGGTGCTGGTCGGCGAGGATCCGGCATCGGCCACCTACGTGCGCATGAAGCGCCGGCGCTGCCAGGAGCTGGGTATCCGCTCCGAGCACATCGAGCTGCCGGCGGACATCGGCCAGGCCGAGCTGCTCCACCGGGTGGGCGCCCTGGACGCGGACCCGGAGGTGGACGGCATCCTGGTCCAGCTGCCGCTCCCCCGTCACATCGACGAGCGCAAGGTGCTGGGCGCCATCGGGATCGGCAAAGACGTCGATGGCTTCCACCCGCATAACTTGGGGCTCTTGGCGATGAAGGGCCGCGAGCCGCTCTTTGCGCCTTGCACGCCGGCCGGCGTGATGGTCCTGTTGCGCGAGTCCGGCATCGAGACCGCCGGCGCCGAAGCGGTGGTCTTGGGCCGCTCCAACATCGTCGGCATGCCGGTGGCGCTGCTCTTGATGCAGGCTGACGCCACGGTGACCATCTGCCACAGCCGAACGCGGGACCTGGTCGCCCACCTGCGCCGGGCCGACATCGTCGTCTCGGCCATCGGGCGGGCCGGCACGGTCACCGGCCAGATGCTCAAGCCCGGCGCGACGGTGATCGACGTGGGCACCAACCGCGTCGAGGACACCGAGACCGAGCGCGGCAGCCGCCTGGTAGGCGATGTCGACTTCGACTCGGCTTCCCAGGTGGCCGGCGCCATCACGCCCGTGCCCGGCGGCGTGGGCCCGATGACCATCGCCATGCTGATGGACAATACGGTGCGCGCGGCCGAGATGCGCGCCGGCCTGCTCGAGATGCCCGAGCTGTGAGCGAGATGCCGGAGCCTACAGGCGAGACCTGCGAGCTGTGAGCAAGGTTCCGGCCGGCCGGGTGGCCGAGGTCGCGCGCCTGGCCCTGCGCCTGGGCTTCACCGCCTTCGGCGGGCCGGCGGCGCATATCGCCATGTTGCACGACGAGGTGGTGCTGCGCCGCAAGTGGCTGAGCGAGCAGGAGTTCCTGGACCTCCTGGGCATCACCAACCTGGTGCCCGGCCCCAACTCGACCGAGATGGTCATCCACGTTGGGCGGGTGCGCGCCGGCCGGGCCGGGCTGATCGCGGCCGGCGTCTGCTTCATCTTGCCCGCCGCGGCGATCGTCTTGGCCCTCGCCTGGGCTTATGTCGAGTTCGGGGACCGTCCCACCGGCGACTGGCTGCTCTACGGCATCAAGCCGGTGGTGATCGCCATCGTGGCCCAGGCCCTGGTCAAGCTGGCGCGCACGGCCGTCAAGGGCTGGCTCCTCGGCCTGGTCGCCGCAAGCTGCCTGCTACTCTTCCTGACCGGGGTCGACGAGCTGCTGCTCTTGGCGCTGGCTGCCCTGGCCGGCTTCCTGGCGGCTTGGCTTCCGCTAGCAAGATCGACCTTGCCGGCAGGACTGGTCGCCGGCGACCTTCTGAGGCCTGCGGTGGAGGAAAGCTCGAGAGGGCTGCCGGAGATTGTTGGTCGGCTCTGGCATGGCGGGCTGGCCGGCTGGGCCGGCATCGGCGGCGCGCTGACCGCGGTGGCCGGCGTCTCGTTACCGCAGCTCTTCTGGGTCTTCCTCAAGGCCGGCGCCTTCCTCTACGGCAGCGGCTACGTGCTCTTGGCCTTCCTGCGCGACGATTTGGTCCTGAAGCTGGGCTGGCTGACCGACGCGCAGCTCCTGGACGCCATCGCCATCGGGCAGCTGACGCCCGGTCCGGTCTTCACCACGGCCACCTTCGTGGGCTACCTGCTGGCCGGCGGTCCGGGCGCGCTCTTGGCCACGCTGGGCATCTTCCTGCCGGCCTTCGTCTTCGTGGCCGCCACCGGCCCCTTGCTCGAGCGCATGCGCCGATCGGAGATGGCCGGCGCGGTGCTGGACGCGGTCAATGCCGCGGCGCTGGGCCTGATGGCGGCCGTGCTGTTGCAGCTCGGTCGTGACGCATTGGTCGATCCCTTGACCGTCGGCACTGCCATCGCCGCCGCGGCACTTCTGGGTTTGGGCCGGGTCAACTCGGCCTGGCTGATCCTCGGCGGCGGCCTGCTGGGCTACCTGGCCCGATCGGCTGGCTGGATCTAGGCGTAACGAATCGGCGACCTATTCGTTGCTAGGCAGTAGCGCCGCCATGCATCCCGCGGCGGCGCCGGGAGGTCGGAGCCCGAGTACCTCTCTGCCCATGGTCATCGCAGCGTTCCCCCCCACCCGGCGCCTCGAGCGCCTGCCACCACCCATCGAGGAGGTGCCCCACCATGACCCTTGGACGGTCTGGCCCCAAGGCGTGGCTCGTCATCGCCACCCTGTCCCTGTCCATCCTGACCGGTCTCTTTCTCTCGCTCTCGCAGGTCAGCCCCACCGCGGAACCGGTGTCGGCGGCCGATGATGCCGCTTCGACCGCCGCCGACGACGCTTCGCCGGTCGCGCCGGCCCAGGCCACGCCGGCTGCGGGCCAGATCGTGGTCCGGGGCGCCATCGTCTACGAGGATCGCTTCGGCGATCGCAACCATCCCGGCGCCGGCCTGCGGGTCGAGATCTGGGACCTGGACGAGGGCTTCCCGACCACGGCCGAGCTGCTCGGCACGACCATGACGGACGCCAACGGCCGCTTCACCAGCCCGCCCCTGAACAACCGCGATACCGACGGGCCGACCGGCGCGCCGGCCGGCGGTCAGGACGTCTTCCTCAAGCTCTACACCGAATCCGACAACATCAAGCTGTTCCGCACGGGCACCAACCAGCACTTCGTCTGGGAGAGCTACAAGATCGACCCGGACGACGGCATCAAGCAGAACGTGCCCGACGGCATCGTCGGCATGCCGACCCTTCGCGTGGTCCAGAACACGACCAACATGGAGGCCCTCTGGACCTACGTGAACCTGGCCGAGGCCTGGTTCTACATGCAGAACAACACCGAGCAGGACCCGGGCACCTTGACGGCCTACTGGTCGCCGGGTAGCCAGGACGGCCCGCGCTACGACATCGGCGAGAAGAGCCTGCACTTCCGCGACGAGGATGCCGGTTACCAGTCGCTGGTGATCCAGTACGCGGCCTACGCGCTCTTGCACAACATCTACGGCCAGCTGCCGGCGGCCTGGGAGCCCTGCATCGCCGATCCGCCCAGCAACCCCAAGACGGAGACCGGCGCTGCCTGCGCGCTGGTGCACGGCCTGGCGATGTTCCTGCCCTTGGGCGTGTCGGGTGATCCGCGCTTCGAGACGCCCAGCGTGCTCGAGGTCGACATGGACCTGGCCAAGGCCGGCACGCCCGGCTGGGAGGACGGCGACTTGGTGCCAGGCCGCATCACCGGCGCCTTCTGGGACCTGCACGAGAACGACCAGACCGAGGAGGACTTCGACAAGTTCGATGCCTCGTTTGCCGACATCTGGGACGTCTTCGCGGCCCACCAGCCGGACACGATGGCCGAATGGTGGGAGGGCTGGAAGGCCCTGGGCAAGAACGGCTGCACGGCCGTCGGCAGCCTCTTCCAGAACACCATCGACTACAACACGCCGCCGACCATCCAGCCCATCCCGGACATCGTCCTGGACGAGGACGATACGGCGATCCTGGACCTCAAGAACTACGTCACCGACGCCGACTGCGGCGACGACGACATCGTCTTTACGATGATCGATGCCGGCGCGCCGGAGGCCGGCGTGAGCCTGATGCCGAATGCGATCATCAGCGTGACGCCGCAGGCCGACTGGTTTGGTGACACGACGGTGCGCCTGGGCGTGTCGGACGGCCTGGTGAACGTCGAACTCAGCTTCCGGGTGATCGTCAACAGCGTCAACGACTGCGTGAGGATCCCCAAGCGCATTCCCGATCCGCCGCCGGCCGGCTACGGCCAGGCCATCGAGATGGACCTCTTGACCTACGCCGAGGACACCGAGGACCGGCCGGACCAGCTGCAGTGGGACGCAGAGGTCGATCCGGAACACGAACGCCTGGTGACGGTGGCCGGGCGCAACACGACCAAGCTCACCTTCCTGCTCAGCCCGAGCATCATCACGGCCTTCAGCGTGCGGGTGAAGCTGGTGGTCCGCGACCGCGACGGCTGCAACGTGGCCCAGAACGTGGTGCTCTACTGGACCGACGAGCTGAACACGCCGCCGGTGATCGACTTCACCAAGCTCAAGCGCGAGTACATCGCGCCGATCAACACCACCATCAACGTCGACTTGACCGGCGTGGCCTCGGACCACGAGGACGCGGCGCATCTGCTCGAGTGGTTCGTCATCAACAAGGACGACATCAACTCGCAGGAGATCAAGATCGGCCCGCAGGTCTTCGACTTCGTGCCCTTCGACGGCTTCGTCGGCTCCAGCCGGGTCGAGCTGGAGGTGCAGGACACCGGCGGCGCGCGCGCCACGGCCGACATCACGCTGACCTGGCAGAGCCAGCTGGAGGGCAACCTGCCGCCGGAGATCATCCGCTCCAGGCTCAAGGGCCGCACCTCGGCGGTCGGCTCGCAGATCTGCTACGACCTGACCGACAAGGCCCGCGATCCGGACCACAGCCGCTACTCGCTGCGCTGGTTCGCCGAGGAGTTCGACGACACGACGATGTTCGTCGGGCAGCAGGGCGGCCGCGAGCTCTGCATGCGCGCCCGCACCGGCTTCGAGGGCTGCGTGACGGCCCGCTTCGTGGTCAAGGACCCGCGCGACGCCTCCGACGACATGCTGGTCACCACCTGCTGGCGCAAGGCGGACTTGTACATGCCGCTGATCAGCAACAACGTGGTCATCCGCGCCACGCGGCCGAGCTTGCCGTAGCTCGAATTCGGCTTGGTCGCCGTGGCGGCGACCGGCTCGGCTGATCACGAGTCGCGAAGACGAGGGGCGAGCGGTGGCTCGCCCCTCGTCGCGTTCCGGGCGGCGCAACGGTCACGAGGCCGGCGCGACGGCGCTCCTTGCTTGCGCGCACCGCGCTACGGGCTACCATACGCGACCCACCCACACGCGCAACCACTGAGGTGACGGAATGCATCGGGACCTTCAACGAATGGGCGGCATCGCCGCCTGGATCGAGGCGGCAAGCTTCCTCTTCGGAATCGCCCTCTTCGTGACCCTGCTCGAGCCCTATGGCAGCGGCGAGCTCGAACCGGTCGAGCTGGTCGGCTTCATGGCCGATCACCAGGACCTGCTGGTCCTTTGGAATCAGGTGATCTACATCCTATTCGGCGTGATGCTGGTGCCGCTCACCCTGGCCCTGCACCGGCGTCTCGATGGCGAGTCCGACCCGCTCGTGGCCATCGCAAGCAGCTTCGGCCTGATCTGGTCCGGGCTGGTGATCGCCAGCGGCATGGTCTTCAACATCGGCCTGGAGCGGGTGGTGGACATCCTGGAGACCGATCCGGAGCGCGCCGGCGTGGTCTGGCAGTCGATCAGCGCGGTGCAGGACGGGCTGGGGGGCGGAAACGAGATCGTCGGCGGGCTATGGGTCCTCTTGCTCAGCTGGGCCGCCTTGCGCGGCGGTCAGCTGCCGCGGGCGCTCAGCTACCTGGGGCTCTTGATCGGCGTCCTGGGGGCCATCACGATCATCCCGGGTCTGAGCGGACTGGGCTTCGGATTCGGACTGGGTAGCATCCTGTGGTTTGCGTGGCTCGGCTTCGTCTTGCTAGCATCGAGCGAACCGCAAGCAAGCAAGGGAGCGTGAGGATGGCTCGCAGCCACGAGGTCGACTACCAGCTCTACGGGGACGATCTGCAGTTCGTCGAGGTGGAGCTAGATCCGGGCGAGACGGTCATCGCCGAGGCCGGCAGCATGATGTACCTGGAGCCGGACATCCAGTTCGAAGCCCGCATGGGCGACGGGTCCAAGGCCGGCGGCGGCCTGCTGGGCAAGATGGCTTCGGCCGGCAAGCGCGTGCTCACCGGCGAGTCGCTCTTCATGACCCACTTCACCAACCAGGGCCAGGCCAAGCGCCGCGTGGCCTTTGCCGCGCCCTACCCGGGCAAGATCGTGGCCGTCGACTTGGACGACGTCGGCGGCGAGCTCACCTGCCAAAAGGACAGCTTCCTGGCCGCCGCACTGGGCACCGAGATCTCGATCGCCTTCAACCGGCGTTTGGGCGCCGGCTTCTTCGGCGGCGAGGGCTTCATCCTGCAACGCCTGCGCGGTGACGGCATGGCCTTCCTGCATGCCGGCGGGACCATCGTCGAGCGCCAGCTGGCAGGCGAAACGCTGCGCGTCGACACGGGCTGCCTGGTGGCCTTCGACTCGGGCATCCAGTATGACATCCAGCGAGCGGGCAACCTGCGCAGCATGGCCTTCGGCGGCGAGGGGCTGTTCCTGGCCACCCTCAGCGGCCACGGCAAGGTCTGGCTCCAGTCGATGCCCTTCGCGCGCCTGGCCGACCGGATCCTAGCCGGCGCGGCCGGCGCGGGGCCCGGCGAGGGCTCGGCCTTGGGCAACTTGGGACGGATCTTCGAAGGCTGATCCACGTCAGGAGGTCGATTCCGCGATGGCCGCATCCCTTTCGATCGCGCGCCGGCTGTCCCTAGCACTCGTCGTGGTGGCTGGATCGGCCAGCCTCCTGAGCTTCACGAACTGGCAGCTCTTCGAACGCGATACGGCCAGCATCGTCGGCAACATGCGCGGGACGGCGCTGACCGTCCTGCTGGTCGCGCTGCCCTTGGTGCTGGTCTCGATGTGGCGCGCCGCCGGCGGCGCCTTGCGTGCGCGCCTCCTGTGGCTGGGCGGACTGGCCTACCTGGCCTACAACGCCGTGATGTATTGCTTCGCGACCCACTTCAACGCCCTCTTCCTGCTCTTCGCTGCGATGCTGGCCCTGTCCTTCTGGTCGCTGCTCGCCCTTCTGCGGAGCTTCGATCTCGATCGTGTCGGGCGCGCCTCCCGCGGACTGCCGCGGCGCGTCATCGCCGGCTACCTCCTCCTGTGCACCTTGCTCTTCGCCGCGCTCTGGCTGAGATCGATCCTGCCGGCCAGCCTGGACAATGCCATGCCGCCGGAGCTGGTCGAGATGGGCCTGGCGCAGAATCCGGTCTGGGTGCTGGACTTCGCCTTCACCTTCCCGCTGATGGTCGTCGGCAGCCTATGGCTGCTTCGGGGCCGGCCCTGGGGCAGCGTCATCGCGGGCATGATGGTCATCATGCTCACGATCGAGACGGCAAGCATCGGGGTCGATCAGGTCTTCGGGCACCTGCACGATCCCGGAGCCCCGTTGGACGCCGTGCCGGTCATGATCGTCTTCACGATCGCCGGACTCGGGATGACGCTTCTGTTTCTGCGCCGGCTCGATGAAGACCCCGGGGCACGGGGAGGGCAGGCGACCTGACGGTGCCGCACATTCAACCGAATGGGACCCTGGTGATCACCCGTCGTGGACCCACGGCAGATAGCAGCAGCGTCGAGACAGGGGTCTGGGAGTCTGACTCGGCGCTTGCGTCGCACTGGGTACCACGGTCGGCCCGGGCGTGCTGCTTGCCGAAGCGGTTGGCGGGACTGTCGGCTGGCTCGTCTCGGTGACCGTGGGCGTTGCCAGGGTGGGCGTCAGACTCGAAGCAAGGGTCGGCGAAGGGACGGGTGTCCGAGTGGGACCGCCACGCTCGATGCGCGTCGCCCGAACCCACCCGTTGGAGCTGAAGCAGGTGACCACGGGCGGGCTGATGCCGCAGGGGTTGGCGATGCGCTCGGAGCCGTTGAAGTCGCCCGCGAAGCCGCTGCCGTCCTCGGCCACGACCAAGCTGGCGTAGTGGAAGCGCAGCGTCGAGGGGCCGGCCTGCTCGAGGCCTTCCAGGTCCAGCCGCGCGGCGCCGGCCCCGTCGCGGAACAGGGTCCCCCGAGGTCCCTGCTCCATCCGAACCTCCGAGCCGGCTTGATGCACGACCCAGCGGGTGGTCAGCGTGACCGGGCTGCCGCAACCCGGACAGCGCCGGTACCAGCTGCGGGTGATCGACCACTCGCCGGAGAGGGTTGGCAGCCCGAGCGTGGCGGTCGTCGAAGCGGTGGCGGTCGCGGTGGCTTGCTGCGGCCGATACCGATTCCACGTCCAAGAACTGGCGGGTCCAGGCGCGGTGTTGGTAGATGGCCGTGCTGACGGATCTCGAGCAGCCAAGGCGGGTCGGGATTCGGGCCACGGTGCGGCCCGCAGTCCGGCATCGAGGGATCCGGCTGCTAGCAGGATCGACAAGGCCAGGCATGCCGCGATCGAGCCGACAATCGACCGAGACCGTCGTTCCCTGCGAATCGGGCTGCGCCTGCGAGGATTATCCATCGCGCTCAATCATGTACGGCCCGCCGCCGGCTGCCAAGCGCAGCGGCCGTCGTGCCTAGCACCTCACGCTTCATGCGAGAACAGGTGCGCTAAGATTGGCCCATGTCCCGCGATCCTGTCGACTCCCAGCAGCATCCCGCCGACCGCCACGACCAGATCCGCGTGCAGGGCGCGCGGGTCAACAACCTCAGGGACGTCAGCCTGACCATCCCCAAGCGCCGGCTGACGGTCTTCACCGGCGTCTCGGGCTCGGGCAAGAGCTCCTTGGTCTTCGGCACCATCGCCGCCGAGTCGCAGCGGCTGATCAACGAGACCTACAGCGCCTTCTTGCAGGGCTTCATGCCCCAGTCGGCCCGGCCCGAGGTGAACCTGCTGGACGGGCTGACGACGGCCATCCTGGTCGACCAAGAGCGCATGGGCGCCAACGCGCGCTCGACGGTGGGCACGGCCACGGACGCCAACGCGATGCTGCGCGTGCTTTACAGCCGCATCGGCCAGCCGCACATCGGCTCGCCCAAGGCCTATTCCTTCAACGTGCCCACTGTGCACGGCGCGGGCGCCATCACCGTCGAGCGGGGTGGGAAGAAGACCGAGTCCAAGCGCTTCACCGTCACCGGCGGCATGTGCTCCCGCTGCGAGGGCATGGGGCAGGTGACGGACCTGGACCTGCGCGAGCTCTACGACGCGAGCAAGTCGCTGGGCGAGGGGCCCTTTACCATCCCTGGCTACAAGGCCGGCGGCTGGGAGGTTCGGATGTTCACCGAGTCGGGCTTCTTCGATCCGGACAAGCCGATCCGCGACTTCACGGAAACGGAGCTAGAGGACTTTCTGCACAAGGAGCCGACCAAGATCAAGCTGGCCGGCGTGAACATGACCTACCAGGGGCTGATCCCGCGCATCCAGGGCTCCTTCTTGTCCAAGGACCGCGATGCGATGCGGCCGCACATCCGCGCCTTCGTCGATCGGGCGGTCACCTTCATCACCTGCCCCGACTGCAAGGGCACGCGCCTGAGCGCGGCGGCCCGATCGAGCAAGGTCCTAGGCATCCACATCGGCCAGGCCTGCGCGATGCAGATCAGCGACCTGGCCGATTGGGTGCGCGGCATTCAGGAGCCGCAGGTGGCGCCGCTCTTGGCCGCGCTGCAGGACAGCCTGGACGCCTTCGTCGAGATCGGCTTGGGCTACCTGAGCCTGGACCGGCCCTCGGGCACGCTCTCGGGCGGCGAGGCGCAGCGGACCAAGATGATCCGGCACCTGGGCTCCTCGTTGACCGACGTGACCTACGTATTCGACGAGCCGACCACGGGCCTGCATCCGCACGACGTGCGGCGCATGAACGATCTGCTCCTGCGGCTGCGCGACAAGGGCAACACGGTGCTGGTGGTCGAACACGAGCCGGAGGTGATCGAGATCGCCGACCACATCGTCGACATCGGGCCGGGTGCCGGCGCGGCGGGCGGGCAGATCTGCTTCGAGGGCGACATCGCGGGGCTGCGGGCCAGTGGCACCGTCACCGGCCGGCATCTGGACGACCGGGTGGCGCTGAAGGAGACGACCCGCGAGGCCAAGGGCGGGCTGGAGATCCGCGGCGCATCGACCAACAACCTGCAGGCGGTGGATGTCGACATCCCGCTGGGCATGCTGGTGGTGGTCACGGGCGTGGCCGGTTCGGGCAAGAGCTCGCTGGTGGTCGGCTCGATGCCGAAGGAGGCCGGGGTGGTGCTGGTCGACCAGGACCCCATCCGCGGCTCGCGCCGCAGCAACCCGGCCACCTACACCAAGCTACTGGACCCCATTCGCAAGGCATTCGCCAAGGCCAATGGCGTCAGTCCCTCCCTCTTCAGTCCAAACTCGGATGGCGCCTGCCCCACCTGCAAGGGCAACGGCGTCATCTACACCAGCCTGGGCATCATGGCCGAGGTGGCCAGCACCTGCGAGGACTGCGAGGGCAAACGCTTCCAGAGCGCGGTGCTGGACCACAAACTGGGCGGCAAGGACATCAGCCAGGTCCTGGCCATGTCGGTGCGCGAGGCGGTCGGATTCTTCGGCAAGGGCGAGGCCCGCACGCCGGCGGCCCACAAGATCCTCGAGCGCCTCGACGCGGTCGGCCTGGGCTATCTGAGCCTGGGCCAGCCGCTGCCCACGCTCTCCGGCGGAGAGCGCCAGCGGCTGAAGCTGGCCGTCCACATGGCCGACAAGGGCGGCATCTACGTGTTGGACGAGCCGACGACGGGCCTGCACCTGGCCGACGTCGAGCACCTGCTGGGCCTGCTGGACCGGCTGGTCGATTCCGGCAAGTCGGTGATCGTCATCGAGCACAACCAGGCGGTGATGGCGCATGCGGACTGGATCATCGACATCGGACCGGGCGCGGGGCAGGATGGCGGGCGGGTGGTCTTCGAGGGAACCCCGGTCGATCTCGTCGCGGAGCGATCGACCTTGACGGGCGAGCATCTGGCGGACTGCGTCGGCGTCTCGTAGGCCTGCGGAAGGACTCGCCCGTCCCGACCAGCCCTCGATAAGCCAATCGAGCGAGATGGAGCCGTGTGCGAACCGGATTGCCACAGCGCACTCGAGCCCTAATCGAAGGTGACCTCACCCGTCTCTACATCGTACATGGCGCCGGTGATGCCGATCTCACCTGCATCGAGCATCTCGGCCAGGACCGGGCTGCGCTGCGTGATCGCACGGATGGTGAGCGCCACATTGTGCTCCGCCACCTGTTGAACGAAGTCGGCGTCCTGCGAGCTCGGCCCGCCGGCTGGTGCGGTGACCGCCTCGATGGCCGGCCGGATCTTGCTCAGGGTCGCGCTCAGATTGCCCAGCTTCACATCGTCGCAAGCGCCCATCACGGCGCCGCAGTTGGAATGCCCGAGCACGAGGATGTGCTTGGCGCCGGCCACCTTGCAGGCAAACTCCATGCTTCCGAGGATATCCTCGTTGACGAAGTTGCCCGCGACCCGGGCGCTGAAGATGTCGCCGATGCCCTGATCGAAGACCAGCTCGGGGGGGACGCGCGAGTCCACGCAGCCGAGCACGAAGGCGAAGGGGAATTGGCCGGCCCCCGTCAGCTGCACCTGCTGGGGAAGATCTCGTTCTTGCATGCGACCGGCAACGAAGCGCGCGTTGCCTTCCTCGAGGCGCTTCAGAGCGGCGGAGGGCGTCATGGCAGCTTGGCTGGCTTGGGTCTGTACGTTCATCGTTCAATTCCTCCGAGTTGCCAAGCGCTCGGCGCACAAGTATCCAGACACAATGATGTCTTGATCGCGAGCCGAGGCGGGCGACGGGTCGATCACGCGGCATGGATCTCAATCATAGTGTGATCTCGCATTCGGACGACTTCGTCACCGACCGGTCGATGGGTGATCGTGTTGAAATCGTATCGATCCGCGACACGGGGTGTTCTTATGCGTGGTAGACGACGTTTCGCGTCTCGCTGTGCTCTTTGTTCCCAACCAAGCAGGGAGTGGAGTTGCCTGGTCGCCGCGGCTCGCTGCGCAAGACGGCCCCTACGCGATCGCGTGGTGGACCATCGACGGCGGCGGCAGCCGGAGCGCGGGCGACTTTTCGCTGCATGGCACGATCGGCCAGCCGGATGCTGGAGACCTTGCAGGAGGTGGTTTCCGACTGCGGGGCGGATTCTGGCCTGGCGCCGTCACCATACCGAGTGCTACGGCCAGTCCGACCGCAACCGATACACCGACCGCGACCCCGACGCCCACGGACACTGCCAGTCCCTCCTCGACCCCGACGGAGACGGCGACGATCTCCCCGCCCAGCTCGACGCCGAGCCCGAGCCCATCGTCCACCCCAACCGCTACGGTCAGCCCGGCTCCTTCCCTCTCGCCGACACCAGCACGCGAGACCACACCCACGGATGCTGTTCCGGAGCCGGACGCGGACGTCTTCGTTCCTGCCCTCTGGAGGTGAGGGGGCAGCCTCCGAGCCGCCCTACTGCTCGTTTCCGCTCGCCCATTCCGCAAACTTCCGCTCGCTCATTCCGCCCGAATGGGCAAGCGATTCCGATCAAAGTCAATAGCGGTTTCGGTTGAAACCGCTAGCGGTTTCAATCCATCTCGCTAGCCCATTCACCCAAAACCGCTAGCCCATTGCGTCGATCTTCGCGAGCCCATTCCACCAACTTCCGCTAGCCCATTGTCGGGTTTCCGGCGCAAGGCTTCGAAATGTACCGCTCAGCCATTCAACCCGAAGGTAATGCGATGGGCCTGTGGTCTCCCTGGGATTGCGGAGTGGGTAGATCGAATCGGTATCGGCCCAGGAGTTGGATGTGGCCGTGGACCAAGGGTGAGATCCGCGCGACATCGACAGGGTCGGCGGGGCGGCCGGCGCGAGCCATGGCTGAGAGAACGTCGGCGGTGTAGACCGCGTTCCAGTGGATCACCGCGTTTACGACGAGGCCGAGCGCACCGAGCTGTTCTTCCTGGCCAGGGCGGTAGACCTGGCGCAGCTCTCCACGGCGGCCGAAGAAGATGGTTCGAGCCAGGGCATGCCGGCTCTCGTCGCGCTTGAGCTGGGTCAAGACGCGCCGCCGCTCGTCGGCGTCGGCCAGGTAGCCCAGCAGGTAGATGGTCTTGACGATGCGACCGAGCTCGACGATCGCCTGCCGGATCCGAGAGACGCGACCACCTGCCTGCAGGCTGCGCATGAAGTCGGATGCGCGCACGCGTCCTTGCTGGAGGCTGCCCGCGATGCGCAGAAGGTCTTCCCAGTGCGATTCGATTCGATCGGGACGGATCCTTCGCGGCGCCAACGCCTCCATGCGCCCGAGCTCGGTTGTCGGGCCGAGTCGCCAAGACCGCACATCGCTCAGGTCGCGGAGGCGAGGGCTGAACGGGAAGCCGCGGATCCAGAAGAGGCCGAAG